>NZ_PNFV01000003.1 GCF_002940945.1 Limosilactobacillus pontis
CTAGAATGACTTAATTCGTTTAATATCGATAGCTTTTCTTCTGTACTATATTTTGAATTCCTATCCACAAAAAATGCCCTCCAAGTATATAAGATGAATTTTCTATTTCATCTGTATACTTAGAGGGCATTATAGCCCCCGCTTATCTGCTGGCGCCATTTCTGACATGTAAGCCGGTACCAAGGCAGAAGCGGCACCAACCGCCAGCCCGAGAAGCATCCGAACAATAATCAGGTAATAGGCACTGGCCTCACCCATATCTGGTGAAACACCAGACAGGATGGAGAAGATCATGAAGACGATTGACGACATCAGGATCATCTTCCGCCGTCCGAACTTATCGGAAAGCTGTCCGGCCAGAGCACCCCCGAAGATAGCCCCAAACATGACGGCTGAAGTGATCCAGCCGACCAGCCCGGCGGCATTTTCTAGATGCCAGTCGGTTTGCAGAAACGGTAATGCACCCGTCATAACCCCGATATCATAACCGAAGAGGATTCCTCCGAATGAACCGAAGAAGTAGATAAATGCACTTGAGATTTTTTTGTTGGCTTTTGCCATTACATTCATCCTCCTTAACATACTTGCTAAGATAATTTGCTCACTCATGAAAACGTATTCATTGAACGATTATTATATTATCTTATTTGTACGTATAAATCAAGAGGAAAATTTACAAATTAGTTAGGACTAATTGTGAATATTAAAAGCTTATATAAGATGAATCACTTATAATAAAACGTTTTCAGACAATTTATATTGTGAAAATACGTTCAAATTTTATTTTAAAATATATTTGTCCGTAACAATAAGCCAATAAAAAAGAACCATGTCCAGTTAACACTGAACACGGTTCTTCTTAATAATAGCTTTTAAATTTATTAGAGCTTTTCCAGCTCGGTCTCGATATCTTCTTCCATCAAAGTCCCGTGACGGGCAATACTGAGACTCTTAGCAATCTCTAAAGCCTGCTTAGCATCCTTCTGCTCGCCCTTGGCGATGTAGCAACGTCCCAGACACAGGTAAAGCTCATCAAGCAGGAACAGGGAATCGTGTGCCCGACACATTTTAATCCCACGATTAACCATCTCAATGGCGCTATCCGGATCACCTAACTCAAGGTAGAGGCTGGCAATCTGATCGTTGATTGATACCCACTGGTGCAAACTACCGATCAATTTCTTGTTATCGATCAGTTTAACTGATCGGTTGGTCAAGCGAATAGCTCGTTCACGATCATTACGCTTCAGGTAGGCCAATGCCATCCCAGCCGTCGTCATAGCCAGATAAATATTAGCGCTCGTTGTAGCAAATTGAGTCAAGACTAATTCAAAATTAAAGATGGCATCGTCAATCTGGTCGTTTTCAACCTGGACCATCCCCAACAGGTAATAGTAGCGCTGCTTATCAAAGTCACTATCGAGCTGCTTGACCTTAATCGCATCGAGCATTTTTTCGGCCTTGTCGTACTCGTGCGCCGTCAGCAGGTCAATTACCTTGTTGAAGGTATCGTTAACTCCACTAACCTCGTTTTCAACGATCCGATCTGACGAAATATTTAACCGCTCACAAATTGCAGTCAAGATGTCCATCTTTGGTAATCGGTTTTGCTTTTCCATCAAGCTAATCGTCGCTTGAGTACAGATGCCCTCGGCTAATGCGGTTTGCGACAAGCCCCTCTTGCGGCGAATTTGTTTTAAAACGTCTCCACGGAGTTTCATTGGTTATCATCCTCAAATAAATTATCTCTCTCAGGTTACTTAAAACAACAAAATATTATTTACTTTCTGTAAGAAGTATAACACTTATTATAATATCCTTGCTAGTAATTAGTCCTTTGTCGTCTCTTTTGCCTATGCTATTATTTACCCATTGCCGGACCTGTTTTTTACTTTAAAAACAAAAATGGGCAATAACACTAATTATCTTAGCATCACCACTCATTTTTAACAATATCATTCAAAAAAATTTTAATTAAATTTCTTCGTACCGACGCGTTCTGTGCCCAATTCCTTGAAGTCATAGGTAATCTGGCTGTTGCGCTTAAATTCTTCCAGCCCCAGTTCAATTAGCCGATCGATCAGTTCTGAGTAACTAATTCCGGAAACTTCCCACATCTGCGGGTAAAGGCTGATATTCGTAAAGCCTGGCAGGGTGTTGGGTTCACCCAGGTATGGTACGTTGTTCTCGTCAACCAGGAAGTCGATCCGGGCCATTCCTTTCATGCCGAGCGCCTTATAAGCCTTTAGCGCCATCTCAGTGATCTCATCAGTGAGGTACTGAGGTAGTTTGACCGGCAACTCAAAAATAACCCCACTGGCGTCGACAAACTTATTCTCGTAATCATAAAAAGGATCACCCTCTGGAACGCGAATTGCTCCTAGCTTGGAAGCAATCGGGTGCTCGTTCCCGAGAATAGAAATCTCAACCTCCTGCGGGTTGGCAACTCCCTGTTCGGCCAAAACCTTGAAATCGTACTTAAAAGCGTCGTCCAGGGCTGCCTCGTACTCGTCAGCGTTAGTAACCCGGTGAATCCCAACCGAGGATCCCTGCTTGGCTGGTTTAATGAAAACGAGGTCGCCGAGGCGTTCCTCAATCTGCCCCCATGAGTAGTCAGCCCGGTTCTCCGGTGTCAGCAGAACGTAGGGGGTATTCCTAATCCCCGCCTCAGTCAGGATCTTCTTGGTTAGATCCTTGTCAAAGGCCATCGCACTCGCTGCAATATTGGAACCAACGTAAGGCTTGTTCAGGAGCTTGAAAAGTCCCTGAATAGTCCCATCTTCGCCCAGGTTTCCGTGGATAACCGGGTAGAAGAAGTCAATCGTCTTCAGCTCATTTAGGGCCATAATCGGGGCTAGAGGCTGAGTCAGGTCCATCTTTGCGTAAGCGTCCTTGACAACCTCATCTTCCGGCTCACCGTCAAAGATTCGCTGGGAGGCTGCGTTGTTCAGCAGGATCCCATCCTTGGTAAACATAAACAGGCTTACATCATACTTGTCCTTATCAAGGGCATCATAGATATTGTGGGCTGAACGCTTGGAAACGTCGTGCTCAGAGGAATTCCCACCAAAAAGCAGTGCAATCCGTAACTTCTTAGCCATTTGAAATACCACCTTATATATTATTTTCTATTTAATCCGTCATTCCTAGAAACTTAAGTATAACATGATTAACTAGTCCCGCCAATGGAATAAATAAAAACAACCGCTGACCTTCATCAGCGGTTGCTTTACATCATCTCATTACTTAACTTCGACGATCCAATTTTGGTTCTCGTCAGCCGAATCCAAGCCAGCCGGGTCGTCAACAACCTGGTCGTTAATCGCCACAATTGTCCCAGCAACTGGACTGTCCAGGTCAGTAACCGCCTTTTCAGCCTCGACGGAAACAAACTTGCCGCCGTCTTTCAAGACAGTCCCCTTGGCTGGCACGTCGATAAAGCTAATCTGCCCCAGATCATCACGACCTTGATCATTTAGGCCTACTCGCGTATTACCATTATCGAGTTTCTTAGTCCAAAAGTAGTTATTTTTCGCAGCCATTATCTAATTACCCCACTATCTAAACTCTTTTTTGTTGCTAAACATATAAGAATGATGGTGATAACGCATCGACATTACCATTCCAATCCCGATCAGGTTACCGATCAAAGAAGACCCCCCGGCACTAATGAACGGCAACGGAATACCAGTTAGGGGTAGCAATCCGATATTCATCCCAATATTTTCAAAAACGTGGAAGAGGATCATCATGATGACCCCGGTTGAGATATAGGCGTAAAACTCATTCTTAGTATCAAATGTAACACGAATCATCAGGTAAATTAAGAGCAAATAGATCAGGATGAGGAGAACCCCACCGATGAAACCAAAATTTTCACCAATCACGGAGAAAATCATATCGGACTCCCGTACTGGTACGTAAACCTTGGAATTATTGAATCCTGTCCCGGTAATTCCACCGGAACCAACTGCCTTGATACTCTGCCAAAGTTGGTAGCCCTGATTAGTCGTATCCTGCTCGGGATGTAACCAAGTATCAACCCGGTCGAACTGATAGGACTGAAAGCCAACGTGCTCCAGTATCCGCCGACCAATCGAGGAGGTAACCATCGCTAGAGCCGAGCCACCAACCACCGTCAAGGCGATGGCCGCCGGAGCAATAATCCGCCAGGTAACCCCGGAAACCAGGACCATCCCACAGAAAATAGCAAAGAAGACCAAGGCCGTCCCGAAGTCATTCTGGAAGTGAAGGGAAACCAGAATTGGCAACAACCAAAGAAACATCGTCCCAATCAGCCGCCAGTCGGACTGAACAGTATGGACACTGTAACGATTGTTGTGCGTGGTGATTACCCGCCCCATCATCAAGATATAGGCCGGCTTCATAATTTCCGAAGGCTGGAAGGTAAACGGTCCAATGGCAAACCAGCTTTTTGCACCCGTACTAGCGTAATAAGAGCGACTATAAAATACCAGGATGGCAAACATCAAGAAGATACTCAGCCAATAGACAATCGGTGCCAACTTCCAGAGCTGCTCCGAATCAAACTGCATGATCACTACGATTAAGATCGTACCGATTGCATACCATACCAGCTGGGTGATTACCTGTCGAGCTACGCTAGTCTGCTGCCGGTCATGGACAGCCGCCACGTAAATCGAGGCCAAACCAATTAAGGCCAGAAGGAGGACACAGAAGATAATCCCCCAGTCAATTCGACTTTCTTCATCACTTTGCGAACGTTGCATTACCTAACTCCTTTACTCAATTATTTTCAAAGAGAACGGTATCGCGTTAGTGCTGGTGCAGGTGGTACTGCTGGAGAACCATCTCCAGGCCTTCCTCCTGCGAATGAACGAAGAACTCGCTCTGATCCGCTGTCAACAGGGCCTTGAAGCGATCGTTATCCGTTACCACCTCGCCGATCAGCCGTTCACCAATGAAGATCTGTTGAACCGGTTGATTCTGCCGTTCAATATCCTTAACACTTACTTCAATCTTTTTGTCTTTTTTAGCCACAATTTCACCTTTTACTTAGTATTTGCGTCGAAACGTAAAATGATCAGGTACCGGGTCATATCCCCCGCGTGCAAACGGATGGCAACGCAAGATCCGCGCAATGCCCAGAAGAGAGCCCTTTAACCCGAAACGTTCCAAGGACTCCAACATATATTGAGAACAACTGGGATAGTAGCGACAGACCCGTATCTGTCGCCGTGCCGAGATCACCCGCTGATACCACCGTACTATTTTACATAATACCTGAACCATCAATGCTACTTCTTTCGATCGGTCTTCTGCATCCGTTCCAGCATTTCACCGGCACCCTTAGCCACGTTATCCAGCGGACTCTGGGAAACAACAACCGGTACCTTAAGGCGGTCGCTGAAGAGTTGGTCAATTCCCTTCAGAAGAGCCGTCCCACCGGTAAGCATGATCCCCCGGTCGATGATGTCACTAGCCAATTCCGGCGGCACGGTCTCCAAAACATTAACGGTGGCCGTTAAGATCTGCTCCAGGGTATCATGGATGGCCTCCTCGATCTCGTTCTCATTAACCGTGATCTGCTTTGGCATTCCACTGGCTACATCACGGCCCCGGACGTCCATCTCGGCCGGCTTATCTGACTTTAAAGCCGTTCCGATCTTCATCTTGATATTTTCAGCGGTATGCTCACCGATAACCAGGCCATGTTTATCCTTGATGTAGGCAGCAATGTCATTGTTAAGCTTGTCACCGGCCATTCGAATCGAACGGCTAGAAACAATGTCACCCAAGGAGAGGATGGCAATGTCGCTGGTTCCACCACCCATATCGATAACCATACTACCTCGTGGTTTGAAAATATCGAGACCAGCACCGATGGCCGCAACCTTAGGCTCGTATTCTAGGTAGACCTTGCCACCACCAGACTGCTCGGCAGCCTGGATGATCGCCTTGCGCTCAATTTCGGTAATATTAGTTGGCGCACAGATCAAAATATTTGGCTTGGACATAAAGCCTTTGACGCTTAGTTTACCGATAAAGTAAGCTAACATTTCCTCCGTGACGTCAAAGTCAGAAATGACCCCGTTCTTCAATGGACGGATCGCCCGGATGTTACTTGGCGTCCGTCCTACCATCCGGTAGGCCTCGGAACCCACTGCCAGGATCTTGTTGGTTTGGGTGTCGATTGCGACAACGGAAGGCTCGTTCAGGACAATTCCCTTGCCTTGAACATAGATCAGCACGTTGGCTGTCCCTAAATCAATACCAATATCTTGTGCCATTATTTACTGCTCCTTCTCGTGAAAGATTTTATTCTAAGTTAATATCGTTCGTATTATACCATAATATCATCCGTGCTGCGGATCAGTCATGGTTAGTTTCATTAGTGGGATGGTCCGGTGACAACCTGTACTTGTCCGCAATGTCAATCCGATCAATTGAAGCACCGAGGGCGTGCAACTTCTCTTGAAAGTGATAGTATCCCCGGTCGATTTCTGCGATGTTGCGAACCTGGGTAATTCCCGTCGCAACCAGGCCAGCCAACACAAGAGCTGCCCCCGCCCGGAGGTCAGAGGCGGTCACCTCAGCACCACTAAACTTGGTCGGCCCATCCAGAACCGCCACTGGTCCACTAATCTGGAACTTTGCATTCATCCGCCGCAACTCTTCAAGATGCATAAAACGCTTCTCAAAGATTCGCTCGTCCAGAGTACTGACCCCGTTAGCCAGAAGCTGAAGCACCGAGATCTGCGGTTGCAGGTCGGTCGGAAAACCCGGATAAGGCATCGTCTTGATATTAGTCGGCAGTAAAACCGCCGTCCCCAAGACCCGAATACCGTTATCCTGACGAATGACGGTTACCCCCATTTCCTCAAGTTTAGCGATCAGGGAGGCATTGTGTTCGGCAATCGCGTCAGCCACCAGAACATCTCCGTTAGTGACTGCCGCAGCAATCATGAAGGTCCCAGCCTCGATTCGGTCCGGCATCAGACGGTACTCACAGCCGTGAAGAAAGTTAACCCCCTGGATGCGGATGACCGACGTTCCGGCACCGTGAACCCGGGCGCCCATCTTATTTAGGAAGTTGGCCAAGTCGATGACCTCGGGTTCTTTAGCGGCGTTCTCGATCGTCGTGATTCCGGTGGCCCGGGTGGCAGCCATCATTAAGTCTTCGGTCGCCCCCACGCTAGGAAAATCAAGATAGATCCGCGCTCCCATTAGTTGGGCAGCATGAGCCTCAATATAACCATCGCGCTGGTCAACGTGGGCGCCTAGGGCCCGTAGCCCCTTGATATGAAGATCAATTGGGCGTGAACCGATCGCACAGCCACCTGGCAAGGCTACCTTGGCGTGACCAGTCCGAGCCAGCAACGGCCCCATCACTAACAGGGAAGCCCGCATCTCATCGACGTACTCAAAGGGAGCCTCGTTGGCGATCGGTTTCTGGGCATCTAGTAAAAGCTCGTGTCCCGTCTCATCAAAGGCCACTGCCACATTCAGGAACTTAAGAAGGTGATTCATGGTGATGATGTCCAAAAGCGGCGGTACATTGGTCAACCGAAAGCTGCCAACCGTCGCCAGAAGGCTGGCAGCCTGGATCGGAAGTGCCGCATTTTTGGCACCTTCAATATGGACACGGCCGGTTAGACGCCGCCCGCCCTTGATTACCATTTTTTCCATTGTTTCCTCCCTCAATTCCTAGCGAACAAGATACACCAAGTTACCAATTGCACTGATAATATTCAGGAAAAAGCTGGCACATAGATACCCCACTGCCGTTGCCATTAAAACAATTGCCAGCGGCAGAGTACGGGGTGGCCGTTTGAAGTAGCGTTCAACATGAAAGCCTTGAATTGCATTAAAGGCCAGCCACACAAACAGCAACTGAACCACAATCTCAATTAGTGCATGTATTCCCGTCAGTTCCAAGCGTTATCCTCCTCACAAACGTTTGTATTTTATCATATCATAACTAGCCGGGTGGCCATACCAAGAAAGCTTAACCGAATTAAAATAATTAGCCGCCCTTCCCCACCAATTATAAGAGCATTATGACCGTTATCAACCAAGAAAACAATAAAGGGATCGCATCCACGTTCCCGTGTTGCAATCCCTTATCTGGTGAAACCCTCTTTTGAGTTGTTCCTATTTTTTGATGAGCTTAGAGGTATTTAGACGGTTAATCGCCCGCTTAAGGTGGACTTCCGCCCGTGCCAAGTCATCCTGATTATGTTCGCGCTTAGCCTTTTCAATCTCTGATTCGGACCGCTTCTTGGCTTCTTCTGCCCGTTGGATATCAATCTCCTCAGGCATTTCAGCACTATCGGCCGCAATCAAGGCCTGGTGACCATCGAATTGGATGATCCCACCGTTAACGGCAGCAACTTCGGCAGTACCTTCATTGTGCTTAATCCGCACGGTGCTGATTTCCAGCGCGGCAATTAGGGGCACGTGATTGGCCATGATCCCCATCTGACCACCAGAAGTGTTCATAATGATCATCGTGGCATTATCATTGTCGTAAACAGTGCCGTCAGGGGTAATAATCGTGACCTTAAATTTACTGTCAGCCATAAATTATCCCCTCCTAATCTTTACTGCTCTCGTCAGAATCCGCCTGTAATTTCTTTGCCTTTTCCACAACATCTTCGATTGGTCCAACCAAACGGAATGCTTCTTCCGGCAGGTCGTCATACTTACCTTCCAGGATTTCCTTGAAGCCCTTGATGGTGTCCTTCAATGGAACGTACTTACCAGGTTGACCGGTAAATTGTGAAGCAACACTGAAGCTCTGTGACAGGAAGTTCTGAATCCGCCGTGCACGAGCAACAATCGTCTTTTCTTCGTCAGACAGTTCATCCATCCCCAGGATAGAGATGATATCTTGCAGTTCGTGGTACCGTTGCAGAACGTGTTGAACCTGTGTTGCAATCTCATAGTGTTCCTTACCAACGATTTCTGGCGTCAAGGCAGTTGAAGTTGAGGCCAGTGGATCAACGGCTGGGTAAATACCGATTTGTGTCAGCCGACGTTCCAGATTGGTAGTAGCATCCAAGTGAGCAAAAGTAGTAGCTGGAGCTGGGTCGGTATAGTCATCGGCAGGAACATAAACAGCCTGAATCGACGTAATGGAACCCTTCTTGGTAGAAGTGATTCGTTCCTGCAACTGACCCATTTCAGTTGCCAGCGTTGGTTGGTAACCAACGGCCGAAGGAATCCGCCCCAACAGGGCAGAAACTTCTGAACCGGCCTGAGTGAACCGGAAAATATTATCGATGAAGAGCAGCACATCCTGCCCCTTGACGTCACGGAAGTATTCCGCAATCGTCAGACCAGTCAAGGCAACCCGCATCCGGGCACCCGGTGGTTCGTTCATCTGACCATAAACCATGGCTGTCTTTTCCAGAACCCCAGAAGCCTTCATCTCATAGTACATATCGTTACCTTCACGGGTTCGTTCACCAACCCCCGTAAAGACAGAAATACCATTGTGCCCTTGGGCAATGTTATGAATCAATTCCTGAATCAAAACGGTCTTACCAACACCGGCACCACCGAAGAGACCAATCTTACCACCACGGACATATGGAGCCAAGAGATCAATAACCTTGATCCCGGTTTCCAGGATTTCCGTGTTGTTGTTCAATTCGTCATACTTAGGTGCGTCACGGTGAATTGGCATCCGCTTAGCATCTGGACCAAACTTCGGTCCGTTATCAACTGGTTCACCTAAGACGTTAAATACCCGACCAAGAGTATCGTCACCAACTGGCACACTAATTGCGGCACCAGTGTTTTCAACTTCCATTCCCCGTTGAAGACCGTCGGTTCCGTCCATGGCAATCGTCCGTACGACCCCGTCACCCAATTCCAGGGCAACCTCAGTCGTTAAGACTTTGTCATCACTTTCCTTAATCTTCAAGGCATCATTAATTTCAGGAAGCTTTTCGTCTAAGGGGAACTCAACATCGACAACTGGCCCGATAACTTGGAGAACTTTACCAGTACTCATGTTGTTTCCTCCTACGTTTGAAATTATTCTTGTGCGGTCATCCCACCGGTAATTTCAGTAATTTCGGTGGTGATGGCTGCTTGCCGTGCTCGGTTATATTGCAATTGCAATGTTGAAACAATGTCATCAGCATTGTCGGTGGCAGAACGCATGGCGTTGGCACTTGATGAGTGCTCAGATGTCTTGGCATCCAAGATTGCTCCATACAAGGCACTCTCCGCGTACTGTTCAACCAGTGCAGAAACAATTGCCGTATCTGACGGTTCAAATTCATATTCAGCCGAAACGTGTGCGGTCATAACATCACCGCTTTCACCGTTTGCCGGACTATCCTGCTGATCGTTGGCCGCTAATTGGGCTAGCTCGTCAGCGTTCAACAGAGTCTTCTCGGTGATTGGCAATGCCTTATGAACCATCACGTGTGACGTGATCCGGTTCACATAGTGACTATGAACCGTGTACAACTCATCGAAGACACCGTCATTGTACATCTGGACAGCTGTCCGGACGATTGGCAGCACTTCGCGGAACAACGGGACATCGCTGACCCCAGAATACTGGTACACGATGTTCATGCCGCGTTTCTTGAAGAATTCCGTTCCGGTCTTTCCGATCGTCAAGAAGACGGTATTATCCTTGGTCAGGTTGTGCTTATCCATCAGGCTCATAGTATCCTTGATGATGTTACTGTTGTAACTACCAACGAGGCCCCGGTCTGAGGTAATTACCAGGATCCCGGTCTTCTTAACCGGACGCTTTTTGAATAGTGCAGCGTAAACATCATCTTGCGAAGCAGCAGATGTTGCGCTGTGAGATTTAACCAGATCAGCCAACATTTGTCTAACCTTCTCAGCATAAACTTCGTAGGTTTGGGTATGGTGTTGAATTTGGTTCAGTTTAGCAGTTGAAACCATCTGCATCGCAGACGTGATTTGCCGAGTACTCTTCGTAGATTCAATTTTATGTTTAACTGCAGCAAGTGAAGCTGGCACTAAATCTCACCGTCCTTTCGACTAACTATCATTAACTACTTATTAGCAGCAGCGGCCTTCTTCTGGCTGTCACTCGTCTGGAATGACTTGGAGAAGTCAGCAACCGCATTTTGCAAGCTGTCGCCTTCCGGCAGCTTACCAGTCTTAGTGATATCGTCATAAAGGTCTTGGTGGTTAGCATGCATGTAAGCAGCCAGTTCACTCTCGTAACGTTGAACATCATCCAACGGAATCTTATCAATGAATCCGTGGGACAGGGCGAACAGCGTTACAACTTGTTGGGCTGCTGATTGAGGTTGATGCAAGCCCTGCTTCAAGACTTCCATCGTCCGCTGACCACGAGCCAGCTTGGCCTGGGTCGCATCATCAAGGTCAGAACCGAATTGGGCAAATGATGCCAACTCGTTATAGGAAGCAATATCCAGACGCAGGGTACCGGCAACCTTCTTCATAGCCTTGATCTGGGCGTCACCACCAACCCGGGAAACTGAAGTCCCGGCATCAATGGCTGGCCGCTGACCAGCGTAAAATTCATCGGCGTCCAGGAAGATCTGACCATCGGTGATAGAAATAACGTTGGTTGGAATATATGCGGAAACGTCCCCGGCCTGGGTCTGAATGATTGGCAAGGCGGTCATTGAACCACCACCAAGGTCATCAGATAACCGCGCAGCCCGTTCCAGCAGCCGTGAGTGGGTGTAGAAGATATCACCAGGGTAAGCTTCACGGCCAGGAGGACGACGCAGAATCAGAGAAAGTTCACGGTAGGCATCGGCCTGCTTGGACAGGTCATCGTAAACAATTAAGACATCCTTGCCGCCAAACATGAATTCCTCACCCATTGCGGCACCGGCATATGGCGCAATGTACAGCATTGGCGCAGGGTTAGAAGCACTAGCGGATACAACGATCGTGTAGTCCATAGCACCGAACTTGCGCAATGTTTCTACATTAGCCCGTACAGTTGATTCCTTTTGACCAATGGCAACGTAGATGCAGATAACATCCTTGTCCTTCTGGTTGATAATCGTGTCCAACGCAATAGCGGTCTTACCGGTCTTCCGGTCACCAATGATCAACTCACGCTGACCACGACCAATTGGAACCAGGGCATCGATAACCTTGATCCCAGTCTGCAATGGTTCACTAACACTCTTCCGCTCCATAACCCCTGGAGCCTTCCGTTCGATTGGACGTGTCTTATCAGTCTTGATCTCGCCCAGACCATCAATTGGCCGGCCTAGTGGATCAACAACCCGTCCCAGTAATGCATCACCGACGGGTACTTCCATGATTCGACCCGTCCGTTTAACGGTGTCACCTTCACGAATTCCCGTAAAGTCCCCTAAAATAACGATACCAACATCGTTACTTTCGAGGTTTTGGGCCATTCCGTAAACACCGTTGCTAAATTCGAGCAACTCACCGGCCATGGCGTTTTCCAAGCCATCGGCACGAGCAACACCATCACCAACATAGGTAACCGTTCCCGTTTCTTCAACAGAAACCTGGTCTTGGTAGTTGGCAAGCTGTTTCTTGATGAGTGAACTGATTTCCTCAGTTTTAATGCTCATAAAGGTCTCACCTCTTTAACAAAAGATCTATTTTATCTAACTAGTAAACGACGAATTTGCTTAATCTTTGAGCTGAGACTACCGTCCAGGGTCTTATGATCGGCATGGACAATAACCCCACCTAAAATTTCCGGATCAACCTGTTCGCTTAAGACAACCTCGGTGGCGCCGAAACGCTTGGCCAGGTTTGTCTTCAGTTGATCCCGTTGTTGTTTATCGAGTTGGATCGCTGTGACAACGTCAGCATGCATCCGCTTATTCTTAGCGTCATACCGCCGTTCAAACTCATCAATAATTGCGACCATGCAATCCATGCGGCCGTAATCAAAAAGCATTTGAATCAGGTTCGTAACGTATTGGGAAGTTCCCTGCTGCAAATCCTGAACTAATGCTTTTTTTTCATCGAGTGACAGTTGGACACCCGCTAGTGCGGATTCCAGGCTCTCATTGTCCTCAAAGACTTGGCGTAAAGCAATCAATTCTTGATAAGTCTGATCGAGTTCATTGTCTTCATCGACCAATTCGAACAGTGCCCGAGCGTAACGCCCCGCAACTGTCTTCTTATCAAGACTCATGATTTACCAACCCTTCGATGTAGGAGTCGATCAATTCCTTTTGATCGTCTGCCTTTAATTCTTTTTGGATGAGTTTGGAAGCAATCTCAATAGATAAGTTTGCAACGTCATCCTTGGCACCATTCAGCGCATCGCGACGTGCTTGATCCGCATCCTGTTGTGCCTGTTGTTTGAGGGCTTGAGCATCATTTTGTGCTGCCTCAACAATTTGTGCTCGTTGTGTTTCAGCCGACTTCTTGGCATTGCTTACAATGTCTGCAGCTTCCTGACGTGAATTTTGCAGTTCCGCCTGACGCTTAGCAGCCATCTTTTCGGCATGTTCCCGTGACCGCGCCGCGTTGTCGATATCACTGGCAATCTTGTCTGCCCGCTTTTTCATCATGTCGGTAACTGGTCCCCATGCGAAGTGCTTGACCAGCAACATCAGAATAATGAAGGTGACGATGTAGAAGACAAGATCCCCAATGTATAAACTGTTCGATTCAGCTAACACACTGTTCACAAACATCTATTGACACCTCCTTGTTGTAAAAAAATCAAATTGTGATTCAACAATTACTTGTTCATAACAAGGAAGCCAATAACGATGGCGATGATAGGCATGGCTTCAATCAAACCAACACCAATGAACATCGTTGCTTGTAATCTACTTTGTAATTCTGGTTGACGTGCGATACTGTCGACAGTGTGTCCGATTAAGATACCATCACCAATACCACCACCGATAGCGGCACCCATAGCCGCGAGTCCTGCAGCAATTGCTCCTAATGCCATTTTAAAATTCCTCCTTAGAGATTATTATTCGGAAACCTTCCGAGAAATATAAACCGTCGTTAATGTTACAAAGACATAAGCCTGGATTGAACCGATAAATACGGAGAAGCCTTGCCATGCCAATTCCAGAAGCAATCCCGGAATGATTGTTAAGGCACCGTGTGAGAAGGCCATATTGGCAATCAAACTCATTAACAGTTCACCAGCAAAAATGTTACCAAAGATACGAAGACCCAGTGTCAAGAAGTTTGCAAACTCTTCAATGATGTTGACTGGCAGCATCAGGGTAAATGGCTTAGTGTAGTTCTTGAGGTAACCCCCAAGGCCGTTGTGGGCAACACCGGCAAAGTGTGCCAAAGCCATTACCATCAGTGAGAAGGTCAGCGTAACAACTGGATCCGCCGTTGGACTTCTAAGCACTTCTGCCCCGTTCCAATGGAACTGGAAGATCAACCCAAATTGGTTAGCGAAGAAGATAAAGACAAACAGCACAAAAGCAAAGAAGCTGTAACGTCCCTGCTCTGCTGCTGGCATCTGACTCCGGACAATTCCATTTGTAAAATCAACTAACCACTCAAAGACATTTTGCGCGCCTGTTGGCTTCATCTGAATCTTTCGTGACATCCCGTAAAGAGTGAAGAACACGATTGCGTAAATAATCAGTCCAGAGACAATGTTCGTTGTATTGAACGTGAGTCCGAAAAGCTTAAAAGTTAAAGCATCACCGCCCATTCATATTCCACCTCTTTCCTTATAACAATAATTTGGCTTGTAAGTTGGTTAAAAGTCGCTGTAAAAGACGAGCTAGCCCAAGTTACGTCTAGTAATATATCATTATTTAAGGAAAAATTCAAAAAAATATTAAGTCTGGCTAAGAGCGTTGATTGTTGCCAGGCCTAGCGCCAGCGGTTTTTCTTTCGTTATGAACGATCCCGACAAAATATCGATTAAAGTTTAATAAGAATCAATAATCGTATCCACAATGGCCACGATCATCACACAAAAAAAGCAGCCGTGGCGCTTATTGCCCACCGTTGCTTTCTGTTTATTCTACTTATGCTGATCGTGGATCAGATGCCCCCGCCGCCTGGTCATTACCCAGGCGGTCATCGGCACCGTAATCAGAACCCCGATAAAAGAAATCAGGATTTCCAACATCTCGGCCACGAAAATTTTGTTGTTCATGATCGTCCCCAGGGAGTAGTGAAGACCCGCAAACCAGATAAAAAGGGCTAAGAATCCACCGAAAACCCCGAAGAAAAGAGTATTAAAGGTCGTTCCAATGATCTGACGACCAATCGCCATCCCGCTCTTGATTAAGCGGGGGTTGCTGATGGTCGGGTGGTTCTCTAAGACCTCGGTCAGTCCCGAGGAGATTGCCATGGCAGCTTCAGCAATCGCCCCGAGCGTACTCAAAACGGTCACGGTCACGGCAACCTTCAGATAGCTGATCCCGATCAGAATTGACATCCCCTCCAGGTCGTCACTATCCTCGGTACCAAATCCCTGAACTTGGGCCCAGTGTTCAATCAGAATGATAAAGGCAATTAGCAGCGCCATAACGATCAATGACGCATAGAAAGCGGTCACCGTGGTCCGTAGGTCATCCTCGCCCATAAAGATGGTAATGGCCAGGATTGTTACCCCCGTGACTACTGTGACAAACAGCGGCGGCACGTGGAAGGCAATTAACACCATCGCAAAGTAAAGAAAGCCAAAATTAAGTAGGAGACTGAGAAATGCAGACCAGCCCTGCTTGCCGCCGACCAGGACCATTAGAATCATTAATACCAGGCCAAGGGCAGTAATGGTTGTCATTTATGATCGCCTCCCTAACAATAACGCACCAAATGCACTGACCAGAGGTACGGCCAGCACGATCCCAATCCCTGAAACTAGGCTCTGAACAGTTCCCAGGCTCATGTTCATAGCAAAGGTATAGCCCCAGGAGTTTCCATTCTTGATATAAAGCAAGCTAGACGTAAAGGTGTCGGCCATGAAGATCAGGAAAAGAACATTGATTAGTGGACCCATAATTGATTTACCGACGTTTCGACCGGACATAAACAATTGATGCGGTGTGACGGCAGGCTCTAACTGTTTAAGCTCGAACAGCGTTGCGATGATATCACTGGACTCATCCATCACCGCCCCCAAAGATCCCAACAGGGTTTCGGCTAAAAAGAGCGGCCGGGGTACCTGGGTGACATACTGCATTGACTCGTAATAAATTCCCCGCTGGTGGGTCCAGGAAAAGACCAATAGACTAACGCCAAGCGCAGCGAAGGTCCCGATTATGGTTGCACTGAAGGTGGCTAGCATCTTCTTGCTTGGTCCCAGAACCAGCAGGAGGCTGATAAAGGCAAAGATGATCGTGAGAACACCGAAGATCCCCATGATATGCTCACCGTTGTTGTGCAGGTCAAATTCGACCGCTAAGACGAAGAGGAGGGCATTGACGATTACACTGGTCAGCGCCCAAGCGCCGGCCTTTCCCATCGTCAACAGGAGAATCATGACAACCAGCCAGGCTACCGTGACCAGGACCGTATCCCGCTTGTAACCAATAATGTTAGCGGTAAGCTGCTTGCCGTGGTGCCGAACCTGGCTTAAGAAGACCCGGTTGCCTACTCGGTAGCGCTGGTCCATCGGCCGGGAATCACTATAAGTATTACTAAGCAACACCCGTTGTCCCCGGTTCGTCCCGTTCTCCATCACCGCGGTAATACGCTGATCATACTGGTGATCAACGTTTTTGAACTGGTCGCTGGTCTGCCGTGGGTGCCCCACGGTCGTCACCTTGACCACACGGGCGATCGGCCGGCGGTAGAAGCGCTGGTTATTCATTGTAAAGGCCACGCAAACCAGACCGAGGATGAGCAAGCCCACCAGCAGCCATCGTTTATTGCGTAACCAGGCAACATTTAACAATTTCAACATTCCCTTACGAATTGATCAGTTGCCATTTTAATATTATTTGACAAATAAAAAAGTGTTTACGAAAATCTTATGATCTTCGTAAACATTTTTAACAATCATAAATAATTACTTAGTACCGAAGAGCCGGTCCCCAGCATCCCCCAAACCAGGAACAATGTAACCGTCCTTATTGAGGTGGTCATCAAGCCCTGCAGCATAAAGGTCAACGTCTGGGTATGCCTCACGAACGGCCTTGACCCCTTCTGGTGCGGCAACCAGGCAGGCAAACTTCATATTACTCTCTTGACATCCCCGCTTCTTCAACGCTTCGATGGCCATCATTGCGGAACCACCGGTGGCCAGCATTGGGTCCACGATGAACAGTTGCCGTTCCGTGATGTCGTTCGGCAGCTTGACGAAGTATTCATGGGGCTTTAGGGTCTTCTCGTCACGGTACATCCCGATAAAACCAATTTTAGCGGCCGGAATCAGATCGGTCATCCCATCAACCATTCCTAAACCGGCACGCAGAATCGGAATAATAGCAACCTTTTTACCGGCCAGTTCCTTTTGGGTGGTCTTAGCAATCGGCGTCTCAATTTCAACGTCCTTCATTGGCATATCCCGAGCCACCTCATAGGCCATCAGGGTCGAGATCTCTTTAACCGTTTCCCGGAAAAACTTAGTCCCGACATTCTTATCCCGAATCATCGTTAACTTATGTTGAATTAATGGGTGATCAATAACTTCAAACTTGCCCATGCCTAATACACTCCTTTGAATTTCTTCTCTATTCTACCAAAAAAAATGAGAAGTGACAAAGCTACTTTGTCCATCTTCTCACAATCATTCTAACTGTTGACTTCAAACAGTCTACTTGACCATTGCGGCGTCAAAATGAACCCCACCGGCAGACTTATTAAGCCGGTTCATGTAGGCTCCCCCAAGCCCTTGAGCAGGAAAGGCTTGGGTTACAATCGCTTTGACGTTCGGCTGGTCATCAAATTGGCGCAGGCCATCGAATAAGCGGGCACTTGCGTCCTGAACCCCGGTTCCCAAGGAAAATTGAATCGCGTTCATTGGTAGGGTTGCCTGCTGGAGAATCCGTTCTTCAGCCATCATACCGACATCGAAAGGCTGTTGCTGAATCCACTTAACTACATCACCCCAGTCGGTTTCCGCATCGACGATATATACCTGGGCGTTGGGGGCATAATGCTTATACTTCATCCCAGGAGCCTTCGGAGTCTCGTTCTTGCCAACCTTGTGGTGGTTGATGTCAATTGAACCAATCACCTGCTCAATATCTTTCTTGGTGACGGCACCTGGCCGCAGAATCACCGGCTGGTCCGTGGACATGTCCAGGACCGTCGACTCAACCCCAACCCGGGTTGGCCCGTTATCCAGGATTCCAGCAATCTTGCCATGCAGGTCGTGGTAGACATGCTGAGCTGTCGTTGGACTCGGCTTGCCGGACGTGTTGGCTGATGGACCAACCATTGGCACACCGGCCTTGGCAATCAGATCAAGGGTCGGCTGACAGTCTGGAAAGCGGAAGGCCACCGTCTTCAATCCCCCGGTGACTGTCTTAGACAGGACATGTTTCTTGATCTTCAGGATGATTGTCAATGAGCCCGGCCAGAAAGTCTTCATTAGCTTCCGGGCATTGTCTGGAATCTCGGCAGCATACTGCTCTACCATCGCCACCGAGTTGACGTGAACGATCAACGGATTATCACTTGGCCGCCCCTTCGCCAGGTAGACGTTCTTGACGGCATCCTCGTTCGTCGCGTCAGCTCCCAGGCCATAAACGGTCTCGGTCGGAAACGCCACCAGTTCGCCCCGTTTTATCGCAGCTGCAGCTTGATCAATCTCACTCAATTGAAAAATCTTAGTATCCATTCTCGCTAATTTCCTCCTGCGCCTAAAAAATCCCATACGTGTATCATCCTCATTTTATCCGCCACATCATGACGGGTCTCAATTTTTGCCTGGTGGTCACACCGGTGGAGAAGGTTCTGAATCGACTGTTCCTGGTCAAAGCCAGTCTCGCCAAAGAGCTGACCACCTGCATTCAGGTGGTCACCCGCTTGAGCAAAGAGTCGATGGTAGAACCCTAAGCCCGCCTCGTCGGCAAACAGGGCTAAATCCGGTTCATAATTCAATACCGCCGTGTCCATGATACTGGTCGCTCCCGGGTCAATATAAGGCGGGTTGGTCACAATCAAGTCGAAGTGCCGCCCAGCCATGCCGGCAAAAAGGTCACTCTCAATCACTGGCAAGTCCAGGCCAAAGCGACGGATATTTTGTCGAGCCACCGTCAAGGCCGCCGGTGAAACATCACTCAGGGTTACCCGCCAGTGGGGTCGTTCCAGAGCCAAGGTGATCCCAATCACCCCACTACCGGTACCTAGGTCAAGAACCGATAACGGCCGGTCGGGCAGCTTGGCCAGTACCCAATCAACCAGTTCAGCTGTCTCCGCCTCCGGAATCAGAACAGCCGGGGTAACGGCAAAGTTACGCCCGTAAAATGGCGCCTGCCCGGCAATATACTGAGCCGGCTCATGATCCAGCAACCGCTGGACAGCTGAGCAGAACCAGGCCTGTTCGTCGGCTGGCATCAGGTCACGGTTATGCAAGAGCAGGTGAGTGGCGTCCCAGTCATGCCGCATCTGTAGCAAAAACTGGGGCGACTCGAGATCGACGTCAGTTCCCGCCAGCTGATCCTTGGCCCAACGCTGAGCCGCAAAGTAGGTCTGCCTATCCCTACTCATTGCGCAGCTGTTCCAGTTTCTTGGTTTGGTCGGCCACGATCAGCGCCTCGATAATCTCGTCGAGGTCGCCGGCCATGATCTTATCCAACTTGTTAAGGGTCAAACCGATCCGGTGATCTGTTACCCGGTTCTGCGGGTAGTTGTAAGTCCGAATCCGCTCAGAACGATCTCCCGTCCCAATAGCGTCCTTACGTTTCTGGTCATAAGCACTCTGTTCCTTCTGCTGGTAGTAATCATATACCCGCGACTTCAAGATCCGCATGGCCTTGGCCCGGTTTTGCTGCTGGGATCGCTCATCCTGCATGGCAACCACGATTCCAGTCGGCAGGTGGGTCATCCGGACCGCTGACGACGTCTTGTTAACGTGCTGACCACCAGCACCGCTGGACCGGTAGACGTCAACCCGAATATCCTTGGGGTCCAGCTCCACATCAACATCCTCGGCCTCGGGCATCACCCCAACCGTAGCGGTGGAAGTGTGAACTCGGCCGGCCGATTCTGTGACCGGTACCCGTTGAACCCGATGGGCGCCGTTCTCAAACTTCAGCTTGGAGTAGACCTTATCTCCAGTGATCATCAAGGCAATTTCCTTGAATCCCCCAACCTCGGTTTCATTCTTATCAACGACCTCGACCTTCCAGCCCTGACGCTCAGCATAGTGAAGATACATATTGTAAAGGTCGGCAGCAAAAAGGCTTGCCTCGTCACCACCAGCAGCCCCGCGGATCTCCATGATGATGTTTTTATCATCATTAGGGTCCTTTGGGATCAAAAGAACCTCTAACTCCTTCTCCAGCTTAGCCTGCTGTTCCTTAGCATCACTCAGCTCATCCTTGGTCAATGCCGTCAGATCAGGATCGTCAGTCTCGCGCAGCATTTCCTCATCATCAGTAATTGTCTGGGTGACCTTTTTATATTCGTCGTACTTCTCCACAGTCTCCCGCAGGCTTCCCTCTTCCTTGGAGAGCTTCATAAAACGCTGGGAGTCGGCGATCACCGCTGGATCACTGATTAGCTCATTCAATTCGTCGTAGCGGTCCGCTACCGCCTGCAACTTATCGAAGATATCCTTCATTTCCATAAAAGTTATTCCTCCTGTCCTTGATCTAACAACGGGTGAAAGTAATGCTTGCGACAAACGGGATAGTAGGATTCATTCCCGCCAATCTGCACCTGTTCACCCTCGTAGACCGGTTTGCCATCGTGAATACGCAGGTTCATCGTCGCCTTGTGGGGGCAAAACCAGCAGATGGTCTTCATCTCTTCAATCTTGTCAGCATAGATCAACAAGTATTTGGAGCCTTCAAACAGCTCGTTCTTGAAGTCATTCTTTAAGCCGAAGGTCATAACCGGGATGTTGAGCTCGTCCACAATCTTAATTAGTTGTAGAACATGGTACTTCTTCAAGAACTGGGCCTCATCGATCAACACACAGTAGACCGGGTGGTCAATCGATTTGACATATTCATAGATATTAGTATCGTCCATGATCGGGGTCACCTGGCGTTTGAGGCCAATCCGACTGGCAATCACGCCCTGACCCGATCGGTTGTCAACACCACTGGTCATTAAGACCACCGGTTTGCCCTGCTCCTCATAGTTATGGGCAACTTTCAGGATATCAATCGACTTGCCCGAGTTCATTGCTCCATACTTAAAAAATAGCTGTGCCACGATGGATACTCCTTTTATTGCATAGTACTCTTCATTATATCCAAAAACAGGAAGCTTTTAAATACTAACCATTTTCAGAAGATAGGTCAGGCAAAGTAATTTAGGCGAATAACTTTCTTTTTACGGCCGTAAAGATTAAAATTAAACGGTATTTAATCTCAATATAAGAAAGGAATTGTCTCAATGTCAATTCGAAGTTCATTTGCTGAGTTTGCCGGTCGATCAAGTTACTGGTTTCTCCACACCTTCATGCATGGTGGGAGCTCCCTTCCCGGCAAGCTCACCCTCAAGCTTGACCCCAATATTCTTCAATCCTTCAGCAAGAAGTATGACTTGGTGATCGTCACTGGAACCAATGGTAAAACCCTGACCACTGCACTGAGTGTCCGGGTCCTGCGTGAAAAGTATGACCAGGTCCTCACTAATCCTACTGGTTCAAACATGGAACAGGGGATTGTAACGACCTTCATCACTGCTCCCCGCGCCAAGAAGAAGGGACTGGCAGTGCTCGAAGTCGACGAAGCCAACGTGCCAATTGTCTGCCGCTACATCACCCCCAAGGCCTTCGTTTTCACTAATATTTTTCGTGACCAGATGGACCGGTACGGAGAGATCTACACCACTTATGATAAGATCCTCCGCGGGGTCAAGTTAGCCCCTAAGGCGACGATCATCGCCAATGGAGACGAGCAGCTTTTCCATAGCAAGGAACTGCCCAACCCTATCATCTACTACGGCTTCAACCATGAGCATCACGCAGCTTTTAACGCTCCAGCCAACACCGATGGCCTGCTCTGTCCAAAATGTCAGCATATCCTGCAATACCATATGCGAACCTACGCCGGGCTGGGTGACTACTTCTGTCCCCACTGCGGCTTCAAACGTCCAAAACTGACCTACAGCGTCACCAAGCTCGACAAATTGACGCCAACAAACTCGACCTTTGAGATCGATGGTCATCGCTATACGATCGGCATCGGGGGACTTTACAACATTTACAATGCACTGGCTGCCTATTCCCTGGGGCGTTTCATGGGGGTGGCACCTGACCAGATTAAACATGCCTTTGAATCCGACGAACGAGTCTTTGGCCGTCAAGAGATTATCAACGTTGATGGAAAGCAGGTCACAATCATCTTGGTTAAGAATCCGGTCGGCCTCAATCAGGTCCTCGACATGATCGAGACCGATCCCCAACCATTCAGCTTTGCCTTCCTGCTCAACGCAAACTACGCCGATGGGATTGATACCAGCTGGATCTGGGATGGTGATTTTGAGAAGTTGGCCACCCACCAGATTCCTCAGTACATGACTGGTGGCGAGCGCTACAAGGACATCACTACCCGGCTGACTATGGCGGGGATTGATAACGTCTGGCACGAACCAGACCTGACCAAGGTAGTCGACAAAATCAAACAGATGCCGACCGACCATGTCTATATCCTGGCCAGCTACACGGCCATGCTCCAGCTACGCAAGCTCCTGGCTGAGAAACAATACATCAAGAAAGGTGGAATGGATTAATGGCAAAATATCATCTTCGACTCGCCCATCTCTATGGCGACCTGCTGAACACTTACAGTGACGTCGGTAACATCATCGCCCTGCGTTACTACGCTAAGCAGATGGACGCCGACATCGCCGTTACGGTGATCAGTATTGATAACCAGTTCAACCCCGACGACTTCGACCTGGCTCTCTTCGGCGGTGGTCAGGACTACGAGCAGCTCGTTGTCTCCCGGGACCTACCCAATAAGAAGGCCGGCATCGCCAAGTTCATCAATGATGATAAACCCATGCTGGCTATCTGTGGTGGCTACCAGCTGCTAGGCCACTACTACATCGGCGCCAATGGTGAGAAGATTCCAGGACTGGGAATTCTTGACCACTACACCCTCAGCCAGGATAATAACCGCTTTATAGGCGATATCACTATCAAGAACCCCGTAACCGGCCAAGAATACCACGGCTTTGAGAATCATAACGGCCGCACCTTCATCGGTAAAGGTGAACAGCCACTGGGAATAGTTGTCACGGGCCATGGTAATAACGGAGAAGACCACACCGAGGGGGCTATTTACAAGTCAACTTATTGTTCCTACTTCCACGGACCAATCCTAACCCGGAACGGTGAAATTGCTAAGTCGTTACTCCTGCAGGCCCTGAAAAATAAGTACCCCACTGCTGATCTTAGTCGTCAGGAAGCCCTCCAAATTAAGTCAACCTTCTAAGGAGGTCCCCGTGGAATCACTACTAAGTTTTGGGTTGACGCTGATCTTTCTGGCAGAGAGCTTCTACGAGGTGCGACTATACCTCTTTCTACAATTTGTCGCCCAGCACCATCCTCAAGCAGCCAGTCGGCGCCGTCTCCAAAGGATTCTGCGAATTGAACGTGTCTGGAACTGGCTTTCCTGGCTATTCATACTGGCGCTCATCGTCCTGCCTGCTCACTACGCTATCCTGCTGGTCAGCGTCATCACCTTGATAGAGACGGTTATTGTTCAACGAATGGATCGTATCAAGCAAAAGCTAAATCTATAATAAAAGGCTGCCGCAAAGCTCAGATGAGTCTTGCGACAGCCTTTTTGCTATATTTTAAAACTTAATCTTACCAGCTATAATCAGGATCAGGGCCACTACCCCGAGGATTGCAATGATAATCATGGCGATCCGTTCGCGGTGGTTAAGACGGTCTGCCGACTTGATAAAGAGCGGAATACCTAATGCAAAGATCAGGGCACTGGCAAAAACATACTCAATCCCAGAGGCAAACAAGGTATAGACCGAATAAATGCTTGCTAAGAGTGCTACTGTCTTGAAGAAGATCCCCCGCCTTTCACCAAAGGCCACCTTAAGACCATACAAAGCTGAAAGCAGGTAGGCCACCAGGGTCATCGCAGCCGCCAGAGTATAGGCGATTGTGTACGCCTTCTGGAGCTGTGGTACAAGGAGGACCACTAGGAAAACCTGCATCAGCAGGGTATAGACAATTAGGGAGAATCCCGGAATATCATGTCTGTTGACTAAGGAAAATGGTCGTGGCATGTCATGGTCCATACTGGTGACGTAGACAATCTCTGGACCAATCATATACCAGCTCAGCAGGGCACCTAATAAGGAGATCAGCAGGCCAATCTTGATAATATCGGCCCCAATTGCTCCAATTGGTGTTGCCTCCAGAACTGTGGCCAGTGGCACCGCAGACTTTGCCAACTTATCAGCTGGGAGGATTCCCATTGGCACCACAGAGATCACGATATAGAGGGCTAGGACAATCACAAAGCTAATCATCGTAGCCAGTCCCACGTCAGCCGGCTTCTTCGCCCGCCGTGACATGGAAACTGCCGCCTCAATACCGACAAAGCACCAAACAATTGTACTCATCGCAGCTCCCAGTTGGTGTGGCAATGCGACCGGCTGCTGGTTGGAAGCCAGGATCGTCGTCCAGTGCGGCACGGTAAAGGTTCCCCAGTGAAAAAGACCAATTCCAACTACCACAACCAACAGGAGAGGCAGGATCTTGGCAATCGTGATTACGGCATTCAGGATGCTGGCGCCCTTAATCCCCCGCCAGGCAATCAGGGCATAGAGCCAGATAATAATACTACCACCAATAAAGCACCCCAATGATGATAACTGGTGGCTCCCCAGCATGCTGTTCACAGTCTTGAAAAAGAGAGTGATAAAGGCAATGTTGCCGAAGATTGAACCAATCCAATAACCCCAAAAAGAGTTGAACCCGGCATAGTTACCAAATCCTTGCTTAGCGTAGGTATAGATACCCCCCGTCAATTCCGGCTTATAAATCGACAGCTCATAGAAAACCAGGGTCAGCATCAGGACCCCAAAGCCTCCCAGCAACCAGGCCAGGACTGCTGACAGTGGGTTAGCTTTTAAAATCAAGTCAGTAGGGCTGTTGAAGATTCCCCCACCGATAATCGTTCCAATAATTAAGGTGATTAAGAGAAACAAGTTTAATTTCTTGTCTTTCACCTTAATCACCTCAATTCATTAAATATTTAATTGTTATTTTACTCGTTTAATTAGCTAATAGCAATTGTTCCATTAGCAACAAGCCAGATAGCAACAATGGATAATACCAGGATCAACGTCATGACCCACTTTTCAGCAACAGACATCTTGTGACTGTTTTCCTTGCATGCCAAGTAGTAGATGTAGAAGCCAGGAATGAAGCTGATAGAAACCAGCAAAACTTCTTGCCAACCAGCTAAGAACATGCATGCGAGCATAAATGCTGCAGAGAGTAGACCAATCGTGAATTGACCCCATTCACTGTGTTCCTTACTGTACTTCATTTGGTAAAGACCAACGAAGAGGTAAGAGAACAGGATAGCTGCGGCACAAAGGGAATAAGCAAATTCGTAAGCCTTTTGTGTGAACAACAGGGAGAACAGGAAGATCGTCTGCAATACACCAGTGATCATCAGAGAAGCCGTTGGAGCATTCTTGGCGTTGGTGTCACCCCAGAGCTTTGGCATTGCCTTGTCTTCGGCAACCAGCATCGTCGTTTCGGCTGGCAGCATCGTCCATGACAACCAGGAAACAATCGTGGAGATGATCAAACCAACGTTGATCAAAATTGAACCCCAGTTACCAACAGTCATCTGAAGAACATGACCAATGGCTGGCTGACCCATTCCAGCTAATTGAGCCCGGGTCAGAACACCGTAAGGCAGAATGGAAATCAATACGTAAGCTAATACCAAGAGGCCGTAACTAATCAGCGTAGCCGCTTGGGCATCTTTCCGTGACTTAGCACGGTGGCCCATGACGGAGGCACCTTCAACACCGATAAATACCCAGATCAGTGTCATCAGGGTACCCTTCATTTGGCTCCAAGTAGAACCAGTTGTCGTTCCCTTGGAAGCATTGTTGGCAACCCGGCCCCAGAAGTCGGCAGTAAACATACCGCTCTTGAAGCTGACAATCATGATGATAATGAAGATAATCAGTGGCAGAACCTTGCAGATCGTCCCGATCATGTTAACGAATGAGGCCGTTTCAACACCATTGTTAACCAGAATAGTCAATAACCAGCAGAAAATAATAGCTACAATAATTGACGGAACGTTCTGTCCACCCTTAAATACAGGGAAGAAAGTCCCCAGTGAAGCCATCAGCATCGTGGCAAAGGCAATGTTACCCAACCATGCTGAGAGCCAGTAGGACCAACCAGAGATGAACTCACCCATTGGTCCAAAACCAGCGCCGGCATATGAGAAGATCCCGGCTTCAAGGTCTGGCCGCTTTTCAGATAAGTTGTTCAGTGAAAGAACTAACATCAAGAAACCTAAACCTGCAAAGATCCAGGCAAGCAATGCTGGACCTGGTGCAGCGGCAGCTGAGACATCGCTAGTGATCCCAAATATCCCAGTACCAATACATGAACTAACAATCAGGGCAATTAATTCGCCCTTACCGATACCCTTTTTCTCAGTATCCATCAATATCCCCTCGTTTCTACACAATACGTGCATTAATGTGCTTTGCAATCAGATTATAGACCAGTTTGGCATCCGCATTATCCTTGCTAATAATGATCAAGGTGTCATTTCCCGCGATTGTTCCGACAACTTCCGGAATATCAAGCTCGTCGAACATCCCCGCTAGAATTGTTGCATAGCTCGAATTCAGGGCCGTCTTGACGACGTTTAAGAACTGCACCGTCTCAATCGTCCGAACATTATCATGAATGCCCTGATAAAGGCGGTTGAAGTCATGCTCTGGAGCCAGGTGCAACTGAACATAGTAAGTATGTCCCTTCCCATCATTTGCCTTAACAATGTTAAGCGCATGAATATCACGAGAAATGGTCGCCTGAGTTGTTTCAACTCCGGCCTCTGTAAGAAGCTGCAACAACTCATCCTGGGTCTCAATCTTTCGATCATTGACTAGTTGCTCAATAAATTTCCTTCTCGCTTTTCGATCCATCCGCGGTCCCTCTCAATAAAGTGATTACACCTAAATAATACTAGAAAAAGCAGCAAAATTATACCCTTTCCTCGCGATTGTCCATGAGTCAAGTGGATAATGTTTGCTGCTTTTAGTTAGCTAAAATTACTTTTTAAGATCTTCACGAACAAGTGGGCAGGACATGCAACGTGGACCACCACGACCACGAGACAATTCACTTGACCGAACCTCATGAACGAGAATTCCGTGCTTACGCAGCAAATCATTTGATACATAGTTCCGGTCATAAGTTACAACTTCACCTGGTGCAATGGTCAAGGTGTTGGAACCATCATTCCACTGTTCACGTGGGGCAACAATTGGGTCACCGTTACCAGTAGGAATCAGGTCGATTTCTGGTTCATTAAGCGCTTCTTCCAGAACGTGTTGTAAGTCAGTCCGGTGCTTAATCTCAATCTCGCCGTCCTTACCTGGGTGCAGAATGTAAGTATCAACCTTACCATGTTCATCCAAGATTTGCGGGTGAACAGTGAACTGGTTGTAGTTGATCATCGTAAAGACGGTGTCCAAGTGCATCATTGCGTGGTTGTGTGGAATGTGAATAGCAATAACCGTGTCGTAGTTGGAATCCTTGAAGAGGTTCCGAGCGATGTCCATAATGGCATCGGCTGACGTCCGTTGTGAAATACCGATGGCGAATACGTGGTCACTAAGTACCAGTTCATCCCCACCTTCAATCCGGGTGTCGTGGTAACGATCACGCCATACATGTACGCCCTTGTTGGCAAAGCGTGGGTTGTACTTGATGATGTATTCAGTGAAGAGCGATTCACGTTGACGAGCCTTAAAAGTCATGTGGTTGATGGTAATACCGTCACCAATGGAAGCTTGTGGATCACGAGTGAAGTAGGCATTTGGCATTGGATCCATGAAGAATGGGTAGTCCTGGTCTTCAGCCATTTCAGCAAGTGAAACAAACTTAACATCAATCTCGTCCTTACGAACACCAGCGATGATCTTGTCAACCATTGCTTGGGTGTCCATGCTTAACAAGTATTCCTTCAATGCATCGTGAACAGCACCAGCTGCATGGCCGGATTCTGCCAGCATTTGTTCAAGGAACTTGTCCTTAACTTGACTATCTTGCAGGGCTTCTGCAGCTAACTTGGCGAAGTATAATACTTCAATTCCTTGCTTGCGCAGCGTGTCAGCAAAGTAATCGTGTTCTTCTTGTGCAATTGGCAGGTATGGAATGTCATCGACAAGCATCCGATGAAGGATGTCAGGGTAGACATTTTCAATTTCGTGCCCTGGTCGGTGAAGCATAACTGTCTTCAGCTTTCCAATTTCAGATGTTACATGAATTGGACTTTGCATATACAATCACTCCTTTAAGAGATTCACTTGATTACGTAATATATCATAACACGATTGTAACCGTTGTCAAATGCCCATTTACCAATATTTTGTGTAGTTATGCAACTGGATGTATCATTTTAAGTCCGCTCCCTCATTTTATGCATTACATTGGGAACAGTTGCATATTCTGCGCCTAATGTATACATGAAAGTTGAATAATAATTTCACAAACTTTTTATTTATTCTTCTCTCGTAGGTAAGTTGCGTAAATGCGATCACGCCGGTTCAGGTATTCTTGGTTGTCTGCTGTCGGGTGAACCCGGTTGGAGAGGAAAATAAATCCCTGATCGGTCTGGCGGTCGAGGATCAGCCAGGTTCCGGTGAAACCAGTATGACTGATCAGAAGGTGACCATCGGCCCGGTCGTGAAGCAACTTCCATCCCAGCGACCGGCTATGGAACCCAGGGATCTTAGTTTGATCGACAAACATTGCATCGATCAGCTCAGCATTAAGCAGATTGCCTAAGTGATTCTCAATCAGCTGGCGGCCAAAGATTGCCAAGTCGCTAAGACTGGCGAAGAGACCTGCACAACCGCACCGAGTGCCCAGAATGTTGCCCTTGGGATCATGTACCCGGCCACGGATCAGTCCTCGTCCTGTTTGAATCTCCGTCGGCACTGCCGCAACCGGATCAGGATGAAAAGTTGCCGTGGTCATCCTCAGCGGCTTCAGCACTCGTTGAGTAATCACATCCTGGACCGGACAACCACAGAGCCGCTCGATAATCCAGCCAAGGTAGAGGTAATTGACATCGGCATAGCGGATCTGGCGATTCAGGGTGCTGTCGACTGTCTGCCGAGTGAGAAAGGCCGTCATCAATTGGTCCGATGTTAATGCATCGCGGTGTGGAATATAGCCGTGAATCCCGGAGGTGTGGGTCAGCAGGTTACGGATGGTTGGTCGTGGATCGCTAAATTCCGGCAGGTATCGCTGAACAGGATCATCAAGGTGAAGGCACCCTTCTTGGATGAGCAACGCCACCACGGGAACCGTCCCCACTACCTTAGTCAAGGAGGCCAAGTCATACACCATCCCCGGTCGAAGTTTCTCCCTGGTCGGTTCAAGCTGAGCCCAACCACGACTCATCGTCCACTCCTGAGCACCATCAAAGATCAAATAGGTCATCCCCGGGATCACCCCATCGTCGACCATCGCATTCAGCTGTTTAATTGTTTCTCGATATCGTTCCATCTATCTGTGCTCCTTTAAAATATCCTTTTTATTTTACAACCTGACATGGTGAAAAGATAATTTCCTTCAAAAATAAAAAAAGCCGCCCAATTAGGCGACTTGATATCAAATTTGTTGGCCCATGAACTGGCTATTATACAGATCGGCATAGAAACCGTTGGCCTGCATCAGCTGGTCATGATTACCGGTCTCAATGATGTGACCATGGTTAACCACAATGATCTGTTCAGCGTTACGAATTGTCGACAGGCGGTGCGCAACTACAAAGCTTGTCCGTCCTTTCTGCAAGGCATTCATAGCGCTCTGAATCAGGGCCTCCGTCCGGGTATCAACCGAACTGGTGGCCTCATCAAGAATCAAAATCTCGGGGTTAGCCAGGAAGGCCCGGGCAATCGTCAACAACTGACGCTGCCCCTGTGAAATGTTGGAGGCCGACTCGTTCAGGACCGTCTGGTAGCCATCCGGCAGCTCTCGAATGAAGCTGTCAGCGTAGGCCAGCTTGGCTGCTTGGTAGACCTCCTCATCACTGGCATCCTCACGTCCAAAACGAATGTTATCCATGATCGTCCCGGTGAATAGCCAGGTATCTTGAAGGACCATCCCAATGTGCTGGCGTAACTCGTGACGAGTCATCGACCGGGTATCATGGCCATCAAGGTAGATATGCCCACCCTGGATATCGTAAAAACGTTCCAAAAGGTTAATAATGGTAGTCTTACCGGCACCTGTTGGCCCAACGATCGCCACCATGTGTCCGGCTGGCGCCGTTAGGCTGAAATCCTCGATCAGGGGCTCATCCGGCTGGTAACTAAACCGTACATCTTTGAAGGCGATCTTCGGTACCGGTGTGGTGGTCAGCGGCTTATCAACGACCAACTCTTCGCTCATCTCAGGCTCATCCAAAACAGCGAAGATTCGCTCAGCGGAGGCCACCGTCTGCTGAATGGTACTGCTCAGGTTGGCAATCTGAGTGATTGGCTGGGAGAACTGGTTCGTGTACTGCAGGAAGGCCTGAACATTACCAAGGGTAATCTGACCGTGGATGACCTGGATGGCTCCCACAACTGCCACTAGCAGGTAGCCAAGGTTTCGAATGAAGTTCATCAGGGGGAAGATCAGGATGGAGAAGAACTGAGCTTTCCAAGCAGCCTGGTAGTAGCTGTGGTTCTTCTCGGCAAACTGCTGCTCCTCATCAGCTTCCTTATTAAAGGTCCGAACAATCGTATGTCCGGCATAGGTCTCCTCAACCTGGCCGTTGATTCTCCCCAACTCAGCTTGTTGACGACTAAAGAGCCGCTGAGCAGTTGGGGCCACAAACGCAACAACGAGCAGACTTAGTGGAATGGTAACCAGCGCCACTAAGGTCAGCTTCCAGCTGATTGTGATCATCAGGATTAAAACCCCGACAAAAGTGATTACACTGGTGATGATCTGGATAAAACTCTGCTGAAGGGTCCCGGCAATGTTGTCCATATCATTGACCATCCGACTCATAATATCCCCATTGCTATGGGTATCATAGAAGCTGACCGGGACCCGGCCCATCTTCTCCTCCAGGTCCTGACGCAGGTTGTAGACCACCCGTTGGGATATCCTGGTCATGATAATCTGCTGGGCAAAACTAAAGAGTCCTGAGAAGACATACAAGAGGATGACTGTAACCCCGATGATCATAATTCGGTGAAAGTCAATCGGCAGGCTGGTCAAATGGTGACCGGCCTTAATTGACGCGTATCCCTTCATCACTCCGTTATAAATTATCGTAGTGGCCTCCCCAAGAATCTTCGGGGCGATGATAGAGAGAATAACCGAGACAATCGCCAGAAAGATGGAGAAGATGACTCCACCCCTCCACGGCCGAAGGTAATCGATTAGGCGTTTAGTTGTGGGCCAAAAATGCTTTGGCTTCCTAGTCTTGGCTGGTGCGTGCCGCACGTTCCTCATCCCCCTTCTGAATTTGTGAGTCAACAATCTGCTGGTAGGTCTTATTATGGGCCTTCAATTCGGCGTGCGTTCCCTGACCAACCACTTTCCCATCATCAAGCACGATGATCAAGTCCGCATCGGCTACGGTAGAAACCCGCTGAGCAACGATCACCGTCACGGCCTGTTGGATCTGTTTGTCCTGACGCAGCGCCTGCCGCAATGCAGCGTCGGTCTTAAAATCAAGGGCCGAGAAGGAATCATCGAAGATATAGATTGAGGCCGGTTTGATGATCGTCCGGGCAATCGCCAACCGCTGGCGCTGACCTCCGGAGAAGTTACCACCATTCTGCTCAACGACAGCATCCAAGCCACCCGCCTCTTTGACAAAGTCAGCCGCCTGGGCGATCGCCAGGGCCTGCCACATCTGTTCATCAGTCGCTTGGGCGTTTCCAAACTGTAGGTTAGATCGAATCGTTCCAGTAAAGAGAACTGCCTTCTGCTGGGTGATAGAGATCACCTGATGAAGATCGTGCTGACTAAGCCGTTCGATCGGCTGACCGTCAACCTTAATCCGGCCACGTTCAATATTGAAAAGCCGTGGAATCAAGTTGACTAGGGTTGACTTACCGGAACCAGTCCCCCCAATAATTGCCAGGGTCTGTCCAGCCTTGACCTTAAAGGTAAGATCCTGGAGGGCAAGTTTCTCTGCCCCGTCGTAGCGAAAGTCAACGTGGTCAAAGCTGAGAGTGGCTGGATGAGTTGGGTCAATCTTAGTCTGCTCATCTGTCGGCAGATCGGCTACACTGATTGGCATCTCCAGGACGGCGTTAACCCGGCTAGCCGAGGCCGAGGCCCGGGGAACGAAAACAAAGACCATCGATAACATCATAAAGCTAATCATGATCTGGGTAGCGTAGGTCATGAAGGCAATCAAGTTCCCCACCTGCATTGTCATATTGGCGATTAAATGACTCCCCAGCAAAATGATGCCCACGTTAGTCAGGCTAAGGATCAGCGTCATTACCGGAAAGAGAAAGGAGACCAGGGTAAAGGCTTTAATCCCGGTCTGCGTGTAATCCTCGTTGGCCGCCTTGAAGCGGTCCTGCTCACGTTCCTCCTGACGAAAGGCTCGGATGACCCGAACCCCGGTTAGCCCTTCTCGAAAGACCAAGTTAATTTTATCAGTCTTCTTCTGGATGCTCTTGAAGAGGGGAACTGCAAAGTACATTACGATTATCACGGCAATGGCCAGGATCGGCAGACTGATCAAAAAGACCCGAGTCAGCCGTGGCTCCCGCACATAAGCGAGTACACAGGCAGCCACCAGCATGATCGGTGACTGAAGCATCATCCGTAACACCTGAACCATCACATTCTGAATTTGAACAATATCGTTGGTCGACCGTGTGATTAGCGAGGAGTCCCCAAAGGCATTAACCTCCTTGTTGGAGAAGCGTAGTACCTTGCTGAAGATCTGCCGACGGAGTTTCTCCCCCACCTGCATCGACTGGGTCGCGGCAAAGTAGACATTCCCGGCTGCAGCTACCAGACCGATAGCCGCCACAAGCAGCATTAGACCACCTTCACGCCAAATAAAACGCATATCCTGTTGCATGATCCCCTTGTTAACAAGGTCGGCCGTGATCGTCGGCAGGTAGAGATCACAGGCAACCTGAACCAATAGAAAGATTACGGCCAGGGTGGTTGCCCACCAAACCAGGTTCTTCTTGGCAATCTTAATCACTCTTCGTCATCCCTTTCGTTATTTTTTGTGAATGTTTCACCATTATATTTATAAAGCTGGGCCTGCATCTTATCGACGACGCGCACAAACTGTTGGCGTTCCTGAGGACTAACTCCGGTGAGGAGCTGACGGGCGAACGCGGCTCGCTGTTTCACCAGTTTAGCCCGGAAATTCTGCCCCTGTTTGGTTAGGAAAACCCTTATAACGCGACGATCGCGCTCATCGCGCCGCCGTATTACATATCCGTTGCGTTCTAAACGTTCCAGGACCTCGGTCAACGACCCCGGTTTGACACCGGCCAGCGTAGCCAGTTCCCGCTGAGCACATCCCTCATGATGAGCAATCAGATCGATAATGAGGCCCTGTCCCCGAAAGTTAGAGGCCTGCTCTGTACACTGAATCGTGCTATCAATATTCTTAATCAGGTCGGCCAACCGTCTAAAGAACTCCTCATCGGTAATTGCCATGCTCATCATCTCCTTCAAAATAGTTAGGTGCATAACGATTGATTATTTTACTACTAAACGATAAAAATTTAAAATAAAAAAGTGTCCGAGAATAATCTCGGACGCTTAATATATTTATGGTTCTTCGCTAAGGGTTCCCGTTGTATCTTGACCACCAGCTGGTGTAGACGGTACATTATTCTCATGGACTGGCCGGGTGCTTGTACCACTACCACCACCATAATTACTGCTACCACCGTTGTAGTAATGATTTCTGGATGAACTCCCGTTATTCCCTCTTAGACTTGTGCTGGTATTGCTGTTGCTCCCTCCGCCATTATTGCTACTATCAGCTGTACTAATACTATTTGCTGAATTGGCACTGCTAGAAGCCTTGGCACTGCTACTTGAAGACTGACTCGTAACAGATGAAGTACTACTGCTGTCAGATGATTCGCTATTTGTTTGTCCCTTGACCTTCAGGTGCTTGACAATCTTCTTGTCTCCACGCGTGGCCGTGATGTCGTAAGTCCCTGGCATGTCAAAGGTGAGTGAACGAGTGACAGTATCATCGCCCTTGCTTGGCTTGAAAGTCTTCACAACCACACCACTTCGGTGACCCTTGATTACAACCTTGGTCTTTGCTGAAATCAAAAACTTAACCTTGGCCTCGCCATTATCATTCATGCGAGCTGTCTTCTTAAACTTGAGCACCACGTTGCCTTCATCATCGTCATCATCAGCTGTTGGTTCCACCGCCGAGGATGACTCACTGCTCTTTACCGGTGCTGCATTATCCTTATGGCCGGTAAACGAGGTAACCCCAATTCCCACCAGACTGCCGACCAGAAGAATAACTAACAGCCAGTTGATAGTCACTCGACTACTGCTGACGTAGTTATAGCCTCGCCGCGTATCCTTGACCTGACGGACATAGCGCATAATCAGCAGGACGGCGGCAACAATTGCTATGATTATCAATAAATTCTTAATTCGCATAATTTAAAACACCATTACTTATCATTACTTATTCCAAATAATTTAACCAATACAATGAAATTTTACCATGAACGACACCAGTTTTTAAGAGTAAATTACAAATTAGCAATAGGCCAAACTAAAAAATGCCCCTGCACCATTAAATATGATGCAAGAGGCATTCCTAATAAATCACCCGCACGGGGATCGAACCCGTAACTCCGCCTTGAGAGGGCGACGTCTTAACCAATTTGACCAGCGGGCAATGTCCTGTAACGTACAAGATAGATTATACGTTAGACCGTCAGAACTGTCAATCAAAATTTTTGATTTTTTGAAATACTATGTTATTCATAGGACAATTCCAACAGGTAAGCCCGCTTAGCCGGCAGGTGCGAAGTCGTCACCCACACATCATGGTAAATCGGCTGCTCGCAATTAGTCTTGGCAAAATAATCATCAAGCAGATCCTCATTTTTTGCCACAAAATCGTTCGACAAACGGTTAACCATCAGCGACAGTTTTGGAAAATAGTACCCTGCATCCGCAATCTTCAACCGATCATCAATTGCGAGCATAATTGTGTTGGTGTAACGTGGCTGCTGCATCACGATTAACTCGGGATGCCGCTTGATCTTTGTTAAAACATAATAAATCGAATCAGAATTGCTTGCCATTTCTCTTTCTCCTTGTTCTAACCATTATTGTAACAGAGACTGTTAGTTAAAACAAAAAATCGCAATTCAAACATAAAGATTGAATTGCGACTCTCAAAAATAAATTGGGAATACTGGGTTCGAACCAGTGATCCAGGATTCAGAGTCCTGCGCCTTACCGCTTGGCCAATTCCCAATGACGTTGTCTCATACAACAGTCATTACTATACTGAATATTTCATGATTAGTCAACCCTTTTTCCTAACTCTTTTTGAAATTTCTTTTTTTGAGCGGCAATCCGGGCCTTAGTTATGGCTACAACAGTCGTTGTAGCCACTCCATCGCACCAGTATTCGACGTCTGCCTTAATCTGCCTCTGCGATGCCAGATCATAATCGTGCCGTAAATAGTTATAGTTAGTCCGGCTGTCTTGATTTTCCCAAACTGTGGCCATGATAAATTGGCTTCGGGTCCGCTGAAGGCCTTCTGATAGGTCGTCAGCGGGGATTGCTACCACATCAACAACCTTAGCCGTAGAAATCGGCGGCATGGGCTTACCACTAGGCAGGTAGGGGGCAACTGGCACGTTAATCAGCGCCCCACGCATCACTTCTTGCCAGTTTTTGCGAGTAGCCAACCGATGCTCTAATCCTGGTTCAACATCATTTGCCACCAGGTAATCGCGCTGCTCACCCCAACTCAGTATGACGTGAACCTTAAAAGCATGTGCCATGTTACTCCCTCCCCAATCTTTACTTTTATTTTACCGCATGCGTCCCCGTCTTGTGAATTAGTTCATAATCAATTTATCAAATTACTACCAAGTTTTCCATCAAATAATCATAATTATGGACAACAATAGGTAGAGTATAATAAACTCTCAATTATTAGGAGGTGGTCACAATTCGCAAACATCTATTCTTGCCCTTAGTTTACCTGCTTGTCTTTGGTGCCCTTATCTGGTCCTATCAGAACAGCCCGCTCTTCCAACAACATACCAACGTCGCTATCCATGACCTTCAGGTACTTACCTACAACGGTCTCAACAAGTTGACAGGAAGCAAACCGGCGACGAATGAGCAACGGGTTGATCCGAGCCACACCACTGCCACAACAACCGGGGCACGCTGGCCACAAGCAACGGCAACAGTCTACATCGATCTCAGCAACTCAATCCTCCGCAATGCCGCAGAGTCGGCTCTCAGTCAGTGGAACCGGACTGGCGCCTTCACCTTCAAGCAAATCAACGATAAATCCAAGGCCGATATCACGATTACGGCTATCAATGAAAACAACAATAACGCTGCAGGATTAACTAACTCAACAACCAATGCGATGACCGGCTACATCACCCATGCCGATGTCCAGCTTAACGCCAGCTACCTGCTCAATCCCAGCTACGGCTATTCTCAGCAACGGGTAATCAATACGGCTGAACATGAGCTAGGCCACGCTATCGGTCTTCAACATGCCAACGAACCCTCGGTTATGCAACCAGCTGGTTCCTTCTATACTATCCAGCCTGCTGACGTTACGGCCGTTAAGAAATTATACGCGCAAACGCCCCATACTGGCGATCAGAATAGTGGGAACGAAAACAGCAGTAACCAGCAATCGGTTCGTAATAAAAAGCTGTCCACCTCAGCAAAATGAGGCGAACAGCTTTTCATTATGCAATTTTACTATCATCATGGTGAACCGGGATTCGAATATTGATCGCCAGCACAGCAATGATGACCAGGATTGAGCCAAGCACATCGGCCCCAGTCATGTGCAGGTGAAAAATCAACACGGACCCGATTGTAGCAGAAAGCGGCTCAAAAGCATCCATCAGGCTGAAGGTAGTCGCGTCAATGTACTTGAGCGAATTGTTAGCCAACTGGAACGGAATCAAGGTCCCAATCACTAAAATACCAAGCCAACAGATCCAAACAATCGGCATGTTTGGAACGTGCGGCTGGCTAGGGTGGATTGCCAGAAGAGATAATCCAGCAAAGAGGAGCCCCCATCCAGTAACCACCAGTGATGGCACCCGGTTAGTCCGTAGCATCTGTTGGGGAATTAGAGTATTAGTGGCTACCCCAATGGCTGCCACCATCCCCCAAAAGAGGACCAACGGTGTAACCGCCAGATGATTCACCTTACCATGGGTAGCAATAATGAATACTCCGGCAAAGGCAATGATGGCACTGATGATTTCAATCCGACGGGGCGGAATATGACGAAAGGCCGCCAGGTAGGCAATAATAAAAAAAGGCCCCACAAACTGCAATACCGTTGAGATCGAGGCGTTCCCGTACTGGACCGCCATGAAATAACCATACTGAACCGGTACCAGGCCAAAGAAACCATAAGCAAAGATCACCCAGGCATCGTGCAAATTATGAAAGATCTGCAATGGGTGGTCGCCCTTAAACTGACTGAGAAACAATAAGATTACACCAGCCGAAATCATCCTAGTCTGTGTCACCCACATCGAGGTGATGCTGGTACTCACGTTAAAAAGGGCCTTGGCAAACAAGCCCGAAATTCCCCAAAAGGTACAGGCTACGATGATCATGACCGTCCCCAAGATTTTTTTATTTGTCATAACATTCCACTTTCCAATCTAAAATTTCCACAAGTGCCATTCTATCACAATTTAAAGCAAAAAAAGACAGCAATGAATTTATCCAATCCATTGCCATCCTTACTTCTTATTTAGTTGTCACGGATAACCGTACCAACCTTGCCAGCCAGGGCATCGTCAAGGCCGTTGAGGGAAGTAATGATTGCTTCACGTTCAGGGTGACCTTCAACAAATGACAGGCAGGCTTCAATCTTCGGCAGCATGCTACCAGCAGCAAACTGCTTTTCATCCATGTACTTATGGGCTTCGTCGATCGACAGCGTCTTCAAGGCCTTTTCATCCGGCTTGCCGTAGTTTACGTAAACATAATCTACCGCCGTCAGAATAATCAGCTTGTCGGCGCTGATTTGGTCAGCCAAAAGGGCACTTGACCGGTCCTTGTCAATAACGGCAGGAACACCTTGGAGACCATCATCAGTCATGATAACTGGTACCCCACCGCCACCACCAGCGATAACCAGATCACCGGATTCAATCAGCGTGTTGATACTGTTGAGTTCCATGATCTTCTTCGGTAGTGGTGAAGGAACAACTTGACGGTAACCCCGTCCAGCATCTTCCTTAAAGGTGTAGCCCTTTTCTTTTTCAATCTGCTCAGCTTGTTCCTTCGTGTAGAAATCACCAACTGGTTTGGATGGGTTGTTGAATGCGGGATCCTGTGGATCAACCGCAATCTGCGTAACGATCGTGGCCACATTCTTATTCATCCAACGCTTATGCAGTTCGTTTTGCAGACTTTGTTGTAAGTGGTAACCAATGTAGCCTTGGCTCATGGCACCACATTCTGGAAATGGAAAGGCCGCCGTCTTACCATTTTCCGCTGCAAAATTCATCCCTAGGTTGATTGCACCGACCTGTGGACCGTTACCGTGACTGATAACAACCTGGTTACCAGCATCGATTAAACCGATCAGTGAGGAAGCGGTGTTCTTAACCAACTTTAATTGTTCTTCAGGTGACTTACCAAGGGCATTACCACCCAAGGCAACAACTACTTTAGCCATGTAGCAGTCCTCCCTTGATTAGCCTTGTTCACCTAAGGTTGCAACCATGACAGCCTTGATGGTGTGCATCCGGTTTTCAGCTTCACGGAAGACAACGGAGTGCTTGCTTTCGAAGACTTCGTCAGTAACTTCCATTTCCTTGAGACCGAACTTCTTGTAGATTTCCTTACCAACTTCAGTGTCAAGGTTGTGGAATGCAGGCAGGCAGTGTTCAAAGAGAACGTTAGGGTTTTCAGTAGCCTTCATAACATCCATTGTTACTTGGTAAGGCTTAAGCAGGTTGATCCGCTTTTCCCACATGTCGTCGGATTCACCCATTGATACCCAAACGTCGGCGTAGATAACATCCATGCCCTTAACGCCTTCCTTAACGTCGTTAGAAACAACGATCTTGGCGCCAGTTTCCTTGGCAATAGCGTTTGCCTTGTCCAGAACTTCCTTGGTTGGGTTCAATTCCTTAGGAGTTACAACGTGGTATTCCATACCCATAACAGCAGCACCGAGCATCAGAGCGTTAGAAACGTTGTCTTGACCATCACCAACGAAACCAAACTTGATGTCTTCGTAAGGCTTCTTCAGTACTTCATGAGCAGTTAAGAAGTCAGCCAGAACTTGAGTTGGGTGGTCTTCGTCAGTCAGACCGTTCCAAACTGGAACACCTGAGTACTTAGCAAGAGTTTCAACATTACGTTGTGAGAAACCACGGTATTCAATACCATCGAACATTCCACCAAGAACACGGGCAGTATCCTTAACAGATTCCTTGTGACCAATGTGTGAGCCTGAAGGACCTAAGTAGGTTACGTGTGCACCTTCATCCTTGGCACCAACTTCAAAGGAGCAACGAGTACGAGTGGAGCTCTTTTCAAAGATCAAAGCGATGTTCTTGCCTTCAAGATTCTTGGCTTCAGTACCAGTGTACTTAGCCTTCTTCAAATCTTCAGCTAAGTTGAGCATGTATTCCATTTCACGCTTGTTGAAGTCAGAAAGAGTTAAGAAACTACGATTACGTAAATTAAAAGCCATAATTAATTCCTCCTTGGTTATTACAGTTACTATCATACCGGTATACTTCAAGAAGCTTCGCATAACATCACAAAATCGCAAAAGAAAATTTTCTTTTTTCGGCTCCTCAAGGCCCATTATAACATCAATGGAAGCGGAACCAAGATTTTTATAAAACAAATCCCCTTTCTTAGGGGAAGATGCCTAAGATAAAATTATATCCATTGTGCACGTCCGCACAGAGGTATAAAATATTCTTGAGTTTCAAAAAACTTCATATTACTTCATTGAATTAAGAGGAGCCTAGATCAATGAACTTTTACATCGTCAATGACAACGATAACAGTACGGAATTATTGAAGGATATCATCGAAAACGACTTCAATAACTCAATCGTCGGCATCACTACCAACCCTCAGCAGGCCTACGATGATGCCATGCGGCTCAGCATCGACATCATGTTCGTCGACTTTGCTATGCCGCGGATCGACGGGGTTGAACTAATTCGTCGCATTCAAGACAGCCGCCACTACCCCCACTTCATCATGATGGCCCCGGCAATCGACCCAGCCACCAGAACGCGGGCTTACAAAAGCGGAATTGATTTCTTCTTAGAGAAACCGCTCAACATTGCTGAGGTCAAGACTGTTATTAAACTGGCCAGTCAGAACATCGACATGTCCAAGCGCCTTCTCCAGATCCTCGACCTTGTCAGCGGCGCCGCTACCAATAGCAACACTGTTTCGATTAGCTACAAAGAAAAACAGAAAGAGAACGCCAAATCGATCCTACGCTTTCTTGGTATCACCGCTGGCAACGGTGGTCAGGAGATCATCAGTATTATCAACATGATGATCGAACGTGAACTCGACTTTGAACAAATTAATTTTGAAGAAAGCTACCATTGTGATAAACACGGGAAAAAGATCATCTTCCAGCGGGTTCGGCGCGATATCCGGGCGGGCCTAACCAATCTGGCCCACATGTGCATTGACTATCCAGAAAATGACATTATTTTAGAATATGCCAACAATCTATATGAATACAAAAATGTCCATAACGAAATTGCCTACCTCCAAGGCCAGCGCCAGACCGGTGGTCAAGTTTCGATCAAGCATTTCTTCAACGGTCTGATTCAAGAAAGCAACTAACCTCACACTAAAAAAGGTGTGGTTTAGAAGAGCAGCTATCTCGCTCTTTCAAACCACACCATATTTTTTATTTATCCCAATCGTTACGCAGTTTCATTAATTGATGACTCAAGCCCTTGGTTTGATCATAAACTTGGTGGTAAACCTTATACAATTGATCATACTTGGCAACCATTGCTGGCTGTGGCAGGTAGGCTTTGCCAAAATGAACAAATGCTTTAGCACAGTCTTGAAGAGAATCAAACCAGCCTAGGCCAACAGCGGCCAGCATTGCTGCTCCCAATCCTGGTCCCTGTTCATTCGTTAATGATACAACCTTCTTATTAAAGATATTAGCTTGCAGCTGAAGCCAAAATTCACTCTTGGCCCCACCGCCAATTGCGACAACTGTATCAAAATCTTGACCATGTTGATCATAGATATTTAATATATCCCGAAAACTAAACGTAATTCCTTCGATAACTGCCCGAACAAAATCATACTTATTCTGCATACTATCTACACCAATGAAGCTTCCTCGAACATCGGCATCTGCATAAGGAGTCCGCTCACCAACAACGTACGGTGTAAATACAAGGCCATTAGCCCCTACTGGACGCTGTGCAGCCCGATTAACCATTGTCGTAAAGTCTTCGTCAGCAGCGAATGTATGCTTAAACCAGTTTAGAGAGTGGCCAGCAGCCAAGGTAACCCCCATTGAATAATAAGTATCGGGAATTGCATGGCATTCGTACTGAAGAGCACCATTGTAGTTAACATTTGCATCTGGTTCATACTTTAAGACAACGCCAGAGGTTCCAATACTGCTCATTACCATATTCGGTTGCAGAATTCCTGCACCAACGGCACCACAAGCGTTATCGCCACCACCGCCGAAGACCTTCGTTGTTGTCTTTAATCCTGAAAACATCGAATAGTTGTCATTAATGGTTCCTGCTTCATCAATTGATCGAATTAACGGTGGGCACATCGACATTGGAATGTCAAAAGCATCACAGATTTCCTTACTCCACTGGTTCTTCTTAATATCAAATAACACGGTTCCAGTAGCATCCGAATAATCGATTGCCTGTTTCCCCGTCATCACAAAGCGGACATAATCCTTAGGCAGCAAGAAGCTCTTTGCTTTCGCCCAGATTTCTGGCTGGTTTTCCTTTACCCACAGTAACTTAGGAAGAGTAAATCCTTCAAGGGCACGGTTACCAGTAATTTCAATAAAACGATCACCAAGTGTCTGTTTGATTTCTTCACATTGTTTAGTGGTCCGGGTATCGTTCCACAACATTGCCGGCCGCAAAACATGTCCCTGTTCGTCAAGCAGAACGAGGCCATGCATTTGACCAGAAAAAGAAATTCCCTCAATTTCTGATGCTGCAATCCCGTCACGAAGAATTAGCCGGTCAATTGCAATTGTTGTGGCATACAGCCAATCACGCGGATCCTGCTCACTGTATCCCGGATGTGGCTGGTGAAGCTCATAACCATAGCTCTGTTGGGCAATAATCTGTCCTTGACGATCCATCGCTGAAACCTTAACGGCACTGGTACCAAGGTCAACCCCAATTACGTATTTATTCATTATCACTCAGTTCCTTTCAGAAATAAGGGCCGCGGCAAACCAATTGCCACGACCCTTATTATAGATTATTTGTTATTAATTAGATGGAATTATTAGGGTGTAATTGTATTAACAAACGATCTCCGTTACTTAGCCAAGGTTTCAATCATGTAGTGGTTAATTGTATCCTTGATTTCTTCGAGATGATCAGATTGAGTAGCAGCACGTAATTGTGCTTGTGGAGTATCAATTACCTTAGCTTCAAGGCTCTTGAAGTCTTCCTTGCCATCTTCAATGTCCTTGCCTAAGCCTTCATCCCAGCTTGCGTAACGGGTCTTGAGAATGTCATCGATGAAGCCATCTTCCTTCATAGCTGCAGCAACCCGCAGGCCAGCGGCAAAGCTGTCCATGCCGACAATGTGACCATAGAAGAGATCTTCTGGCTTGAAGGAAGTCCGACGTGGCTTAGCATCGAAGTTCAGACCACCACGAGGTCCAATGCTACCATTTTCAATAACTTCCCACATAGCAGCAGTGGTTTCGTAAAGGTTGGATGGGTATTCATCAATATCCCAACCAATCAGCTTATCACCTTGGTTAGCATCAAGTGAACCAAGCAAGCCAGCTTCACGAGCAACCCGAATCTCGTGTTGATAAGTGTGACCAGCCAAGTTAGCGTGGTTACCTTCAAGGTTCAACTTGAAGTCCTTATCCAAGCCGTATTCCCGCATGAAGTTAATGGTCGTAGCAGCATCAAAATCATATTGATGCGTCGTTGGTTCCTTTGGCTTTGGTTCAAGCAACATTTGAGCATCGAAACCAATTTCGTTAGCGTAATCCTTTGCCATGTGGAAGAACTTGGCAATGTGTGATTGTTCACGCTTCATTTCGGTGTTCCAAAGTGATTCGTAACCTTCACGACCACCCCAGAAGACATAGTTCTCAGAGCCAACCCGCTTACCAATCTCAAGGCTGTGCTTCAATTGTGCACATGCATAAGCATAGATTTCTGCGGATGGAGCTGTACCAGCACCAGACAAGAACCGTGGATTAGTAAAGAGGTTGGAAGTGTTCCAAAGGACCTTCATTCCGGTATCCTTTTGGTATTCAACAATCTTGTCAACAACTTTATCAAGGTTCTTGTTAGTTTCACGAAGAGTGTCGCCTTCTGGAGCAAGGTCACGATCGTGGAAGCAAAGGAAGTTAACCCCAAGCTTCTTGTAAAATTCGAATGCGTAATCAACTTTGGCAAGTGCCCGATCCATTGGGTCAGAGTACTTATCGTATGGACGAATTGCGGTACCATCACCAAATGGGTCAACCAAACGTTGATCAAAGGTGTGCCAGTAAGCAACGGCAAACCGTAACCAGTCCTTCATCTTCTTACCCAAGATTACTTCATCTGGGTTGTAGTATTGATAGAACAAACCAGACTTTAAGCTCTTGTGTGGGCCTTCGTATTTAATGTCCCCAATGTTTTCCCATAAATCAGCCATATCGATAGCCTCCTGAAATCTTTTTAGTTTGTATAAACAACTAACTTACAACTATTACTATACACCTTTTTTTAATTTTGTAAACCCTTTCTTGAATTTTATTTGTAAAACTCTTGAAAGCCCATGAAATAGCCTTTCTTAGCTTCCTTTTCAAGATCTAATTATCCTTTTTTTACTATAAATGACTTTAGTGCTGCTTAATTTTTTAACCCCGATTAAGTCTTTTAACGAAACTATCTTGAAATCATTGGCTTGTAAATATCGAATTAATGGTTCAATTGCGGCAGAATCAGCTGGCTGAAAATCATGCATTAATACCACATCGCCATCTTGAGCAGATTTAATGTTCTCTAATACTTTGTCCTTATCATGATGATCCCAGCTTTTAGTATCAATTGACCATATCACTGCCGGACGGTCCATATAAGATAAGACTTCCTTATTAATTGAACCGTACGGTGGCCTAATTACCACTGGACGTTTTCCCGTAATTGCCTCAATAACTTGATCTGTTTTCTTTAATTCATTCTTGCCTTTTTCAAGCGATACCTTCGTTAAATCAACGTGATGGTAAGTGTGGTTACCAATTGTAAAAAGTGGATCAGCTACCTCTTCCTTTAATAGTTCTGGATACTTTTCGGCATGCTCACCCCAAATCATAAATGCTGCTGGTACATTATATTTTTTTAGGACTTCCAGGATATGTGGTGTTGTTTCCTGCCACGGTCCATCATCAAACGTTAACGAGATTTTCTTCATTACTTATCCCTTCTCTGTATGCTGCATTACACCTTGATTAAGTCAGTACAACAAAGGCCTTCAGTGCCTGGCAAAGCCGAACACTGAAGGCCTATTTGTGCTTGCAAGAGCGTGAAGTCATCAATGACCTCTGCCATGCTCCTTAAATTTAATTAAAATACTTTAATAGCCAACTCCTGGTTGTCAATAAATGCTCCAGCAGTTACCTTCACACCATCGCGATGGTTACCGAAGAAATCAGTATCAAAAGTAATCGGTGTTCCGTCAGGGTTTTCATACTTTTCTTCAGGCTCAAAGGCCATCGCAATTGTGTTAGTCGAAATAACACCATCTGTCTTTTGCGGCAATTCATCAAGCAAGTTGGTCTTTAGATAAAGGCCATCGTCCTTCTTCTCAAGTTTAATTTGAACTTCCTTATCAGACATAACTGCGTCCTTCTCGCTATCACATGGTTGTGCACCATTAAAGTAGATATTACCCTTCGTCCAGATTGGCAGATGGTTGTAATAATGATCACTATTAGGTGCATAGATCCCGCAATAGCCTTCAAACTGTTTCTTCCATTCTTCAAATGTCGGGTATCCATCAAATGGTTTGGTACCAACCGTGAAGTTATAGTCATCCCAGTCATCCGGCTCGTCTTTCTTAAGCTCCGCCAGCTTTTGCATTTCTGGACGCAACTTTTGCTGAATAAAGACGTTGTTATAAAACTTATCATCACCATGTTGAATCGTCATGAAGCCCATTACCTTAGTACCATGGATTTCGTGATAAGGAGTAAACCGATTCGATGGTAGGTTAACGGAATTATTATCAGTTCCTCGACCAGTAGCAGTGAAGCTCCCGGCAATTACATTATGGACAAAGGCAATCCCTTGTGCAGCAAAACGAATAGCCCGTTCTGATAAGAACAAGTTATTATCAATCAACGTCGGACCATGTGAAACTTCAATCCACATATCTTCACCAAGTCCGGACAAAACATCACCAACATTGTCTTTGTCAACGCTAAAGCCTTCTGGCAGACTATTGTGATCAAATACATTTTGGGTAACTCTTGTCCCCTGTGCTTGCCAATCAAGCCATAATCCCCGGGTACAATGGTGAATATGGTTGTGACGATAAACAACATCGATAGCGGCGTGCATCTTGATACCACCAATCTCGGCTCCGGCCAAGTTTTGGCGAACATTGATGTCATGAATATCATTGTCTTCAATCAGTGAGAATACACCACCGAGGTGCCCAACAATCCCGGTTTGACCACAATCATGAATGTGATTATGACGAATAATATGAGAACCTACATGCTCTTTATCCCAGCCCTCATAGGACGCTTGGCAAATAACATCCCGTTCGGTCTGCGTACCATCCTTATACTTCCACTTTAACCACTTATTATCATTATTTGGTTGCAAATACTTACCAAGTGAAATTCCTGAACACTTTGAGTGTGAAACATCACAATACTCAATAATCCAGCCTTTTGACCAGTGCGGACCAATCATACCTTCCTGATAAGCTGTCGGCGGTGCCCACTGAGTAGCCGCTTTGGTAACACCAAAACCAGAAAGAGTAATATAGCTTATCCCTTCAGCCTGTGGATAGAAGCAATTCTCACGGACGTTAATTTCAACGTTTTCTTTATTCGGATTACTTCCCTGGAAGTTAGCATAGATAATTGTTGTATCCTGGTCTTTATTTTGTTCAGTATACCAAGTGTACAAAGTGTTCTCTGGGTACCAAGACTTGTTGTTCTTTACTGGTTTCTTCACCTCATCCAAGGAGTTAACTTCATAAAGAGCCACATCATTTAGATAAACTTCACCTGTGTGGGCAATGATTCGGGCATCGAACCAGTCACCAAGTACACGAGTCGTGTATGGGTTATAATCGCCAAAAATACTGTTGGGGATTTCAACCTGCCATACATCGCCGTCAGTGTTCTCCCAAGTGTCAACCTTTTCAGCTCCTGAGATAACAGCTCCTAGTGGCTTAACAGATTTATAAGTAATCCGGGCATCAGCAGTTCCGGCATGCTTTGGATTAACATTCTCACGATAAGTTCCTGGAGCAACTAATACCGTATCCCCCGGCATTGCAATATCAGCCGCAGCTTGAATAGCCTTAAACGGGTGTTCCTGGGTCCCATCACCATTTACTGGCGCATTAATATCAACATAAATTTTCATGAAGGAATCCCTCTTTCTATATTAATTACTTAGTTTTCACCATTTGCTTTCCGAGTATTTTCAATTTCATGGTTAATCTTGTCAACTTCTGGGTCACTCAATGGGTACTTGCTAATAATCCACATGGCAATTAAGGCAAGAATAATTGGGATCCAAATCATTGAAATAGAAATACCAGTTAATGCGGAATGCGGTTGCGTTGCATTATTACCGTTAAAGTGGCAGAAGGCATTAATATAACCTGGAATAATACCACCAAGAGCTAAACCAATCTTAAAGAACAGCCCCATGATAGAGTTAATAATTCCGGCAACTCGCTTCTTTGAATGCCATTCACCATAGGAAATGACTTCTGGAACCAGTGACCACATGTAACCAGTTGCAGCTGTAATTCCCCACTGCATAATAAAACGACCGATGTAACCAAGCGTAATACTATTCTTAAATGCAGGGAAAGACCAAACCCATAAGATTAATTGGCCGACAATAAAGAGAATTAAGAATAGGTAGAAGAAACCCTTCTTACCAATTTTCTTCCGAATAATTGGCCATAAGAATACTAAGAAAATACCTGGAATAGAACCAATTAGGTTAATTGACGCCATCCATTCAGAGTGACCGATATTATATTGAACAAAGAATGGCCATACAGTATTACCAAAGAACATGAAGGTAAAACCAATTAAGAAAAACCAGCCTAAAATTTGCAACGGCTTATTATCAATTAATTCATTCCATAAATCTGAAAACTTAACTGACGCGGTTTCCTTAGCAGTAGGAAGAACACGTTCCTTAACACCAAAGTAGGTACACAGCAGCATGATAAAACCAATAATCATGTAAATGCTCATAACCTTAAAGTAGGCACCTGCAGCGTGAGGAGAAGCATAGTTACCTAAATTCAGCTTAATACCAAACAGTCCAATATTTTTCAGCTGCTTAGCTGGAGAAGCTAATTGAACAAATAATGGCAAGAAAGTATAAACCAACAAATTACCAATGTTTGCTTCAGTCATCCGAACAGTCGTTAAAGTCGAAACTTCATCGTTGTCACGAGTTAATGAGGCATTTAATGATCCGTATGGAATATTAACAAATGAGTAAATAAGTGCAGTTGCTAAGTAAGAAACAAATGCATAAATTACGTTTCCTCGAACAGCCGGAATTGGCAGGAAAACCAAAGCACAGCAAATAGTCAGCGGAATACCAAAATAAATTAAGAATGGCCGGTACTTACCACCGTGCTTGAAATGACTCTTATCAACTACGGTCCCAACCCATGGGTCCCAGAAAACGTTAATCCACCGAACAATTAGGAAGATTGTAGCCCCAGCAGCCGCCGAAATTCCAAAAACCGTTGTTAAGTAGAACAGCAACATAGAACCGATCGTACCAAAAATTAAGTTTTGTGCTAAATCTCCGGCACCGTAGCAAATTCGCTCACGCCAAGATAGTTTGGCAAATTCATCTACATGTTTAGTAGGTGCTTTATCCATTTTTATCATCCCTTAGAAATATTTTTTGCAAGATAAGAATAGTAAGTTAGTTGTGTAAACAAAGCAACCGCTTCGTTATTTTATTGTATGCGGTTTCAACAATTAAAAACAGATCATAATCTGACGGTTATTTGTCAAATCATGATCTGATATAAGGGCTTGTTTTTGTTAATTACTACTCAAAATATCCCACTTTATTTTTAGAACGTACGGAACGCTTATGGATAACCTGCTTTCGGTACTCTGTTGGCGAATAGCCCGACCACTTCTTAAACTGCTTACTGAAGATCGACATATTAGCTGCACCGGTCATATAGGCAATCTCTTCGATTGAATTTCCAGAGTACTCTAGCAACCGCTGAGCCTTCTTATACTTTTCCTTATCAATAAAGTGCAGTGGCGTAATCCCGTATACCTTCTTAAAAACACGATGACCATAACCATTGCTGATTGCTAGCTCCTTGCAGATATCGCTGAAATTAAAAGACGGATTACTATCATCATTGTTAACCCGATTTTCAATTGCCATCACAATATCACGGCCAACTTTTGCTTCCTTATTGGTATAAGGCATCCCACTATCTTTATAGTCAACCTCTCCCATCAGACGATTAAGATCACGTAAATACTTTAAAAGAGCAATTTCAATATTTACCTGGGTATCAAAATCATTTTGTTGTTTGCAATCACGGCTATATTCAATAATTTTATCCAGCATTTCGTATGATCGCCTGGCCAACGGTGTTTCTGCAGTATATTTATGATTAACCAATAAGCCAATCATCCGTGAACGAATTTGTGTATCCTCAAAATCAAAGTGCAGGCACATATACGTCATCTTAGAAGTTGCACTAGCGTTACGATTAGTATGATAGGTGCCTGGTGCAATAATAATTGCGTCTCCTGGGCTAAGGTCAATTGGTTCATGATCACGGATCTCCGTAATTTGGTGTCCATTAACTATTACCATTAACTCAAAAACCTGATGTTTCTGCTCAAAAAAGGACCAGCTTCCGTTAACAGTATGCTTATGCCCGCCAAACATGTATAGGCCGGATTCAATTGTTGGGATTGAAATAAAACTTTGCATCAGCCCCACCCCCTAAGAATAAATGTAAACACTTTCATGTGTATTGTCCAATTTAAAATTTACTCTTGTTAGTTCTATTTGTAACCATAATTTGTTATTTTATGATCTATGCAATGAAATTCATTTGTCCTTTTATGATTCTCTTTTGTCTAAAATAATAATAAAAGCGCTTTCCAAAATCGGATAAGTATGTTAGATTTAAGATGTTAGTTGGTTAGCAAAACTAACCACGCTTATAAACAACTAGCTTCACTCTGTTTAACCTACACTTGTTTTAATCATTTATGATAAGGAGTAAAAATCATGAAACATAAATTATCCGCAGGGTGGATTTATTTCTTTGCTGCCTTAGGTGGACTGCTATTTGGTTATGATACTGGTTCAATTTCTGGTGCCATTCTCTTTATTGAAAAGCAATTATCATTAAATTCCTGGCAACAAGGTTGTGTCGTATCCGCTGTTCTATTAGGTGCCATCCTTGGGGCCGTTACAATTGGTCCTTTCTCCGATCGCTTTGGTCGGCGGAAGCTACTAATGTTTACTTCTGTGCTATTCTTTATTGGTGCCTTAGGTTCTGGTTTAGCGCCAGAATTCTGGACGCTGATCATTACCCGGATTATCTTAGGTCTTGCTGTCGGTGCTGCCTCAGCCTTAATCCCAACTTACCTTGCTGAATTAGCACCAGTTGCTAAACGTGGGATGATGTCCGGATTGTTCCAATTAATGGTTATGTCCGGGTTACTGCTTGCCTACCTGCTTAACTTCTGGCTACAAGGTCTCTACACTGGTTGGCGGTGGATGCTTGGATTTGCTGCTATCCCAGCTGCAATTCTCTTCTTCGGAGCAATTATCCTTCCAGAATCACCACGTTACCTGGTTCGTAATGACAAAGAAAGCGTTGCTCGTGATGTCTTAATGGCAATGAACAGTAATGACGAGCAAGTTGTTAACAGTGATATTGCTGATATTAAGAAACAGGCATCCATCAAATCTGGCGGTTGGAATGAATTATTTGGCCCAATCGTTCACCCAGCATTAGTTGCTGCTATTGGATTAGCTATTTTCCAACAAGTTATGGGTTGTAACACGGTGCTTTACTACGCTCCGACTATCTTCACTGATGCCGGCTTCGGTGTTCACTTTGCCCTTCTGTCACACATTTGGATTGGTATCTTCAACGTTATCGTTACCGTTATTGGTATTTGGCTAATGAACCGCGTTAGCCGGCGTAAGATGTTAATCGTTGGTGGTTGGTTAATGGCCATCACCCTGTTCATCATGTGCTGGGGACTAATGCACTCCGCTGAATCAAGATTTGCCGCTGATGTTGCCGTTCTTTCAATGGTTGTTTACATCGCTTCCTTCTCTGGTACTTGGGGTCCAATTATGTGGACAATGATCGGTGAAATGTTCCCACTTAACATTCGTGGTTTGGGGAACTCCTTCTCTGCCGGTGTTAATTGGACTGCTAACATGATCGTTTCCTTAACCTTCCCACCACTACTGAGCTTCTTTGGCAAAGGTACGCTGTTCATCGGTTACGGTGTCTTCTGTCTGATAGCCATTTGGTTTGTTCACGCCAAAGTCTTCGAAACCCAAGGCAAGTCCCTTGAGAGTATCGAACAATGGTTACGTGATCAAGCTGCCAAGCGTGCTGCTGCTAAAAAGACAACATCTGACTAATTAAAACCCTAGAGACATAAGGCACAGTTAAAGTGTCTTATGTCTCTTTTTATGTCAAAAAGCAAGGCAAGAAAATTAAACTTTTCTTACCTCGCTTTTAATTTAGTCAACATTCTTAACCTCATTTGGCCAGCGCATTTTGAGCTTATAATGCTCTAAATCAAGGGCTCTATGGATAGCTAATGAGCTAGCACCTAGTAACGATGTCATCCTTGACCCCTCAATCTTTTTAATGGGTGAAAAAGTCCCCATTTCAATTAGCCTAGCCTTAATCCGGTCAAATAACTCTGGAATATCCTCAAACAATGTCGAGTTAAAATAAACTTCTTGCGGCCCAAAAGAAACAACCGCATTATAAGATACCTCTGCTAATAGTTCAATTGCATGATCAAAAATCTGTAGAACCTGATTATCGTAGTGATAAAGCCGGCTTAATTCAGCACCATCAATGTGCTTAAGCCCTTTGACCCTTTTCACTTGATTAATAATCGCATCTTCCGAACACAATGATTCAACCTTCACCAATTCGTTAGAGCCGTCATTTAACCGGTCAGTCATTAGTGCACGACCTATTTCACCCGCCATACCACGGTTACCACGATAAAGACTACCATTTGCAATTACACCAACACCAATTCCGCGATGAATACTAATGGTAATTAAATCCTTAATTTGGTCACTAGCATAGAAGTCATTCTCAAATACTGCGGATAAATTAGCCTCATTTTCAAGGACGACCGGAACCCCAAATTCCTTTTCAAAATACTCTTGAAGGTCTATCCCATCTAATTCTAAAAACGGCGAATCAATCACTTTATTATGATAAACAATTCCGTGAATTGAGAAGCCAATGGCTAGCAATCCATGGCTAGTCTGATCAACTTTTTCCATATGTTTAATCTCATTTTTTATCATCTGCATGATATTTAAGATATCAAAGTGTTCAATGGGCTGACGACTGTACTGAATGATTTCGCCGTTAATATAATTAAACATCGAAGCCATATACGAAGTTCCAATATTAAAGCTGGCGACAAATCCATAGTTTTGGTTCAAACAAATCAAGTTTGGCTTCCGGCCACCACTGCTCGTCGATTCTCCTTGCCGTACTTCTTCAATTAGTCCTAACGCATTTAATTCACTGTAAATTGAGGATACGGTTGACTTATTTAAATTTAATTGTCGTGCAATCTCCGCCCGCGAAGTTTCTTGATTATTAAATAACTGTTGTAAAACTTGCTTTCGATTATTGATCCGCGACAAATTCCGATGGTCAATTGTCATATAAATTATTCCTTACTTTATACAATTAATTAAATTATACATATATTATAACACGATCTTATTTACTATAAACGCAACAGTTGCCATTCCAAATAGCACCATAGAATAATTAATATAACACAGTATATTACCGCAAGCCAAGTCACATACTGCAAAAAATTCCAATGAATAAGTGTTGTTAAAATTTGCAAAACAATGACTAACACCAGCCATACTACTAGGCGTTGCTGAGTATGGCGCTGATTCTTCCGTATTTCTTCTTTTTTCATCTAAATTACCAAAAAGAGTGGGATAAAGGTTACTTTGAACTCTTTATTCCACTCTTATAATACAAAGCATTCTCACTCATACATAAAACTAATAGTAGCTTGCCAATTAATTATTCTTATCCATCTCGGCACGCAACTTATCACCAACTTCTTCATATCCTGGCTTACCTAACAAGCCGAACATGTTAACCTTGTAGGCTTCAACACCCGGCTGGTTGAATGGGTTAATGCCATTCAGGTAGCCAGAGATCCCCATGGCCACTTCAAAGAAGTAGATTAGGTAACCCAGACTGTATTCATCTTCCTCAGGCAGGTGAACCGTCATTACCGGAACGCCACCAGCAGTATGAGCCGCTACTACCGCTTCATAAGCCTTAGTATTGGCAAAATCCATCGTCTTGCCCTCTAGGTACTTTAAGCCATCAAGGTTATCTTCTTCACTTGGAATTTCCACGTCGTAGTTTGGCTTATCCAACTTAACAACCGTCTCCATCAAGAAACGTCGACCCTCTTGGATATACTGCCCCAATGAGTGAAGATCAGTCGTGAAGTTTGCGCTAGATGGGTAGATCCCCTTATGATCTTTTCCTTCTGACTCACCAGCCAGCTGCTTCCACCATTCAGCAAACATCCGCATGTTTGGCTCATAATTCTCCAGAAGTTCCGTCTCGTAACCCTTCCGGTAAAGGATGTTTCGGTAAGCTGCATACTGGTAAGCTGCGTTCTTGGTCAAGTCCGGATCCACAAAGTCTTTTTCAGCTTGCGCTGCCCCAGCCATTAGCTGGTCAATATCAGCGCCGGATGCGGCGATTGGCAACAAACCGACAGCTGACAAAACAGAATAACGACCACCTACACCATCAGGAATCACAAAGGTTTCATACCCATGGGCATCGGCCTCAGTCTTAAGTGCACCCTTGGCCTTATCAGTAGTAGCGTAAATCCGCTTGTTAGCACCTGCCTCACCATATTTGGCAATTAACTTATTCTTGAAAATTCGAAAAGCAATTGAAGGTTCCGTAGTGGTCCCCGACTTAGAAACTACATTGACGGAGAAGTCGTGGTCACCGATCAGCTGCAGCAGATCGTGAACATAGGTTGAACTCAAGGAATTCCCAGCAAAGATCACAAGTGGGTATTTGCGATCCTTGGGACTTTGCGCCTGATAGAAGGTGTTGTGCAAAAAGTCAATTGCCATCTGGGCACCCAAATAAGAGCCACCGATTCCGATAACTACCAAGATGTCTGAGTCAGCTTGGATCTGCTTAGCAGCAGCCTTAATTCGGGCAAACTCATCCCGATCATATTCCGTCGGGAGGTGGAGCCAGTCACGAAAGTCTGCCCCAGCTCCGGTACCATTACGAAGTTCATTGTCAGCCGCATTGACCATTGCTTGCATCTCGCCAAGCTCGTTGGCATTAACAAATTGTTTTAATCCTTGACTATCTAACGAAACGTGCGTCATATTAAATAACTTCTTTCTATAATAATTAACTACAATTTAAGTATACCTAAATGATAGCGAATTCATTATAAACATGCAATGCAAAGTTAAAAAGCCGCAACAAAATATTGATTTTGTTACAGCCCTTATTACAAGTTAAGCGAAAATTGTCCCAACACTACCTAAGACAATCAGCAAGATACCGATGATAGTGAAGGTCAGCTCACGACCGGTTTTATGTTCATGCAGGATAAAGATTCCACCGATCGTAGCAATTATTACGTTCATCTGAGTCATCACAAATGCTACGGTTACCCCTAAGGCACGACCAGCAAAGATGTATGCTAATGCAGCAATACCCCAGGATAATCCACCAAGAATATTAAGATATTGTTTCTTTTGCTTAAAAGCATTTAAGTGTCCAGAAGCAATCGTATAAATAACCGAACCTAATAAGATTCCAAGCATTTCTGGAAGGAAAACCCCTAGCGGATCCTCACTGCTGACTACCGGCAGCTTTGGAAAGGCTGAGTAAACCCAGTAACCGATGGTCGTAACTAACAGGAAGAAGAAGTTCTGTACCGTAACCTTCTTGTCTGAACTGCCATCAGTAATTGATGTCATCAGCGCACCGATAATAACGACCAGCAGGGCAATAAAACCAATTGTTAATGCTCGTGCACCACGCCATTCGCCAAAAATGATTACACCAATTAAAGAATTACCTACTAATTGAAAAACAGTTGATAACGGAATGGTATTTGAAACGCCCATCCGTTTAAAAGAAACAAATTGTCCAATCTGCCCAATCGTCCATAATGCACCGCATACAATTGAGAACCAAAATGCTCCTGTACTTACACTAGGATGACCAATCAGGAAGGCAATAATACCAACAACTGAAGCACCTGCACCGATGCCAAACATCTGATTGATCGTTGAACCACCAATTTTTCCAGTAATTAGCGGCATGAATCCCCAACCAAGCGCTGGGATTAATGCAATCAAATAACTCATAATACAATTCTCTCCTATCAATCAATAACAAATATTACAAGTTAGTAATTTATCACAATGCAAACGTTTACGCAAGCGTTTACAGTAAGTTAACGATTGAACAAAGCCCATTAATTACTTTTAGATAGTGTCATGACGGGTCCTTAATTTTTTTGCTTTGGACTTGGTTTTACCGTTGTGTGTGGGGCGTGATCGCGGTCAGGGAAGAAAATAGTAAAGGTTGTCCCCTCACCATACTTACTCTCGACGGACACCTTCCCACCATGCAGCAGGACTAGCTGGTGAACAATTGCTAGACCCAAGCCCGACTCGCCATACTTGGTATTCATCCGTGAACGATCAGCCTTATAGTAGCGTTCCCAGATGTTAGTCAGCTGTTCCTTAGTCATTCCGATCCCATTGTCGCTAACCTTGAACTGGCTCCCATTAGTAACTGCGCGGCCTTGGATCCTAATCAGACCGTCCTTAGTAAACTGAATGGCGTTCTGGGTAATATTAAACATAATCTGGACAAAGCGGTCGTAATCAGCGTAAACCCGGAGTCCTGGCGTGATATCCAACGTGATTCGATCCCCCTGGGCCTGGGCTTTCTTATTGAGTTGCTCCTGGAGGTTAGCTAGAACCGCTGCTGCATCAAAGACCTTACGCTCCATCGAGATCTGATTGGTCCGGATCTTCTCATAATCCAAGTTATCGTTGACCAAGCGGATCAATCGCCGGGTCTCGTTCTGCATTAGGTGAATACTGTGCTGCTTATCCTCTTCAGGAATGACATCATATTCAAGGCCTTCCAGGATCCCGTTAATAGTCGTCAAGGGGGTCCGCATCTCGTGGGCGGCATCCGCCATAAACTGGCGCCGCCGCTCCTCCTGGTGCCGAATTTCCTGCTGCGATGCCGCAAGTGACTGGGTCATAATATTAAAACTCTGGGCCAGGTCAGTCACCTCGTCCTTACCAGCCGTTGCCACCTGGACATTGTAGTTACCCTGAGCAATCTCGTGGGTAGCCTTCTGAAGGCGTTGGATCCGTTGGGTAATCGATCGGGCCAAAAAGTAACTGACTGCCAGCGTCAACAGGGCTGCGATCACAAAGGCAACCAGCAAGTTAAGGACAATTTGGTGCATATTTTCCTTAATCGTCGAAATCAGTGTGGCAATGGATACCACTGTTACCAATTTTCCCTTATAAAAATACGGTTTGAGGACCTCAGTCATCTGAGGGGTTGTAGTATTCGCCACCTGGTGGTCAACCTTAGCCATCGTAACCTTGGTGCAGATAACCTGACCGTCCTTAAGCTTGCGCCACTGTTCCTTACTGATTGTCGGCGTAAAACCATTACTGGCATAAATCTGCTTGTGGGTTGTATCATACATCGCAAAATGGACGTGCTGACGAGTCAGCAGGTTGGCGTTGGTTTGCAGAGAGTTGGTCGCAAAGCCCTCAAAACTCCGGTTGGTCGGATCATAGCGGATCGAATCCTGAACTAGGCTGTCCGAGTAGCTTTTCAGTTGGTCCCAAGTATTGTGGTAGAGGGTGTTATTGGTAACCTGCATAAAGGACACACTCAAGATCACCAGCAGGATAATAATGATCGTAAAAAAGGTCAGCATCAGCCGATACATCAACTTCATTATTAACTATTCTCCCTCATCATCGAACTTATAACCAACACCCCAGACGGTTTTGATCACCTGGGGACCAATATCTTCAAGCTTCTGCCGTAGCTTTTTGATATGGGCATCGACCGTCCGCTCATCCCCGTAGTACTCATAATCCCAAACCAATTGGAGCAATTGAGACCGGGTGAAAACCTGACGGGGCTTGGCTGCCAGCGTCTTTAACAGGTCAAATTCCTTCGGTGTTAGATCGCTGACTGGCTGATCATAAAGGTATACTTCCCGGGTCTTAGTGTTCATTTTGAAATGGTCGGTCTGAATGTCGAAACCGCCAACGTCCGCATGTCCTTGCTGGTGCTGCTGACTTAGCTGGCTCCGCCGGTAAAGAGCTTTGATCCGAGCTACCAGGGTAATCGGGCTGAATGGCTTAGTCACGTAGTCATCAGCCCCAATTTCCAGTCCCAGAACCTGGTCGCTCTCGGTATCCCGGGCTGTCAGCATGATTAGGGGGACCGTCGGAGAAATCCGGCGAATATCTGCTGCCACCTGCATTCCATCCTTCTTCGGCAGGTTCAAATCTAGGAGAATGATATCCCAATTATCTGGCTCGTCGGCAAACTTCTCCTCACCAGCCACCCCGTCATAGGCAAACTCATACTGCCATTGATTCTTCTTGAAAAACATTGCCATCATTTCGCAAACAGAATGATTGTCTTCAATCATCAGGATGTTCATAAGTCACACTTCCTTCAAATTCTTCTTTACTCGTTTTCCCTAGTGTAACATTCATCCCTAGCCAGCGCCCGCGATTGGCCTAAGAAGTCATTATTAATTCATATTTAGCCATTCAACCGGTGTATGCTTCCCCATTAACTTAAAGTATTATCATTTTGTAAGTTAACCGGTTATAATGAAAGTGTTTACAAAGAAAGGAGACTGTTTATTATGAAATCTGCTGTTTTTGCTAAGGCGGGCCAAATGAAGCTAATCGACATCGATAAGCCAACCATCCAGGCTCCCGATGACGTTATCATCAAGGTTGTCCGGACCTGCGTCTGTGGTTCCGATCTTTGGTACTACAAGGGGATCAACCCAGTGGAGGCTAACGCTGAAAACTCCGGTCATGAGGCAATTGGGATTGTCGAAGAGGTCGGTGACGACATTACCACCGTTAAACCCGGTGACTTTGTCATCGCCCCATTCACGCACCGCTGTGGCCACTGTGCTGCCTGCCGGGCCGGCTTCGATGGTTCCTGCCAAAGTCACGATGACAATTTCAGCAATGGTGTCCAAGCAGAATACATCCGTTTCACTCATGGTCAATGGGCGCTAGTCAAGATTCCTGGTAAGCCTGCTGACTACAGTGAGGGGATGCTCAAGTCCCTGCTGACCCTTGCCGATGTCATGGCTACTGGTTACCATGCTGCCCGGGTGGCCAACGTCAGTGCTGGTGATACCGTGGTCGTCATGGGTGATGGGGCAGTTGGCCTCTGCGCCATCATCGCCGCCAAGATGCGTGGTGCCAAGCGGATTATTTCCACCAGCCGGCACGCTGATCGTCGGGCCCTTGCTAAGGAATTCGGGGCAACAGACAATGTTGCCGACCGTGGGGACGATGCCGTCAAGAAGATCATGGAACTGACCAACGGCACTGGTGCCGACGCTGTCCTTGAATGCGTCGGGACTGAACAATCAACCGACACCGCCATGAAGGTCGGTCGGCCGGGTGCTATTATCGGCCGGGTTGGTCTCCCGCACACCCCTAAACAAGACATGACTACCCCATTCTACAAGAACACGATTGTCGCTGGTGGGCCGGCTTCTGTCACTACCTACGACAAGGCTACCTTACTCAAGGCTGTCCTCGACGGTGAGATCAATCCTGGCAAGGTCTTTACCAAAAGCTTTAGCCTCGACGATATTGATGCCGCATACAAGGGCATGAGTGAGCGCCAAGTTATTAAGTCCTACGTGATCGTCAATGATTAGTATCCAAGCTTAGCCGGCGTGCTTTCACCAGCACCCGGTTTTTTCTATACGGTAGATTGTAATATGACCGCCTTATATCTCACTGGTATAGGGCGGCCTTTTTATATAATAATCAGTATTTTCGAGAAAATCAGTTTACAAAGAAGAAAGGTCATCGCGCGACAGAAAAACTGCCCAGCCCGAAAGCTAGACGGTTGGTCAAGCTACTAACCCACGCATAACCAGTTAAGAGGTTGAATATTAAATTAGGCTGATAGATTAGTAGATAGCATCCATCAGCGAGGTACAACCAAAAAATTTCGTAATAATCTCACGGTCTTTCATAAAGTTATGCGTGTATTGGTGGTTGCCCGTGCACTTTTTTGTTATAGTCATTAAATTTCAAACCGTGCATGACTTTAAAATAAAAACTGCCACTTTTCAGTGACAGCTGCGCCCGGCATATCAACGCTTTGATATTTAATAAAATTCGTTGATACCCCAATTATGGAGATGACGGGAGTCGAACCCGTGTCCAAGCATATCGCCATTTCGACCTCTACGTTCGTATCTCAACTATTTAAAATTCACTAATCAAAACGCCGTTGATCAGGGCAACCATGACTAGCTAGCTTGTTAGATCTCTTTTAACAACCTCAAACGGCAGTCATTAACGTAGTCCACTAGATATGAAACCCGTATCCGCATCATGGACGAACCCGGAACGGATTTACGCGCGCTACTTGTTAGGCAGCGTATGCGTAAGAGTTTGAATTATTGTTTGCAGTTATAATTTAAAACTGAGCGTTTTTACGAAGACGCAACCTTCGAAACGCAGTCAAAACTCGACCTATACCTGTCGAATCCAAAAAACATCCCCAGATATATTATAAGTTTACCATACTCCATCTCAAAACGCATCCAAGAAGCTCAAAAGGAGCAGTCCCGCAACGCAGAACCACTCCCCTTAAATCGCTATTTAATTTTAGTACCAGCCATTAGCCAGCCAGTGTTGTTGGGCGTTGGTCCATGAACCATAACGACTTGCGACGTATTGGTCAGCGACCCGTTCCTGGTTGGCAGCAGAGTAGTCACCATTCAGGTAGGAAGCAGACAATTGATACTTACCGATGTATTGGCCGTTACGAGCTCCATAGTTACCACCGGATTCCCGACCAGCAATCCAGGCCTTAGCAGCAGCATCACTGCCAGAAACACCAGAGTTGTAGCTTGTCGTACTCCCTTGACCTTGAGCCGTAGTGTTAGCCGTTGCCTGAGCCGGCTGACTTGCCGTATTGTTAGTGGTTTGAGTATTTTGTGTACTATGGTCACCCTTGATAATCAGCCGTTGACCAACGGTAATCTTATTGATATCGGCAATGTGATTATCTTGAGCGATACTGTTTACAAGGCTGTTGTCATTTGCAAACTTCTGAGAAATACTGGAAAGCGTGTCTCCACTCTTGACGGTGTAAACACTGTCGGCGTTTGCGACTGTTGTGGCAGCCGCTACACCAAATGCGACTGTTCCCAGAGTTGCAACTGTCTTTACAATATTTTTCTTAGAAATCATGAATAACCATCCTTTTAATTTTTTCATACCTTTTGACAGTGTCTATATTACACATTTTATGTTACCAAACCATGACAACGGCATTTCTATTTCAAACCGAATCATTACAGAATGTAATATAAAACCGGCAACAAGTGTTTATTAATCACCTCTTGCCGGTTTTAATGTTAACGAATTATCAATTTAGCTGGTCAGCGAAATAACGCTCACAGTAGGTAGCTACCCCGTCTTCATCATTAGAATCAGTCAGAGCGGTAGCCGCCGCCTTGACCTCAGGTAGACCGTTAGCCATCACGATCCCCTGGGTGGCGGCTTTGATCATTCCCAAGTCATTATCAGCGTCACCAAAGGCCATCAGGTTATTGAAGTTATCCCCGAAGTGGTCGAGAAGCGCCTTCAAGCCGACGTGCTTATCAACCCGCTGAGGGAGGAACTCCATAATCATCGGCTGAGACTGAACCGCATGATAGTGCTCCTTCAGCGTCGCCGGCAGATTAGCGATAATCGGACGTAGCTGCTCAGCTGGGATCGCCATCACCGCTTTACTAAAGGTGGTGTCCGGTAGGTCAGCCAGCCTGGTATTTTTAAATTCAATATGCTTGAGAACCGTCCGGTAAATGGATGTCGGCTGGTCGCTGAGCTCGTAGACCCGTGCAAAGTCCAGCACGTCCAGCGGAAGTTTTTCCCGGCGGACAAAGTCAAACAGCGGCTGAAGATCCTGCTTACCCATCCCAAGCTCAAACAAGTGCTCCTTAGTAACATTATTAATCACCAGCCCACCGTTGAAGGTAATGGTGAAATCATCCGGTCGAGTCAGGCCAAGTTGCTCAATGTACGGCCAGATAGCGTTAATCGGCCGCCCCGTACAAAGAACCACATGGATTCCTTGGTCGTGGAGACGCCGCAGGACTGACTCATTACGGTCAGAAATCTCCTTATCACTATTCAACAAAGTATTATCAAGATCTAGTGCGATCATCTTAATCATTCTGCTCTTCCCCTTCTTGCTTACTATTGTTTTCCGGTTGGATGACTTGATGGTTAAATTCGTCCCAGAGCTGGAGGAGCAACCGACCGCGCTCCTCGCCAAAAACGGCAACCCACTTGGCAAAGCGTTCACTGATCCGCTGCTTGATCTTAACAGCCACAGTCTGTCCCGCTGGCGTCGCTACTAGGGAAACCTTGCGCCGGTCGGCCTGGTCGGGCTCCTGTTTAATATAGTTGTTCTTAATCAGTACCCGTAGCTGCCGCGAAACCGCACTACGGGTCACCTGGCGCTTCGCGGCAATATCCATCAGCTTGATTCCCGGCGACTTAACCACTTCTTGAAGAACTAGGTACTGTTCAAAGGACAAGGAGTATCGTGCAGCCGGCTGTGAGACAAAGTGTTCTAAGCCCTTCAATGATGACATATAGATGTCAATCGCTTGATTTAATAACTCATCTGTTGACATACTAATTTTCCTTCTGGTTATCGAGGATCGACTTAGCAATCAGGCGAGCATAACTGTTGTTTCCACGCTCACCCATGTGGACGGAATCGCTGGCAAACCACTCGCTATGCTTAGCACTCACCGCATACCAGTCCACCAGGTGAACATTATCATGTTTCTTGGCAGTCGCAGCGATCTCGCTGTTGACAACCTGCTGCCACGGCTTAGTTGGCACATGAGCAGTCAGCCAGTAGACCTGACGATTTGGACCGATCTCGTTCAGAATTTCATCAATCGTCCGCTGGCTCATCGCCCCATTGGTCCCTAAATTCAACACTACAATATTGTTGAGATGCCCTTGGGCTTTGAGCTGCCTGATTACCGCTGGAGTAGCCGAACCCTGGCGGCCAACCTGAGCATCAACGTAAGCCTGAGGCATCAGCTTCTGGATACTCCCGGCGGCATCAGCCATAACCGAGTCTCCGATCGCCGTAATCTTGAGCTTCTGTGCTTGTTTGACCTCAGCCGGTGTCAGCGCATACTGCTTGGCATTGGCATCCGCATCATCAGTCGTTGCCTTTTTGCCGGCCGCAATCTCTTTATTGTGCTCAGCAGCCTGCTGCTGGTTCTGCTCAATCCGTTGCTGAACGGCCGTCTTCTTGGGGGTACGGTTCGGTTGGCACAGGCCCACGATCGCTATGATGACCATCAACGTGCTGAAAGCCAGCTTGCCCACCGTCGTCCAGCGCCAACTACGGTAGTTTGCCAAACCGGCTGCTAGTTTTGACCAGTCAGTATGGGCTAGGGGCCGCTCCAGGAGCCGGTATGAGGCTTCACTGATTATCCCGATGATGGCCAGTTCAATAATTGCGTTCAGAACCGGGTGCAAGCCTACCTTGACGAGCCGTTCATAAAAGACCATAACTGGGTATTGATAAACATAAATCCCGTAGGATCGCTGCCCCACCCAATGGAAAACGGGGTTAGAGAACCAGGTATTCATCCGCGAGCCGGGGTGAAAGATGGTTGCCATCAGTATCATCCCCACAACGCTATACAGAAACATTCCCCCGTGATAAGTAAAACCAGCCTGCCCGTTGAGGGTGAAGAAACCGATGATTGTGATCACAGTTGCAATGATTCCCACCACATTCAACGACTGACGCAGGTACCCAGCCGGATGTAGATTCAGGCGGTTTAGCGGCCAGGCCAGCCCCAACCAGGACCCCAGCAGCAGGGAAAATGCCCGGGTATCAGTCCCGTAGTAGACCCGATTGATGTTAGCCGGGTCATAAAGGACCGCCATCTCGATTGCTGACAAAATAGCAAGGATAAGGATAATCCGCCGCACAATTACTTTACGGTGCACCAGCTTATAAAGTCCCCAGATAATCAGCGGCCACAAAAGATAGAACTGGGCCTCAACACCAAGGGTCCACAAGTGGGTAAATGGCGATACCCCACCAAACTGGTCAAAGTAGGACTGACCATGACCAATCTCCCACCAGTTATAGACCCACAAGAGATTAGTCAAGATCGTCATCCTAATGTTGTGCAGCAGCTCCCGGGCAAACAAGGTGATGTAGGCTGTCGTCAAAACCAGCATCGCAATCAAAACTGGATACAGCCTCTTGAACCGCTTATGGTAGAAATGACCAATCGAAATCCGCTGTTCGGCCGCCAACTGCCGGCTAAACTGGTATGTCACAAAGTATCCGGAAATCAGAAGAAAGAGCGGCACACCCAGGTAGCCCCCTTGCAGAACATTAGGCAGAAGGTGATAGATGATTACCCCCAACACCGCTAACGTCCGTAAACCGTCAATTCCGGTTATATACTGCTTTGGCCCAATTGTCTTCATTTTAGTTATTTTCCTCCAGCACCGGCCCCGGTAAACAATTCAAAAACAAAGACGGTAACCTTAAGCTACCGTTTAACTATCCAATATGATTTTCTTTTAAAATATCACTGACGACCTGATTCATCTCTGGTGTTCGTTTCCATTCCTCCCAGTGATCCATGGACTCGTCCTGCATCTTGTAATGGGTATTGATAAAATCCTCATACCGGATGACATTACGTGAATGGGGAATGTTTAATTGAAGGATCCGAACCTCCTTAATGAAGCCACGCTCCGCCGCCAACTCAGCCCGGCCATTGTGAACCATGTTGCCGATCTCGAAGTACTTGCTCCCGTCGTTACGAGTAATCTCCTCAATTAACGTCAATACTTGATGTTGTTTTTCCACGTGTATTGCTCCCCTTTCAGCATAATAATATTATAACGGCTTTAAACAAAAAAATCACCGTCTGGACGACGATGATTGGCATAAGAGAGAAAGAGAATTGATTAGAAGGTAAATACTTAATACCTTGCGACTATTATGATAGCGGTTTCAATTAAGAATGTCAATGATATTAGCAAACTTTTTTACTTTTTATTCAGAACCGTCAAAAACAGGCGCTCCACCTAGGAAGCGCCTGTTTTAGTAAAATTATTGAACTGTTACGGACTTAGCCAAGTTCCGTGGCTTGTCCACGTCGAGACCCTTGCCTAGACTAGTGTAGTAAGCCAGCAGTTGAGCAGGAACTACACTTAGCAGTGGCGTCAGACATTCATCAACATCAGGCAGGATAATTGTGTCATCCTCCTGTGCCAGATGCCGGGAAACAATCGTGATCGTATTGGCACCCCGGGCCTTAGTCTCATCCAAGTTACTCCGGGTCAGACCAGCCGTCCGATCTTGAGTAATAATCCCTAGCACTGGGGTTCCCTTCTCGATCAAGGCAATCGTTCCGTGCTTGAGCTCACCAGATGCAAAACCTTCAGCCTGAACGTAAGAAATTTCCTTAAGCTTCAGGGCTGCCTCTAAGGATACCGTCCAGTCAAGTCCTCGCCCAATGTAGAAGGCATTACGTGGCTTGGATAGGTAGCGGGCCGCAACCTCCTCAATCTTCTTCTTGCTGTCGGTAATTGACTGCATCCCGTTAGCCACCAAACCAAGCTGATGTTTAACATCAAACTGTTTAGCCGCGTCCTTGCCCAGATATTCACCCAAAGACTTAGCTAGAATAGCTTCAACCGCAATCTGGGCCGTGTAAGCCTTGGTAGAGGCAACGGCAATTTCTGGGCCCGCATAGAGCAACTCCGTAAAGGTAGCCTCCCGGGACAGGGTTGACTTGTCAACGTTGGTAATGGTCAGGCTTGGCCACTTGTGAGCGTTAACATTGACCAGGACCTGCCGACTGTCGGCTGTCTCCCCACTCTGGCTCAGGAAGATAAAGAATGGCTTCTTAGAGAGCAATGGCTGATCATAGGCAAATTCGGACGAAATGTGTACGGAGGTTGGAATTCCGCACAGACGCTCAAAGATCCGGGCACCAACCAGTCCAGCGTGATAGCTTGTCCCAGCGCCAACGATGTAGATGTGATCGGCTTCAGCCATGGACTTAATCAGCGCAGGATCGATCTGTGGATCATTCTTGTCGCCAAAGTATTCCTGGACCAGCTTCCGCATTACGGCTGGCTGCTCATCAATCTCCTTAAGCATGTAGAACGGGTAGGCCCCTTTGTCGGCCGCACTGGCGTCCATGTCAACTGTGAAGCTATCGCGATGCTTCTCGTTGCCATCAAAGTCCTTGATCTGGACATGGTCCGGCTTAACGATGACCAGCTCATGGTCGGCAATTTCCATGAACTTGTTGGTTTCCTTAATCATGGACATAGCATCGGAACCAACCATATTGTAACCGTCGCCCAGCCCAACCAGCAGCGGACTCTTATTCTTGGCAACATAGAGTGTCTCAGGGTCCTCGCGATCAATCATCACAAATGCATAGGAAGAGTCCGGACTGATCAGGCGCAAGACCTTGAGCAAAGCTGCTTGGGTGTCCATATGATCCTCAACGACAAACTTATCAACTAATTGAACAATAACCTCAGTATCGGTCTGACTAGTGAAATGAACATTAGAGAGATATTCCTTCTTCAGTTGAGCGTAGTTTTCAATGACCCCATTGTGAACGAGGTAGAAGCGATTATCCTGAGAATATTGCGGGTGCGCATTGGCCTCACTTGGTTCACCATGAGTGGCCCAACGAGTGTGACCGATTCCAGAAAGGCCATGCACGTCTTCCGTCAAAGCGGCTTCCAGGTTGCTGATCCGTCCCGGCCGCTTAACCAGGTAGTCATGACCAGCATTGTCGTTGACATAGACTCCCGCCGAGTCGTAACCACGGTATTCAAGTTTCTTCAAACCATCAATTAAAATCGACAGGGTATTATCAGTCCCTGTAACTCCAACAATTCCACACATAATTATTTCCATCCTTTAAATATCTTAAAATTGGTATAGATCAATAAGCAAGGTAATTGATCTACGACAACTGTTAAGTATAGTACAAGTTTTGGAAACGATTGTCAATTAATCACTACTGATTGGTCTAGTTCGTATAACCAATCAAAATAGCCGGTGCAGAGAAGAACTCCCGTCACCGGCTAAAATTACTTATTTGACTTCTAATTCAGCACGGGCTACGTCACCAATCTTTTCAACGTACCGGTGAACCAGGTCTTTGGTTGGAGCCTCGGCCATAATCCGCAACAATGGTTCTGTTCCACTTGGCCGAACAAGGACCCGACCATCACCATGCATCTCTTCTTCAACCACGGCGATAATGTCCTTGAGCTTTTGATTCTCCATGGCAGCTGCCTTATCGGCCACCTTAATATTCAGTAACTCTTGTGGATAGGTCGTTACGTCACTGGCCAATTCCTTCAAGCTTTCCCCGGTCTCCTTAACTACGGAAAGAAGTTGTAATGCGGTCAGCATCCCGTCACCAGTCGTATTGTGATCCAAGAAAATGATGTGACCGGATTGTTCACCACCAAGATTGTAACCATTTTTTAGCATCTCCTCGACGACGTAACGGTCACCAACCTTGGTCTTGACACTCTTCATCCCATGAGCTTCCAGGGCTTTGTACATTCCAAGATTACTCATGACGGTCGTAACCACGGTATCTTTTTTCAGCATCCCCTTGCTATCCATGTACTTCCCACAGATGTACATGATTTTGTCACCGTCAACGATGTTCCCCTCGTTGTCAACCGCAATGCAGCGATCACCGTCACCATCAAAGGCCACCCCTAAGTCAGCCCCGTTGTCAACGACAGCCTTCTGCAGGCCCGCCGGATGGGTAGAACCACAGTTAAGGTTGGTATTAAGGCCATCCGGTTGGTCATTGATCGGTACAAAGTCCACGTTCATATCTGCAAATAAGTTGGAGACAAAGCCGCTCGTCGCCCCATTGGCCGCATCGACGACCACTTTCAGGCCGGAGAGATCGGTTGAAACCGTCTGTTCCAAGAAGGAGGTATACTTCAAGGCACCCTCATGGTAGTCGGCAACTGTCCCCAGTCCTTTGTCGGACGGACGTGGCAGGGTATCCTCATCGGCGTCCAGCAACTGTTCAATCTCGTACTCTAGGTCGTCCGAGAGCTTGAAGCCATTGCCCCCGAAGTACTTGATCCCGTTGTACTTGATTGGGTTATGGCTGGCCGTAATCATAACCCCAGCATCAGCTTCCTGGGCTCGTACCAGATAAGCAACTCCTGGCGTGGTGACCACACCGAGGCGTAGAACCTCAATACCAACCGAAAGCAAGCCAGCAATCAAGGCGTTCTCCAACATCTGTCCAGAAATTCTGGTATCCCGAGCCACCAGGACCTGAGGCTGTTCCCGGTCCGAATGCCGCGTCAGGACGTAACCACCAGCCCGTCCAACCCGGAAGGCCAGTTCTGGACTCAAATCTTCGTTTGCAACTCCCCGAACACCATCGGTACCAAAATACTTTAGTTTCATCATGTACTCCTTATTAATTAAGACTGGCTGCTACTTGTAGCAGTCGTTTCCGAATTACTAGTTGTGTTATTACTTATGCTACTACTTGACGACTCGGTTTGCACCCTTTTCTTGGCCGATGAATCACTCGCCGATGTACTGCTGTCAGAACTCGACTGACTGCTACTGGAACCGCTGTTCTTTGAACTGATCGGCACCGTGACCGTCGTTGTGGCTGGCCAGATCACTACGTTAAGCGTCTGACCATTGTGGTCGAGGGCCTGCAGGGTTACCTGCCGCTGCAAGTTACCCTTGGCATCCCGGGGAACCACCACATAGGCAACCACCCGGTTAACCCGTCGAACCTCGTTCTGGGCCCCAGTAACCTGAACACTGTCGACATCCGCATGCGGGTGACCAGCCTGGTAGTCATCAGCCAGGTTACGGGCGTTCAGCCGGACACTAACCTTGACGTTGACTGTCCGTCGTGGCTGAATCTGAACCGTAATATTCTTCGGTTCAACATTTGCCCGGAGTTCCGCATTTAGGCCACTGGTCTTGATCGGTACCCGGTGCTTACCCGCCCCCAGGCTACTCAGGTCAGCATATACTTTAAAATTCTGGGTATTACTGGTCGTGGTAACCAGGGCAGATGGCCCACTCAGGCGTACCTTAACGTATTGCGGATAGCCAGAAACCACGTATTTGGAGTTATCGACCGTGATATCCAGCGGCATCTTAAGGGTAACCGACTTGTTGGACATTAAGACACTGTTCTCGTTATTGTTACGCGTGTTTTGACGGAGAAAACCATTCTTACTTCCATTAACGTAGGCAAATAGGAGGATCGCCAGTACTAGTGATGCCAGGCGCATCACCCATTTATGGTTAAAAAAGCCTTTATTTCTGTCCATGTTGGCCACCTCCTTGCCGCTCAAAGAGTGAGTAGAGTCGTGTCAACAAGTTATCGTGTGCCGGCTCATGCGTACACAGTTGCGAACGCATGAACTTTAGGTAATCGTTCTGTGACATATTACGGATCAGTTCGTTATCCTTAGTGATCGAAACCTCTCCGGTCTCCTCGGAGATCACAATAGTTAGCGCATCGGTGACCTCACTGATTCCAACCGCAGCCCGGTGCCGGGTCCCTAGTTCCTTTGGAATCAGCTTACTGTCCGAAAGGGGCAGGTAGGCTGCCGCAACCGCGATTCGGTTGTTCTTGATAATTACCGCACCATCGTGAAGGGGCGTATTGGGAATAAATGTGTTGATCAAGAGTGCCCCGGAAATATCCGCATCGAGTGGGATCCCCGTCTCGATGTATTCCTCCAGTCCTGTCTTCATCTGAATACTGATCAATGCCCCAATTCGACGCTTCGACATATATTGAATCGCCTGATCGAGCTGTTTGATCATCTCTTCTTCGGTCTCGTTGGTGGACTGGTTATGATTGAGGAAACTACCCCGTCCCAGATGTTCCAGGCCCCGCCGAATCTCCGGCTGGAAGATAATCACGATGGCGATCACGCCCCAGTTCAGGATTTGATCCATTACCCAGGAAACCGTACTCAACCCGGCATACCAACTGATGACCTTTACCAAAATAATGATCATAATCCCCCGGAAGAGCTGTACTGCCCGAGTTCCACGAATTAGGACCAGGAGTTCATAGATCAGGAACCAAATTACTAAGATGTCAATCAGGTGAATCAAGTTTTGCCATGTCAAGAGCGAACTTATAAACTGCATCGCATTCACCATCCTCTAAATTCACGTTCATATTATATCATTTTTTAGTAATCACGAAAGTACCATAGTTAATTCACAAAATTCTGCTATGCTAGAGAAAATTACTATTAATCGAGAAGGCAATTATCGTGAAACACTTATCTTATACCTGGCGGATCCGGCTCTTTTTCTGGATCCTGATTATACTTTTAAAAATCTTCGTGCGGGCGCCCTATGACTTCATGGCGTTCAATACCTTTCTAGGCTACGTACCGATTGAATTGAGCTTTCACCTCAAACGCTTTAACGACCGCCGGGCCCTAGCTTTCTGGCTCTTATTAATCACCTGGCTGGTCTTTTATCCGAACGCTCCCTACGTAATGACTGACCTTTTCCACCTCTCATGGCTCCATCCCCATACCAATATTACCGGTATTCTCCGTTCGGACCCCCTCGTCTGGCTCAACTTTGCTATGATGATGGTCTGTGCCATCTCCTGCCTGCTAATTGGGACCGCTACTCTTGAGCAGACGGCCCGGCAGTTAACCATGCTGACCGCCCCGCGCCGGGCAAGATTACGCTACCTCTGGATTATCATCTTTATGACCTTGGCCAGCGTTGGCATCTACATTGGCCGCTTTCTTCGTCTCCATTCCATCTACCTGCTCTTCACCCCAACCTGGTTTTTCCGCCAGCTATGGAGCATCTGGAATATCCAAACATTCGAATTTGTAGCCATCATGACCATCCTCCAGCTGATCGTCTACTGGCTGATGAAGGTCAGCCAGCACTTCAGTATCGCCAATAACAAATAAACGCGACTGGGAGAAGAAAACATCTTCTCACCAGCCACGTTTTGGTAAATACTATAATGTTCACGAAATACCGTGAAACCTACTTTCCGTCTTTACTTTTCCTCCAGGGCCGCCTTGACTTTATCAGCCGTTGGAATCGATGGCATTGCACCCATCTCCTGAACGGTTAAACTGGAAGCCCGCTGAGCGTAAACCAGGGCATCAGCAACATTGGACAGATCATCCTCTAACTGGGAACTCAATGCACCAATGAAGGTATCACCGGCTGCCGTCGTGTCGACCGCGTGAACCTTGAAAGCAGGAACCAGCCCGTGTCCATCAGGAGTAGCGTAAAAGACTCCCTTAGATCCCAGGGTGATCAATAGATGCTTAACTCCTTGCTTCCGGAAGTATTCCGCACTCTTCAGCATAGCATCTTCGTCTGTTACCGGGATCCCCGTCAACAGGGCACACTCGCTCTCATTTGGAGCGATCACGTCAGTTACATTAAGGAGGTCCGGAATGATCTCGTGGGCCGGGGCCGGATTAAGAATGGTGGTCACACCGTGCTCCTTGGCCTTCTTGAAGGCTGCTAAGGTAACATCCTGTGGCGTCTCAAATTGACTGATCAGGAAGTCAGCGTCATCTAGAACATCATCAATGTCATCTACCATGTCCGGTGTCATTGCCTGGTTAGCACCACCGTAAATCATGATATCGTTTTGTCCCTCAGCATCCAGGGTAATGGCTGCTGTCCCGGTACCATGGTACTTATCAACCGTAATGTGATGCGTATCAATCTCGTTGTCCTTCAGGGCTTCAAGCATGTATTGCCCCTCACTGTCAGAACCAACTGCCCCGATAAAGGCCGTCTTGGCTCCAGACCGGGCCGCCGCTACCGCCTGGTTGGCACCCTTGCCACCTGGTGCTGAACTCTTGCTCTTGGCAGAAATCGTTTCACCAGGTTGTGGAAAACGTTCAACATGGTAGGTCGTATCAACATTAATGCTTCCTAAAACAACTACTTTCTTACTCATACTTACTCTCCTTATTCAATCCGAATTCATATTTCAAGAACATTTTATCATAGAACTAAAACGATTACAAAGACTATTCTAGCAAAACGTAAAACGTTTTATAGGAATGACTTGAAATAGGGGATGAAACACCTGTCCGGCGCATAATTTCATCCCCACATATTTTTAATTACGACCGATAATCCGAACCTCAGTCTGAAGAGCTACGCCAAACTTATCCTTAACTGTCGCCTGAACGTGCTTAATGACCGCCACATAGTCTGCCGCCGTTCCATGATCAATGTTGACAATGAATCCGGCATGCTTAGTGGAAACCTGAGCACCACCGTGTGTGTAGCCCTGCAAGCCGGCATCGTGAATAAGCTTACCCGCATAATAACCCTGCGGCCGCTTGAAGACACTCCCACAAGATGGCAGCTCTAGAGGTTGCTTGGCAGCCCGCCGCTCATTCAAGTCATCCATCTTGGCCTTGATCTGGTCGTAGTCACCGGGTTCAAGAGTAAAGGTGGCATCAAGGACTACCCCATGGTTATCCTGGACACTGCTGTGCCGGTAACCAAAGTCCAGCCCCGTATTATCGAAGTGTTCAATCGTCCCATCTGGCAGCATTACCGTAGCTGCAGTGACTACATGTTTGGTTTCGCCACCGTAGGCTCCAGCATTCATGAAAACTGCCCCACCGATACTGCCAGGGATCCCAGCCGCAAATTCCAATCCGGACAGGTGATGGTCGCGAGCCGCAATCGTAGTATCAATGTAGGCAGCACCAGCCTGAGCCGTCACCTGGTTGCCATCTACCGTGATATCGTTAAGTTTGGTGAGAATCATCGTCAGTCCGTCAATTCCCCCATCACGAACGATCAAGTTGCTGGCATTTCCCAGCACAGTTAGTGGTAGCTGGTTAGCCTTGGCGTATTGAACCAGCTGTTTGACCTCATCGATACTCTTGGGAAAGGCTAACCAGTCAGCCGGCCCCCCGGTATGCGTGTAGGTATACTTCATCAATGGTTCATCTTGTTTGATATCAATCTCTGGAAATTCATTCATTAAGTTAGCCAATTTGGTATGCCTTCCCTTTTCATAAATTATTATTCTTAGATATTGTATCATCTTTCAGCAGAACTTTTGCTAAAAACACCACCAACGACTAAAATAGTAGTTATCAATCACGAAAGGAAGCACCCGCATGAACTTCATCGCCATGGACTTTGAGACGGCCAGCGGCAAACGCTACAGTGCCTGCTCACTGGCCCTGACAATCGTCCGTAACGACCGGATTGTCGACGAGTTTTATACCCTCATCAACCCCCACACCGACTTTTTCTGGCGCAACATCCAGATCCACGGGATCCACGAACGCGATGTCCAGGACGCCCCAGACTTCCCAGCGGTCTGGGAGCATATCAAGACTTTCTACACCCCAGACAAACTAGTAATTGCTCACAACAACCGTTTCGACAACGGTGTCCTCAAGAGCACCCTTGAGCATTACGGGATTGAGCCCCCAGCTTATCAAACTCTTGACACTGTTAACAGCAGCCGCCAACTATTACCGGGACTGGCCAATTACAAACTCAACACGGTCTGTGACGCCCTCAATATTGATCTTCACCACCATCATAATGCCCTCGACGATGCCCAAGCCTGTGCCAATATTCTTCTTTACCAAGGCCGCCGCTTTGGTGACCAGCGAATTCGCCCCTTTATTAAGATGTTCGGTTAAATTGAAAAAGCACGATGAGAATTTTTCCTCACCGTGCTTTTATATTACTTATGATACTCCATCTTTAAGGCAGGCTTCCCTCCTTCAAGCGTTGTCCCGATCTGAACGAAGTGACAACTCTTGTAAAGGCCAATCGCGGGGGTATTAGTGGTGAAAACAGTCAGCACTAGGGAATCCAGACTACTATAATTGGTAAACCAGTACTGAGCTTCCTCGACCAGTAGACGACCAATTCCGTTACGCCAATAATTCCTGGCAACCACTACGCCGAGCTCGCCAGCGCTGGGCCGGTCACCCAAAACCATAACCGTCACGATTCCAATCGGCTGATCGCCCAGCATTGCCAGCATAATTACACAGTCGTCAAAACGGTTGATCAGGTCAATGTTACGTCGTTCCTGGGCATCAGTTACTTGGTCGAGGTGGGGAATCAAGACCGCGTCGCTTTCCGTGGCCGCCTGCCGCAGAAAATCCAGGATTGCTGGAGCATCATCGGCTGTTGCTAGTTTTATTGCTACTTGATCCGCCATTACGCAACCACGTCCTGAACCAGCTTGGCAAAGTGAGTCCCATGTGGTTCAAACTCTAGAACCCGGGTATCTTCGTTGTCGGTCCGCTTAAAGTGAATGGCTAGGAAGTCGTCTGGCAACTCGTCTTCTACAAATTTGGCCCACTCAACAACGCTCACCCCATCGCTGTCAAAATATTCCTCAAGGCCGAGGTCCGCAGCTCCACCGTTCTCAAGCCGGTAGGCATCCATGTGGTAAAGGGGTAGACGACCATCCTGATACTCTCGAATAATCGTGAAGGTCGGGCTCTTGATCAGGTCGGGAATATCAAGTCCCTTGGCCAGGCCCTTAGTAAAGGTTGTCTTACCAGCACCAAGGTCACCATCTAGGACTAAAACATCCCCCGCCATCAGTTGGCGACCAAGCTGTTCACCGAGTGCGATTGTCGCTTCCCGGCTGGTTAACGTTTTCTTCTTCATTTACAATCCACCTCATATATTGATCTTAGCCCTATTCTAACCTACCACCCCAGGAAAGACAAAGGTCACCACTTATCGTATTGCGGACAATTATGGCAAGGGACCATTTAACAGTCAGATCGTCAAACCATTCAGAGCCCACCAAAGCTATATAACCAAAAAAATCGGTAGCCCACTACAGCTACCGACTAAGGTTAGTTTTTAATCATAGTGCCTGGGCTGCCGTGATCAGCGCAACCTTGTAGGCATCGTCCTCACTGCAACCCCGTGAGAGATCCGCAATTGGTGCATTCAGCCCCTGCAGAATCGGGCCAACGGCGGTAAAGCCACCAAACCGTTGGGCAATCTTGTAGCCAATGTTACCAGCTTCCAGACTTGGGAAGATGAAGACGTTAGCATGACCAGCAACCTTGGAACCCGGTGCCTTCAGCTCACCCACAGCTGGAACGAAGGCGGCATCAAATTGGAGCTCGCCATCAGCAGGAAGGTCAGGATCCATCTCGTGAACCTTAGCCGTAGCGTCGGCCACCTTGGTAACCATATCACCCTTGGCCGAGCCCTTGGTGGAGAAGCTCAGCAAGGCTACCTTCGGGTCAATGCCAAAGAGCTTGGCCGTCTTAGCACTTTGTACCGCAACTTCGGCCATCGTTGGGGCATCCAGTTCGATGTTGATAGCACAGTCGGCAAAGATGTAACGCTGGTCACCCTTGATCATCAAAAATGCCCCGCTGATCCGGTGAACACCGGGCTCAGTCTTAACAATCTGCAGAGCCGGACGAACGGTGGAGCCGGTGGAGTGAACCGCTCCGGAGACCATTCCGTCAGCCTTGCCCATGTAAACCAGCATAGTACCGAAGTAACTGACGTCCTTGAGCATCTCTTCGACCTGTTCAGGAGTGTTCTTGCCCTTTCGCCGTTCCAGCAGGGCATCAAACATAGCTTTCTTATCTGCCTCCGGGTATTCAGCTGGATCAATGATTGTCAGGCCAGCGATATCAAAGCCGTTGTTCTGAGCAGTCTTCTCAATGTCGGGCCGGGTACCGAGCAGAATTGGCTTCAGCAGTCCGTCTTTCTGCAGGCGAACGGCGGCACCAAGGATCCGCTTGTCTTCACCCTCAGGGAATACGATTGTCTTTCCCTGTCCCTTTACCTTAGCAGCAATTTCATCAAAAAGTTCCATTATGCTAAACCTCCTTATTAGTGGTCATCAAGCATCTACACCTAATTTGCGATCCGCTCATCAACCACCGGCTGGGCCGGTAGCTGCCAGTCAATCGGCTTTTCTCCCATTGCCTGAAGTGCCTCGTTGGTCTTGGAGAACGGCCGCGAGCCAAAGAAACCACGGTTAGCGGACAGCGGACTCGGGTGAGCCGATTCGAGGACAATGTTAGTGTCCAGGTTGATCAGTTTTTTCTTGTCACGAGCAGCCCGCCCCCACAAAATAAAGATCACTGGCTTAGGGCGTTCGGACAGGGCATGAATTGCCGCATCCGTCAGCTTCTCCCAGCCGTGTCCCTTATGTGAGAAGGCCTGACCATCACGAACGGTCAGCACCGAGTTCAAAAGCAGTACCCCTTGATCGGCCCATTTCTTTAAGTAGCCATGGTTGACGGGGGTACAGCCCAGGTCACTCTGCAGTTCCTTATAGATATTTTGCAACGACGGCGGTACCGGAACCCCCGGAAGAACAGAAAAGCTGCACCCGTGCGCCTGGTGTGGTCCGTGGTACGGATCTTGACCCAGGATCACCACCTTAACTGCGTGAAAGGGTGTCCACTCAAAGGCCTCAAAGATATGATGCATCTCTGGATAGACCGTATGGTGTGTGTATTCCTCCTTCAGGAATTCGCGTAGCTGCGCGTAGTACGCGCTCTCAAACTGTGGTTTTAAAACATCCCACCAGTCATTATGAATTAGTTGTTTCATGACTATTTAGCACCTCGCCTATTATTTTAGCATATCTATCCACTGTCTGCGCACCGAAATGAAAACGCTTTGGCAGTAGGCAATCACTTGACAAGCTGGTAAAATATTCATAAATGAGTAGATTGGTGGTGAAAAAATGCGGCAATTATATCTGCGGGATCATGCAACCGACCTGCACGGTACCACGGTCATTCGTGATCACCAGGGGCGGTCGTGCTACCTCCTAGTCGGCAAATGGGGAATGCATTATGACGTTCTCTCCCTCTACGCGATCAGTGGAGCACTGCTCGCCGAAGTCAAGCAACAGTCACTAGGAATGCTGCCCAAGTTTGCCCTCTATCTCAACCGTCAGCGAGTCGGTACTGTCGGCAAGTCCCTCGGCTTCGTCCGCCAGGTGATCTACATTCGGGGCCTGAACTGGTTCATCATCGGTTCCCCACTGGCTGGCCGTTACCGAGTCTTTCAGGGCAGTCGGCAGGTTTTCTCACTCCAGCCAGTGGCGCTCACCGGTAATTACTACCATGAGCTTAACGTTGACCAGCAGGCCGACGAGCCCCTCGCCATTCTAGTGGCTAGCGTACTAGACCACTGGGCCCGGCGCGGGCAGCGTAGTAGAAACTGTTTCCGTCTTCGTCATCCCCGCCTGGCCGACAACCTCGGGATGGGCATCAAATGCAACAATATTAAAAACGAGCAGCACCGTTGATTACGATGCTGCTCGTTTTTATCTAATAATGCTTCATAACCCGTTCAATCTCACGGTTTTGTTCTCGCCGCTTGATAGCCTCACGCTTGTCATACTGGTGTTTACCCTTGGCAACCCCCAATAAGACCTTGGCATAGCCATGCTTAATGTACATCTTCAGTGGGATCAGGGTAACCCCCTTATCCTGAAGGGTCCCAGTCAAACGGTGAATCTCCTTCTTGTGTAAAAGGAGCTTACGGTTGCGCAACGGGTCCTGATTGAAGTAGGTCCCATTATCGTACTCGCTGATGTGAACATTCATCAGCCATGCTTCCCCATTCTTAATCTGAGCAAACCCATCCTTAAGGTTGACCCGGTGAGCGCGAACTGACTTGATCTCAGTCCCAGTCAGCACCAGCCCCGCCTCATAGGTGTCCGTCACAAAATAATCGTGACGAGCCTTTTTATTTTGGGCAATCAGGTTATCGTTTAAATGTTGGGATTTCTTTGCCATGCTATCCCTCCGTTAAAATTATGAACGACGACGGTGACGGCGACCTTCGGAATGGTGGTCACGCGAATTATTATGGTGACGACTCTGTCCCCGGTTGATTTGCCGATTATTGACGTGACCATTGTGCTTATTGCGGTCACGACGGTTGAAGTGGCCGTGGTTGCCGCGACGATCATCATGCGGCACCCGGATCTTAGTGGTTGGGGTATTTTCCGGATGAACAATCTCGAAATCGACCTCCCGCAGGTCCTTATCAACCCGAAGAAGTTTGACTTGAATTGGCTGGCCAATCTGGAAGATGCGGTGGGTCTTACGGCCGATCAAAGCCAGGTGCTTCTCAGAATACTCATAGTAGTCGTCATTCATTACACTGATGTGAATCAGGCCCTCGACTGTATTCGGCAGCGCAACAAACAGGCCAAACTTCATTACGGAGCTGACCACGGCATCGAAGGTCTCACCGATGTGGTCCTCCATATATTCGGCCTTCTTCATGCTATCGACGTCACGTTCCGTGTCAATTCCCCGCCGTTCAGTAACCGAGGTGTGTTCTGCAATCTCCGGCAGCTTATCACGCCAGTGGTCCTTGGATCTTTCCCCCTTACCATGAGCGTAGTACCACTTGATCAGACGGTGAACCGTGTCATCAGGATAACGCCGAATTGGAGAGGTAAAGTGGGTATAGTAGGGAGCGCCCAATCCAAAGTGACCGAGTTCCTCGTCCGAGTACTTTGCCTGTTGCATACTCCGCAACATCATAACCTGAACCATTTCTTCCTCTGGCTTACCGGCAACTTCCTTTAAGACGTTCTGCAGCATCTTCGGTTTAACATTGTTAATGTCACCGTGGACATTGATACCGAAGACCTCCAAGAAGTCAACAAAGGATTTGATCCGGTCCTTATCCGGCGTTTCGTGAATCCGGTAAAGGAACGGTACCTTTTCTTTAAAGTAGTGCTCGGCTACCGTTTCGTTGGCCGCCAGCATGAAGGATTCAATCATCCGTTCTGCCAGTCCCCGCTCCCGAAGTTGAATGTCGGTTGGGTGGCCCTTCTCGTCAACGATAATCTTGGCTTCTGGGGCCTCAAAATCAATGGCCCCCCGCCGTTTCCGGTTCTTAAGCAAGATGCGGTGAAGGTCGCCCATCGTTTCAAACATCGGTACCAGATTCTTATATTCAGCAATTGTCTTCGAGTCATGGGCCTCCAGAATCCGGTTGACCGCCTTGTAGGTCATCCGGGCATGGGACCGCATAACACTCGGGAAGATCCGGTGATTGACGATCTTACCATTCTCATCGATCTCCATCTCACAACTCATCGCCAGTCGTTCCTCCCCTGGGTTTAGGGAGCAAATACCGTTGGATAGACGCTTCGGCAGCATCGGCACCACCCGATCGGTCAGATAAACTGAAGTTCCGCGCTTGAAGGCCTCCTTATCCAGTGGGGTACCCGGCTTAACGTAATGGCTAACGTCGGCAATGTGGACCCCCAGATGATAATGACCATTATCCATCTTCCAGGCCACCACAGCGTCGTCCAGATCCTTGGACTCAATGGCATCAATTGTGACCAGGGGTTGGTCAGTAATGTCTTCGCGCCCCTTCTTCTCCTCTGGCAGGACATGTAAAGGAATCTTATCCGCTTGCTCAAGGGCTTCTTTAGGAAACTCGTGGGGAACGTCATGGGCGTAGATGACCGACATAATGTCGATGCCAGGTTCATCTTTGTCTCCGATGACCTCGGTGACCGCCCCAGTCATGACCTTTGGAGAATCGTCGTCCGGGTAGGTAGCAACCGTAGCAGTGACCACCTGACCATCCATTGGCTTCAAGCCCTGGTCGGTAACGAAGAAGCGGTAGGTATTCAGCTTCTTATCCTTCAGCAAAATCTCACCGATGTAGTTTCCGACCGTTTCCTGCTTGAACTCACCGACTACCCGCGTGTAGTTATGTTCAACAATAGACGTAACCTGACCCTCGGGCCCCTGGTCAGTGCCCGGCTTCCCAGGACGCAAGACCTTAACCGTCACCTGGTCGCCATTCAAAGCGTGCATGGTGTGGTCTGGGTTGATGTACATATCGGGAAGATCGGGATCATAATCAACGAAGCCAAACCCTTTATCATTACCGTGAAAGGTTCCAGTCAGGGGCTGCTGTTTGATAACTGCCTCAAATTCCCCCTTATCATTTACTTGAACTTTCTTGTCCCGTTCCAACTTGGCCAGCGTTTGAACTACCGGCGTAAACTGGTTACCGTTGTCCATCCCCAGATGGTAGGCGATCCGCTCAGCGGAGTAGCTGACCCCCGCATTGTCCGTTAAATACTTAATAATCTGTTCTTCTAAATGTTGCTTGTTATTTGTTTTCGTTGTCATCTGATACCTCGAATAATGTTTGTAAATAATCTAGGACGTCGCTAAACAGTTGCCGGTGGGCCGAGTTGACCGTCAGCAGGTGGCTGGCATTCGGATAGAAGTGATAGTCAACCGGCGTCCTCTGAGCACGCAGCCGATCTGCCAGCTGGCCGCCAGAGTTAGGATCAATCATCTCGTCGCGGCCGCCCTGGGCGATAAAGAAAGGGCAATGAAGTTGATCCAGGTTTGCATCCAGTTGTTTGGACATCGCCTGGATGGCTGCTAATTGGGCCGGCAGGTGTTCCTTGATCCAGGCCATCTTGGTAGTAACCATTGCTGACGGGGTCTGCTCCTTGCGATAGTAGTTCATGGCCAGACGGGGAAAGTAATCCGGAACGTTAGACCGACCCCAGCTGGTTATCGGTGAGGCAAAGATTCCCCCGCCGTTTAGTTGAGCATCATTCTCCAAAGCTCGTGTAGCGAAGAGTCCCCCAAGCGATAGGCCGAAGATTGCTAGCTGGTCATGACCGCTGTCGCGCAGACGGCGGATCGCCAGCTGTGTGTCTTCCCACCAGACAGCGGGATCACCATCGCGCAAGATCCGGCAGGGATCACCGCCGTGTCCGGTAAATACCGGAGCGTAAACTGTATAGCCATGTTTCTGCAGGGCCCGCCCCAACATGCGGACGTCGTTGCTGTTGCCTGAATAGGCATGCAGCAGGATCACTGCTGGCCGGCCGCCGTTAAAATAAAATGGTTCACCAGGATATGTTTTCATCACTATCATCCTTTTCCACTGTTAAAAAAAGCCCCCTGAATTACTGCAGGGGGCACACTACCAATGTCTAATGTGATGATACGTAAACCAGTGCCAATGCCAGAATAAAGAAGAGTGCCCCGCAGATTGTCGTGACAATTTGCATGACCGCTTCAAAACCACGGGCCTTACGCCGGGAGAAGAGGTCCCCCGCACCACCCGTCAAGGCTGACATTGCGTCGTTATCATTCTTCGCTGGCTGCATCATTACACATGCGATCAGAACCACACAATCAATTAAAAATAAGGTCATTAATGTGTTATACAAGGATTTTTCCTCCTAATATTTTACCCACTATATCTTCATTATCATACCATAAGCCTAGCCTGAATGCTATACGTTCGCATAGTGAGCCGCACTCATTATCCGCTGATAGCACTGGTTGCTTGGGGTGAAATTGGCCCGAATCAGAAGGGTATCACCAGCCTGAATCGTCGTCTGGCCGTTGGGAATCAGCTTGTCCTCCCCACGGTAAATCAAGGTTACAATGCTATCGGTCGGCCAGGAGTAGTCCTTGACTTGGCAGCCATCCAGACGCGACCCCGCATACACAGTTACCGGCATCGTGACACTTTGCTCCATCTTCTGTGGGTGCTTATTGATAAAGGAATTAAACATTGCCGTATAGACCGGCTCACCGTGGAGAGCGTTAACCACCAGGTAGGCCACCACTGCTACCATGGCTAAGGGCATCAGATGAGCCAGGGAACCAACCATCTCAGTAATCAGCAGAATGGCGGTAAAGGGAGCCTTACTAATGCAGGCAAAATAACCTGCCATCGCATAGATAATAAAGTTGGGCAGATAGCGAGCCGGCAGGAGTCCCAGCTGGTTCATCAAAGCACAGTATAGGGCCCCTAATACCGCCCCTAAAGTTAGGATCGGCAAAAAGATCCCCCCAGGCAGCTGCGAACCGTAACTGATCATTGAAAAAACAAAGCGAAGAACGAAAATACCAAGGAAGAGGCTCACGGAAACCGGCATCAGCCGTAATGTGCCGATCAGCTGATTACCCCCACCCAGGGTCTGCGGCCAGAACCACGCAATCGGGATTACCAACAAAAACGGCACCACCGGATAAGCCAGTGGTGGCAGCCATTTTAGCTTGGCACTCCACTGGTTGAGGTGCAGGATTACGACCTGATACAGGCGACCTAACACCCCTAACACTAGGCCCAAAATCAACAGGTGCCAGTAGAACCGGGTTGGCAGCATCTGCTGGTAGGGAACATTTAGGACGGGCCGCAACCCGAAAAAGACCATCGAGACCATGTTGGAACAAAGGGCCGAAACAAAGGTGGCCAGCCAGATTACCGGTGAGAAGTTATGGTAGACCTCCTCGAGAATAAAGATGGTGCTGGCGATTGGAGCGTTGAAGGCTGCCGAGAGTCCGGCTGCAGCCCCACTAGCGATACCAACCTGCCGATCCAGCTGGTTGGAGTGACGACTTTCCGCGACTCCCTGGCCAATCGTGGCCCCTAGTTGAATTGATGGCCCTTCCCGACCAAGATAGAGACCCGAACCGATCGCCAGGATCCCGCCGACGAACTTGCGCCAGAGAACCGGCCACCACTGCTCGTCAAACTGACTGGTTAACTGCCCCTCGACCTGAGGAATTCCCGATCCCTTAATATTCGGGTTGCGCTGGGCCATCCAGCCGAGCAGCAGGGCTAGGATAACCGAGCCAATTGCCCACGGAATCAGCCAAACTGGGTAGGTATGAAAATACTGAAAGCTCTTATTAACCACAATCAGCATGTGTTGAATTGCCAGGCGAAAAAGACTCACCACTATTCCGGTCAGGAAACCGATCAGAATCGCCCGCAGGAGCTGTTTGGTTTGACTGTCGCGCTGAATATTTTTCATGACATTCCCCCACTTAATTTTAGAATCACCTAACCATTCTACACTAAAATCGCCGACCCTGCTAAGCAAGCAGCAGAATCGGCGATTTTGTAACTATTTGGCGTTAACCATGGTTCGATGCCGGTAGTAGTATGCCAGTATTGCAACAATCAGGACCGCGGCGCCGACAATTACGGAAATTCGGGTATCAGGGTTGATGAACATAAAAACCACAATTACGATCAACATGATAAAAGCAAAATAGTTAGAGAATGGGTAGAACGGCAGTTTGAAAGGGTGATCGTCCATCAAGTTCGGGTTGTTATGACGAAAACGCAGCTCCGCCAATAGGATCACGAACCACGGGATCATCCCCGGTAGAACGGAGGAACTAAATACGACCACGAACATATCAGCAGTCGACTTGCTGTAGTTTGAGGCAATCATATCAATAATGAAACCGATCAAAATCCCACCGGAGATTCCGAGGATCGCCGTATCCGGTACCACCCGTTTGGAGAGCCGACCGAAAAATCTGGGGGCATCCCCCTCGTGGGCCAGTTTAAAAAGCATCCGGCTGGAACTGTAGATTCCGGAGTTGGCCCCCGACAATGCTGCCGTCAGAACCACGAAGTTGATGATTGAGGCCGCCGCTGTAATCCCAACCTTAGCAAAGGTGGAAACGAACGGTGAACCAACACTTGATAATTGGTTCCACGGGTAAATCGTCACGATCACGAAGATGGCGCCAACATAAAAAATCAGGATTCTGAAGAGCACCGACTTGACTGACTTGACGATCGCCCGCTGAGGGTTGGCCACCTCACCAGCAGAAATACCCAGCAACTCGATTCCCTCATAGGAACCAACAATGATTGACATTGAGAAGAAAAATCCGCTAACCCCACCGGTGAAAAAGCCACCGTGTGCCCAAAGGTTGCTAAAACCGGTTGGGTGTCCTCCATTACCAAAGCCAAAGAAGATCACCATGAAGCCTAACAGGATCATGAAGATGATCGTGATGACCTTGATCATCGCAAACCAGAATTCCAGGGATCCGTAGGCTTTCGCACTCGCTAGATTAGCCAGGACCAGAAAGATAATAATCACGATCCCGGCAATCCAGGTATGCATATGCGGCCACCAATACTTGAGATACTCTGTGGCCGCCACCACCTCGGACATGCCGACAACAATATACTCAAAGACGTTGGCCCACTTGGCTAGATAGCCGGCTAGGGGATGAACATACTCAGTTGCGTAGTCGGCAAATGATCCGGTTCCCGGGTTGATGTATATCATCTCTCCCAGGGCCCGCATCACGATGTAGAGGATCAATCCCACTAAGGCATACGCCAACAGAACAGATGGCCCGGTCCACTTGATTGTTGAGGTGGACCCCATAAACAGGCCGACCCCAATCGCCCCACCGAGGGAAATCATCTCCATCTGCCCCGCTGTCATCGATCGGCGAAGCTTCGGTGCACTATCTTTCATGTTTTATCAAATCCCTTTCCTAACCTAATTCTAGGAAAGTATATTATAATTTCGTATTAAATTCCAGATTTTTTCTCATTATTTTATAATAAAATAGTGAGTCAATTGACTCACCACATTAACTTACTTGATATTGAGACTATTCTTAACCAGCATCTTAACGTCCCGATCAGTAGAGCAGTTATTAATGGCATCAGTCACCACCCGCCGACATTCCCGGGTGTCGAGCTTACCCATCATGCTCCGTGTCCGCAATACTGTCGAGGCTGACATCGAATAAATATCCAGTCCCAGTCCCATCAATAATGGAAGGGCCCACTTATCACCGGCCATCTCACCACACATTGCCACCGTGATCTTATGATCATGGGCGGCATCAATCACGTGCTTGACTAGACTCAGGAAGGCCGGATTAAGCGGTTGATAAAGATAGGATACCGCGTCGCTCCCCCGGTCGGCAGCAAAGCTATACTGGATCAGATCATTGGTCCCAATGCTGAAGAAGTCAACCTCCTTGGCCAGGTTATCGGCATTAACAGCGGCTAAGGGAACCTCAATCATGATTCCCAACCGGATATCATCGCCAATTCCCGGCTGACCAGCTTGCAGTTCGGCCTTGCAATCGTTGAAAATCTGCTTGGCCTGACGCAGCTCCTGCACCGTCGCAATCATCGGAAACATAATTGAAAGCGGCCCATACTGCGACGCCCTGATCAGCGCCCGCAACTGGGGCTTGAAAATCTCGGGATGGTTTAAGCACAGCCGGATCGCCCGGTAGCCAAGGAAGGGATTCATCTCCCGGGGAAGAGGCAGGAACGGCAATGGCTTGTCCCCACCGATGTCAAGAGTCCGGACAACGACTCGTTTCCCCTGCATATTAACAATCACCCGCCGGTAGGCTTCGAATTGTTCGTCCTCAGTTGGCAAGTGGTCACTGTTCATGTAGAGAAATTCAGATCGGAAGAGTCCGATCCCCTCAGCCCCCTGCTTGATCACATCGTTGACGTCGTCAGGAGTTCCAATATTAGCGGTAATCGCAAAGCGCTGGCCGTCCTTGGAAATCGACGGTGCATCGACCAGCCGAGCCCACTCGGCGGTACGTTCATCAAAACCAGCTGCTTTGCGTCGATAGGCATCAACCTGGGCATCAGTCGGGTCCACCACGACTCTCCCGCTCAACCCATCAACAACCATCAACTGACCGTTCTGGACGTTAGCGGTAATATTATTGGTCCCAACCACTGCCGGAATGCGGAGGGTTCGCGACATGATAGCTGCGTGACTGGTTCGGCCACCCCGGTTGGTCACAATTCCCTTGATCAGTCTGGGATCCATCTGGGAGGTATCAGACGGGGTCAATTCATCGGCCACGATGACCACCGGATGAGTGATGGCAGTTAGGCTTGGCAGTTTCTTTCCCAAAAGGTGACTAAGGGTCCGCTTGGCGATATCCCGAACATCGGTCGCACGTTCCTGCATATACTGGTTATCTTTCATTGCCGCCAGCATGTTGGCAAAGTTTCCGGTTACCTTGCTAACTGCTTCCTCAGCATTGACTTGAAGAGTATCAATCTCACTTTTAATTTGGCCTAGCATCTCAGGATCAGAGAGAATCGTAATATGAGCATCGAAGACATCTAGTTCCTTGTCACTCAACCGTTGCCGTGCATTTTCTTTGATCTGGCGCAGGTCGGCAATCGAGGCGGCAAAGGCCTCCTTGACCCGCTGGTACTCCTGATCGGTGTCAGCCACCCGCCGTCTCTTAAACGACAGGTCCGGCATTGTCAGCAGGTAAACTGGGGCAATCCCCACCCCGTCACTAGCCGCAATTCCCTGAATGTCTTTTGGCATACTATTTCCTCCTCTAAAACTTATACCGGGTATCTTACCTACTAGCATTATAACCTATTTTGAAATACACAAAAGGGCCCGTCCCTCACGTAGAGGAACAGGCCCTTTGACGTTAACTTAATCAGTAAATTAACGGTTTTCGATGTCTTGACGAGCTTGTTCACTCAAGTTGTAGAATGAGTGAATGCCCTTGTATTGAGCAACATCGCCAAGTTGGTCTTCAATCCGCATCAGTTGGTTGTACTTAGCAAGACGGTCAGTCCGGCTCATAGAACCAGTCTTGATTTGGCCGGCGTTTGTAGCAACAACCAGGTCAGCGATCGTCGTGTCTTCAGTTTCACCAGAACGGTGGGAAACGATGGCCGTGTAGCCGGCTTCCTTAGCCATTTCGATAGCTTCAACAGTTTCAGTCAAAGTACCAATTTGGTTAAGCTTGATCAGGATGGAGTTAGCGGCACCCATCCGGATACCCTTCTTCAGGTAGTCAGTGTTGGTTACGAAGAAGTCGTCACCAACCAGTTGTACCTTCTTGCCTAACTTCTTAGTGATGGTTACCCAGTCATCCCAGTTGTTTTCATCAATTGGGTCTTCAACAGATACAACAGGGTACTTTTCAATGATCCCAGCAAGGTAGTCAATGAATTCTTCAGTGGAGAATTCTTCACCAGTTGACCAACGAAGCTTGTACTTCTTGTCTTCGTCATTCCAAAGTTCGGAAGCAGCCACGTCAAAGGCAATGGCAATATCCTTACCTGGCTTGTAGCCGGCATCCTTGATAGCCTTGATCAGGTATTCAAATGGTTCTTCGTTGTTAGCAAAGTCAGGAGCAAATCCACCTTCGTCACCAACAGAGGTTACCTTACCAGCAGCTTCCAATTCCTTCTTCAGGGCGTGGAAAGTTTCTGAACCCCAACGAATAGCTTCACGAACAGTTGGTGCGCCAACTGGCACGATCATGAATTCTTGAAAGTCAACCTTGTTATCAGAGTGAGCACCACCGTTGATAACGTTCATCATTGGTGTTGGCAGAACGTGAGCGTTGAAACCGCCAAGGTAGTTGTAAAGCGGAACCTGCAGTTCATCAGCAGCAGCCCGTGCGGCAGCCAGTGAAACGGCCAGGATGGCGTTAGCGCCAAGCTTACCCTTGTTAGGAGTACCGTCCAGCTTGATCATTGCCTTATCGATGGCAATTTGGTCAGTAACTTCCATACCAACGATTTCCTTAGCAATGATGTTGTTAACGTTTGAAACAGCCTTCAGAACGCCCTTGCCGCCGAAACGGTTCTTGTCGCCGTCACGCAATTCAACGGCTTCGTGTTCACCAGTTGAAGCACCTGAAGGAACAATTCCACGGCCAACACCGCCAGCTTCAGTGTAAACTTCAGCTTCAACGGTTGGGTTACCACGTGAATCAAGAACTTCACGTGCATAAATATCTGTAATAAGTGACATTTGATGAATCTCTCCTCTGTCTTGTATTTTGGATACATTCCACAAGTAATATTGTATTATCTTGCACAACTAAAAACAAGCTTTTCGCGACTAATGATTGACGATTTGTAAAAAGGTGACTGGATCCAGGCTGGCAATCCCAACCAGGGCACCATCAATATCCGGCTGAGCCATTAGCGCCCCAACATTCTTGGTTGTGACACTGCCACCATAAAGAATTCGAATTGCGTCGGCAACCGCCTGACCATACATATCAGAGATGGTCTGACGAATCAGGTAGCAACCCTCCTCAGCCTGGTCAGGATCAGCACTCTGACCGGTCCCAATTGCCCAATTAGGCTCATAAGCAATTGTGACCTTGGCCACCTCATCCTCGCTTAGGTCCTTGACGTCAGCCAGGATTCGATTAACCACCCAGTGAATTTTCTGGTCGTAAGCAATCCGCCGTCCCATCGTGTCGTCACAGCAGACGATCGGACAGATGTCATTGGCCAGAGCAGCCTTGACCTTCTTATTGATCAGCTCGTCGGTTTCATGAAAATAGTTGCGCCGTTCGGAGTGACCAAGAATGACGTGGTGAATTCCCGCAGCATAGAGGGCCTTGGGACTCGTCTCACCAGTGAAGGCCCCACTATCCTTGTAATAGCAGTTCTCCGCCATCACCTTCAGGGGAGAACCAGCCGCAGCCTTGACCATTGGTACCAGGGCCAGAGTCGGCGCCGCTAGTGCCGTCTCCTGCTGACTGGCCGGCGGCAGTTGATCCTTGACCTGATTGACAAAGGCCACCGCCTCGTCAACCGTCTTGTTCATCTTCCAGTTACCCGCAATCATTGGGACCCGCATCGTTCATCGCTCCTTTGAAAAAAGCGGAACCGCACCCGGTGCTGGTTCCGCTCGTTAAAGATTAGGTTACTTTTCAGAAATTGCAGCAATTCCTGGTAATACCTTTCCTTCAAGGTAGGTCAGGGAAGCCCCACCACCAGTGGAGATGTGGGTAAGCTTACCAGCAACGCCTAATTGCTTAACGGCAGCAGTTGAGTCCCCACCACCAACAATCGTAGTTGCGTCGGCTAAGGTACCAAGGAACTTACCAACTTCAAGGGTTCCCTTGGCGAAGTTAGGCTTTTCAAAGACACCCATTGGGCCATTCCAAACAACCGTCTTAGCGTCCTTGAGAACATCCTCGAATTCCTTAACAGACTTTGGACCAATATCCAAGGCCATCCAGCCATCATCAATGTCGCCTTCTACAACCTTGGTGTTGGCATCATTATCGAACTTGTCAGCAACCACGTTATCGATTGGCAAAACAATCTTGTCGCCGGCCTTGTCAAGAATTTGCTTAGCAACATCGATCTTGTCCTTCTCAACTAAGGAGTCACCAGTCTTGATGCCTTTGGCAGCGTAGAAGGTGTAGGCCATCCCACCACCGATGATGATCTTATCAGCCTTATCGAGCAGGTGGTCAATAACTCCGATCTTGTCGGAAACCTTAGCACCACCCAAGATGGCAACAAATGGACGTTCTGGGTTATCAACAGCATCACCCAAGAACTTGATTTCCTTTTGCATCAGGTAACCAGCAGCGGCTTTGCCTGGCATGTTAGTAGCGATACCAACGTTTGAAGCATGCTTCCGGTGAGCAGTACCGAAAGCATCGTTAACGAAGACGTCACCAAGTGAAGCCCAGTACTTACCCAATTCAGGGTCATTACCGGATTCACGCTTGACGTATTCGCCATCCTTAACATCTTCATAACGAGTATTTTGAACCAGCAGAACATCACCGTTATTCATGTTAGCGATGGCATCTTCAAGCTGCTTGCCTTCCGTTACCGGGACAAAGGTAACCGGCTTGTTCAACAGGTTAGAAAGCCGTTCAGCAACTGGACGCAGGGACAGACCAGGCTTGTCTTCTTCCTTCTTGATCCGACCAAGGTGTGAGAACAGGATTGCCCGGCCGCCATGTTCGATAACGTACTTGATGGTTGGCAGTGCGGCAACGATCCGGTTGTCATCACCAACGACCCCATCCTTAATCGGAACATTGAAGTCAACCCGCATTAAGACCTTCTTGCCTTCTAATGGCAGGTCTTCAACAGTTAATTTAGCCATAAACTATGTTTCCTCCTTCTCTATTAAGAAAAGGTGGTTGGAGTCTCCTCCTCCCACCTTTCATTAAAGCTTATTTAAGCAATCAGATTAAAGTTCTGCAAAGTGAAGCAGAGTCCGAATCATGTTGCAAGTAAAGCCGTTTTCGTTGTCGTACCAAGCAACAGTCTTAACTAATTGAGTACCGTCTTCGGCTTCCATGATTTCAGTTTGTGATGGATCAAATACTGAACCAAAGGTAGAACCGATGATATCACTTGAAACGATTGGGTCTTCAGTGTAACCATAAGCTGGGTTGTTTTCAGCAGCCTTCTTCATGGCATCGTTAACTTCGTCGACAGAAACCTTCTTGTTCAAGAGGGTAACCAATTCAGTCAATGAACCAGTAGGAACGGCAACACGTTGTGCGTGACCAGAAAGCTTACCGTTCAGTTCTGGGATAACCAAACCGATGGCCTTGGCAGCACCACTTGAGTGAGGAATAGTGTTAACAGCTGCAGCACGGTTGTTACGGAACTTCTTGCCACGTGGTTGGTCAAGAACAGCTTGACTACCAGTGTAGGCGTGAACAGTCGTCATCGTACCAACCTTAACGCCGAAGTTCTTGTTAAGCCAGTATGCCATTGGGGCAAGGCAACTAGTCGTGCATGAACCAGCTGAAACGATCTTGTCGTCAGCCTTCAGAGTGTCCAAGTTAACACCTGGAACAACCGTTGGGATGTTACCAGCAGGTGCAGAAATCAGAACACGCTTTGCGCCAGCGTCCAAGTGAGCTTGGGACTTTTCTGCAGAAGTGTAGAAACCAGTACATTCAAGAACAAAGTCAACACCGTCGTTCTTTACCCAAGGAATGTTGCGTGCGTCACGTTCTGCGTATACAGGGTATTCCTTACCGTCAACGACAATGCCCTTGTCAGTTGATGAAACTTCGCCATCAAAACGACCTTGGGTTGAGTCGTACTTCAGCAGGTAAGCCAACATTTCTGGTGAGGTCAAGTCGTTGATAGCAACAACTTCGATGTCATCAGTGTTGAGTTCGTGAATACGACGGAATGCCAAACGACCAATACGGCCGAAACCATTAATACCAATCTTTACAGTCATACTGCAATTTCCTCCTTTAGGAAAAACATAATTAGCGTACATGCTTAGTTTATCACATTCCGATTTTAGAACAAAGATTTTATACTTATTCTAAAATATGTAAACCAATGCAGTAAGGCCTAAGCAATATACAAACCTTACGTACTTTATAATACCCATCTTGTGGAGAATTGTCTATTCAATCGCAATAGAAATTTCTATTTTTGTTGTGAAAACGTTATCTTGATTAAAAATCTCAAATAATAGTTGCATTCAAATACAGAATAGGATATTATAATAAACGTTGATTGATACAACATAACAGTTTGCGCCCTTAGTGTAATGGATCGCACGTGAGATTCCGGTTCTCGAGATCCGGGTTCGACTCCCGGGGGGCGCATTTTTTATTGGCTGGCATATGCCGGCCTTTTGTATTTTAAAACAAAATACCGTAGATCTTAGAGTTAAGACTCGCCCCACGATCTACGGCAGCATTTTCTATTTTTAGTTTTCAGCTGAGTGAGCAGTCTTTTCCGCCCGACGTTCTGCAATATAGATATAAACTAATAGTAGAAACGCCAAGGTTACTGCCGTGTACAAAACAACGTTACTGGCAAGCCAGCCATATTTTGCAACCAAGATACCAATTAAAGCTGTGGCTAAGGTTTCACCAAAAATATACTGAAAGAATCCCATGAATCCAGTCGACGAGCCTACAGCGAACTTAGGCACGGCTTCATTCACCATCAAACCAACAAGGGTTAGCGGTGCATAAATCAACGTCCCCATAATAAATAGAACACTGACGATCAAAGCATGATTGTTACTAAAGAAGTAAGTTGTCAAACAGATGAATAAGCCAATCACACATAGAATGCAAACGAGTGCCCGCCGTCCCTTTAACGCATCTGAGATTGCTCCCATAATAATCACGCCAGGAACTGCTGCCAATTCAAAAATACCGACCAACCATTTTGCAAAGTTAGTTGTGAAGCCTTTTGACTCGACCAAGTAGCTTGGAATCCAGCTCATCACACCATACCGTACCAGATATAAAGACATCGAGGTCAGCGTAATCGCCCATACAATCCTATTTGTCAAAATATATTTCATAAAAATCTGCGGCAGTGTCAGAGTAGTTTCTTCAGCATCGGATTCGGTCCCGTTCTCTAGGACGACCTCATCCCCAGTATACTCAGAAATGCTAGGCAGCCCAACGCTAACTGGCCGATCGGCACCCACCAGTAAAACAAATCCAGCGATCAGCAACGAAACAACGGATGCCGTGTAAAACACCGCCGGAATCGAACCGGAAAACATAAAGGCAGCTAATTGAACGACTGCAACACAGACAAATGCACCGGCATTATGTGCTGAAGACCAGATTGAATAAATTGCACCACGGTGTTTCTTCCCCCACCATAATTGAACTGCACGTTGGCAGGCCGCTGCACCCATTCCTTGTGCAATCGACATAACCAGCATCAAAGTCATCATAACGTATAGGTTTCGGGTCGCCCCTAAGCCAAAGTTAAGCAATGCTGAAATAATTAATCCAGTTGCAAGATAACGATTAGTATTACTCTTATCACTTAGGGCACCCATGAATAATTTTGAAATTCCATAGCCGATCCCAAAGCAGGACAAAACCAGTCCAATATCCGCTGTGGTGAAGCCATATTGCTTCATAATTTCATTTTGTTCGGTAGTAAAAATCAAACGAATAATATAGTAGCCAATATATCCGATACAGATTGCTAACAATACACCAAATTGGTGCAACCGATATGAACTTGCTATTTTATCAGCCGGAACTTTCTCCTTAGCTGCGGGAGCTGGTTTTAAAAACGTAAACATAATTTGTCGCCTCTTTTTCAATGTTTTCTGGAAAAGTTGACTCATTTTATCACGAATATATCAGCATTAGTCCGCTTTAGTAATGTTCCGTTATTTTTAACGCAGCGCCCAGCATTCCTTAGCAATTATTCATAAAACACTTAACATATTTTATCTGTCGACTGTGTTTTAAAAATAAAAAAGCTATGCCATTAACAGCATAGCTCGAAATTTATATTACTTTTCGTCAGCTGGCTTTTCCTTAGCCCACTTACGAATAGCTTCAATCTTCTTTTCTTTTAATGCTCGCTTGTACTTAGGAGCAACTGGACGACGGCCTTGTACGCCGTATGGGTGTGCTTTACGCATGTGACTATGCCTCCTTTTATATCAAACGTAAATTAATTAACGTTCCAATTATACCGGGCCCCGTTTTAAAAAGCAACCCTTGACGGTATTTCTGCCACTTATTTCTAGGCCCTCGTGAAATAGGTAATTTTCTTTTTCTATTTTTACTACTCATTGATAAACGTTACCAATCCTGTAGCCCTATATCTTCAGCCATTCAGACTATACCAATTCAATAAAACCCTTTCAAAATATTATTATCTAGGCACTTGCAAACTATACCAATCTGGTGTAGTATTCAGACTGTAACAAGGAGCTACTTAATAAAAAGAATTAAACTAATAAAAATTAACTAATACCATCTGGAGGTAAATATCATGGAAGACACTAGTAAATTAAACGTATTCAAGACTGCTGCTGATTGGAAGGAACTCGACCAGCAAAGTGCAGCCACTGAATTAGACATGGTTTCTGAGAGTATCAACGAAAAGTAATCACCAAAATTCCCTTGACTAAGGACGGGCCTAGGCATTGCTGGGTCCGTTTTTTATTATATCAGGGGTAAAACATTTGACCTTTTTTGACCAATCGGTTATAGTATTAATATCCATTAGCAATAAATACTAATGAGTGCTAATTAACTAAGGAGGCCACAACATGAACTTAGTTCCAACTGTCATTGAGCAATCATCTCGTGGTGAACGTGCTTATGATATCTACTCACGGCTTCTGAAAGATCGGATCATTATGCTGTCCGGTCCAATTGAAGACGATATGGCAAACTCAATTGTTGCGCAACTATTGTTCCTAGATGCGCAAGATTCAACGAAAGATATTTACCTATACATTAACTCACCTGGTGGTGTCGTTACGTCCGGGATGGCGATCTACGACACAATGAACTTCATCAAGGCGGACGTTCAGACGATCGTCATCGGAATGGCGGCTTCCATGGCCAGTGTCTTGGTATCTTCTGGTGCCAAGGGCAAGCGTTATGGGCTGCCCCACTCTCAAGTTCTGATTCACCAACCATCTGGTGGTGCCCAGGGTCAGCAAACAGAAATTGAAATTGCCGCTACCGAAATCTTGAAGACACGGAAGATGCTGAATGGCATCCTTGCCAAGAACTCCGGTCAACCGATTGAGAAGATTCAAGAGGATACGGAACGTGACCACTACTTCACTGCTCAGGAAGCAGTGGACTACGGCTTACTCGATGGCGTCATGGAAAACAACTCCAAGCTGAAGTAATTCGGCTTAACTAACATCGTGCGGCAATCCGCACGATGTTTTTTTATACTAACGTGGCTGGTGAGAAACCTTTATTTTCTCACCAGCCACGTTTAGTTCTCCAAATATTAAAAGCAGTTACGAAAAATAAGCGCGCCCTTAGCGTCTAGCACAACAAAACAAGTCTATTGACTACGAACGAAAGCAGACAATCTCCGTCCTATGCTAGCCGTACAGGGCGCCGAGAAGCTTATTTTCCAGTCTAGTTCTTCTATTCCATTTTCGACATCCGCAACTCATCCGCATAGGCATTAAGCTTACGTAAGCGGTGGTTGACTCCTGATTTGGAGATTGGCCCGCCAGGTACCAGCTCCCCAAGCTCCTTAAGGCTGACTTCCTGATGGGCCAGTCGAGTCTCGGCAATCTCGCGAAGCTTATCAGGAAGGGTCTTAATCCCAACCCGGGCATCGATCAGCTTAATATTCTCGATCTGCCGGGTTGAGGCGTTAGCGATCTTATTCATGTTGGCATTCTCACAGTTGACCAACCGATTGACCGAATTACGCATGTCCCGGACAATCCGAACATTTTCAAACTGGAGCATCGAGTTGGTAGCCCCGATCAACGACATGAAATTAGCTATCTTTTCAGCCTCCTTCAGGTAGACAATAAATCCACTCCGCCGCGCCGTCGTCTGGGCGTTAAGGCCAAACTTGTTCATCATCTGGGCAATCATTTCATTGTGCTCCTCGTACAGAGAGTAGATTTCCAGGTGATAACGCGAGGTTTCCGGATTGTTGACCGATCCACCAGCCAGAAAGGCCCCCCGCAGGTATGACCGAACCATCCACTCGTCGTCAAGCAGTTCCAAAGGCACTCGCTCCTTGATCTGCAAATTCTGCAGAATACCGAGATCGTCGAGGACATGCTGGGCCGCATAACGCAGGCGGACAATGTACTGGTTGTTCTTCTTGAGCTTCATCTTGCGCCGCACTACGATCTCGCTCTCCACGTGATAGAACTCTTTAAGCAGCGAATAAATCCGCCGGGCGATCGCCGGGTTCTCTGTCTGGATGTTTAAGACGAGCTGGTGGTTGGCTAAGGCGATGCTGCCGTTCATTCGGATTAGGGCCATCAGCTCAGCCTGGGCGTTCTTCTGGTGGACCTTAATGGCTGTTAGTTCCTTCTTTACTTCACTCGCGTACGACACAAAATTACCTCCTAGTCATGGACCTGGTGCAAGCGGTTGATCAGCTCAGCCACCACCAAGTCGCGGTCGTGAAAGGCCCCATTATCTTTGAGGCGCAGGAAGTTAGAACTGATCACCCGGCAGCCTTGGTCACGCAGGCCTTGGAAGTCATGGCCGACCGGCTGGGAGATCTCATTCCATTCCTGAAAGTCAATGTAGTTCTTAGGTACCGGCCGGATATTAACCAAGACCGTATCGATAAAGTTTCTGCCGAGGTGCCGGTTAAGAACCCGAACGTGGTCAGCGTCGGTAAAGTGGTCGGTCTCCCCCTTCTGCGTCATGATATTACAGATGTAAATGACCTCCGCCTTGCTATTGCAGACCGCCTGACCGACCTCGTCAATCATCAGATTAGGCAGGATACTGGTAAACAAGCTCCCTGGCCCCAAAACAATCTGATCAGCCTCATTGATAGCCTGGATAACCTCAGGGACCGGCTTTGCCTGGTGTCCATCACCATCGTTGGACGGGGTGACCCAGACCCGTTTTATTTGTTTATGGGCTGCGGTAATCTCGGACTCGCCCCGCATGGTCGTTCCATCGGTAAACTCAGCATGCAGCGTCAGCGGTTCGTTGGCAACCGGGTAGATGTGACCACGAATCCTCATCATCTCGGACAACTCCTGGACAGCTGTGAAGATCCCGCCCTTCATCTCCGACAAGGCCGAAATGATCAGGTTGCCGATAGCATGCCCGGCGAAGAACTGGTCACGGCTATTGAAACGGTACTGGAAGACATCCAGCTCCAGCGGCGGCAACTCGGATAGCGCCACTAGACCATTACGAATATCACCAGGTGGTACCACGTTGATGTAGTTACGCAAGATGCCGGATGAACCACCATCGTCAGCAACTGTGACTACCGCGGTAATGTCAACGTCCTTGTCACGCAGGCCACGCAGGATAACGGGAAGCCCGGTTCCACCGCCAATCACCACAACCTTTGGCTTATGAAACATAAACGCCGTCCTCCTTCCTATTGGGCCTTATCAACGTCACGGTGGTAAAGATTGACCCGATAGTTACTATTCCGAAGGTCATCAGCCAGGCGGTTAGCAATGGTAACCGACCGATGCTGGCCCCCCGTGCAACCAATGGCGATTGTCAGGCTGCTCTTCCCTTCGTGAATATAGCCAGGCAGCGCCCCCTTAATTAGGGCAGACAGGTGCTGATAAAATTTCTGAGCATCTGCACTCTTCATAACATACTCCTGGACCGCCCGATCATTTCCGGTCTGGTGCTTCAGTTCTGGAATATAGAACGGATTTGGCAGAAAACGAACATCCATGACGATATCGGCATCCAGCGGAAGACCATACTTGAAACCAAAGGACATCACCTCAACATAGAAGTTGCTACCCTCACCATGACCAAAGAACTTGTTAATCCGCAACTTCAGGTTTCGTGGAGTCAGGTTGGTGGTATCAATGATCACGTCCGCACGACTCTTCAATTCCGTTAACAGCTTCCGCTCCAATTCAACCCCGTCCAGGAGCCGACCTTGGGGTGCCAGTGGATGGGCCCGCCGTGTCTCCTTATAGCGAGAAACCAGGGTAACATTGTCAGCATCCAAAAACAGCAGCCGCACCGCTAAATCATCACGCTGCCGGAGCTTCTCCAGGCTCGGTAGAACCTTGCTGTGAAAACCGCGTGAACGCAGGTCCATCACCATGGCAACCTTATCGAACTCCCCGGAATTTTTAATCACGTCTACAAACTTTTCTGCCAGACTCGGTAGCATATTATCAATCACAAAGTAGCCGAGGTCTTCGAAACTATGGACCGCTACCGTCTTTCCGGCACCACTCATTCCCGTGATGATTACTACCTGCATCTTTTCAGCCATTTATTTTTCCTCTCTTCTTTCAGGACTACCCATGTATTGTACCATACCGAGCCGGGCGTGTCTTAGAATTGCCCCGCTAGGCCCGAAGATTATCATGATGAAGATTGTCCCAAGTAACTGCGTCGACGTATGGATGGATTTTAGTCAGGGTCAGATTTTCATCACCAAAACATTTGATCCCGTGAGCCTGGAGAAGGGCTGCAGTAACCCCCGCCCCCGAAATCTTATGTCCGGCAAAACGACCATCATAGATCCGTTTGGTTCCGCAGGCTGGACTCTTCTGCTTAAGGAAGGCCACCTTCACACCGTGTTCCTGGGCAATTTTCAAAACCATCCTTGCCCCTTGCAGGTACTCCTCCGTCACGTCTCGGCCATGGCAGTTCCTCACCGCAGCCTGCCCCGCCAATACATCAGCTCCGGTGCCACCCTGAATCTCGGCTGGCACTCGAGGCGTCGCAAAACCACCCATGATCTCCGGGCAAACCGTGATCGCCTGACCCATCGCCACCAGCTTCACTGCTAGGTCATTTTGGGCATTGCCACCATCGTAGCGAACGTTGAAGCCCGCCAGACAGGCACTGATTAGAATCATTGCACTCATCTCCTTAATCTAAAGGATACACCAAAAGGAGCTCCGCGTCGGCGAAGCTCCTTTTAATACTACTTCTTCTTGTGTTGCTTGGCTGCATGAGCCGCCATCAACTCTCGGTCGCGGTCCAGCATCTGCTTGAGGTACTTCCCAGTGTAGCTGCCCTTAACCTGGGCAACTTCCTCCGGTGTCCCGGTAGCCACGATCTGGCCACCGCCCTCGCCGCCTTCTGGACCAAGGTCGATCAGCCAATCCGCGGACTTGACCACATCGAGTTCATGCTCAATCACCAGGACGGTGTTGCCAGCATCAACCAGTCGTTGTAAAACACCGAGCAGCCGCTTGATATCGTCCATATGAAGCCCAGTCGTCGGCTCATCTAGAATATAGAAGCTCTTGCCGTGGGACTGGCGGTGCAGTTCCGCAGCCAGCTTCATTCGCTGAGCCTCCCCACCAGACAGGGTAGTGGCCGGTTGACCAAGATGAACATATCCCAAGCCAACGTCCTCGATTGTCTGAAGCTTGCGTCTGATCTTTGGAATGGCACTGAAGAAGTCCAGGGCCTCAGAGACCGTCATGTTCAGTACTTCAGCAATGTTCTTCCCCTTATACTCCACTTCCAAGGTTTCAGAATTATAACGAGTCCCATGACAGACCTCACAAGGAACGTAGACGTCGGGAAGGAAGTTCATTTCGATCTTAATGATCCCATCCCCGTGACAGGCCTCGCAGCGACCACCCTTGACATTGAAGCTGAACCGGCCCTTGGTGTAGCCACGCACCTTGGCCTGGTTAGTCTGAGCGAAGAGCTCGCGAATGTCGTCAAAAACCCCAGTGTAGGTGGCCGGATTGCTCCGCGGCGTCCGACCAATTGGGGATTGGTCAATATTGATGACCTTCTCGATATTCTTGATTCCCGAAATTGACTTGTACTTACCAGGTTTGGCGGAGTTATTATTCAACTTCTGGGCCAGGACCCGCTTTAAAATCAAGTTGACCAGGGTCGACTTGCCAGAGCCGGAAACCCCGGTAACACAGATAAATTTGCCGAGCGGGAAGTCGACGTCGATGTCCTTGAGGTTATTAGCCGCGGCACCCTTTAAGATGATGTGTTTACCGTTGCCAGTCCGGCGCTCGGTCGGCACCTCAATCATCTTCTTGCCGGACAAGTATTGACCGGTCAACGACTTGCGAGACCGCATGATCTGTTTTGGTGTCCCAGCGGCCATCACCTGACCACCATTCTCACCGGCACCGGGGCCGATATCGATGATGTAGTCAGCCGCCCGCATCGTATCTTCGTCATGTTCGACCACAATCAGGGTGTTGCCGAGGTCACGCATCGCCTTAAGGGAAGAGATCAGCCGGTCGTTGTCCCGCTGATGCAACCCAATCGATGGTTCGTCTAAGACGTACATCACGCCGGATAGGTTGGAACCAATCTGAGTAGCCAGTCGAATCCGCTGGGCCTCTCCACCAGACAGGGTCCGCGCTGACCGACTGAGGGTCAGGTAGTCAACCCCAACATTCTGCATGAAAGTCAAGCGGTCCAGGATCTCCTTTAAAATCGGCTTGGCAATCTGCTCGTTCTGTTCGGACAACTTAACCCCCTTGAAGAAGGTAATCGCCTGGCTGATCGGCAGGTCGGAAACTTCACCGATATTCTGTCCGTCAATCTTCACCGCCAGGGCCCGTTCGTTAAGCCGGTAACCATGACAAGCTGGGCACGGCAGCTCAGTCATGTACTTACGCATCTGTTCGCGGGTAAAATCAGAATTGGTCTCCTTATAACGGCGTTTGACATTGTTAATGACCCCCTCAAATGGCACGTCGACATCGCGAATGCCGCCGAAATCATTCTCATAGTGGAAGTGGAAGGTCTGGTCACCGTTACCATAGAGTACCATCTTCTGCTGCTTTTTTGACAGCTTATTAAATGGGGTATCCATGTCGATGCCAACCGCCGTGCAGAACTGCTCCAACAGCTGCGGGTAGTACTGGGAGGAAATCGGGTTCCACGGCACCATTGCCCCCTCACGCAGGGTCTTAGTCCGATCGGGCACAACCAGGTCAACGTCCACTTCAAGCTTGGAGCCTAAACCCTCACAGACCGGGCAGGCACCAATCGGGGCGTTGAAGGAGAAGAGCCGGGGTTCCAGCTCCCCCACCGTGAATCCGCAAATTGGGCAGGCATACTTCTCGGAAAACGGGATCGGGTCGCCACCGATGATGTCAGCGATTGCGTAACCATCGCTCAAGCGAAGGGCCGCCTCAAAGGAATCAAAGAGCCGGGAACGAATGCCGTCCTTGACAATGATCCGGTCAATCACCACGTTGACTGTGTGCTTCTTATTCTTATCAAGTGCCGGTACTTCATCTAAGTCGTAAGTCTCTCCATCAACTTGGACCCGAACGAAGCCCTCGCGTTTGATCTTATCAAAGACTTTCTTCTGGGTTCCCTTCTTGTCACGGACGATCGGGGATAAGACCTGGAGACGGGTCCGTTCAGGCAGCTTAAGGACTCGATCCACCATCTGGTCCGGCGACTGGCTAGTGATCGGGATGTGGTCGTTCGGGCAGATCGGCGTCCCAGCCCGGGCCCAGAGGAGACGAAGAAAATCGTTAATCTCGGTAACCGTCCCAACCGTTGACCGCGGGTTGTGCGAGGTCGTCTTCTGGTCAATCGAGATAGCTGGAGAGAGCCCGTCGATTGAGTCAACGTCTGGCTTATCCATCTGGCCCAAAAACTGTCGAGCATAGGCAGACAAACTCTCTACGTAGCGTCGCTGACCCTCCGCATACAGGGTATCAAAGGCCAAGGAACTCTTCCCCGATCCCGACAAACCGGTGATTACCACCAGTTTATTCTTGGGAATTGTCACGTCAATATTCTTCAGGTTATGGGCACGGGCCCCATGAATCACGATCTTATCGGTTGCCATTACATATCCCCCTCATTGCTTAGTCTTTTTCTTTCCCGTCATCTGAGCCTTCAGTTCCATGACAGTGTCACGCAACGTGGCAGCCTGCTCAAAGTCCAGTCGTTTGGCTGCAGACTGCATCTGCTCCGTCAGCTCGGCCACCATCTTCTCTTGGTCGGCCTTCTTCAGCTTGGCAAAGTCCTTCGTGGTAAACTCGGTGCTGTCCGCAGTCTCACCGTCGTCTTCACTCGGCTTCGTTGCTGAAATTGCATCTTGAATCGGTTTAATAATCGTCTTCGGCGTAATGTGGTGCTCCTCGTTATATTTCATTTGAATTGCCCGCCGCCGCTTCGTCTCATCGATCGCCTTCTGCATCGATTCAGTTACCGTATCAGCATACATGATGACCGCCCCGTGTTCGTTCCGGGCAGCCCGGCCAATCGTCTGGATCAGTGATCGCTCATTACGTAAGAAGCCTTCCTTATCTGCATCGAGGATGGCGACCAGAGATACCTCGGGAACATCGAGCCCCTCCCGAAGCAGGTTGATCCCGACAAGGACGTCAAACTTACCCAACCGTAGATCCCGAATGATCTGGGTCCGCTCCAGAGTCTTAATATCACTGTGGAGATACTTGACCTTCAGGCCGAGATCTTTCAGGTAGTCGGTCAGATCCTCTGACATCTTCTTGGTCAGGGTAGTAACAAAGACTCGTTCATGGCGTTCAATCCGCTTATTGATTTCGCCAACCAGGTCATCAATCTGGCCCATTACTGGCCGAACCTCAATCGTTGGGTCCAGCAGACCAGTTGGTCGAATGATCTGCTGAACCACGTGATCGGTCTGTTTTTCCTCATAGGGACCCGGGGTTGCTGACATGTAGACAACTTGGTTGACATGCTGCTCAAACTCCGCCAGTTTCAGCGGCCGATTATCCAGAGCGCTTGGCAAACGGAAGCCATAGTCGATCAGCATCTGCTTACGGGCCCGGTCTCCGTTGTACATCCCCCGCACCTGAGGCATCGTCTGGTGGGATTCATCGACTACCAGCAGGAAGTCCTTAGGAAAGAAGTCAAGCAGGGTGTACGGCGGCTCACCGGGTTTGCGCCGGTCCATGTAGCGGGAATAGTTCTCAATCCCGTTGACATAGCCAACCTCCCGCATCATCTCAATATCGTAGCTGGTCCGCTGTTGAATCCGCTCGGCTTCCAGAAGCTTTCCCTGATCAGTAAACTTTTTGACCTGCTTCTTCATGTCATTTTCAATCTCCGGTAGGGCCAAGTCCATAATATCCTCATTGGTCATGAAGTGGGTTGCCGGAAAGATCGAGACCTCCTCGCGATCGCCCTTGACCTCGCCAGTCAAAGCGTCAACCTCCCGGATCCGGTCAATCTCATCACCGAAGAACTCAATCCGCAAGGCCGTTTCCCCGTGGGATGCCGGAAAGATCTCTACCACGTCACCGTGAACCCGGAAACGACCACGCTGGAAGTCAATGTCGTTGCGGTCGTACTGAATCTTAACCAGGTCATTCAAGACAGTATCACGCTCGATCTCCTGACCAACGTGCAGGGAAAGAACACTATTTTGGTATTCATTAGGATTACCAAGGCCGAAGATGCTGGAGACTGAGGCGACCACGATCACATCATTACGCTCCAACAGGGCCGTGGTGGCCGCGTTGCGCAGCTTATCGATTTCATCATTGATTGAGGCATCCTTCTCAATGTAGGTATCGCTGGACGGCACGTAGGCTTCCGGTTGGTAGTAGTCGTAGTAGGAGACAAAGTATTCTACCGCATTGTTGGGAAAAAACTTCTTCATCTCACCATAGAGCTGTCCCGCCAGGGTTTTATTGTGTGAGAGGATCAGGGTAGGCTTGTTCACGTTGGCAATCACGTTGGAAATTGTGAACGTCTTCCCAGTTCCCGTCGCTCCCAGGAGGATCTGGGCCTTTTCTCCCCTCTCGATCCCCTTTGTCAATTCGGCGATTGCCTCGGGTTGGTCCCCAGTTGGCTGATAATCCGAAACAAGGTCAAATTTCTTATCTGGCTGTCGATAAATCACTAATGCGTACCTCCCTAATTAGCCGTTTACGTAGAAAAAGAGAAAGGTCACCCTTTCCCTTTATTTAACTATTAATCAGTTTATCACCCAAACGTTTATTCGTCTATCGATATGGATTTGTACATAGTCGGCAGCTTTTCCGCTCATTAAAGCTATCTAATCAACTGTCTATGCTCAAGCAGCTTAAAACAACACCATTTATTATTTATAAACTATTTTTGAAAAAGTTTCTCCGTCTGAAGAAAATTCTCCCAGACCGCTCGGACATTTTCAAATGAATACCTAGCAGCCGCCTGCTGAGCATGAGCGGAGTATTCACGCAAAAGCTCACGATTACTTAAAAGATGATCCAATGTCACATACAAGGCATGGGTATCGCCAGATGGCAGCAACCGTCCACTCTTTCCATCCACAATGATTTCCGATGGGCCATAATTGATATCGTAACTAACGGCTGGACAAGCATGTCCCTGGGCCTCCAGCAATGCCATCGCAAAACCCTCGTAAGAACTCGTCAGAACTTCAACATCAGCAGTCTCATAAATTGTCGTTAGATCATGATGAAACCCGCTGAAGTGAATGTAATCACCAGCACCCTTTTCACGAACAATTCGTTTAAGATGCGTCGAAGTTGCATAATTATTCCAACTATCATCGAAACCGTAAATCTTAAGGTCAATGTTGGGATGTTTGCGCCGTAGTAAGATAACCGTATTAATCAAATGATCAAGACGTTTAACACTGGTTAGCCTAGCAACCGCAATCAGCTGACCTGGTTTACGCTGATCAAATGGAATGGGCTTAGCTAATAGGTTCCGATCTATGTAGGTTACTGGTATTCCATAACTAGCTGCAGTTTGAAAACGCCGACCAACATCCTGAGCTTCCTGAGCAGTTGCAGAGATCAAACCGGTAAGATACTTCTTCTCTAGCATTTCGGGAATCTTCTTATAGATTGGAAATAGTTTTCCCTGCGGCTGACCATCTAGAGTGAAAGCAGAATGAAGGACCTGATATCGTGGAACCAGGTACTTCATCCAGCGAAATGCCTCAAAGGTGTAATCAGAACGATCACTAATGAAAAAGGACTGGGGATCATCCCTTACAAGTTGGTCAAGAAAGTAGGCTCGTAATTGTTCTTCAGTATCGAAAGTATGAATAGCTCCCTGATCACACAAACGAATCATCGTCAAAATTGGTTTATTCTGGTCACCGCCCCGGTAATAAAACAGCAGTTTAGGGCAACCTTGACCATCATAGTACTGACGCGTGACAATTCGACCCTTATCCTCAAAGAATTCGCTGTAGCTCAAGCAACCACAGTCGTAAAAGTCACGATGATCAGAAAAACCATAGCGGTCAAGATAATCAATATAACGAAGCCGATTATTATTATAAATAATCTGTACTCGTTTTTTCCCATTACAATAGGCCGCATGCTCTTCATTTTGCACCGTATATCCAGATTGATTCAGTACCTGTTCGGCTATTCTACCATCGACACGCCCACTAAAGACATGATAAGGCAGCTTCTGAAAGTATTGAAATAGGTTAATGACCCGCCCACCAACACCGAGCTTCTTCTCTACCTCCCGATGGTCAAAATTATAGCAAAGGGTTACAATCATTGCCGGCTGATGCAGACTATCAAAGATTCTCAGCCGCTTTACCTGAGCCAACTCAATCGCAGAAGTTAGCATATCCTGCCGACTAGTAATAAAATAATTCATTTTTTCGATTCCTTTCTGATGATATTAAAGAAATCCTGCTTATTAATTGTTTCCGATCATTGCTGATATGACATCACCCGTTTACATACTTTCGTCACCATACAGTAAGATTTTTGAGCAATTTAAGTTGAGGACAACTAAAATACCGATTGCCCATATTCGAGCAACCGGCATTTTTACCATCCAAAATTAGTCTTTTTGATAGATAACTTTCGTGTTCAGACCGGCATCGTCAGGGGTAATAGTAGTAACTTTAGCCGAATAGCCTACCAGCTTAGGAACCGACTGATTAGCCAATGGCACCGTCGGATCCGTTGGGTCATTCTGGTAAATTGGTTGGCTGGCACCCGCAATTTCTTGACCATTTTCGTCGATCGGAATAATCTTGCCCAGCCGGTGATAAATAACAGTATGATTAAGTTCAAACGGTACGGCTACGGGGCCCTTGAGACGATGATCAATCGTGTAATAGCCTTTAATTAATGGAGCCTTAACATCTTGATAATTCTTGATGTCCCGACTGCCATCACTCTGCCAAATAGAGCTCTGAACATTGTCTTCAGCCACCTTTTCTCCGTCTTGGTTCAGAAAGTGAACAGTGTAATGGTAAACCTCCTGGGAACCCTTATCATTGACCGGCTTCTGACTGGATGTCGACGTTGATACTACGGATTTACTCGCCGTAGTTGCCTCATAAAGCACTTTAGTGTCCTTCAAAGGATCTAGCGGCATTAAGCTCCGTAGATTATTTGTATAGCCAGTTACCTGCGGCAAGGACTGAACAGCCACCTTACTAGCATTATCCGGATCGTTTCGGTACTGGACGGAAGCTACATTTGGCACCGACTGACCATTTACCATGATCGGTACGATTTTGCCCAACGGCTGATATACAACCATACTATTGATATTTTGCTGGACAACAGGCTGACTAGGCAAAACCGATTTATCGGCCAGGTATCCCTTAACCACTGGAACAGAAACTGGCTCATACTGTTCTTGGGTCGGTTTCCATTCATCGTTCTTTCGACTAATCACTGCACCAGTAACCTCATCAATAATAACCGGACATCGCCAAACCGATTGCTGAGTTACAGCTGGGTGCAATTCATTTCCCTGTTCATCAACGAAACTAATCGTTAACGTATAGGATTTTGATGAATCAGGAAGCTGGCTATTACCCTGAATTTCATCAGCCATTACCAATTTTTGCTTATGCTTAAGCAAGATTGCAAAGACCTGATTCATCTGATCATTCTCTGAGTATCGTGCCCCTTGGGGAAAACCATTATAAGCCAGGGTATATCCCTGCTTCTCCAATGTTGCTAATCTTTCATTAGGTTGATACTCAATCGGTTGGCCGCTTTGTCCAGATGCTTGATCCTGGGCCAGGACCTTTCCTGTCTCCTTATCAATATAACTGAAAAATACCAACTGCTGTTCTTTTGTATCCTGTGCTTGATTATCCACCAAAGCTCCCCCTAACTATGGCCAAACCTTATAGGCCTATAAATTATTCAATGGTTATATTTTAATTATAGTACAAGTCAAATGTAATTTAAATTACCATGTAATATACAAATAATGGCATTAGATGCAAGGTATTCACATCTAATGCCATTAGTTATTAATTTTATAATTTTATTCCTCAGCAAACGCCTGCAGAGCTTTTTCAAAGTCGGCTAACTTAGCATTGGCCTTGTCGAGGGAGTCCGCACTCGTTCCGATGTAGAACTTCAGCTTTGGTTCCGTTCCGGATGGCCGGATCGCAATCCAGGTTTCATCATCCAGCACGTAGCGCAGCACGTTGGATTCTGGAATTCCCAACTCGCTGATCTTGCCATCAGCCGTCGTCTTTGTCCCCTTGGCGAAGTCCTCGCTAATCATTACCTTGTGACCGGCGAAGTCCTGTGGAGCCTCCTCACGGAATTTCTTCATCAGGCCCTGAATCTTGGCTGGGCCGTCAACCCCAGCGTAGGTATTAGCAATCGTCTTCTCACGGAAGTAACCGTACTTCTTGAAGAGTTCCTGTAAACCATCGTACAGCGTCATCTTCCGGCTCCGGTAGTAAGCAGCAACTTCGGCCAACAGGGTCAGGGATTGAATAGCGTCCTTGTCCCGGACGAACGGTTTAACCAGGTAACCGTAGCTCTCTTCAAAACCAAACATGAAGGTGTGATCAGCCTGACCAGTCTCGTACTGGTGAATCTGGTCAGCAATCCACTTGAAGCCAGTCAGAACGTTGATCATTGATACCCCATAACTCTCGGCAATCTTAGCCGCAAAGTTGGTAGAAACAATTGACTTAACTGCAGCAGCATTCTTCGGCAGGGTACCAGCCTGCTTGTGAGCTTCAAGAATGTAGTGGAGCATAATGGAGGCGATCTGGTTCCCAGTCAGCAATTGGTATTCGCCGTCTGGTTGACGAACTGCACAACCAAGCCGGTCAGCATCAGGATCGGTAGCAATCAGAACGTCAGCATCAATCTGCTTGCCAAGCTTGATAGACCGCACAAAGGCTTCAGGAAACTCTGGATTTGGGTGTTCCAAACCAGGGAAGTCACCATTTGGCTGGGCCTCGGTTGGCTCAATCGTGAAGTTGGTGAAACCGGCTTGGCGTAGGGCCCGTTCCCCCAGCATCCGACCGGTTCCACAGAGAGGCGTAAAGACGAACTTCATATCCTTACCGTATTCCTTAGCCAGTTCGGGGTTGACCGTAACCTCCTTGGCATGTTGCAGGTAAGCATGGTCAACGTCCTCGCCCATAACCGTTTCAAGTCCGTTATTGAGCATTTCCTGCTCGTCAGCCAGCTTAATATCAAAGATATCGGTGATCTTACGGATGTAACCGGTCATCATGTCTGATTCCTTCGGTGGCATCTGACCGCCATCTTCACCATAAATCTTGTAACCATTGTATTCCTTCGGGTTATGGCTGGCCGTGATCATGATCCCAGCGTAAGTATGGTTGTCACGAACGGCAAAGGACAATTCAGGTGTTGGCCGCACGTTATCATAAATGTAAACTTTGATACCATGGGCACCCAAGACCCGGGCAGAATCGTGGGCAAATTGGTAGGAGTGGTGACGAGAATCGTAACCAATCGCAACCCCACGCTTCTTAACGTCATCACCGAGGGAATCCATCAAGGTTGCTAACCCTTCGGTGGCCTGGCGAACGGTATAGATGTTCATCCGGTTAATTCCTGGCCCCATCAGGCCACGCATTCCCGCCGTTCCGAATGACAAAGGACCGTAGAAGGCGTCCTCTATTTCTTTGTCATCATTCATGGCATCCAGCTCTTGCTTCAATTGCGGATTGAGATCCGTCCGCTCTTTCCAAACTTGATAGGTATCTTTCCAGCTCACAGTGAAGTCTCCTTTACTATTTTCTCTGCTGTCTAGTATACCGCAGATTAGTTTTGAAGGGGACGTTTACTAATTGTTTTACTAAAGTTTCACTCGATGTTGGTTAGCGTAATTCCCTGCGGCGGCTAGATAATTGAACCCGGTCCTGACGCAAAAAAAGCACCAACCAATTCTGGTCAGTGCTGACGATTACTTTGTTGCGTTGATATATTGATAGACCTGCTGACCGGCAATCGCCCCATCACCAACCGCAGTTGCTATCTGGCGCAGTGGGGTCTCCCGAACGTCCCCGATGGCAAAGATACCCGGCACACTGGTCCGCATCTGGGTATCGGTCTTGATCCATCCCTGATCATCGAGGATTCCAAGGCCATTAAACGGAGCAGTCATCGGCAAACTACCGACATAAATGAAGACCCCGTCCGCAGCCATTTCACTATCAGCACCGGTGGCGTTGTTGTGAGTCTTGACCCCGGTTACCTTGGTCTGATCACCGACAATTGCGGTAACACTGGTGTTAAAAACGAACGTCATCTTATCGTTTTTACGTGCCTCATCCTGCAATAATGGCTGAGCCCGCAGGTGATCACCACGAACGAGCACCGTTACTTTGGCAGCCAACTGGGTCAGGTACATTCCCTCCTCAACTGCAGAGTCACCACCACCAACAACAATCAGGTCACGACCCTTGAAGAAGGCCCCGTCGCAGACAGCACAATAAGAGACACCCTTGCCACTGTATTCTTCCTCACCCGAAACGCCCAAGTGGCGCTGGGTCGAACCGGTGGCAATCACAACCGCCTTAGCGATAAATGTATCACCCATGTCGGTTGTAATCTCCTTGGTTACTCCCTTGTCAATCAATTTAGTAACGGTTCCATAGGCGTACTCGGCACCAAACTGAGTAGCACCATCATACATCTGTTTAGCCAGCTCCGGTCCCTGTACATTCTTAAAGCCGGTGTAGTTCTCGATCGAAGCCGTATTATTCAGGTTACCACCGTAGATTCCCCGATCAAGCATCACCACGGACAAGTTGGCCCGGGATGCGTACATTGCTGCCGTCATCCCGCCAGGACCAGCACCGATTACAACCACATCATAGTTCTTTGTCTCTGCCATATGATCTCCTCCCATCACAAATCATCAATCCCATCATACCGACTAAGGCCATTCTTGTCTATCAACTTGTTTATTATAAGTAAACAAAGAATCCGCTGCCCATTGTCAGCGGATTCTTTATTTAATAGATTACTTTTTATGATTCTTCTTGTCTTCAGCAGTCAGTTTAGCGCCCAGTTCCTTGATGTACTCGCGTAATTCATCCTTTACCTGTGGGTGTTGCAGACCATACTCGATATTGGTCTTGACCCAGCCAAACTTGTTACCGACATCATAACGGTCACCCTTGTATTCACGAGCAAAAACCCGTTGTGTCTGGTTCAGGGTATCAATGGCGTCAGTCAGTTGAATTTCATTCCCTTTACCAGGCTTCGTCTTAGCCAGAACATCAAAGATTTCTGGGGTAAAGACGTAACGACCAATGATAGCGAGGTCACTTGGTGCGTCCTTTGGTGCCGGCTTTTCAACAAAGCTTGTGACGTTGTAGAGGCCTGGTGTAACCTCCTTGCTTGGGTTGATGACCCCATACTTAGCGGTGTCTTCATGAGGTACCCGCATTACGGCCAGAGTGGAGGCTCCAGTCTGCTGGTAGCTCTCGATCAGTTGCTTGGTCAGCGGTTCACCGTTGTTGTTGATGTTGTTCAGATCATCACCGAGCATAACCACGAATGGTTCGTCCCCGATGAAGTCCCGAGCCGTCAGAACAGCGTCCCCAAGACCACGAGGGTGTGATTGACGGATGAAGTAGATGTTGATGTCAGTGGTATCTTCCACCAGCTTCAACATTTCATCCTTATGCTTAGAGCGCAGGTTGTCTTCCAATTCTGGGTTGGAGTCGAAATGGTCTTCGATGGAGCGCTTGTTCTTTCCATCAACCACGACGATATCTTCGATTCCAGACTTCCGCGCTTCCTCAACGATGAATTGAATCGTTGGCTTATCAACAATTGGCAGCATTTCCTTGGCTAATGCCTTCGTAGCGGGGAGAAAACGAGTCCCCAAGCCGGCAGCCGGAATGATTGCCTTTCTAACACGTTTCATAACTACAAAATCCTTTCCATAACTTCAATTTCTCTCAAAGTTACCCGATCATATTTTACCATACTTATTCCATTTCGGAAGTCAGGTCACGGTTCATCAGTTGAGAAATTGCGGTCTTGATGTCTTCACCCTTATACAGGACTTGATATAGGGCATCGGTAATTGGCATCGGCACCTGTCGCTTCTTGCTGAGTTCGTAGGCCGCCTTAGTCGTGTAGACACCCTCAATCACCATTCCCATGTTATTGATGACGTCGTCAAGCTGTTGACCCTGGCCAAGCTGGTAGCCGGCTCGCCAGTTTCGTGAATTCTTGCTTGTTGCTGTCACAACCAGGTCACCAACTCCAGATAGCCCAATAAAGGTCATCGGATTGGCGCCGAAGGCCACGCCCAGGCGCCGGATCTCTGCTAGGCCCCGAGTGATCAAGGCTGCCCGAGCATTGTCATGGTAGCCTAATCCCTGGAGGGCACCAGCGCCGATGGCAATAATATTCTTCAGGGCCGCCCCAAATTCGGCGCCAATCACATCGTCATTGGTATAAACCCGGAAGTAAGAGTTACTGAAGAGCTGCTGAACCTTTTCGGCATCAGCTAGGTTGGCACAGGCCGCCGTAACCGCGGTCATATCTTTGATCGCCACCGACTCAGCGTGACTTGGGCCGGAAAGCACTACGATGTCACGCCGATACTTAGGATCAATTTCTTCCTTGAGCATTTCAGATGGCCGCTTATAGGTGTTTTGTTCCAATCCCTTGGTAGCGTGCACAATCAGCGACTGCTGGTTGAGTTCGGCCAGGACCGTATTAAGTTGATGGGCCACCTGACGAATCCCCTTGGTCGGAATCACAATCAGAATAACGTCAGCTCCCTTGACAGCAGCCTTCATATCAGTTGTAGCGTGGAGCTTGCTGGAATAGGTAAAGTTCTTCATGTAGGCCGGGTTAACGTGTTCCTTGTTCAGACGGTCAACCTGTTCCTGGTCCCGCGACCACAGCTCAACCTTGTGACCGTTATCGACCAACAGGTTAGCCAGGACACTGCCCCAGGAACCGGCACCCAACACTGCTACTTTTTCCGTCATGATTAATCTCTCCTCTATTAAGTATTACTTTGACTGCTGATACCAGGGAACATTTCCCTGGCGGCGACGTATCAGTAAAACGACCAGTGCTCCAGCAAAGAACACCAATGACAATAGCTGCGACACACGAATCACAGAACCAATCATTAAGCTGTCAGTCCGCATCCCCTCAATGAAGAAGCGGCCAAATGCGTACCACATCACGTAGGTCAGGAAAACCTCGCCGCGCCGAAAGAGGTGATTGCGATGACGCAGGCTGATCAGCATAATAAAGCCCAGCAGGTCCCAAATCGACTCGTATAAGAAGGTTGGCACCCGGTACTGGCCACCGATGTCCATCTGGTTGACAATCCAAGTAGGAATATGCTGAGCCAGTAGCGCCGCCCGCGTAGTGACTATCCCAAAGGCCTCTTGATTCATGAAGTTGCCCCAGCGGCCGATTCCCTGGGCAAGGATAACGGTCGGCGCGATTACGTCAAGCATGGCCCACATCGACAGGTGACGAGCCCGGCAAAAAAGGTAGAGAACCAAGAATCCACCCAGAATGGCCCCATAGATGGCGATTCCCCCATCCCAGATGGCAATGATCTCCCCCGGGTGGGCCGCATAATACGGCCATTGGAAGGTAACGTAGTAGAGCCGGGCACAAACGATGGCAACTGGCAAGGCCCAGAGAAGATAGTCATAAAAGTAGTCCTCGGGGATTCTCTGCCGTTTTCCTTCACGGATCGCCAGCCAGAGTGCCAGAACCACCCCGGTTGCAATAATAACCCCGTACCAGTGAATGACGAAGGGGCCAAACTGCAGGGCAATCGGGTTGAGGGCGGCGGTAATTGTCATTGCCATTACTTCTGACCCTTCTTACTGTCCCGGGCGGAGTTTTCTTTAATCAGCTTATTCAGGTTACGGTCAAACGTTTCAGTAGCGTCGTAGCCCATTGTCTCAGCACGGTAATTCATTGCCGCTGATTCAATGATAATCGCCAGGTTCCGCCCAATCTTAACCGGCACAGAAACCTTAGGAATAATAACCCCTTGAATGGTCTGGGTATCGCCCCGGTCTCCCAGTCGGTCAAATTTAGCATCCGGGGTCCAAGTCTCCAGGTGGACGATCAGGTCGATCTTATCATTGGGCATGACGGCCCCGGTTCCGTAAAGGGTAGCAACGTCAATGATTCCGATCCCCCGAATCTCCATCAGGTGCTCCAAAATCGCCGGGGCACTCCCAATCAGGGTCTGTTCATCACGGGCGTAAACCTCCACCCGGTCATCAGCAACCAGCCGGTGTCCCCGTCGAACCAGTTCCAAGGCGGTTTCACTCTTACCGACTCCGGAATCCCCGGTAATCAGGACTCCAACACCATTGATATCGACCTGAACCCCATGCAGCGACTTCCGCGGTGCTAACCGGCCTAATAGGAAGGAGGTCATGTTACTGAGTATCTGTGAAGACGTCAGGTGCGTTCCGAGGATTGGAATATGGGCTTCCTCGGCCGCCACCTTCAGTTCCGCCGGGATTGGCAGGTTGGTAGAGATTACAAAACATGGCGTCTGTGGAGTGCACATCTTAGTCATGTACTTAACCATCTTCTCGTGGGTCAGGTCCTTGGAAAATGACGTCTCCGTGATTCCTAATAACTGGATCCGCAGGGCTGGATAGTGCTTGAAGTACCCAGCAAACTCCAGGGCTGGCCGTGAAATATCACTGGTGGTAATCGGCCGGTCAAGGTAGTCCTCACCCTGGAGAACCTTCAGCCGGACCTTCTCAACTAATTCCTTAACCGTAACGCTGTTTGGCACAACCATTCACTCCTTTATTAATAACTGTTTTCTTGGTGATCAGTGATCAGGGTGTTGCAGATCGACATAATAATGGCAATTAGCAACGCACTCCAGAACGAAGAGAAGCTAAAAGATCCTGACCCAACAAATAAGGAGGTCAGCTCAAGCATTACTCCGTTAATCACAATACTAAATAGCCCCAACGTCAAAATATTGATCGGTAGCGACAGGATCACCAGGATGGGCTTAACCAGGACGTTGAGAATTGCTAACACAAAGCTGGCCAGAAGCGCCATCCAGGCACTACTAATGTAGAACATCCCCGTACCCGCAAAGAGTCCCGCCAGGGCAATAAACAAGATCGTGTCAATCAGTACTTTTTTCCAAAATCCCATTATGATCGCTCATTTCTTTTAATGTCCTTTTCTTCCACGTCTGTCAGCTGACGCCGGGTCTGAGAATGATCCGCCTGCTTGCCCAAATCGTTTAGGGCATGCAACATCCCTAGGATTCCCGGCTTGCTAGGATCCGGTGGCATGATAATCAGTAGGATTAGGTAGATGATCACACCCGGCACAATTGCAGTCATAATGGTCAAGATAACATAGATAATCCGTAGGAGGTTAGCCGAAATGTGAAGATACTGACCAAAGCCCCCAAAGACCCCACCGATGATCCGGTCGGAAGCTGACCGGGTCAAACGACGATGACGACTTTCACGCATTTGCACCACTCCTTTAAGTTAATCTTACTTGCTTTCTGCTGTAACCGCAATCTCCATTATTGCGGATTCTTCTGACTGAGTTTCCACTGCAGGTAGGCGTTGATGAAGGGATCAAGGTCTCCATCCATCACGGCCTGCCCGTTGTGGGTTTCGTAACCGCTCCGGTTATCCTTAACCAGGGTGTAGGGATGAAAGACGTAGGAGCGGATTTGGGAGCCCCAGCCGATTTCCAACTGTTCACCCTCGATCTCGGCCCGCTTCTTGGCCTTCTTCTCTTCTTCCAATTCATAAAGCTTAGACTTCAGCATATTCATCGCAGTTACCCGGTTCTGCAGCTGGGAACGTTCTGCCTGCGACGAGGTGACAATCCCAGTCGGCAGGTGGGTAATCCGGACAGCCGATTCCGTCTTGTTGATGTGCTGACCACCAGCTCCGCTCGACCGGAAGGTGTCAACCCGCAAGTCAGATGGGTCGATGTCGATATGGACACTCTCATCAAGCTCCGGCATTACGTCGACTGAGGCAAAGGAGGTGTGACGCCGGCCAGCCGCGTCAAACGGCGAGATCCGCACCAAACGGTGAACTCCCTTCTCACTGCGAAGGTAGCCAAAGGCGTTATGACCTTTGATCAGAAGGGTAACACTCTTGATCCCGGCCGCATCACCAGCTTCATAGCTGGCGGTCTCGACCTTGAAGCCATGCTGCTCACCCCAGCGGACGTACATCCGCAAGAGCATTGATCCCCAGTCTTGGGCCTCAGTCCCCCCAGCCCCAGGGTGAATTTCTAGGATGGCATTCTTGGCATCGTATTCACCATCGAGTAGCTGATTGAGCCGGTATTGGTCCAGGGCCTTCTTGGTCTTTTCAAAGGAGCTGTCAAGTTCCTGTTGCAAGTCGGGATCAGGCCCCATCGACAATAGCTCGATTGTCGTCATCAAGTTGGCAATCTGGTCACGCAGCTGAACAAAGGTGTCACGCTTCTCCTTCAATGCGTTGTTGTCGTTGATAACCCGCTGAGCGGCCTCATTATCGTTCCAGAAATCAGGCTGGGCCATCTTCTGTTCATTTTCTGCAATGCTCTCGTCTAGTGCATCAAGGTCAAAGAGACCTCCCGAAGCGGGCAACTTCTTGTTGCATTGCTTCTACTTGTTTCTTAGCTTCACTTAATTCCACAATCGTACCTCCATATATAAATATACGGCAGGGGGTACCGTCATGGGTTACCTTACTGCCGTACCTTACAAACTAGTAGCAATCGTTAGATCTATTTTTATCGGGTCACATTCTGCCGAATCTCAGACTTCATAAAGAGCCGGGTTGTCTCATACTCAATATCGGCGATCATCTGCTCGAACATATGGTAACCGGCCGTCTGGTATTCAACCAGCGGGTTCAATTGACCATATCCCCGCAGACCAACTGACTGCCGGAACTGGTCCATCACATCAATGTGATCCGTCCAGTGGGAGTCAACTACCCGCAAAAGGACGACCTTTTCGAATTCCAACATCTGGGCCGGGTCATAGAGCTGACGCTGCTTATCCTTGTAAACGCCCTGAGCGAAAGACATCAGATAGTCAACCATCTCGTCCTTGCTCTTGCCCTTGAGGTCGGCAACCTTAACCGTATCCGGCTTGACCAGAACCTCCTCAGCAAAGTCAACGATTCCCTTCAGGTCCCAATCCTTCTTGTCACCTAGGGTATGCTGTTCAACCTCGCGCTGGATAGTCCGCTTGAAGATCGGCATCAGAACCCACTTCAGCGACTTATCCTCAGTGATAATCTGCTGCCGTTCCTTGTAGATAATCTCACGCTGCTCACGCATCACGTCATCGTACTGGAGAACGTTCTTCCGAGAGTCGTAGTTATTCCCTTCAACCCGCTTCTGGGCTGATTCAACCTGACGGGTCAGGAACCGACTCTTAATAACAGCATCGTCGTCGTCAACCTTCATCCGTTGCAGGAAGTTCTTGATCCGGTCACCACCGAACCGCTTCATCAGGTCATCCTCTAAGGACAGGTAGAACTGGGACAATCCAGGATCTCCCTGCCGGCCAGAACGACCACGCAACTGGTTATCAATCCGCCGCGACTCGTGCCGTTCGGTCCCAATCACGGCCAGACCGCCAAGTTCTCGAACACCGGGGCCAAGCTTAATATCAGTTCCCCGTCCAGCCATGTTGGTGGCAATCGTTACGGCACCTTTCTGACCGGCATTCTTGATAATGTCAGCCTCTTTAGCGTGGTTCTTGGCATTTAAAACCACATGCGGAATATGTTCTTGATCCAGCAAATGAGACAAGTACTCGGAAGTTTCAACCGCCACGGTCCCGACCAGGATCGGCTGCCCCTTCTCGTGGAGTTTCTTAATCCGCTTAACGACCGCCGCAAATTTGCTTTGCAGGGTTGGGTAGAGCAAGTCTGGTTCATCCTTTCGAATAACCGGTTTATTCGTTGGGATCGAAATTGTTTCCATGTTGTAGATCTCTCGGAATTCTTCCTGCTCCGTCTTTGCAGTCCCGGTCATCCCGGCCAGTTTGTTATACATCCGGAACAGATTCTGGTAGGTAATATTGGCCATCGTCTTGTTTTCTTCTTGAATCTCGACGCCTTCCTTGGCCTCAATTGCCTGGTGAAGGCCATCGGAGAATCGCCGTCCCTGCATCACCCGTCCGGTGAATGAGTCGACGATCAGGACCTCGCCATCAGAAACCACGTAGTCCTTGTCCAGGTGCATGATGTAGTTGGCCCGCAACGCCTGGTCTAGGTGGTGGGTCAGTGGGGTGTTCTCTGGGTCGTAAAGGTTCTTCAGGTTGAAGTACTTTTCCGCCTTTTGAATCCCGGTATCCGTCAAAGACACTGTCTTGGACTCCAGGTCGACCTTGTAATCAACCTCATTCTTCAACTGCTTGACGAACCGGTCCGTTTGCTTATAGAGCTTGGAGGTCCCCGTCCCTGGTCCGGAAATGATCAGCGGCGTCCGGGCCTCATCGATCAGGATCGAGTCCACCTCGTCGACAATGGCATAGTTCAGGCCACGCTGCACCTGGTCCTCCTTGTAAACCGCCATATTATCACGCAGGTAGTCGAAACCAATTTCACTGTTGGTAGAGTACATGATATCGGCCTTGTAAGCTTCCCGCTTCTGGTCGGGGCTCATCTCAGAGTTATTGATGCCGACACTGCAACCCAGCCAGTTGTAAAGCTGTCCCATCTCGGTGGCATCACGCTTGGAAAGGTACTCGTTAACCGTTATAACGTGAACCCCCTTGCCAGATAGGGCATTGAGGTATACCGGCATCGTTGCGGTCAGGGTCTTCCCCTCACCAGTCTTCATCTCGGCGATATTTCCTTCATGGAGTACAATGCCCCCCATAACCTGAACGTGGAATGGGTACAGACCCAGTACCCGTTTAGCTCCTTCACGGGCAACAGCAAACGCCTCTGGCAGCATGTCGTCCAGTGATTCGCCATTTTGGTAGCGCTGGCGGAACTCTGGCGTTTTTGCCTGTAGCTGTTCGTCAGTCATTGCAGCCATTTTTTTAGCATAACCGTCAACTTTATCTGCGATCTTGTTAATTCGCCGTAACTCACGACGATCACTTTCGATCCATTTTTTTAAAATGTTGGCCATAAAAGCGTCCTTCCTAATTTACTAGCTCGAGCTAAAATCCATTAAAAAGTGCTACTCAAGCCAATTATATTTTATTCTAACTTAAGTATTTTACCACTTTCCACCCCGCTTTGAAACCTAAAGCAACCCGGGGATTCACCAAACAAAAAGGGCCATCGCAATCAGTATTGCCATAGTCCTTACAAAAGATATTTTATTGTTTATTATTCAGCTTCAATCAGGCCGTAGCGATTGTCACGACGACGGTAGACGATGCTCGTTCCGTTAGTTTCAGCATCCTGGAAGACAAAGAAGTCATGCCCTAACATATCCATTTGTAAGACCGCCTCTTCAGGATCCATTGGCTTCAAGGAAACCTGCTTTGTCCGTACGATCTTTAAGTCGTCGTTGTTTGCTGAATCGTCATCACTCGGAACGAATTCTAAGTTCTTGAAGCCCTTTTCACGTGACTTCCGGTTGATCTTGGTCTTGTACTTCCGAATTTGACGTTCAAGCTTATCAGTTACCAGGTCAACACTACCGTACATATCATTTGAGGTCTCTTCGGCCCGCAGCGTCAAGTACGGAAGCGGAATGGTTACTTCGACCTTGTAAGTCCGGTTTGGATAAACCTTCAAGTTCACGTGGGCGGTTGCTTCAACATTGTCCTCAAAGAACTTTTGAAGCTTACTAATCCGCTTTACTACATAGTCACGAATTGAGTCAGTGACTTCAACGTTTTCACCACGAATATTGAACTTTAACATCAAACATCTCTCCTTTCAGTCCAAGCATATGCTTGATCTGATATCAGAAGGACCACTCTTCTCATATCCTATAGATTATTATAGTGTAGTTCCGGTCAATAAACAAACCGTTTTCATCAACCTTTAAAATTATTTAACGTGCCAGGGAAAGGCTTGTCAATTCACAGCATTGCGCCGCTTTAAGAAGGTCTGCTGCGTGGTAAAGTGTCCGACCCGTCGTATAGATATCATCTACCAATAGGACCCGTTTCCCACGCACCATCATGGGATCAACCAGTTCAAAGGGCTGTGGAGTCTGTAGGCGTTCCTGACGAGTCTTGTGGGATTGGGCAACCTTGTCAGTGGCGCAGTGCCGCAGGGCCGGGGTCACGACAACTCCCCCTAACATTCCCAGAACCTGATTGAATCCCCGAGTAGCCATTGTCGTCCGCGTTACTGGAATAGGCACCACCACGTCTGCTGCTATCCTACGTATTCGTGCCTCTAGTACCGACTGAAAGACGACCCGCAATCGATAGTCACCCGCAAACTTATAACAGTGCACATACTCCTTCATGGCATCATTGTAGGTGTAAAGGGCCTGATGATGAAGATGCCAACCATACTGGTGCTGCCAAGCCGTACACTCCGGGCACAAGCGGGTATGTTCTTGCGGCCGACTGCAGCCGGGACAGGCATGGGTGGGATCGATCTGAATAAAGCGCGCCCGACATTGCTCACAAAGCGTGGGCTGGGCCAGCGGACGTAGCATGACTAAGTCACGTATCTTCAACCGAACCGGCAAGTGGGCATTGCAGAGCAAGCAATTCATTGCTGTAAGCTCCGGCCCTTACGATTCATGAAATCCACCTGGCGTACCGCCGACCGCACTCGTCGGCACTGAGTCGCAATCCAAAAACAGACCGTTCCCGTTGGCCGACTGACCGCACGACCAGCACGACCGGCGATCTGCACCAGAGCCGACGAAGAGAAGATTGGTTCATCGGCTCCCAAGACAAAAACATCAATCTCCGGAAAGGTAACGCCCCGTTCCATAATGGTAGTGGTTACCAGGAAATCGTATTTACCATCCCGCATCGCCTGGACCTTAGCCAGCCGGTGCCGATCCGTCGCATGCACCGTGGCAAAGGAACATCCTGGCAGGGTCTCACGTAAAAGGGGCTCAACCGCTGCCAGGTCCGCTACATGTGGCAAAAATAGTAGGAATCGGTAACCATCAGCCAACGACCGGCGCAGGCGGGCAACCAGGCTAGTCGGTAAGTGTCCCCGCCGAAGGCCACGTCGCCACCCCGGGGCCAGCTGCAGGTTGATCCGTGGCAGCAAGTGGCCGTGATAGCGAAGCGGCAGGTAGCTCACCGTCAATTCTCCCCGCTTTACCCGCCGCAAAAGGACCGGGCCTGGGGTTGCGGTCAGGTATAAACATCCCCCGTCCTCCTTAATCGCCTGTTGACTGGCATATAGCAAAGCGTCGTTAGCAGCAAAGGGAAAGGCATCCACCTCATCGATGATCAGGTTATCGAAAGCATGGTAGAAACGGAGCAGCTGGTGGGTTGTGCAGACCGTCAGCTGGGCATAACGATAGGGCAGCTCCTGACGGCCGTGCAGCAGGACCATCGTTGTATTCTGAAATGCTGCCTCAAGTCGAGGATACAATTCTAAGCAGACGTCCACCCGGGGCGAGGCCACCGCCAATCGTTCGCCGCGTTCCAGGGCATGGGCGATTCCGTAAAACATCATCTCGGTCTTCCCAGCTCCAGTTACCGCCCACAAAAGCTGGTACCACCGGGCAGCCAACCCCTGATCAACCTTGACAGCGGCCTCTTCCTGCAATGGCGATAATTGTCCCGTCCAGGTCAGCACCGGCCGCTGTACAGTGAATTGATTTGGCTCGGGAACATGATAAAATTTATTTAACGTCGAGACTCGACCTAAGTTAATACAATGCGGACAGTAGAACTCATCGTTAGGCAGAGCAGCCAGTCGTCGATTTGTCTCATGACCACAACGCAGACAACGTACCCGTTGGCCGTGCAGTTCCATTGTGGGCATGACCTCAACCGATGTAGGTGGGATGGTCTCCTGCCACTGTGGCTGGTCGACCAGAACCCGTCGGCCATAATACTCGTCTAAGTTCATCGTCATCCCCCCTACTTAGTAAGTACGGAGAATTTAGTAAAAATCACGAAAGAAGTTTTCATATGTCAGAACCATTCATTACCATCGCTAAAAACACCAGCTTCACGATGGTCATTAAGAAGTCCCGCTTTATCTGCTCGCTCGGTCGAATAGAGAACGAGGCGGATGCCCAGTCCTTCATCGAACGTATCCAGACGGCCAACCGCAAGGCTACTCACAACTGTTTTGCATACATGATCGGTGAATCCGACCAGGTCCAGCGGGAAAGCGACAACGGCGAACCCAGCGGAACGGCCGGAATACCGATCCTAGAGTCCCTCCAGCTGGCTAAGCTCCATAACGTTGTCGCTGTGGTGACCCGGTACTTCGGTGGTATCAAGCTCGGTGCAGGCGGACTAATCCGGGCATATAGCAACGTCACCACCAACGCTATTCACCAGGCTGGTCTCGTCCAACGCGTTATGCAGACAGCAGTTGATATTACCATCAGTTACGCCCAGCATGACCGCCTCCGCTTCTTTCTCAAAGAGCACCAGATTGAGCTGGCTAACGAGACATACGGGGTCAATGTGACGGTCACCGTCTTCGTCAATCAAGTAGACTGCGACGACCTAATCAACCAGCTTACCAACTATTTCAACGGTCAACTCCAAATAAAAAAGGGCCAGCCCCGTAAACACGAGGTACCCTATCAACCGGCTTAGGCCAAAATGGCTTCCGCAATATCCAAAACAACGATCACAGCTAGTATTGCAGCCAACCAGCCCAGGATCACCCGCGTGTGGTGGTCATGGGCTTTTAGTTTAACCCAGTTAAAGCCGCAATAAGCAACTAACATCAACAGACAGCCGATAACCCCATAAACTCCCGAGTGAAACCCCCGGTTGTCAATGGAGTAACTAGCAGTGAAGAAGAGGCCCAGTGCAAAGAGCAGGCCGAAAAACAGCTGTTTCTTATCCATAAATACTCCTTACTAGCGAAAACGGTGTCCGACAAATCCGGACACCGTTGCTTTTTTATTCATGTAGGTGATAGTTATAACTAGCTACGATGATGTTCTCACGGGAGTTCAGAACGGCCCGCAGACGGACACTGGTCTGGTTATGCAGTGCCAACTGCCACGGGTGCTTCGGAATAAACTGAGGAACCAGGACGGTAGTCGAATAGTTCCGCGCCTCAGCCCGTTTGGCAATTACATCAACGAAACGAAGGGTTGGTTTGGCAATTGACCGGTAGGAAGAGTGGATATCTACGAAGCGGACATCCGGGTACTCCGCCTTGAACTCGTTGGCTGTCTTGTGCTCCTTACCAGGGTTCTCATCGAACGACACGTGCATTGCAATGACGTAATCACCGATCGAACGGGCATAGTTGATAGCCCCCCGGGTCACCCGGGTTACGTTACCAACTAGGACAATGACCGTGGAGCCATCGTAGTCGTGGAGCTGAACCTTAGTCTTTTCTGCCACCCGCAGTTGAGCTGCCACCTTGACGTAGTGGGAGTGGACAGCATGGAACATGTAGAGCAGAAGCGGCATGATGATCAGGTACGGCCAAACATTACCGAAGTGCTGCCAGAAGAGACAAACAACCAAGATGAGTGAAATTAAGGCCCCAACAAAGTTAATGCAAGCCTTGCCAACCCACCAGCCTTGGCGTTCACGGAACCAGTGAATAATCATTCCAGACTGGGACAGGGTAAATGGTACGAAGACCCCAACCGCGTACAGGGGGATCAGCATATTGGTCTGCCCGTGGAAGATCAAAATCAGGATGATTGCCCCTACCGCCAGAGCGATGATCCCGTTGGAGTAACCCAGCCGGTCTCCCCGGTCCATGAAGGCGTGCGGCATATACTTATCCTTGGCCATGTTGAAGGCTAGGATTGGGAATGCTGAAAAACCAGTGTTGGCAGCAACCGCCAGAATCATGGCTGTTGACAACTGTAACAGGTAGAAGCCAAGGCCATGACCACCGAAGATCTGCGCCGCCATCTGTGACATGATCGTTGTCCGGGAGTTCGGTACGACCCCCAGGTAGAAGCTGAAGAAGATGATGGCAATGAAGAAGAATGCCAGGATGGCACTCATAATCGCCAGGGTTGTTGCCGCATTTTTTTCCTTAGGCTTGTTGAAGTTAGGAACCGCATTACTTACGGCTTCTACCCCAGTCAGCGAGGACGAACCAGCCGAGAATGCCCGAATGAACAGGACAAATGACATTCCCGCCACCGGGGTCCCATAGTCGGCAACCGCGTGGTAGTGAATCTGGCCGGTAATGATGTTATAGCCACCCCAGATAATCATGACCATCGTCATTAAGACGAAGAAATAGACCGGGACGGTCAAGAAGTTGGCACTCTCACTCATCCCCCGCAGGTTCATGAACATGATCAAGAGGACGATAATGATCGAGATTGGCACCGAGTAATGATAAAGAGCCGGGATTGCTGAAGTAATTGCCTCGGTCCCAGAGGTTGTGGAAACCGCCACGGTCAACATATAGTCGACCAAGAGCGACCCCCCAGCGAACAGGCCCCCGTTGCTTCCCCAGTTCCGGGTAGCTACCACATAGGCACCCCCACCGCTCGGGTAAGCATGGATAATCTGTTGATAGGACAGTGTGATCGCCAGCAATAAGATCAGAACAATCGCCGCAATCGGGATTGAGTACCAGATTGCTGCCGCAGACAAAGTAACCAGCACCGTAGTGATCTGCTCTGGACCATAGGCAACTGACGAAATAGCATCTGACGACAGCATTGCCAAGGCTTTAAACTTTGTCAAATGGGTCTGCCCTTCATCAAGGGTCTTTAATGGTTTTCCAATCAACACGCGTTTAAGATAACGCCACATGTCTCTCCCCTCCCAATTGATATTTATTTGGGTCAGTAAATTGGCTCCATTAATTTAATTATCACTTTAATTTAGATAACTGGATAATATTATAATTTATTCCCATCGTTTGCAACAAGCATTTTGGAACTTTTTTAGCTGATTGAAACAAATCATTCCTAGAGTTTGACCCGCCGATTAACCTCTTCAGCACCGGGGTCGATTGCTGGCAGGTGGCTGCACGTCCCCCACCAATAGAAAAACAGGGAAGCGATGATGATGACGACAAAGTCCCATGGGTACTTGACCCAGTTTTGACCGCCGAATCCCTCACTGCCCACGTAGGACATGATTGAGATGAAGACCAGGTAACATAACAGCCAGGCACTGCTCCTTAACTGTACTCCCCAGGCGGTGTGATGATACCGGGCCTCATAATAAAGGTAGATTGGCAGTCCCAGGGCAATCACCAGGATAACTTGAATCGTCGTCGGCCACATTGTCCAATAAATTGCCAGACTAGCCAAAACAAAGGCCACCGGGGCCAGCCAAGTCATATAGGCCGGGGCAAAAGGCCGCTTCAGGTCCGGCCGCATCTTACGCAGAGCCATCACAGTCACCGGTCCAGTTAGGTAGGCAATTAGGGTTGACCCGGTAATAACCGTCGCCAACAGGCTCCAGTTCCGGAAGGTATTAACCAAAATAACAGCCAGGATAAAGTCGGTCACCATAGCAAAGCGCGGGATCATGTAGCGCCGGGCTAAGCGTCCCAACCATTGGGGCAAATGCCTAGTGTGGGTCATTGCCGCCAGGGCCCGGGAAGCCGTCGCCACGAAGGCCACCCCGGTTCCAAATGGCGAAACAAAGGCGTCCATATAGAGAAGAATTGCCAGCCAATTCATACCGAGCAAGATGGCAATGTCGGCAAATGGTGATGTGAAATTAATCCCGTGCCAACCGTCCTTAGCCAGCATCGCCGGATTAATTGCTCCGATAAAGGCCACTTGAAGCATGATATAGATCACCGCGGTAATGATCATCGAAATCAGGACCCCACGAACAATATTCTTATGGGGGTTCACCATCTCGCCGCCCATGTTGATAATTGTTTGAAATGCATCGTAGGACATGATAATACCAGATACCGCCGCAGCCTCAAAGATCGACCGACTCCCATATGGCATGAAGGTACCAACACTGTGACCGAAATTAGCTGGATGAAAGCCAGAGATAATCAGCATCAGGATGGTCAACGTCGGCAAAGCAATTTTAAATACTGAAATCAAATTGGTGAACCGGGTCATTAACTTAACCGACCAGAAATTGATCAGGGTGAAAGCCAGCATAAAAAGGATTACCACCCACATACCGTTGGCGGTTATGTTGCCATCATGCATAAAATGATGAGTCCAGTTAGCCCATGACCAGGGCCAGGAGCTCATATATTGAACTGAGGCCACCGCCTCCATTGGGACCAAGGTAATCAAGGAGATCCAGTTGGCCCAGGCGGCAATGAAACCAAGGAGCTGACCATGACTATACTGAGCATACCGGCTCATTCCACCGCTTTCGGGAAACATCGCCCCCAATTCGACGTAGGTCAGGGCGATACTGATAATGATCACCGCCCCAAGAATCCAGGAAATAATAGCGGCCGGTCCAGCGACCCTAGCGGCGGTTCCGGCCCCAAAAAGCCAGCCAGACCCAATCAAAGAATTCAGGGCCAGCATGATCCCTGAAAAGAGACTTATTTTTTGTACTTTTAGTTTTTTCATCATGACTCCCTCTGCCAAGGTTTACTTTTTCTTAAACATTAGTGCATGTTCTACTTTACCACAAAGCCGTCTCAACGCGGTCCTCAAAAATTTTACATTGGGTAAATATTTCCCGGGAAATAAAAATAACCGGTTGAAGAATCATCCTCAACCGGTTATTTAATTTTAACTATTCAACTTGATTAGGGGGACAGATTACATCATGCCGCCCATGCCAGCGCCGCCTTGTGGAGCAGCTGGGGCATTGTTCTTGCTGTCATCTGGCTTATCAGCAACAACGGCTTCAGTGGTGAGCAGAAGTGCTGATACTGAGGCAGCATTTTGCAGGGCAGAACGGGTAACCTTGGTTGGGTCAACAATCCCGGCCTTAACCATGTCTTCAAACTTGCCGTCAGCAGCGTTGTAGCCAATACCTGGTTTTTCGCTCTTCAGTTGGTTAACAATGACAGAGCCTTCTACACCAGCATTTTCAGCGATCTGACGAACAGGTGCTTCCAAGGCATCCTTGACGATGTTGACACCAGTTGCTTCATCGCCGTCGGCTTCAACCTTGTCCAGAGCAGGCAGAACATTGATCAATGCCGTACCACCACCAGGTACGAATCCTTCTTGAACAGCGGCCCGGGTAGCGTTCAGGGCATCCTCAATACGGTACTTCTTTTCCTTCATTTCAGTTTCGGTAGCAGCACCAACCCGAACAACGGCAACACCGCCGGAAAGCTTTGCCAGACGTTCTTGAAGCTTCTCCTTGTCGAAGTCAGAAGTTGCCTTAGAGATAGCCTGCTTGATTTGGTCAACCCGTTCAGCAATAGCTTCCTTGGCACCACCGCCGTCAACGATGGTCGTGGCATCCTTAGTAACCGTAACCTTGTTGGCTTGGCCAAGTTGTTCAACCGTAGCGTCCTTCAGGTTCATACCCAGGTCATCAGAAATAACAGTACCACCGGTCAATACGGCAATATCTTGAAGTTGAGCCTTACGACGGTCACCAAAGCCAGGGGCCTTAACAGCAACCACGTTGAAGGTACCACGGATCTTGTTAAGAACCAGGGTCGGCAGAGCTTCACCAGTGATGTCATCAGCAATGATCAAGAGGGCCCGGCCTTCTTGAACAACATTTTGCAGCAATGGCAGAATGTCTTGAATATTGCTGATCTTCTTGTCAGTGATCAGAATGTATGGATTGTCGAGGTCGGCTTCCATCTTGTCGTTGTCAGTTACCATGTATTGTGACATGTAACCGCGATCGAAGCTCATCCCTTCAACAACATCAACGCTGGTATCAACACCACGGGAATCTTCCAGGGTAATTACACCGTCGTTACCAACCTTTTCCATGGCATCGGCGATCAGCTTACCAACTTCCTTGTTATCCGCAGAAATGGAAGCAATCTGAGCAATGTCATCCTTGGTCTTAACATCATGTGACATCTTCTTCAGTGCTTCAACAGCGGCCCGAGTTGCCTTGTCGATCCCACGACGAATACCAACTGGGTTAGCACCGGCCGTAACGTTCTTCATCCCGGCATTGACGATTGCTTGGGTCAAAACAGTAGCAGTTGTGGTTCCGTCACCAGCGATGTCGTTGGTCTTGGAAGCAACTTCGGAAACCAGCTTAGCACCCATGTTTTCAAAGTGGTTTTCCAGTTCAATGCTCTTAGCAATCGTAACACCATCATTAGTAATGGTTGGGTTGCCATAGCTTTGTTCAAGGACAACGTTGCGGCCCTTAGGACCCATCGTCGTCTTAACCGTGTTAGCTAACTTATCAACACCGTGGAGCATTTCGTTCCGTGCATCTTCAGAAAACTTAATTTCCTTTGCCATTTATTGTCACCTCATCAAATTAATGTAATGATTTTAACGTTTAATTTCGATTATTGATTGAATCTAGTCAATTACCGCGACTAAATCCTTTTCGTGGACAACCAGGTACTTCTCCCCTTTGTATTCCACTTCGTTGCCGGCGTACTTATCGAAGAGTACCCGGTCACCTTCCTTAACAGCTGGAGTAAGCTTTTGTCCGTTGTCTAGGGTCCGACCCTCACCAACGGCAATAACCTTTCCAGTAGTTGGCTTTTCCTTTACATTGGAAGCAAGGACAATTCCACCAACCGTCTTTTCTTCTTCAGTTTCAGCTTTAAGAACAACGCGATCTCCTAATGGTTTTAACACGTTAATCCCTCCATCTTGTTAAAATTAGTTTATCATTTTAGCACTCGACGTTTCTAAGTGCTAACCACAGTTATTACTATAACATCTTTTTTCCGAATTGCAACAAGAAAGTTTGACCAATTTTGACTATTTTATCTTTCCTGCTGTATTTAAAATACGAAAGCGGAGCGAAAACACGCTTAGCATTTCCGCTCCGTTGATATCACTTATTATCTTCAGAATAGTTCTTGATAAAGTAAATCAGAGTCTGCAGTTCGTTGGTCAAGTCGATGTTTTGGACCTGAACGCTCTTAGGTACGGACAGGCGAACCGGAGTAAAGTTTAAAATCCCCTTCACGCCCGCCTCAACCAGCTGATCAGCAACCTTCTGGGCCTTAGATCCTGGTACTGTCAGGATGACCACGTCGATCTGCTGCTCCTTAAGCTGAGTTATCATCTCTTCAGCCGGATAAATTGGAATTCCGCTCTTAACCGTATTGGCATACTCTGGCTTGGTATCAAAAGCCGCACTGATCCGCAGGTTAGTATCCTGATGGAAGTTGTAATTTAAAAGGGCGCTCCCCAGGCTACCAACCCCAACTAAAGCCACGCTGATTAAAGAGTCTTGGTGCAAGATCCCTTTGAAGAACTTCAACAGGTTGGCAACGTCGTAACCATAGCCCCGCTTCCCCAGTTCACCAAAATAAGAAAAGTCCCGCCGGATGGTAGCAGAATCAACCTGAACGGCCTCTGACAGCTCAGTGGACGATACTCGCTGCTTGTTAGCATTTAGCAGCACCGTCAAATAACGATAATAAATTGGTAAACGACGGGCTGTGGCTCGCGGAATCTTTTTGCTTGGCATATATGTTCCTCCTACTTAATAATTTTAAACAATTGCCCACCTTAACTCTCACGCTTATAGTTGAGCAAATTATCAATTTTAATTTGAATGCTTGTGAAATTTACATTACACTTCATTCTAGCAACTTTCCGTCCTATTGTGAACCAGTCAACAATAAAAATCCCTTTTTTTATAAATTTCTCAAAATCTGCTAGAATGGAAAGTGATTGAATATACTATATTAATGAGGTTTCATCCATGATACTTTTACAAACTAATGACGTCATGCGCCGCTTCGGTGCCGACGTCTTATTTCACAATATTAATCTTCAGATCCAGGACCACGGACGGACAGCCCTCGTTGGTCGCAATGGAGCCGGTAAAACAACCCTCTTGAAGATGATCGCTGGTATTACCCAGCCAGACGAGGGAACAATCAGTAAAGTCAAGGATCTGACCATCGGTTACCTGGCCCAGGATCAGGGACTCGACAGCCAGAATAATATCTGGGCCGAACTTGACCTGGTTTTTGCTCCCCTACACGAAATGGAAAAAACAATTCACCAGTTAGAAGAGGAACTAGCCAGTTTAGACCCGGATGGTGACCAGTATCAACAGGTTCTTAACAAATACGACCGTCTTCAGGGTGAATACAAAAAACGGGGCGGCTTTGAATACGAATCCCGGATGCGTGGGATTCTTCACGGCTTCGGCTTTGGGGAAAAGTACTACGATACCCCCGTCGATGCTCTCTCCGGTGGTCAGAAGACTAAGCTGGCCCTGGCTAAGATCCTCCTTCAGGAACCAAATCTTCTAATTCTAGACGAACCGACCAACCACCTCGACATGAACGTTCTGGCATGGTTGGAGGATTATCTCAAGAGCTACCGGGGTGCCCTGCTGGTCGTCTCCCATGACCGCTACTTTCTCGATCATGTTGTCAAGGATGTCTACGATCTTGACAACCGAACACTGACCCATTACACGGGTAACTACACTCAGTTTGTCACCCATAAGCAGGAGCGGCTTAAGGCCGAGTGGAAGCATTATGACCAGCAGCAAAAGAAGATCGCTAAGCTGGAAGACTTTGTCAATCGCAATATTGTTCGAGCTTCAACCACCAAGCGAGCGCAGGCACGGCGCAAGCAGCTGGCAAAAATGGATCGCCTTGAACGGCCTGAGACCGATGATCGGTCAATCCACTTCCGTTTCCACAGTGATCAGGACAGTGGGACTGAGGTACTCGACGTTGAGAACGCCAAAGTTGGCTACGACGATCAAGTTCTAGCCGGTCCCCTCTCTTTCACCGTCCGCAAGCCTCAGCGAATCGGAATCATCGGCCCAAACGGGATTGGGAAGTCAACCCTCCTCAAGTCCCTACTCCACCAGATTCCACTGATCAGTGGAACCGCTAAGTTTGGGGCTAATCTTGAGATCGGCTACTACGACCAGGAGCAGCAACAGCTCCACCCCAAAAAGACCGTTCTCGATGAAGTCTGGGACGACCACCCCGAGATTCCCGAAAAAGACATCCGCTCCCTGCTGGGCAGCTTTCTATTCGTCGGTGATGACGTCTACAAGCCGGTTCATGACCTCTCCGGTGGTGAAAAGGCTCGATTAGAGCTGACCAAGCTTTCTTTTAAGCCGATTAATTTCTTGATCCTCGATGAGCCAACTAACCACCTCGATATTGATAGTCGAGAGGTTCTAGAGAATGCCATCAACGAGTTTACTGGGACGGTCCTCTTCGTCTCCCACGATCGTTACTTTATCAACCAGGTTGCCACCGATGTCCTTGACATGCATAAGGATGGCATCACCCACTATGAGGGGAATTACGATGACTTCCTCGCTGAACAGGCCAAGCAACAGTCCGCCGCTTCACCGGCTGACACTGCTACATCCCAAAAGTCGACTGTTTATACGGGCAAGCAGTCCTACCAACAGAGTAAGGAGCAGCAAAAAGCCCGTCGTAAACTTCAACGCCAGGTGGATAAGCTGGAAGCCACGATGGGTGAGTTGGAGGAACAGCAAACTCAGCTTCAGGAGAAAATGAGTCAGCCAGAAATCGCAACCGACATTGGTAAGCTAACCGACCTGCAGAAGGAATTAGACACTGCCAAAGAAAAGGCCGATGAGGTTGAACTGGCCTGGACCGCGGCCGCCGAGAAGCTGGAAGAGTTTGACCAGCAGGGCTAGGTTGCTTCATGCTTGACAAATAAATCGCGGTGAAGTTAAATTAGGATATGGTCATAGTAGGTCCGTCCAGAGAACGGGGTCATCGGCTGCAAGCTCCGTCGTCATACCGAATCCAAGCCAGTCTGAACAAACATATAAATAAGTAATTAAAAAGAGTAAAGTACGTCTTTAAACGAGAATGGTAACGCCGTAACGGGTGTCTCGATTAAAGGCGTGCTTTTGTTTTAAGGAGGGATTTGCCTTATGGCAGTAAAAAAACAACGAATCGTCGTCAAGGTTGGAACCAGCAGTTTGATTCTTCCCAATGGTCAAACAAACTTGCAGGCAATCGATGGTCTGGCGTTCACCCTCGCCACCCTCAACCATCAAGGCTACGAGATAGTCCTCGTCTCGTCTGGGGCCATTGGAGTCGGTCTAGCCAGCCTGGGCTTAAAAGAACGGCCGCGTGAGATCGCCAGGCAGCAGGCCCTAGCTGCCATTGGGCAGACCGAGCTGATGCGGATCTATTCGCAACGTTTCCTCGACTACCAGACCAAGGTCGGCCAGCTCCTCCTGACCCGGGACGTTCTCCACTTTCCGGTCAGTCGGCAGCACGTCCTCAACACTATCTCAACCCTGTTGGCAGACCACGTCGTACCAATCATCAACGAAAACGACCCGGTCTCGGTTGACGAGCTGGACCACCACACTACCTTCAGTGACAACGATGAACTTTCTGCCCTGGTCGCCACCCGGATCCACGCCGACTTGCTGGTGGTTCTCTCCGACATCGATGCCTTTTACAACAAGGACCCCCACAAATACCCTGATGCCCAGCCGATTCGCCGGGTAGCCGAGATGACGCCGGAGTTGGCGGCCGCGGCCAGCGGCTCCAGCACCCGTTTCGGTACTGGGGGAATGGTCACCAAGCTTCACGCCGCTGCCACCGTGATGAAGGCCCACCAACGAATGGTCCTCTGTAACGGTGCCGACCCGAAGATTATCTTCCAGGTCATCAATGGTGAAGAAGTCGGCACTCAATTTGGCAAGTAACAAATAATATAGTAAGGAGGAATTTACCATGAACGAAACACTAGTTAAGATCGGTCAACGCGCCCAGGCAGCTGAGAGCCAGGTGGCCCTACTCGACACCGCCACGAAAAATCAGGCCCTAAATGCCATGGCTGACGCCCTACTAGCCCACCAGGATGAGGTCATTACTGCTAACCAGGACGATCTCAACCAAGCTACCAACATGCCGAAGAAGTTCACCGACCGGCTGATGGTCAACGAACAGCGGATTGCTGACATGGCCAACGGACTACGGACCATCGCCAACTTGACCGACCCAACCGCCCGAATCGACCGGGGCTGGATAAATGCCGACGGACTGCAAATTCTGCAACAGCGAGTTCCCCTGGGCGTCATCGGCATCATCTTCGAAGCTCGGCCAAACGTTACCGTAGACGCCACCGGCCTGACATTCAAGAGCGGCAACGCAGTTATCCTTCGTGGTGGCAAGGAAGCCATCCGGACTAATACCGCCCTAGCTAATATTCTGCGAAATACATTGGAGAAACAGGGACTGCCGGCCGATGCAGTACAATTAATTGAAGATACCAGCCATGAGCTCGCCCAGGAGATGATGAACCTGACAGACTATATTGACGTCCTTATCCCCCGTGGTGGCCAAGGCCTAATTCAGCGGGTCGTTAAAACAGCTACCGTCCCTGTAATTGAAACCGGGGCCGGCAACTGTCACGTCTATATCGACCGGGATGCAAACCTAAGAATGGCTACCGGCATCACCGTCAACGCCAAAGTTCAACGGCCATCCGTCTGCAACGCTGCCGAGAAACTCCTGATCCACCGCGATGTGGCGGCCAAGTACCTACCGACAATTGCTCAGGACCTGATCGATCACGGTGTTCAACTCCGGGGTGACGATCAAGCCCGGGCCATTGTGCCCCAAATACAAGCAGCCAGTGATGCAGACTGGGATACCGAATATAATGATTTAATCATGGCCGTCAAGGTAGTTGATTCCTTAGATGACGCCATCCAACATATCAATCGTCACAGCACCCACCACTCCGAGGTCATTGTTACCGATAGCATTGAGCGGGGCCGGTCATTCCAGCAACGGATCAACTCCGCCTGTGTCTACGTCAACGCCTCAACTCGTTTTACCGACGGCGGTGTCTTCGGCTTTGGCGCTGAAATTGGTATTAGTACCCAAAAGCTGCATGCCCGCGGGCCAATGGGATTAGGCCAGCTAACCACCATCAAATACGAAATCACCGGTGACGGTCAGATTCGTCACTAGGGTTCTTATCTACAAGGAGGAATTAATATGAAAATTACAGTTGTCGGTGTCGGCAATATGGGCGGCGCCATCATAAGAGGACTTGTTAACAGTGGTGTTGACGAAATCAGCGGACTCAATCCAACTAATCCTCGGGTCAGCAAGCTTGCCAAACAGCTCGGTTTCAAGCTGTTTACCACGGCTAGTGAGGTCATTGCATACCAACCGGACGTCGTTATCTTGACTACCCCTGCCAATATCACTCTGGCCGTGGCCAAGGAACTCAACGGCCTGCCAAGCAGTACTATTATCATCTCCGCTGCTGCGGGGGTCCGCCAGCATGATCTACAAGAGGTCCTGCCAAATAACGCCATCGCCACAATGATTCCCAACACACCCGTGGCGGTTAACGCCGGTACGATCGGTCTTGCTCTTTCTACCCGAGACGGTGCAGCAACCAGTACTGCCGTCACCCATGTCCTGAACCAGCTCGGCGATGTCATCATGGTTGATGAGGACAAGCTCGACATTGTGGGCGTGGTTGGTGGTTGCGGTCCTGCCTTCGTCGACGTCTTCATGGACGCTATGAGCGACGCTGCAGTCAAACATGGTCTTGACCGTCAAACTGCTTATAAATTGATCGCCAGCATGGTCAAGGGAACCGGCGCCCTCGCTTACGATACCGAAAAGAGTCCGGCTGCTCTACGCGACGAGGTGACCTCCCCAGCCGGCACAACGATCAAAGGAGTTGAAGCCCTAGAGAAACACGGGTTCCGCTTTGGTGTGATTGATGCGGTCAATAAGGCCAATGGTGAAAAGTAAATAATTATCATATTACTAATAAGGAACCTGATTATAGCCCAATTCAACCATAATCAGGTTCCTTTTTTCTAAAAAAAGGCCTCTCCATCGATCTTACTCGATGAAGAGGTCTTGTGATTTATTGGAAATAAATTGCCAATTAGTTATGACGACGCTTGGTTGCTCCCAAGCCAATGAGTGCTACACCCATCAAGCCAAACGCCATAGCAGAAGCTGCCTTGGCCTCGTTATTACCAGTTTGTGGCAATTCATTTTGACCGCTGACATTGCCACTTGTCCCAATACCAGCTCCTTCAGTAACTGATTGCTTAGTGTTCCCCAAAGCAATTAAATTACTATTTGGCTGACTATTAAGCCCAGTTTGCATATTATTCGTGGTACTTGTATTTCCACCTATATTACCAGTAAACGAAACTGGTACAGTACTTTGGCCACCGTTAACCTTGTGTTTCATAACGACAGTGTAAACTTGGGTAATACTACTATCATTATCAAATTCCGGTGATTGGCCACTTGGATCAAAGTTATTTTCTACTACTTCATATCCAAGTTCAGCCAGATGCTTAAGGGTGTCGCCTGTACTGTAATTAATCTTAGTACCAGGCTGACCCATCAAATTGCCTGAATTAGCAATTTGCTTAAAGCCATTGTCCTGATCAACGTAAACAACTTCGGCCGTTTGTGATTGTCCAGCTTTTGGTTGGCTCGTGCCACTTGGTTGCTGACCACTTGGCTGACTTGTGCCGCTCGGCTGGCTACTACCACTTGGTTGTTGACCGCTCGGCTGTTGACCACTCGGTTGCTGACCACTTGGTTGTTGACCACTCGGCTGCTGGCCGCTTGGTTGCTGACCACTTGGTTGACTCGTACCACTTGGCTGACTTGTGCCACTTGGTTGGCTCTGGCCACTTGGCTGACTTGTGCCGCTCGGCTGAGTCTGACCACTTGGTTGGCTCTGGCCACTCGGTTGACTCGTACCGCTTGGCTGGCTGCTGCCACTTGGTTGACTCGTACCACTCGGTTGACTCGTGCCGCTTGGTTGGCTGCTACCACTTGGTTGACTCGTGCTACTTGGTTGGCTGCTGCCACTTGGTTGGCTACTGCCACTTGGTTGACTCATACCACTTGGTTGACTGCTACCACTCGGCTGACTCGTGCCGCTTGGCTGGCTCGTACCGCTTGGCTGACTTGTGCCGCTCGGTTGACTCGTGCCGCTTGGTTGACTGCTACCACTTGGCTGGCTTGTACCACTTGGTTGGCTCTGGCCACTTGGCTGACTTGTGCCGCTTGGTTGGCTGCTGCCACTCGGTTGACTTGTGCCGCTTGGCTGGCTTTGACCACTCGGTTGACTCGTGCCACTTGGCTGGCTACTGCCGCTTGGTTGACTTGTGCCGCTCGGCTGACTTGTGCCACTTGGCTGACTTGTGCCGCTCGGCTGAGTCTGACCACTTGGTTGGCTCTGGCCACTCGGTTGACTCGTACCGCTTGGCTGGCTGCTGCCACTTGGTTGACTCGTGCCGCTTGGCTGGCTACTACCGCTTGGCTGAGTCTGACCACTTGGCTGACTCGTACCGCTTGGTTGACTTGTGCCGCTCGGCTGACTTGTGCCACTTGGTTGGCTGCTACCACTTGGTTGGCTGCTGCCACTTGGCTGACTTGTGCCGCTTGGCTGGCTCTGGCCACTCGGTTGACTCGTACCACTCGGCTGGCTGCTGCCACTCGGTTGGCTGCTACCGCTTGGTTGGCTCTGGCCACTCGGTTGACTCGTACCGCTTGGCTGGCTCGTGCCGCTTGGCTGACTCGTGCCGCTCGGTTGACTCGTGCCGCTCGGCTGAGTCTGACCACTTGGTTGGCTCTGGCCACTCGGTTGACTCGTACCGCTTGGCTGGCTGCTGCCACTTGGTTGACTCGTGCCGCTTGGCTGAGTCTGACCACTTGGCTGACTCGTACCGCTTGGTTGACTTGTGCCGCTCGGCTGAGTCTGACCACTTGGTTGGCTCTGGCCACTCGGCTGACTTGTGCCGCTTGGCTGGCTTGTGCCGCTTGGCTGACTTGTACCGCTTGGTTGACTCTGGCCGCTCGGCTGTACAGGTGAATAATTAACAATATAACTCCGGTCAGGGCTGGCAGGAACGACCGTCTCACCACCAGCATATGGTTTGTCCGCAACATAACCAGTGACTGATGGAGTGCTGATTACACCATACGTTTGACTAGCTGGCATCCAGCCATTATCCGTAATAACCTCACCGGTAACTTTATCAAGCACTAGCTGATGGTTAAAGGAAACATGCGTCACACTATCTGCTGGAGTCAAAATCCCAGCACCAGTATAGTGAACCGTCTGCGTACCCTGCTTAATCAGACTAGCCTTATCAGTTCCAGTTGGATACTTTGGACCATTAGGATCATTAGGATTAATTGGTTGCCCTGGTTGGCCAGGATTCTGCGGATTAATTGTCTGCGTACCATGCTTCAGATAAACATTGAAGGACTGTAGAGTCTTATTGTCATTATCAAAGTATTTATCTTGCCCAGCATAGTCAAAGCCATTTTCATACAGAACATACCCTTGATTTTCCAGGTCATGAATTGTCTTGGCAGTACTGTAATCAATCCGACTATATGGTTTACCCCTCAATTGTCCAGAGTTGGTAAGTTCACTATTACCACGATCAGCATCTAAGTAGTGAACAATTGCGTATTGCAACTGGACAACCGGCTTTTGGTATGGCACTGGAGTATCCTTGGTTGGATCGGTCGGGTTAATCACCGTTCCTGGATTAACTGGTGTATAGCCCGTGACATTTGGAATCGGTTCATTAGGCTGGACCTTTGTTGGATCACTTGGGTCATTCGGATAGGTTGGCGTTGGGGCACCCGGAATTGGTGTCTTACCATCCTTTTCTACCGGAATAATCTTGCCAAGCTTATGATAAACAATCTTTAACCAAATATTCGGGTTCTTAAGCGTAGCAGTCCCACCGGGAACATAACGAACCTCAGCGATATAGCCTGGAATAACTGGTGCAATTACACTATTGAAGGTATGACTTGTCGAATCCCAAGTACCTTTACTGATCAAATCACCCGTAACCTGGTCAACAACATCCGGAGTCCGCGTGAAGTAACCGCTCTGAACATCATCTTCATGAAGCCGGTTTCCTTGTTCATCGACAAACTTCGTCGTTTGACTGATTGGCTTAGTCTTACCATTCTTATCAATCTGACCATTCTTAACGTAGTGAACGATAACAGTATAGCTATTATCGTTATGATTGAGGGTGACGCTCTTTACATTCGGCGTATTTCCATCTTGATCTTGGGTAATGAAACCAACGTGGTAATGGTCAATCTTTGGCGAATCTTTTTCTGGTAAGGTTACGTTATCCGGTTCCCAAGTTAGGGCCCCTGGTCCAGTAATATTACCCTTTTGGTCAACCTTAACGATTTGGTGAGTAACATTATCAATGTTCCCATTGAGGGTAAAGTGAGCTGGTTGAACAACATCACCAGCTAATGAACGGCCAGTTTCAGCATCTTCATACTTAATCGTCCGGTTAATGGTCTTCTGCATGTCCTCCCGAGTATAACCCGGTGCAGGATTATCAGGATTGACTGGCGACGTACTATGAACAAAATGAACCTCAAAGGCATTCTTGTTGTTATCGCTTTGATACGTTTGACCATTAAAGTCATTAGAAACTAACTGATAGTGCTTGATCAAATAACCATTAATCCGATCCTGAACATTATTAGTAAAGACAATCGGTTGGTTAAATTTACCCGTAGCATAATCAGTATCACCTAATTGTTGTCCGGTGGTGTCGTCAATATACTTAATCTGGGCCTTCTGGTCATTAGCAATGTAAATTACTTTATCAACCACATTATTGCTTGACGCATTCACTGAAACCGCAGGATATGTTTGACGATCAGGCGTATAACCGTCAATCACAGGACTAACTTCTTCAGGGAAGGACTGTGTAGCTGGTGTCCAAGGCGTCCAGGTAATTTGGTTATTTACCAGGTCCTTCGTTCCAGTCCGTGTAAAGGTTAATGGCTGAGCAGAATAGTCATCCGCCGCCTTCTTACCATCTGCATAGACATAATGGATAACCTCAGTAATTTCCTTCTGTAATTGTGTCTTATCTGTAACCGGCGTTGTTGCATGCTTGAAATGTACTTTAAAGATATTCTTACTGTTATCACTCTGGTAATACTGATTTTTGAAGCCGTTTGAAACTAATACATAGTGCTGCCCCTTATACTTTTGAATTGTTTGATCTACACTCGGGTTAAAGCTGATTTTTGTTCCAAACTTACCATTAGCAGGGGTACTATCCAGTTGGGTATTAGTCGTATCATCGATATACTCAACAACCGCCTGTTGGTCATTAGCCGTGTACTTAACCGTCCGTTCCGTAGTTTCTGGACCATCACCCTTAATGGTAATTCCGCTAACGGCACCTGGGTTTGGTGTATAACCTGAAATATTTGGGGAACTAACGGTCGCAAAGGTCTGTTGTGGTGACCAAGGGCCCCACGTAGTATTTCCTGTGACTAAGTCCTTAGTACCAGTCCGATTAAAGGCAACCGCAACCGGCGATTTGTCGGGATGAGCCTGACTACCATCTTCAAAGACATAGTGGACAATTAGGTTCTTGGTTGTACGGTCAGGAATGCCTTTTTGTAGTCCATGCTTAAAGTGAACTTCATAATGCTGGTCAACTGTATCATCATTGTCGAATACTAATGGCTGGCCATTCGAAGTATCACTCACTAGTTGATAGTGTTGGTTTTTATAGTCAGCAATCTTTCCCTTGGTGGAATAATTTGCCTTATTATCGGAAATCCCTTTTAAATTATCCGTATGAAGAGTCCGTTTATCCGTATCATCAATATAGGTTACCGTAATCTTCTGAGAATCAATATAGTAGGTTACCGTAAACGGTTTATCAAGATCTGTATTCCAATTATCATTTGTTACATTAACCGGCTGCTGATCAATTTTACTTTTATCTGGTGTATACCCAGGAATTTTAGGACTATCAACCGCATCAAACTGTGCAGGAGAAATCTTGCCATTCCAATCGGTTTTACCAGTTGCTAAATTCTTAACCCCAGACTGAGTTAAAATAACTGATTTGGTAGATGTCGGCTGAGCAACTTGGCCCTTCTTGGGACCATTACCATAAATATAGGTAATCGTCTCCGTAATCTTCTTAGTCCGCTGGGTTGGCTTGTTTTCATTCAGTGTAGCCTCATAAACAACCGTATCGTTATTGAAATCATACTTAACCTTTTGTCCAAAGGCAGCCTTGCCATTCGGATAGCCATTCTCATACTGATCGTTTGAGTTTTGAATAGTTGGGTTAGCATAGTCAATGTAAATCTTAGATGGTAGTAATGCTTTATCAGCTGCAGTCAGATCTTTATCACCAGTCAAGAAGTCGGACTTTGACATCAGGTCACCATAATCATAGGTCTTAGCCTGATCAGGTAATACAACAGTCTTATCATTACCGTCCTTATCCTTAAAGTGAATGGCAACATTAATCTTATCTTGTTCCGTTACCGTAATATTAGAACTAGACTTGTCACCGGCAGCGATAATAAATGGCTTCTGCTTCTCCGAACTACTCCGGCCATTGGCCCAGGTAGAGCTGGCAAGATAAGCGATTTTACCCACATGATCATAGATATTAGGGTCTTGCCCTGGTAGCACTAGCCGAACTGAAGTATTACCAGCCAAACTTGGCATTGTGACAAGGACAGCACGGATTGTTGACCAGTCTTTGATTTGACTGCCATCCACAAAACCATTTTTGCTTGGTTCGGTTGATGATGAGATTACGACTGGTTGAGTAGAATATGAGATTTTAGCATCAGTTACCTTTTGACCAGTCATTGGGTTAATTACCTTAGCTGGACCAGTAAGTGATACATCGAATTCACTCTTGCCATCCTTAGTACTTGGTAAATTAGTGAATGATTCCAAATTATTTAGGACATGATCTGTCGCATTGATTACTGATGTGGCATAAGTCATTTGACTTCCATGATGATCTTCCGAATTACCAGCTAATTGAAGGCTAGAATTCTGGTTTCCTTGAGCCGCTTCAGCTGAAGTCGTGATATGCGCCGTATTAATCACCCAATTAGATGGTTGCGTATTTGCAAAAAGCTTATCTAATGAAATTCCTTCATGTTGAGCAATTTCATCGGCAAATTGCTTACCTTCTGCGTTAGTAAGCTGATTTGCTAATTTGGTATCTTCAAGATTGTTATCTTTAGTAATGTCAGCTGTATTTTGCGTTAACACAAACATTTGAATCGGGCTTGCACCAGCTTGTGCATCAAATTGGTTATTGAAGTTAATGGATAGCTCCTTATCAAACAAATCTAAAACATCATCGAGTTCATTATGATTTGACAAATCAATTTTTAGATATTTATTATTTCCAACATTAAAAGTTGAAATTGATTTGGGATTATATTTCTTAAAGGTCTGGTCACTTGTTTCAACTGTTGCATTATTAGGAAGCTTTATATAGATAATTGGATGAACTAGTTTTATGTCATAACCAGTTTTGTTTTGAAGAACAATTTGAGCAATGTATCCTGAATCAGATTGTGTCGGATCTGTACTAATTTGTGTTACACTTAAAAAACTACTCAAGCTTAGTGGCAATTGTGGTCTAGCAAGTAAAATGTCGTCTTGAGTTACCTTAGTACTGCCATCTACACTAATTGTATTTTTTAGGCTATCTCCAACTATTACGGGTTGCCCATTACTGTAGGCATTTGCAATGGAGTAATACTTTGGAACTAAAGCAACAGTCGCTCCTGGATCAAGCTCATCAACCACCATATCTACACTTTTAATATACTTTTTATTCTTAACATTATGATCCATAGCTTCAAAATCTTTTGAAGTTATTGTCTGCTTACTACCATCTTTAAAAGTAAAAGTAACCTTAAAATTTTGATTCTTGTTTCCAGTAAGTGAGGCATAATAATACTTACCTAGAAAATTAAGTCCATCAGAATAGTCAACATGAATCTTAACGTTTTTACGAGACTGATTAATTGCATTCGTGACGAAGAATACTCCCGTATTGACCGCATTCTTACCATCAATTTCCCCATTTATATAATCGTCATTATAATTACCATTGACATAATTATAACTGTCTGCGTAATAAATATCGTAGACATAACCATCACTTTTATTTGGAACCTTGGGAGCAACAACGAATGAGGTATCATTCCCAGTAATCTGTTTACTTGTATTATTTCGGAACTGTTGAGTATAGACTCCATTCTTAAATGTTAGTGACGTATTATCACCAGCTAAAAAACTATCGGGTGCATTAACTTTCCCATAAAAATATACTGGTGAATCAACTAATGCCTTACTCCCCGCTGGTATATGCACAGTAATAATATTCCCATTTTGGTTAATCGTTGCATCACTCTTCTGTCCGTTCACATCTACTAATGGACGAGTAGTATCGACTGTAAAGTATTTAGGAGCGGTTAGTGTCAATGTCCCACCATGATTAAAGGTGTAGTTATAACCAAAACTATATTGCAAAGCATAATCATTTAACATTAAGCCATACTGAACTTCTTGTTGATTATGGATTGGAATACTTGCTACCAACTTATGTAATGGGGCATAATATGACGTCGGATCAGTTCCCTCTGAATATAGAAGACTATGGGCTGGCCCAACTATAAGTTTACCTTTAATTTCTGTTGGAATTTGATAAACAAACGGTAATTCCTTCCATACGCCATCGTTTTTCTTTATGGATAAATTAAAATTAAATTGCTCTCCTGGATACAATGAATCTGCATCTGTATTATAGTATTTTAAGAATTCACTGAAGCTCCAACTTTGTAATGAAATTGATTGATTAACCGTTCCTGACTTACTAAATTTATCCGATATATAATAATAATTTTCGTCCCTAGTATCGTTTACTTCACCAAAGTTGTTCGAAATTGAACCTGCGTCTATATTAGCAATATACTTTCTAGGAACACGAATTGTGTATGTATCCCCTGCCTTTACTTCATTAGCATTAAAAATAACGGTGCTGGTACTATTATCATTTGTAATTACATTATTGTCAGTTTTTAAGCTTGCACCATCATCTAGAGTAATGGATGCACTATTTTTTTGTGCAGCTTTATTGTCGCTAATAGTACGGGCAACATTATTAGTTACGGTATTATTTTGTGACACAGTCATATTCTGAATAGCTGATGTCTTAGTACTATTGACATGTTTTTGTCCTGTTTGATTAACTGAAACATCTGTTTGATCTGACTGGTCAATTACTGTGCTTAGTTGACTATTTGACGAATTACTAGTTAGCGGTACCGAAGAAGCACCAATTGAGTTATTCAAATTTGTTGATTCTGAAGTACTATTATTGTGATTGTCATTGTTTACCACTTCATCGGCGTTGGCAACCGTGTTGTTAGCGCCAAAATACATCGTGGTCCCCAGTAAAACAGAGACAACCCCGATGCCGAGCTTCCGCAGGCTATAGTGCGGGACCTCGCGATCAAGCGTCATCAACTGTTTTTGGTACCGATTATTTTTTGAAACCATGTTGAGTAACCCCCTTATTACTTATCAAAAGATAAAAGCGATGCAAATAAGCATTGTTGAAGATTATAAATAATAGCAAAACACATGTATTAATATAACCTTTTTTATCATTCTAAACATCTTCATTATAGTTCAGACAATATATAATTTAAACCGCTGTTTAATTGCTATTTTTATAAAGTAAATGGTTATTATTAAACGTTTTAATTGAAAATACATTTGATAAATAAATGTTAATAATTATTTATATTTTTATTAAATACAATTATTATCTGATTGTCTATTAATAGTAAAAACACCTCACAATTAATAATTGTGAGGTGTTCATTTAGCGTTAATAATCCTGAATTATAAATTTAATAGAGGTATGCTAACTCAGAAATTCGACAACTACCTGGTTAAATCGACTTCATTGTTTACGGTATTTCTTAACAGCACTAGTTCCAACTGCAAGCGTCAGGCCTAACAGACCAAAGGCAACTGCCGAAGTTGCTTCTTCATTACCAGTTTGTGGCAATGTTGATTTAGTTGCATTTGGCTGTGATTTCCTTACTACCCGATCAGAACTCGGCATCGTTTCAGGCTGTGGAACTGAAGGTACCTGCCAATGTGCTAACTCATTTGGAGTTAGCGGCTGATTATGATCAATCCTTGGTTGTGATTCACTCGACTGCGGTACTGTTGGCTGCGGCACTGTCGGTTGCAGCGTCGTTGGCTGCGGCGTCGTTGGCTGTGGTGTCGTTGGTTGTGGCGTCGTCGGCTGCGGCGTCGTTGGCTGTGGCGTCGTCGGCTGCGGTGCTGTTGGCTGTGGTGTCGTTGGCTGTGGTGCCTTACTATAAGTAACGATAATATCGATATTGGCAGAATTTTGGGTAATTCCCTCAATGGCCTTAACATTGCCTTCACTGTCACCATATCCCGCTTCAACCTTGGATGTATAACCATTGATTTGCGGCGTTACCACTACCGCAAATTGGTGACCATCATTAGCAACCCAAGTCAGCGGCTGCGATTGATCTTTCAGTTTACGACCATTAATATCTGTCCACTTCTTTGTAACCGAATCATAATAGCCGCTTCCGGAGAAGGTTAACTTAGCCACTTTGGCAGCCGGAGTCTGATCACCGGCACCAGTATAGGTAACTGTTTCCTTAACAACCTTCTGCAGATCAGCAGTGGTTAACCCATTGCCCGGTTGTAATGGGGTTACCGGAATAATTTGATGAGCCACATAAATAATGACTTGCTGATTACCATCACTAATGGTAGTTGGAACCACAACGGTTGGGTTAAGCACCTTGTAGCCCGCCTGTCTTAGTTTGGCAATGGTCCCCTGAGTGTCATAGCTAAACTTAGTTCCAACCTTCTGACGACCACTCTGCTTACTATAATTCTTCAGGTCTTGATTTGTGGTGATATCATGAACCATCACTTCGATCGTTCCATATTCTGTGGTCGGCTTTGGGGTTTGACCATCCTTAGTGTAAATAACGTTAACAACCTGACTAATCCCCTGACGTGGCGTAGCAAACTGCACAGTCTTCAGACTAGGCGTATATCCGCTAACCATTGGCGAGTTAACGTTAGCAAAGGCTGACTGACTTGGGGTCCAGGCACCATCCTTAATCGTTTGGCCAGTAACCTGGTCAACCTGATCAACCTTCGTCCAGGTAATCGTCTGAAGCGAACTGTCTGCTGGTGCCTTGCTCCCGTCGGCCATAAGATAGTGGACATAAGCAGTTGATTTAGTGGTTATTTGTTGATCTTTAAGTGCATGAACTAATTTGATTACCCATTCTTGGTCAACATCTGACTGATCATCATAGTCGCCAAAGTTGATTGCCCGGTAATCCTTAGCATTGAGCACCTGATCGTTGTAAGTGGCGGTCTTCCATATATAACCATGGCTAAGCAAGTAAGCTAATTGCGATCCAGCAGCCGTGAAGCTGATCGGACTGCCTGCTACCCCTTGCTGCGTATATTCACCAAGCTGAACTGGTACCTTTGAAGTAACATCTTGAATGACCAACTTAGCAGTCTGTGGTGTTTTAGCTGGTGCTTTCGTCAGATAAATGGCGAACTCCTGGTTACTGTGATTAGCAGCCGCGTACTTTCCAAAGTTAACACTGCTATATGAATGCCCCTTCAAGGTGAGCTTGTTAGTCACGTCTTGTGCATGATCAAATGTGCAACCATTGGCAATGTAGGCCTGTACAATCGCCGCTGCTCCAGCAAACTGAATCGGCGTCCCACCAATTCCAGATGCATTTACCGTGCCTACGAGCTGGTTGTTAACATAAATCGCCAGTTTAGCATTATGAACCTCGGCCGGATTGGCTTGGTAGTAAACTGTTGCCTCTACATTACCATGATTATAGGTCACATCGGTAATTGCCTTAATATCATTTCTATCTGCTAAAGAGTGCGGTGTCGTCTTTGCGGCATCAATGGTATAACCCTTAATTGTTGGCGAAACTACCTTGGCAAACGTTAATGGATCGGACCATACAAAATCACTCGCCTTAGCTGCTGTGATATTGATTTCATGATCAACATCATTATCATAGGTAACCTGACCATTCTTAACGCTCTTGATTGCCAGCATTTTACCAGTAACAAGATCAACCATCCCCTGGCCACTAAAGGTAAGGGTGCTGGTGTGATCGGTAGCGACTGGTTTCTTAGTCGCTTCATTCAAATAATGGACCGTTTCGGTCACTTCCCGGGTCAGGTCCGTCCGCCCAAATGAATTACTTGGGTTAATCGGCGTATACTCATGTTCCAGATAAACGTAGAATTGCTGGTCGGTTCCTGGCTGATCATCAAATTTCCATTGCTGAGCGGCAGTTGGGTAATTAGTTCCGTACTCAGTTGGCGCATTAGGATCCGCGGTCGCCTGAACAATGCTGTGAACTTTATAACCAGCGTGGGTCCAGGCATCAACTGCAGCTGCTGCCCCATTAAAATCGATTGCTGCATTGGCCTTGCCTGCGGTATTAAACGTTCCCAGATCACGATTGTTTTCATTCATATCAATGATATGCAGGGTGGCATTCTCTAACTGTTCGGGTTTAACGCTACTATAAGTAACCGTTATGGTCTGTGCCGGGCTAAGATAAGTAACCAATTCTTGACCGACGGACTTGATATCAACACTTGTGTAGCCAAGACTAGCGGGGTCCTTAGAATCTACCGCGTTAAAGGTTGCATCAAGCGGCGTCCAAGCATAATCACCATTGGTAACGTCAACCTGGCCATCATTGTTGGTATCGTAACCCAAGATCTTTCCAGTCACCTTATCGACAATGGCGGTTCGAGTAAAGTGCGCTGTTTGGGTATAGGTAGACTTACCATTTGGCGCCCCATTAACCTTCTTGCCGGTCGTATCCCGATAGTTGATTGTCCGGGTAACAAACTTATTTAAGTCATCATAGCGCAATCCAGCTTTATCTTCGGGGTGATCCGGAGTAACAGGAACCGTCGCATGGTCATAGTAAATATTAATTGTCTGATCAGTCGGCGCCACCAGGTCAGGCTGTCCAGCCGCTACTATCATTGCGGCTTGACCATCAGCAAAATGAGGTGTTTTTTGATAACCACGACTAGTGAGGTTCGGTGACTCCTGTTGCTGCCATTTATTCTGGTCCAGCATCCAGGTATTACTAAATTGGTATTGGTGAGTCTTTTCATCCAGACTTCTATAACCAATCACTTTCCCCTGATCGTTCTTAAGCTGGTAACGATAAAGAGTTGCTGGCTGAGAAACCGGCTTTACCCCGGGGATTGCCTGATGGGTTTGGCTATCCAGGTAATTGATTGTCCGGGTGACCGTCTTAGTTTCACGTACTACTGGATCAACTTCAGCACCGAGCTTGATAAACCCAATATCACCGCCACCATCGCCGGTCATCTGCAGATAAATTGGATACACCTTACCACTAAACGTAGGATCAGTTGAGGTAAAACGAACAAATGGGAACCCCTCCGAAATGGTACCGTACGGGGTAGTATCATCCGTTTGCTGACTTAAGATTCCATTCCACATACCGACTACACGATTTGAGCGGGAGCCATCAGGATTTTCGGCATATGCCAACAATTCATTAGGGGTGGTAACACCAGTTGCATCATCAGAATCAATTTGGCTCGGCAGAATAACCCTACTGGTGGCATTAACGCTATTCCCAAGGATAAAGCCAGTCCGACTGTAGCTAAGTGCCTTAGGACCATAGAAAGGACTATCAGCATCATATCCCTCGGCGTAAAAGTTCTTTATCCCAGAGTCAGTGTAACGGTAAAAACCGCTATAAGGCTGTGTCTGCGCCTGACCACCTGCTGGCACCTTAATGCTGTGCTCTCCGATAAGCGCACTCTCAACCAAGTAAAGAGGTCCTGACTGCTTATTTGGATCATAACTGTCCACTTCATTACCGTACTCATCAACAGCAATTGGAGCATTTACGGTATCATTCTGCAGTTGACTCCATAAATCTGGATATTTGCTCTTAATCTGTTTAGCCAAAGTTAGTGGACTTAGGTCTAGCTGCGCAAATTCTCCATTGCTGTCCTTAGTAAATGGAAGCTCAATCGCAGTTGGATCAACCGTTCCATTACTTGTCACATAGAGTAAGGTAAGTGCATTATCGTTATTCTTAACATACTCAACTTTTGTATCACTATAGGGGTCTTGAATTGTTACCTGCGTACTGTTTTTAGGATGATAACCCGGAATATTTGGCACTGTCTGAGCTGCAACGACTTGATTATCCTTTACAGAATAATAATTATTAAACACCCCTCGCGCCAAAAGCTGACCATTGCCGTCGACAGGGATAAACTGTCCTACGACCTTATATGGAACCTGGTAATTACCTTCAATCTGACCATCCTGTTCGTTGTCTGAACTAATATGGCTGGCAAGATATTGACTAATCTTATCCGAAGTCAGATGATCATTGCTCAAGCCGCTGAGGTCAAACTGATACGTTATTCCCGCAGGACCAAAGATAACATTATTCAAGTCTACACTGGTCATTCCATCATTAGTTGTGGCCTGGATTGGCTGCTGGTCATCAGTCGAGCTAGGCAGGGCAAAGTGATACTTAACCGTCAGTTGCTGGTTCTGCGGGTCAAATTGATCAGTCTCCGCACTATCGGGCGTGCTAACCGCACTAACCTTGCCGTTCTTACCAAGTGTCATTGAAAACTGCAATGAAGTAGTATCATCACTTAAATTATAGTTGGTACCATTAACGTTAACTGTCGGCTTTACATCCAAAGTTAGTGATGCTGACAACTGATTTTGAGCGCTGTTCGGCTGACTACTAGTTGATTCCGACTGTCCGCTTATGGGTGCTGCTTTTTGAGATGGCTCAGCTGAAACCGCACTAGCTGGCTTAGCTGCTGCTGATTGACTACTGAACTGGTTGGCAACCACATTGGCTGGCGCAGCTGACTGCTGGCTTGCTTCTTTGCTCGTTGCTTGACCAGCAGACGTCAGAGCAACACTATTCGATTGAATTTTGCTATTTTGAGTTGTAGCTGTTGTTCCCGCAGCGTTATCACCATCCTCAGCCATGGTGGTATCCGCATTAGCAATCATATTATCTGTACCAAGATACATCGTCGTACCAAGCAAAACGGAAACGACACCAATTCCTAATTTCCGTAAGCTATAGTGCGGTACTTCACGGTTTATCATTTTTTTCGTCATCAATTTCTTATTGTTCCTTGAAACCATAAAAATACCCCCAAATATTTATAGTTCTATCAATATAAAACATTTTATCCTATGCTCATAGTATAGTTCCTGTTATTTCTTTTATCAAATTAACTAAAAATGTCTTAATATACTGATGATATGATTTAATTCTTAATATTTTTATCATTTTCCATAATTATATGTTACATACGCCAAACGCCCCCTAAACAGCCAAGTAAATTGCTCACTTAACTGTTTAGGGGGCGTTAACCACTGAAATTATAACTATGTAATTATTCAACTTCCATTCGCTTAAACATCAGACCGGGGACCGCATTGAGATCTAATTCAGCCCGGTCACCGTTCTGATAATCAACGTATCCGGCTGCTCCAATCATAGCAGCATTGTCCCCACATAATTTCAGGGGAGCCTGGAGCATTCCGACCTCCGGGTGGTACTTGGCCATATCATGATCAAGCCGGGTCCGCAGACCATGGTTGGCTGCCACTCCACCAGCCAGGATCAGTTGCTTAACCGGATACCGGTCTAAGGCCCGCATCGTCTTCTCCGCGAGGACATCGACAACACTCTGCTGGAAGCTGGCAGCCAGATCGTACTTATCCAGCTGCTCTCCCCGTTGGTCGGCGTTGTGAACCGTGTTTATGAAGGCGCTCTTCAACCCGCTGAAACTGAAGTCGTAGTTGGCCTCCTTCTCCATTGCCCGCGGAAAGTTGAATGTATCGTTGCCCTGGGCTGCCCACTCATCGATCGTCTTCCCGGCTGGGTAGTTGACCCCCAGCACCCGGCCGATCTTGTCGTAGGCCTCCCCGGCTGCGTCGTCTCGGGTTTCACCGATGATCTCATACTCATGCTCTTTTGGCATGTAGACCAATTCTGTATGTCCTCCAGAAACCAGCAGGGCCATCTGTGGGTACTTGAACTCGCCAACAAAACGGGCTGCATACAAGTGACCGGCCATGTGGTTGACCGGAACCAGGGGCAGCTGGTGGGCCCAAGCAATCACCTTAGCCGCGGTAACCCCAACCAACAGGGAACCAACCAATCCAGGACCATAGGTAACAGCCACGGCTGTAATATCGTCGTAGCTGACCCCGGCTTCCTCCAAAGACTGGTCGACGCAACGGGTAATCCACTCGATATGGTGACGGCTAGCCACTTCAGGGACAACCCCGCCAAAGCGTTGATGGCTATCAATCTGGGTAGCCACCACGTTACTAAGGATCTTGGTGCCGTTTTCGACAACGGCCACGCTGGTTTCATCACAACTGGTTTCAAACGCTAAAATGAGCGTACGTTCTGCCATAACTATCTCTGCTCTCCTTTATTCAATAGGTCCGCTTCCATGTCCACCGCGTCCTCATGATCATCGAGGTAGTAGCGGTGCTTGATCTCCCGTTCTCGGAACCCTAACTGCTCGTATAGCTTCCGGGCCACCAGGTTGTGTACCCGTACCTCCAGACTCACCGAATGCAGCTGGGTATGGCGGGCATAGTTGATAGCGGTGCTGATCAGGTAGGTACCAATCCCCTTCTGCTGGTAACCGGGGGTGACACCAATATTGGTGATGTGCAGGTCGAGCCGGTACCAGTCGACCGCCATACCAATAAAACCGACAACCCGGCCGTCGTCAACAATCACCAGATAAAGACGGTCGTGGGGACGGCGCAGCTCAATCTGAAAGGCAGCGTAGCTCCATGGAGCAGTCCCGTAGATGGCCTGCTCAATTTCAACTATCTCCCGAATATCCTGTTCCGCCGCCATTCGAACCACGTACTGGTGACGCTTGATCATTACAACCCGACGCGCAAAATCCAGCATTGGCCATTTCCGGCCGTTGATGGTGACCCGGCACCAATTCTTAAACTTCTCGAACATAATTCTTTCTGGTAACTCCAGGATGCAGCTTCTGCCAGTTAGCTTCTGCCTCAGTAATCCGTAGATAATGCGGGACAAACGGGTCGATCTCTTTGACAGCTGGCCGTTCTTCACCCGTTAATGCCAGCTGATAGGTCGACGGGATCCCATAGGCGCGCGGTGCCAGGGTAACATTCTGTGGCAGGCTCTCAAACTGATCGGCGAGTTTCTTCGTCACATGCCCCACCATAACCACCGGTTGGCCAACCTTAGCTAACTGGGCAAGCAGGTCGGCCATCGCCAGGTGCTGGTCAGCAATCCGGTTATGTAACTGACCATCCTGCCATTGATAGGCACCCGCAAAAACGTTCCCCCGCCGAGCATCAAAGAATGGGACGATGATCGCCTTAGTCGTCGGCAGAACATTACGGGCCACCACCTCCAGGCTGGACACCCCTACCAGGTCAATGTTGAGGGTATCAGCTAAAACCTTGGCCGTAGTGGCTGCAATTCGGATTCCCGTATAGGAGCCAGGACCCTGGGCAACGACGACCCGGTCCAGGTCAGCCGGCCGCCACTTAACCAGATGACAGAGCCGATCAATCGTTGGCATCAGGTAAATGCTATGATTGCGCACCATATTCAGCGTGGTCGTCGCCAGGAGCTGGTCATCCTCGACCAGGGCCACACTCATCGGGTGGTTTGATGTATCAATTGCTAATACTTTCATTTTTCCGTCCATCCTTTCAAATCACAACTAACATCTTATCACAACCAGCCCCATTAGTCCCGGTCCTAAGCCTATTCGTCCAGGTCTTGAACGGCCAGCATTCGACCCAAGGCTTCGTAGTCAATTGCCTCAGCCTGATTAAAGGCCGCAACCAGCTGATCCTGGCGGCGAGGAAAGTTGATGTACTGGTGGTGCTGCATTGCCAGTAGCTGAAGAAAGGTCTTAGTACTCCGGCCATTTCCCTCACGGAAGGGGTGGTACTCGTTGATGTTATCCAGCAGCTCGGCATAGGCGCTGGCTGGTAAGTGGTCACACTGAGCAGCTTTATCCAGCAGACTGTTAATCCATTGAGCTGCCTCACGGAAAGTTTGAAAGTCCTGGAAAAAGTGGCCGCCCTTAGCCAGATTGTAGTTTCGGATCTCACCCGCCCACGTATAGAGATCATCAAACAGGAAGCGGTGAACAACCGCCAGCTGGTTAATTTCCCTAATCTGTGGAAACTGGGCCGCATGATGGAGAAGTGCAATGACGTTGGCATTGACAATTTGGAACTCAAGTTGGCTCAGTGCAGCTGCATCAGTGATCCCCCGCTTGTTCTTCATGGTGCCATTAGGATATTTGAAACGGTTAAACAGCTCTTGATCAGTCATTGAAATGCCTCCCTAAACTTGCGGTTACCGGGACTATCCGGCGCCTGAGCCTCCTGGACGGCTCGCTGAACATCGGTGACAGTCGGCCGCCAGCCCTCATAGACGTTGAACAGCATTGCATCCCGTACACAGCGATAGCACTGACGGTCAGTAATAACAACCCCCATGATTGACTGCTGTTGATTATCAAAGCTAAACTGCACACATATCCCCTCCTTGTTGCAAACAAGCCCATTATAACAGGGATCTGGATAAATAAAAATCTACCGGCTAACAATGTCAGCACGGTAGACTTGAAAAATTAATTAAGTTGATTAGTCGCGGTCATCGTAACCCTTTGGGTGGGTTGAGTGCCACTTCCAGGCTGTGGCGATGATGTCGTGAACATCATCATATTTTGGCTTCCAGCCCAGGATCGTCCGGGCCTTGTCACTCGCAGCAACCAGGGAGTCAGGATCCCCGGGACGCCGTGGAGCCATCTTGGCTGGGATCGGCTTACCGGTGACTTCCCGGGCAGCTTCCAGCATTTGCTTGTTGGAGAAGCCAGTCGAGGAACCAAGGTTGAAGGCATTGGACTTGTTGCCGGCCTTCAAGTACTTAATGGCCAGGATATGGGCATCAGCCAAGTCCATGACATGAACATAGTCACGAACATTGGTACCGTCCGGCGTGTTGTAGTCGTCGCCGAAGATGCTCAGCTCCTTGCGCTTACCTTGAGCAACCTGCAGGATAATCGGTACCAGATGGGTTTCTGGACCGTGATCCTCACCAATCGTGCCATCAGGAGCAGCCCCGGCAACGTTAAAGTAACGCAGCGCCACAAACTTGATACCATAAGCCTTATCCGCCCAAGCCATCATCTTTTCCATCATCAGCTTACTCAGGCCATATGGGTTAATCGGCTTTTGCGGATCGGTTTCCTTGATTGGCATGTGTTCAGGAACCCCGTAAGTAGCGGCAGTCGAACTGAAGACGATGTACTTGATGTTATGGTCACGCATTGCTTCCAGGAGGGTGATCATACCACCAGTGTTATTGTCAAAGTACTTCAGTGGCTTGCTCATTGATTCGGGAACAATCGAAAAGGCTGCAAAGTGAACCACTGCGGTGATGTCCTCGTTGTCAAAGACCTTGTCCAAGAACTTCCGATCCCGGATATCCCCTTCGTAGAACTTTGCCTGTGGGTTGATGGCATCCCGGTGACCTGTTGACAGGTTATCGGCAACGACCACGTCTTCACCGTGTTCGATTAAATCCTTGACCATGTGGGAGCCGATGTATCCGGCACCACCAGCAACTAAAATTGCCATACCAAATTCCTCCTTGTGTCGACTAGCTAAGCGCGAAATCGCTTACCTGATTTATCTTTCAATTGGCATTGTAGCACAGTTTATCCGCCAGGGCGAGTAAAGTTTAGTAAAAATTACGTAAAAATGTAACCGCTTCACTAATGGTTCTGATCAGGAGTCAGATCGGGCAGGTCCTGCACATGCTCAAGGTACTTGACCAGGACTCCTTCCCGTAGGCCACTATTACTGAAGCTAACCTCATCAATTGCCAACTGACGCATTAGGGCCAGCAATGGCAGCAAGCCACCGATTACTACGTCAGCTCGTTCCTTCATAACCCCCCGGGTGCTGGCTCGGGTTGCCCGGTCAGCCTCGAGGAGCTGATGCATGATCGCAAAGGCAGTTTCCGAGCGGAGGGTCAAGCCCTGAACCGGGGCTGGCTTGCCGTCAATCGCATTGCGCCAACGGTATATCTTAGCCAGTGCCCGGTTACTACCACCCAGGGCAATAATCTTAGTCCGTCGAAAACGGTTCAGCCAGCGCTGGTGGGAAAGAACCTCGTCAACCTCGACCATGGCATCAAACAGGTCGGCAGCGTTAACCTGGTCCCCCAGGTGGTAACGCTGGGAGAGGGTCACTGAACCGAAGGGAATGCTCACCGTCTCCTCGGCGGCCCCGTCCTCAACAGCAATCAGCTCCATACTGGCACCCCCAGTATCGATAATAATTCCCCGCTTTAGGGGCAGCTTACTGGTGACGCCGACATAGTCCAGATAGGCCTCCTGTTTACCAGAAATTATATGGATATCGAAGCCGCTCTCTGCCTTGACCCGCCGCAGGAAATCCTGCTGGTTCTTAGCCTGCCGGACTGCGGCCGTAGCCACTGCCACGATTTTCTTATTCTGATACTTGTCACAGATATGACGAAACTCGCGCAAAGCATCAAGCGTTCGTTGCATTGGCTTTTCCTTTAAGATCTTCTCCGGCCCCATCTGCGACGATAAACGGACGTAACGTTTCTCGTAGTGCTTAGTCACTGCCTGACCGTCTGGTTGAAGCTCACTGATCTTGAGCCGGATCGAATTGGAACCCAGATCGATCACCACTAAATACTTATTCATGGGAATCACCCTTTTCATCGTTGAGGTGCAATGATGGCACGTGCTTAGACAAGGTTGCAAAGACCGAAGACAGGTGCCGCTGGCTCTTGTGCTGGTGCCGCTTTTGCCGGTTCAGCTTCTCTGCCTCTTCGACAAAGTACTCCTGAGCGTTGAACGGGGCTGCGTCACCACGGTCGATCCGCTCGTAGTGATCGCCTTCCAGGATACGAGCCTTGGTGTTGTCCTTCCACATAATGTTAAAGATCTGAATAGCACGAGCCTTGGTGTCGGCCTGCTTGACCGGGTAGAGCTCCTCAACCCGCCGGTTAAGATTTCGGGTCATCATGTCGGCACTAGCTAGGTAGATTTCCTCGTTTCCGTTGCTCTTGAAGTAGTAGATCCGGGAGTGCTCCAGGAAACGGCCGACAATCGAGTGTACTTCAATATTGCCATGCAGTTCTGACAGGTCATTGCGCAGGCAGGTGATCCCCCGGATTAGCAGCTGGACTTTGACTCCGTTAGCCGCCGCATCATACAGACGAGCAATAATCTGCTTATCGGACAGGGAATTCATCTTCATCCGGATTAGGGCTAGACCGCCGTTTTTAGCCACCACGATCTGCTCATCGATCTTCTTATTGATAAACTCCCGAATCCCATCAGGTGAGACCCGGAGCTGGTGGAAGTATGGAGGCCGGGCAAACCCGGATAACATGTTGAAGAGGTTGGTCATGTCGATACCAAGCTCGTGATCACAGGTGAAGAGCCCCATATCAGTATAGAAGTGGGCCGTGACGTCATTGTAGTTCCCGGTGCCCAGGTGCATATACCGGCGAAGGCCATCTTCATCCCGCCGGATCACCAGTGCAACCTTGCAGTGAGTCTTTAGGCCAACCAAGCCATAGATGACATGGCAGCCCATCCGCTCCAATCGTTGAGCCCAGCGAACATTGTTCTGTTCATCAAAGCGGGCCTTAACTTCAACCAAAACGGTGACCTGCTTGCCGCGCTGGGCCGCCATCCCCAAGTACTTGATGATCGGCGAATTCCCAGAAACTCGGTAAAGGGTCATCTTAATCGCCAGGACCTCGGGATCAACAGCCGCCTGATGGATGAAGTTGACCACCGCATCGAAGTTATCGTACGGGTGCTGGACCAGGTAGTCCTTCTCCCGGATCGACTGGAAGATATTGTGGTCCATGTCCAGCTTCGGATTGAGGTAGGACTTAAACGGCTTATAGCGCAGGTCATCGTGCCCGTCAACCATTCCCGAGAGCTTCTTCAGGAAGGTTAGGTCAACTGGACCATCTACCCGGTAGAGGGACCGCTCGTTGACGTGAAGGTTGTCAATCAGCTGGTCCTCCAACCATGAATCAATATCGTGTTCGACCTCTAACCGCATGACCTGACCGTGTTCACGCTCACGCAGCTGGTGCTTGACCGCCCGCAACAGGTCAGAGGTGTCCTCTTCAGCCACATCAAGGTCCATATCCCGCATGACCCGGTAGGTGGCTGTTTTGATGATCTGGTACCCCGGGAAGAGCAGGGACAGGAATTCCTTGATCAGCTCATCGATCAAAATGAAGTTGTTCTCCCCCGGCAACCGAACTAGGCGCTTATAGATTTCCGGAACCCGCACCGTGGCAAACTTGATGTCGGCCTCCTTTGAGTCATCGTGGGGCTCATTCTGGTGACGCTCCACTTCCTGGTCCCCTTCCAGAATTTCCTTGGTCTTCATCGACATGGCCCGCTGGGTAGGGTCTCGCCGCAACTGGACTGCAATATTTAAGGAATTATTAGAAATGAACGGGAACGGCCGGGAACTATCATCAGCCATCGGAGTCAGGACCGGCATCAATTCATCGTTGAAATAGCGGCGAATAAACTCGTACTGCTTGTCGTCGAGCTCTTTAACATGAAGAATTGTGATCCCCTGGTCAGCCAGCTGTGGAATAATCTGCTGGTTGTAAACCGTGTAGCGCTCCTCAACCATTCGGTGTTCCTTCTCATTGACCGCATCCAACTGTTCCTGGGGAGTTAAGCCGGACGCATCCGTTGTGGTGACGTTGGCCGCCGCCAGTTTATGCAACGAAGCCACCCGGACCATAAAGAACTCGTCAACGTTACTCTGGGTGATCCCTAAAAAGTTGGCCCGTTCCAGGAGCGGGTTCTCCATGTCCGTTGCCTCACCGAGTACCCGACCGTTGAAGTCAATCCAACTGAGCTCCCGGTTCACATAATTTTCTGGTTTGTAGAAATTCTTATACATAATTAGTGTCCGCCCCTTTCAATCAATACCGGTTTGATGCCGAATACGTCGCTAAACAGCTCTGATTTCTTGCTGAAGGACCACTTCTCAAGAACCAGGTCATTATTGGCAATAACCTTAATTTTCAGGAGACTATCATTGGTCAGATTAAGCTTGATCGACGAAATCTTCTGCTGGCGTGAGTCATCCAAGGCATCGACCAACCGGAGAATTGCCACTAGTTTAGCCACGATTAGCTGAATATCATCATCCATTCGCCGATAGTGTTCCTGGGTAGCCGTCGGGGCCTCGGAACTGTGATAGCGGGCCACCTCAGCGATAATCTGGTTGTCGTCGTCGGAAAGACCAATCAATGGATTGGACTTTAGAATATAGGCTGAATGTCGGTAGTGGCTCTGCTGGTTGATGAAGTTACCAATATCATCAACCTTGCTGGCAATCTCCAGTAAAAGACGGGCATGATTGTCCAGCCGGTGAAGGGGACGCAGCTGGTCAAAGAATTGGAGAGCAAACCGGGTCACAAAGTCCCGGTGGGCCGTATCAACTCCGTAACGCTGGGCAAGGTCGTCAGCAGATGTCCGAATCATCGTATTGATCTGGCTCTGAGCCCGGCTATCCGCAAAACCATTGACCAGGCCATCCATCATTGAGATATCAGTCACGAAGATACTCAACGGGTGAATCAGGTAGGCAGTCCGGGCAATCACCAGGTAGTTAGGTATGACCAGCCGCCGTTCCTGCTCGGTGGTGATGTTCTGGGACCACGGATGACGGTCATCAATCTTAATTTCCATCTCCCGGTTGGCCTGACTCAACAGCTCCTGAGGAATTTCGGCTAGATGCTTCCCCTCCTTGATGTAGTGGCTGCTCAGAACCGGAGCGTTTTGAATCAGCAGGACAGTTCGTTTCTTCCGCTTTAGTTCGGGTGAAATATACTCCAGCTTGCTAGAGATATAGTCTTGGATAATTTCCTGGGGGTTAGTAGTTGTCTGACGCAGCCGCTGAACCAGCCGGCTGATCTTAGCCCCGCCTAGGTCGATTTCCCATTGCTTCTCGAAATTGCCATGGTGGAAAAAGGCCAAAGTCATCGAGTCCAGTCCCAATGTCAACAGGTACAGGCAGTGTTTGCTCAGCGTCTTGAACTCAGCCAGGCGGTTGACAACGCAACCCATCGTCTTGGCCATCAGCTGGTTATTATTCAGCCACTGGATCTTAAGCCCGGTGCGAACTTCAAGCTGGTCGGCAACGTAGCGGGCATCAATCGGTGCCAGGTCCTCAATTGCCCCATAAAAGTGGACGTTCTGAACCTGGTAGTCTTTCAATTGCTGTTTGAACCCATTTAGATTATTGACAATGGCGGCCATATTCTGGGCATAATTGGCAATCTTGTCATTGCCAAGCGCCAGTGCCCCAGAACGAACATCGTTGACTACACGGCCCTTTGGCAGCTCAATTATTCGCAGACTGACTTGGTCAGGCTCCAAATAGATCACTGCGGTCAATGAATTCTTCACACTAACCACTCCTCTTCTTCATAATTCTCTACTTGGTTATAATTATAAAACATTCAGTTAGTGACCAAGAAATGAAAACGGTTAAATTGGCAAATAAGATTTAATCTTAAAAAGCGACTGGTGAGAAAGTATGTTTCTCAACAGTCGCTCATTTATTTTTCATATACATAATACACTTAGGAAAGTAAGCTTTTAATAACTATTCAGTTATCTATCCATGTCAGTTCTGCCGTCGCACAAACCTGGCCATCAACCAGGATCACGTGCCGGCTATGAAGCCCCTGGTCGTTATCAACCAGCTGGTACTGGCTAGTGACGGTTGCTCCCGCCTGAACTTCGTGTTCGTACTTGATCACCAGCTTAGTCGGCCGGTGGTTACGAAGGAACTCCCCACCAAGGGGATCAAGCAGCCAGTCAAGGTAGCGGGCGTTATTGACATGGTGATTAGCATCAATATCAAAGTAACGCACCCGGTACTGGCGACTAGCTGGATCAGTCGTTGTGATCGCACTGGGGCGGTCCAACCGGGGCAGCCGCTTTTCCTCCGGTGAGTTAAACGGCGTAATCATTTCCGGTGGAATCGACATTAACCGGCGCTTCTGCAGATTCATGAATACAAAAATTGCCCGCAGGTGAAGGTAACGGTTAGCATGCTGGACATCATCCATCCAGAACTCCCGCAACGCAAAGAAACGGTTATAGGCAACCGCCCGGGTTCCCAAAATAACCTGATCACCAAAGGTCGGTTGTTCGGGCGATAATTGTCCATCATATTCAGTAACTACCCAGGCCCCTCCAGTCTGCTGAATAGTGGCAGTGTCCATCCCTAGGGAAATGCAGTGGGCATCAGAAACCATCGTCATCATGCTGAGCAGCATACTCATACTCGGGTGACCGGTATCGTCACACTCGTAGTAGGCCAGCTGATGAGGCATCTCATACACCTGCTTATTTTGCTGTAAGTCCATCCTTGCCTCCTATAGGTTATGATACTGTTTATACAGTTCCTGGCGCCTAATGTGATTGCGCTTGGCAACCAGCTTGATGGCCGCATTAGTCGAAAGGCCACCAATGATCTCCTTGTCAACCTGCTTGGTCAATGGCAGGTCCTGGTCATCGTTTTCCGTCACAGCCTGTGGTTTGGGATTGCCAGCTACCAGAACGACAAATTCCCCCCGGGTCTGATGATCAGTGAACCAGTCACGCAGTTCACCCAGGTTTCCCCGGCTAAACTCCTCGTAACGTTTCGTCAGTTCCCGGGCCAGAACAGCAGGCCGGTCATCACCGAAGACCTCCGCCATCGTCGCCAGAGTCTTCTTCAGCCGATGCGGTGCCTCATAAAAGATCATTGTCTCCGTTCGATTTTGCAGCTCCTGAAGGGCGGCCACCTGTTGCTGGTGCTTGCGCTCTAAAAATCCGTAAAAATAGAAGGGTTGGGGAACTAGACCCGAGGCAATCAGGGCAGTTAATCCCGCATTAGCCCCAGGTAGCGGGACAACTGGGATCCCCACCTGAACCGCGGCAGCCACTAATTCCCTTCCAGGATCAGAAATAGAGGGCATCCCCGCGTCACTGCACTGGGCGATATCCAGCCCATCCTGAAGTTTTGCTAGTAATTCAGGGATCCGCTGCTCCGTGTTATGTTCATGAAAACTGATCTGACGAGTATCAATCTCAAAGTGGTTCAGCAACTGCTGGGTGTGTCGGGTATCCTCTGCTGCGATCAGGTCGACACTGCGAAGGGTCTTGATCGCCCGAAAGGTCATATCATCAAGATTCCCGATTGGGGTAGGAACCAGGTAGAGGTGCCCCACCTGTTGTTTATTAAAACTACTAATCTGTTGCATCTCTTCACCTACTTTGCTTTATCGGGATCATGGCCGAAAATAACGTCCGTGCAGAAGGCACAGGACTCCCCTGGGGCCAGGCGCTTGCCAAAGTACTCGCTGCAGACGTGGAACCCCTGCTGGTAGAGCTCTTTAAGATTCTGCCGCGAGCCGGACAACTTTGTCTCTCCGCTCTGGTCCTTCATCTTCTTAATCACCCTGCGCAGGTGGTCGTTTTCGATCGACAACTCAGCGTTTTGCTCCAGTACCTCCGTGATCTGGGCTTGGAGCTGCTCCATGTTGACGACCAGTTCCCGGGTCTGCTTCATCACCTGGGCAAAGCGATCATAGATATTCCCGTTTGGTTGTTTTTCACTCATTATTCTGCCCCCACTGCACGCAATGTCTGAACAATTCTGATGGTCAGCTGCTCGACAATATTCTGAAAGTTGATATTCTGACTAAGCAGGTGGCGGATCTCCAAGGTTAGCTGACTAATTGTCAGCAGCTGTGACATTGAATATTGGCCTGTCAACGCCTGCATCTGCCCCTGCTCGCTGACAAAATGCAGGCGCTCTGGATCATCGACCCCGTTAGCTATCAGCAGGGCGTCACGCCATATCAGGGTGATTAAGTCGAGTAGGACCTGCTGCTTGTCCCGGTCGCTAGCCAACTTGACCAGCTTGGTCTGGACCTCAACAAAAGCCATCATGTTGGCCTGACTAACACTGTTAAACCACTGGCTAACCGCGATGATCGCCTGCTTGAACCAGTCGTCAGCACACCATTCCTGAACCTGCTGAATAGAATCGGTGAGTCCCACCGCTACCAGCCGCTCGCCCTTAGGTATATCTGCAGCAGCCAGCTGCTCAAGCAGTTTAGCCCGTTTGAGGGGCTGCATCTCGATTACCTGGGTCCGTGACCGGATCGTTGGCAGGACCGCACTCTTATTGGTAGTCAGCATCAGGATGTAAACCCCCGGACCGGGTTCTTCTATGAACTTCAGGAGGCTATTGGCCGCCCCGGTGGTCATCTTATCGGCATCCCGAATGATGAAAAGTTTCTGGCTACCCTCCATGGCACTCTTGGTAAACTCGGCCTTCAGATGACGTATCTCATCCACCTTGATCTGTCGACCCGTGGCAGCAGCCGTCACAATGTCCGGGTGGTTGCCGGATAAAACCCGCTGACATTCCGCGCAGGTCAGGTCTGGTTCTCCATTCTGCGGGTGCAGGCAAAAGAGTCGTAGCGCCAGCCAACGGGCAACCGCCAGCTTGCCCGATCCAGTCGGTCCCACAAACAAATAGGCATGGGCCAGTTCATGGTTATCCAGGATCCGCTTGAGCCGAGCAATAATCTGTGGCTGAAGCTCTTCAGAACGTTCTTGTGGTTCCTCAGACAAATTAATCCCCCGCTTACTCAGAACTTGATAAAGTCGTCAACCGGCAGGACAAAGACCGTTGCTCCGCCGACCTTAACATTAACTGGAAAGGCTGAGCCTCCCTCAACATCCATGTGCATCTGCGACGTAATGTATTGTTCCCGTGACTTAGCATTCTTCTTAATGACAGTCAAGACATCCTGGACCCGATCATCTTGGATCCCAATCAGGAAGGTTGCGTTTCCTTCACGCAGGAAGCCACCGGTAGTGGAGAGCTGGGTAACCTGAATATTGGCTGCTGTGAACGCCTTCCGTAGACGGCTGCTATCCTTTGCTTGAACAATGGCCACAATCATCTTCATTATAATCACCTCTGTATTTCATTTGCGAATAGTTCTGGGTAACGTTGATTGATTACCCGCTTAACGTCGGCAACCACCCGGTCAAGGGACTGGCTGGAATCAATCAGTTTGATCCGGTCTGGGTCGGCCTTCTGAAGTTCCAGAAAGGCATGACGAACCATATGGTGAAAGGACAGTTTTTCCTTGTCCAGGCGGTTAACCTGATTGGACCGGTGCTCGGCAATCCGGCGCAGGCCCAACTCCGATGGTACATCTAGATTAATTGTCAGGTTTGGCAACAGGCCATCAATGGCATACTGGTTGAGTTTCCAGATAGTCTCCATCCCCAGCTGGCGACCTGCCCCTTGGTAAACCAGCGAACTATCGAGATAGCGATCACACAAGACCACTTTGCCAGCGGCCAGTGCGGGCCGGAGCGTGGAAACAACGTGCTGACGCCGGGATGCAGCAAACAAGAGTGCCTCGGTACGGGCATCCATATTCTTATTCTCTGGAGCAAAGAGAACCCGCCGAATCTGTTCAGCAATGGGACTGCCACCGGGTTCCCGTGTGTACAGTACCCGATTGTCCCCCAGTTGATCGACCAAGTCAGCCTTAATTTGCTGGATCACGCTAGTCTTACCCGCACCGTCGGGCCCCTCAAAAGAGATAAACTTTCCACTCATACTTTGTTTCCTTTCTATTGGCTCACAATGCCGTGATTAAGCTGACCATGAACATGGTAGCGCCGAGCAATACGGTACAGGTACAAGTACTTCTGCTCTTGCAGGTGGGCTCGATCCTGAAGTTCACTGCTGACGTTGGCCTCATAGACTGCCCGCTCGGTCTCCCGGGCGTGGTCCCAGCTGGCCTTAGTCTCATAGATCGTGGCCAGGAGGTGCTGGTTGCGCTGCTTTTCCACCTCATGCTTGGGTTGGCGTCTGAATAACATTTCCTACATCTCCGTTCGTCCTTGAACCGCCTTGAACAGGGTCATCTCATCGGCATAATCGATATCAGCTCCTACCGACAGGCCATGTGCTAGACGGGTTACCTTGATCCCCGCTGGCTTGATCAGCTTAGCCAGGTAGCCCGCCGTCAGCTCCCCATCCGAGGAGGCATTAGTAGCGATAATAATTTCCTTGACCTCATCACTTTTCTGGAGCCGTTTCAACAGGCTGGTGATGTTGATATCCTCAGGCCCGGTCCCGGCAACGGGTGAGATGACCCCCTGCAGGACATGATAGAGGCCATGGTACTCATGCATCCGTTCCATCGCCATGATGTCCTGAGATTGTTCAACCACCAGAATCTTGGACCGGTCTCGGGTCTTGTCCCGGCAAATCGGACACGGGTCATCCTCCGTGATATTGCCGCAAATGCTGCAACTGTGGAGGTCCCGCTTAGCTGACAAGAGGGATTTAGCGAAGTTGGTTACATCGTCCTCCTCCATCCCCAGGGTATAGAAGGCCAAGCGGGTCGCTGTCTTCTGGCCGATTCCCGGCAGCTTGGTGTAGCTTTCGATCAGCTTGGCAAGTGGTTCTGGGTACTGCATCGATTACATCCCCATGCCACGGGTGTACTTGCCAAGTGTTTGCTGGGTGGCGTCATTGACCTTGGCCATCCCGTCGTTGATAGCAGCCACAACCAGGTCCTGGAGCATGTCGATATCGTCAGGATCAACGGCCTCCTGCTTAATTTTCAGGTCAACCAGCTTGTTATCACCGGTAAAAGTGGCGGTCACCATGTCATCAGGGGCCTTACCGATAAACTCCTGCTTGGCCAGTTCCTCATGCTCAGCCATCATCTTCTTCTGCATTGCCTTAGCTTGTTTCATCATTTGTTGCATATTCATTCCACGCATCATTTTCTTATCCATCCTTTACATTTAATTATCTTCTATTTTAACAATATCGTCGCCAAAAAGCTGCTTAGCTGCAGCGACGGGATCCTGGTTGTTGATCGGTTTGGGTGTTTGACTGTCCACTGGACGATCATCCTCACCATCAAGCGGCGGTTCCTCTGGCAGAGGTGGTTCCGAGTTCGACGGGGTCGGGGGCTGGGTGGCTGAGTCAGCCGTTGTTGGCTGAGACGACGCCTGACTAGCAGCCGACTCTGGCTGGGATGCGCTTGATGGCTTGCCAGCGGTCTGATTTCGGTGGTCGAGGCCATGCTCTTTGATGTAATTCTTTCTGATCTGTGGCCATTTGTCCTTTGGTACGAAAACCACCTTGTGTTCAGCCCCCATCAGCTGCTGGAGGGCCCCCTCCATCGCCGCGATCAGGTTATCATCTGTCGTGGCCTCCTGAAAGAGGAAGGCATAGTTGAAAGCAACAATTACCCCGGTAGCACTAGCCGCCACGGGCTTGGAGACGTGAAGCAGCGAACGCTGAGGAACTGTCAGGTGATTGAGCATATCCCCCCATAGATCCTGAATGTTGACCAAATCCTTACGGGTTGCCGCTCCAAGAACTGGGTAGATCTGACCCAAGTTTACCTGAACTTTACGCTGCTGGACTCGCGGTTGGGCCGGTTTCTTGGCTACGCCTCCACCATTAGCCTTGAGCTGTTGAACCGTCTTCTGAAGCTGCTGAATCTCTTGCTGAAGCTGCTTGATCGTCGTATTGGCCGCTAAATCGGGCTGCGCGGCTGACGCCTGTTGAGGTGCCGGCTGCACATTCGTCTTCCCCGTTTTATCCTTGATCTGGCAGAGTTTTACCGTCAAAACCTCCAGATAAACGTCCGGATGGGTGGTAAACCGCATCTCCTCTTGAATATCATTGAGTTCGTCAATCATTTGGTAGAGGCTAGTCGCCGCAACCGCCGTGCTTAACTCCCTAAAGTCCTCATCCTTGAGTCCGGTTGAAGCCACACTAATCAAGTCAGGAGACTCCTGATAGAGGAGAACATCTCGAATGAAGGAAATCAGGTCTTCGATAAAGCGCTGACCATCCTTTCCCTCCCCTAAGATGTCTTTCATTGTATCAAGGGCCTTGGCACTCTCGTGGTGGGCCAGCTCTAGGAAGTACTTCTTCAGCAGCTGCTTGGTAACACTACCAGTTACTAGAAGAGCGTCGTCCAGCTTAACCTCATTGTCGCTAAAGGAAAGAACCTGATCCAGAATACTCAACGCATCCCGCATTCCCCCCTCAGCAGCGTTGGCGATCACCCACAAGGCCTTCTCCTCATAGTCGACCTTCTTCTGATCAAGGATGTACTTCATCCGATCAAAGGCATCCTGGGTACTGATCCGCCGAAAGTCGAAGCGTTGGACCCGGGAGATGATTGTCAACGGGATCTTATGCGGCTCGGTCGTCGCCAGAATAAAGATAACGTTGGCCGGTGGTTCCTCTAGGGTCTTTAACAGGGCATTGAAAGCCCCAGTGGAAAGCATGTGAACTTCGTCGATAATATAGACCTTATAGTCGGCCTGGGTTGGCGCGTACTTAGCCTTATCACGAATGTCACGGATCTCCTCGACCCCATTGTTGGAAGCCGCATCAATCTCAATCACATCATTAAGTTGCCCCTTGGTGATCGCTTGGCAGATCTCACATTGGTTGCAAGGCTCGCCATCCTTGGAATGGTGACAGTTAACCGCCTTGGCAAAGATCTTCGCCGCCGATGTCTTCCCCGTTCCCCGGGGACCTGCAAAGAGGTAGGCGTGACTGATCTGATTAGTAATGATTGCGTTTTTCAGGGTCTGGGTAACAATCTGTTGGCCAACCAGCTCATCAAAACGCTGGGGCCGCCAAACCCGATATAAAGCCTGGTAACTCACGCAAACCTTCCTTTCTGATAACAAGTGCTAATAAATATTATACAAGCTTTCCAACTTAATTTGTTATCAATCTGTTTAGCATTTCCAGAAAATTAAAAAGGCCCATGACGAGGGCGTCCCGTCATAGACCAGCGTTAATTATCAATAAAACTTAGAGCACAAGCTGCATCATACTTAGTGCTGCTTCCTTCCGGACCTGACACGGTTCGTAAGCGCAACCTTGCTCTAAGGCCTTGCGGCAATATTTATAGTACACTACTTTGTCGCGAAATGCTAGCCCCTTGTCCAACGTTTTTTGCGGGACAGCTTCTTCTTCTTCCGGACCGTCCGAAAGAAGTCCTTCAACATCTGACTGCACTCTTCTCCCAGAATGCCGCTTTCAACATGTACCTGGTGGTTTAGCCGCTGATCGCCCAACAAGTGATAAAGGCTGTCCACCGCCCCGGCCTTTGGATCCCTAGCCCCATAATAAACATTTTTGATCCGGGCATTGACGATTGCCCCGCTGCACATGATGCAGGGCTCCAGAGTAACGTAAAGGTCGCAATCCTCAAGGCGCCAGCTATTCAGAGCAGTGCAGGCCTCCATGATCGCCAGCATCTCAGCATGATAAGTGACGTCCTGGAACCTCTCCCGCATATTGTGCCCGCTGGCAATGATCTGGCCGTTGTGGACAATTACTGCCCCGATCGGCACCTCGCCCAGCAGCTGAGCCTGGTGGGCCTCCTTAATTGCAACCCGCATGTATTTCTGATGTATTTTTTCATCTGTCATAAAATTTCTCCGTAGATTAAAATGCTTTTCACCGTTTCCAGTGTATAATAGTTAGGTAAGTTTTATCTAGTGATAGTTATTTTAAAAAGTTTCACAAAGTTAATCGCCGTCACCATTACCATATATCGTGTTTCACTGATTATGAATCACAATATATGGTATTTTTTGATTGATTTTTTCGTATTTATCGCTATACTAGAAAACATCAAATGACGATTTTAAGTTCAAAGGAGGGATTAGGATGGTAACAGTCTTTTCCAAGAATAACTGTATTCAATGCAAGATGACCAAAAAATTCTTAAAGCAGCACCAAATTGACTTTATCGAGCACAATATCGATGAGCAACCCGAATACGTTAACCAACTGAGGGCCGAGGGCTTCATGGCCACCCCGGTCGTCAAGCTTTCCAACGGTAACGCATTTTCTGGCTTCCGTCCAGACCGTCTTTCACAGTTAGCATAATCGTTAACCGTCATCCCTAAGCCAAGGCAGCACAGTGAGTCCCCTCACCTTCGCCCTGGCTTATTTAGTTAAGTAAATCAAATTAGAAAGCGAGCATTAACACATGGCACTATCTGATATCGACCTGACTAAGGTCCGCTACTTCGACCTCAACAACGAGGTCAACATCCCCCGCGACGGGCAGATCCAACTCGACAAGGACAAGGAGGCCCTGGCTGACTTCATTGAGCACAACGTTAAGCCCAATACTAAGCAATTCTCATCACTAAAAGAACGCTTTGCCTGGTTGGAAGATCACGACTACATCGAACGGGGCTTCATGGATAAGTACAGCCTGGAATTTCTGGAAAAGCTATACGACTACTTGAAGGCCCAAGATTTCCACTTCCACTCCTTCATGGCTGCCTACAAATTTTACGCCCAGTATGCGCTACGCACCAACGATAAGGAATATTATCTGGAGAATTACATCGATCGGGTCGCAATGAACGCCCTCTACCTTGCCGACGGTGATGAGGACCTGGCAATGGACCTGGCCGATGAAATCATCCATCAGCGCTACCAGCCAGCTACCCCTACCTTCCTCAATGTTGGTCGAAAGCGGCGTGGCGAGTTTATTTCCTGCTTTGCCATCCAGACAACAGATGACATGAACACCATTGGTCGAACGATCAACTCTGCTCTCCAGCTCTCCAAGATCGGTGGCGGAGTCGGCATCAACCTGTCTAACCTCCGTGAAGCCGGTGCCCCGATCAAAAAGATCAAGGGCGCGGCCAGCGGAGTCGTCCCGGTCATGAAGCTTCTTGAAGACAGTTTCTCCTACTCCAATCAGTTGGGGCAACGCCAGGGTGCTGGCGTGGTCTACCTGAGTGTTTTCCACCCCGACATCATTGAATTCCTCGGAGCCAAGAAAGAAAACGCCGACGAGAAGATCCGGTTGAAGACCCTTTCCCTGGGAGTCACCGTCCCTGATAAGTTCTACGAGTTAGTCGAACGTGATGAGGATATGTACCTCTTCAGTCCTTACGACGTTGAGCGGGTCTATGGCGTTCCATTCTCTTATGTAGACATCACCAAAGAATACGATAACATGGTCGCTAATGACGAGATCCACAAGAAGAAACTTAACGCTCGTGAACTCGAAGATGAAATCAGCAAACTCCAGCAGGAATCCGGCTACCCATACATTATTAACATCGATACCGTCAACCGGGCCAACCCAATTGCCGGCAAGATCGTTATGAGCAACCTCTGTTCCGAGATTGCCCAGGTCCAAGTGCCATCCCGGGTTAACGATGACCAGACCTACACCAATCTAGGCCAGGATATTTCCTGCAACCTTGGTTCAACCAACATTGCCAACATGATGGAAAGCCCTGACTTTGGCCGGTCCGTCCGGGCGATGGTCCGGGGTCTGACCCGAATCAGTGATGTCGAACAGATTGATACAGTTCCAACCATCAAGCACGGTAACGACCTCACCCATGCTATCGGTCTGGGGGCCATGGGCTTGCACGGCTACCTGGCCAAGAACCACATCCAGTATGGTAGCCCGGTTGCCATTGAATTCACCGGGGTCTACTTCATGCTACTAAACTACTGGTCTCTGGTCACTTCTAACGAGATTGCCAAGGAACGTGGTGAATCCTTCCATGATTTTGCCAAGAGTGCCTACGCCGATGGTTCCTACTTTGACAAGTATGTTAACCGGGATTGGCATCCTCAATCCGATGTTGTCAAAGACCTCTTCGCTAACATCTTTATCCCCGGTCCTAAAGATTGGGCAACCCTCCGTGACCGGGTTATGAAGGACGGCCTTTACAACGCCTACCGTCTGGCCGTGGCGCCAAATGGTTCAACCGCCTACATCAATGATTCAACCGCCAGTCTGACCCCGATTGTCAACCGGATTGAAGAACGTCAGGAGAAAATGATCGGCAAGATCTATTACCCGGCCCCGTACTTGTCCAACGATACAATGCCATATTACAAGTCCGCCTATGACACGGATATGCGTAAGGTTATCGATACCTACGCAGCGGCCCAGCAGCACGTTGATCAGTCAATGTCTCTAACCCTCTTCATGCGGTCCACCATCCCAGAGGGGCTCTACGATTGGAAAGATGGCCGGACCAATAAGATGACCACCCGAGACCTCAACCTCCTGCGTCACTATGCCTATAAAAAAGGAATCAAGTCCCTTTATTACATTCGGACCTTCACTGATGACAACGACGAGATCGGCGCCAATCAGTGCGAAAGCTGCGTCATTTGATTTGCCCCTGGCCACCTGCTAAACTTAAAAACGCTAATACGATATTTGTTTAATTATGATAAAGGAGTCGCACAATGAAGCTTGAACAAGAATTTAAGCCACTAAAAAAATATAAAGCGATCAATTGGAATGAGGTTTCCGACATGATCGATAAGGCGACCTGGGAGAAGCTGACCGAACAGTTCTGGCTGGATACCCGGATCCCCGTTTCCAATGACCTTGATGATTGGCGGGAACTGGACGACGACCACCGATGGACCGTTGGCCACGTCTTCGGGGGATTGACCCTCCTAGATACAGTTCAATCCGAGGCCGGTCTGACCGCCCTTAAGCAGGATGTTAAGACCCAGCATGAAACTGCCGTCTTAAACAACATCCAATTCATGGAATCGGTCCACGCTAAGAGTTACTCCACCATCTTCTCCACCCTGAACACCCCTGATGAGATTGACGAAATCTTTGAATGGTCGGATTCTGAGGAGTATCTTCAAAACAAAGCGACTAAGATTGCCAATATGTATCTGGATCCCGAGGAGGACCCACTGAAGAAAAAGGTTGCCAACGTCTTCTTGGAAACCTTCCTCTTCTACTCCGGCTTCTACACGCCGCTTTACTACCTCGGCCATAACAAACTGAACAACGTGGCTGAGATCATTAAACTGATCCTCCGAGACGAATCTGTTCACGGTACTTACATCGGCTACAAGTTCCAGGTCGGCATGCACGATCGAACCGAGAAACAGCAGCAGGATATGAAGGACTGGATGTACAACTTCCTCTATGACCTTTACAGTAACGAGGAAGAATACACCAAGATCCTCTATGATCAGATTGGCTGGACCAGCGATGTTTTAACCTTTATCCGTTACAATGCCAACAAGGCCTTGATGAATCTTGGCCAGGAACCGCTCTTCCCGGACACCGCTGCCGATGTTAACCCGGTCGTCATGAACGGAATTTCCACCTCCACCTCCAACCATGACTTCTTCAGCCAAGTTGGTAACGGCTACCGTCTCGGCGAGGTCGAAGCAATGAGCGACGATGACTACAACATCAAGGACCCCAACGCCGGTAAAGACAAGAATTCACGTGAATAACTAGACGAGCCTCGTCAACCTGATAACTGGTTGACGGGGTTTTCTTTTACCCGTTAATGTGAATCCCTATTCAAACAATGAATAAGTTAAATTTTATGCACGTACTAGCTAATTAAAAATATACCAATATTTTTATTGATTTGACGCTCCTTATCAGAATAATATTGTAAGCGAATTCAATGGTACAACCATTGTTCATACAGTCACAAACCCCTTGCTTTTTCAGAAGGCCTATATTAATATTAACCATGTTCAAAGCGTAACAAGCTTATTAAAAACTAAAGGAGCAATTTGTTATGGCTAATCAAAAAAAGCAAACCGTTGAATCCAAAGAAAGCAAACAACAGCAGGCGCAAGCAATGGTCGATGACCTGATGCAAAAGAGCCTGGCTGCTTTTGAAAAGTTACGATACTATTCACAAGAACAAGTTGATAATATCTGTCAAGCGATGGCCCTGGCTGCCGAAGAGCACCACATGGACCTAGCTGTCGACGCCGCTAAGGAAACAGGGCGTGGTGTTGCCGAAGATAAAGCAATCAAGAACATCTACGCCAGCGAATACATCTGGAATAACATCCGTCACGATAAAACAGTGGGAATCATCGAAGATAACGATGAGGATCAAACAATCACCATCGCGGATCCACTGGGTGTAATCGCCGGAATCGTCCCGGTTACCAACCCAACCTCCACTACAATCTTCAAGTCCATTATTTCTGCTAAGACGCGGAACACAATTATCTTCTCCTTCCACCCACAGGCCCTTCAGTCTTCCATCAAGACCGCCAAGATCCTGCAGGAAGCTGCCGAAAAAGCCGGCGCTCCAAAGAACATGATCCAATGGATCCCACAATGCAGCCTTGAAGCAACGAACGCATTGATCACCAACCACAACACTGCTACCATCCTAGCTACTGGTGGCCCAGCTATGGTTAAGGCTGCCTACAGCTCTGGTAATCCAGCCTTAGGGGTTGGTCCTGGTAACGGCCCAGCCTACATTGAAAAGTCGGCTAACATCGCCCGTTCCATCTACGACATCGTTCTTTCCAAGACCTTCGATAACGGGATGATCTGTGCCTCTGAAAACTCCGTCGTAGTCGACGATGAAATCTACGACCAAGTTAAGGAAGAATTCAAGAAGTGGAACTGCTACTTCATCAAGCCAAATGAAATCAAAACCTTCACCGATGGCTTCATCGACCCTGAACGTCACCAGGTCCGCGGTCCAATTGCCGGTCGTTCTGCTAACGCCATTGCTGAAATGTGCGGCCTGAAGAACGTTCCTGCCAACACTAAGGTTTTGATTGCCGAATACGACGGGGTCGGTGACAAGTATCCACTATCCGCCGAAAAGCTGTCCCCAGTGCTGACCATGTACCGGGCCAGCTCCCGCGAAAACGCCTTTGACATCTGCCGTCAGCTTCTGCACTACGGTGGTGAAGGGCACACGGCCGCAATTCATACCCTGGATGATGACCTGGTTACCAAGTACGGCCTGGAAATGCGGGCTTCCCGGATCATCGTCAACTCACCATCAGGCATTGGTGGAATTGGTAACATCTACAACAACATGACTCCTTCCCTGACCCTGGGAACCGGATCCTACGGTGGTAACTCAGTTTCCCACAACGTTACCGACTGGGACCTCTTGAACATCAAGGTCATTGCAAAGCGGCGTGAAAATCGTCAATGGGTCAAGATTCCCCCAAAAGTATACTTTCAACGGAACTCATTAAAAGAATTGCGGGACATCCCCAACATTAAGCGGGCCTTCATCGTTACCGGCCCAGGGATGAGCAAGCGGGGTTACGTTCAACGAGTAATTGACCAGCTTCGGCTCCGTCAAAACCGGACAGCTTACCTTGTCTTTGATGATGTTGAAGAAGACCCATCCACACACACCGTTGAAAAGGGTGTCGCAATGATGAACGACTTCAAGCCAGATACCATCATTGCCCTCGGTGGTGGTTCACCGATGGACGCTGCCAAGGCAATGTGGATGTTCTACGAGCACCCTGAGACTTCCTGGTACGGCGTAATGCAGAAGTACCTTGATATCCGGAAGCGGGCTTACCAAATCAAGAAGCCGGTTAAGTCACAAATGATTGCCATCCCAACTACTTCCGGGACCGGTTCCGAAGTTACCCCATTCGCAGTCATCACTGACTCTAAGACCCACGTTAAGTACCCGCTTGCTGACTATGCCTTAACACCAAACATTGCGATCGTTGACTCTCAATTTGTTGAAACGGTCCCGGCCAAGACCACGGCCTACACGGGTTTAGACGTCATCTGTCACGCAACTGAATCCTACGTTTCCGTTATGGCGACCGACTACACTCGTGGCTGGTCACTGCAAACCATTAAGGGGGCCATGGAATACCTGCCAAAGTCTGTCCGCGGTGACAAGCTTGCTCGGCGGAAGATGCACGACTTCTCCACAATGGCCGGAATGGCTTTCGGTCAGGCCTTCCTGGGAATCACCCACTCCCTGGCTCATAAGATGGGTGGTGCCTTTGGTCTGCCACACGGTCTGCTGATTGCCATCGCCATGCCACAGGTTATCCGTTTCAACGCTCAACGGCCACAGAAGCTTGCCCTCTGGCCACACTACGAGACTTTCCACGCAACGAAGGACTACGCCGACCTGGCCCGGTTTATCGGCCTGCAAGGCAACACGGATGAAGAATTGGCAGAAGCATATGCTAAGAAGTACATCGAAGTAGCCCACGAGTGTGGTGTTAAACTGAGCCTGAAGGATAATGGCGTTACCCGTGAACAGTTTGACAAGGTTGTTGACCAACTTGCCGTCCTTGCTTACGAGGACCAATGTACGACTACTAACCCGGTTGAACCGCTGGTTAGCCAGCTCAAAGAACTTCTTGAACGCTGCTACGACGGTACCGGTGTTGAGGATGTTAAATAATTAAAAACGAGTTTGTTTAGTTAAATAGTATAGAAACGGCAGTGAATGAAGTTCATTCGCCGCCGTTTTCTTTTGGCGCCATGATTGGTGATTCAGTTTTCCAAGGGAAATATGAAAGCGCTATAATTAGACTGGATATTTATATAAGGAGGATTCCACCATGTATCAATCGACCTATGATATCGCTAGTAAAAACATCAACGCCTTGACCCTGCTTTTTCAAATTGCCTCAAAGCAAACTGATTGGTGTACTCTTACCGCGCCAGGAAACGTTTTTAATTTTCCGGGTGGCGAAGTACCGCGTCCTGAGATTACGGTAATGGGTAATTACCAATATTCCTCATACCGTTGTCCCCGTTGTGGAAGGGTTCTTTATAAGACAATCTTCCCCGAAGGAAACGACCCATTCTTAATTTTCAACGATCAAACCGGTGATGGAATTAGCCCAGCACGTATTTTCACTTGCCCGGATTGCTTCACCTTTTACGCTACGCCGAAAGGCTATCACCTCACTGATGGCCAAGTAATTACGGCCAATTGTCCTCAAACCCAGGAAGGCCTTGACCTCTATAATATGTGGTTTGAAATTTTCAACACCATTGGCGATTTAAATGCCCGGCGCATGGAGTAAGGGACGGTATTCGTAAGTTTAAGAATTTATCAAAGCTACCTTCTCCTGCCCCACCAGACTTGGCGGGAATATAAGTAATCTGGTAAAATTAAGGTACTCAACACCAACTAAAGGAGGAGCGTAACATGCTTAAAGAGTTTAAAGAATTTATCGCCCGTGGCAACGTAATGGACATGGCTGTCGGGATCATCGTCGGGTCTGCCTTCACAACCATTGTTAAGGACCTGGTCGCCTACCTAATCAACCCCCTGATCGGGCTTTTTATCGGTAAGATTGACCTATCGAATATCGTCTTCACCATCGGTGCCGCCCAATTCAAAGTCGGGTCGTTTTTAAACGCGGTGATCAATTTCCTGATTATCTCCTTCGTCGTCTTCCTTCTTGTTAAGGGCGTCAACCGCTTCCGTACCAAGAAAGAGGAGCCAGAGCCGGCAGAACCAAGTGCCGAAGTTCAGTACCTCAAGGAGATTGCTGAAACCCTAAAGCAGCAAAGTCCAACCACTCCAGTTAGCTCACCAACAATTGATAAACAGACATCAAATAGTAAATAAAAGACGGGGAATAGAAATAGCCGGTTAGGAATTAACCTAAAGAAGTCCTCGTAAGTACAAAAAGAGCTCAAGTGTCATTTTCAACACTTGAGCTCTTTTTATTTCTTAATATATATTGAGGATCTTCGTCAAGCTCTCTCTTAACGTTAACGCTGATGATATTCATTATCACCCGAATTAGTAATCAGCTCCAGGGTATTAGTACCAGCCATGTTCTCTTCAATGGTCGTCTGGTCATCCTTGTCCTGACCATTCACCGCATTTTCACCACTAGTTGTCTGTAAACGGTAACCATCAAGCTTTGCGACGTAAACGTCGTTATCCCCCGAATCATTTTCAACGCGGTAGTGGCCGTTAATCCGTAGGCCCCGAGCTTCAAACTCACCAGATTGCAGCTTGGTCTGGCCGCCGTTAAGCATCAGATCGTTCAAGGAGACTGCGCCACTTGCTATATCAATTTTAGTATCCGTCAGATCAACCCGGTCAACGTCGAGACCGCCGCTTCCCATTTTAATTGTTCCCGCACTAATTTGAGTATCATGTGGGACTGTGACTACTAATTCATCGGTAAATCCTCCCATATTGAAAATGCCATTACCGCTTGCCTGTTGTTTAACCGTCAAGACATGGTCTTTTACCGATACAGTCGGCTTATTTCGTTGCATCCCCCGGTAGTTGACACTGAAGGAATCCCCCCGTTCAATCGTTACACCAGTGGTTATCACATCCAGGTCAATCTTATCAAAGTGTTTATTCGTCATTTGCCAACTTCTCTGTCGTTGAACCTGTGGCCGGCCATTAATAAAGTCAACAGTTTGATTACCATGGTTTAAGTAACCGACTAGCAGGGCTACGACACCAATGATTAGGACTAGCCAGCCGATCTTGAACATTCGCTTCATGATTAGGCCTCCCCCTTTCGTGTTTGAATCTTTTGATAAATATATTTAGCAAAGTTTGCAATTGCCTGCGCCAGCAAGCGAATCAACCAATAGACCAGTGGTAGGCAAACCATGAACCCGCCAATTGCGGCTAGCCCAATACCACCATAAAAGAGGCCAACCATTGGTTCTGTAATCAAAAGACTAATTCCTAGGTACAGTAAAACAACTGCCGCAACTGCCAATGAGCCTACTAGGGCTAATGCCCCAACGATTACACCGAAAAGACAAGCAGCCATTGCCACTAAACCACCAACTGCTACTAGGCCAATGCCAAATGTTAATGGTGAGGTAATAATAGCAACTAGGACCCACCAGAATACCCGCCAACTAGAGTGCGTACTGGCTGGCCGGCCGTGTTGGGCGGATTCTGTGTTAGCCTTAATTGAATAGTCAGCAAGAATCTTCCGGCTTAGCTGCCGGGGCGTCCCCAGCTTCTTCTCAATCGCCTGGCGACTAGTCAGGCCCCCATCGGCAATAAATTCATCGTAAAATTCCAACGCATCCTGACGCTCCGCCTCGGTTAGCGGGCTGAGGCAGCTAGCCAGGTCCGTAATATATTTCTCACGCGCATTCATTTTGTCTCCCCCTCGCTTGAATTGAATATCTGGTCAAGAGTGTCCTTGTAGTCGTTCCAGAGTCTGCGCACCCGGGCCAAGTGAGCCTTTCCGTCAGCCGTAATCTGGTAATAGCGGCGGTTACGACCTTGATAGGGCTGATCATAGGTAGTCACATAGCCATCCTTTTTCAGCCGCCGCAGCACTGGGTACATCGTCGACTCAGAGATCGTAATGGCCTCCTGAATGCGCTGGGTTAGTGCATAGCCGTAATAGTCATTGCGCTCAAGAATGGCCAACACGATCCCGTCCAGAAGATCCGCCGTGATCTGAATCTTCATCGCTACCCCCTCTTTCATCTTATATTATATGATATATAGTATTATATATAATCAGTATAAAGCTGGCAAGCCTCTTTAAAATAAAAAAGCCGTGGCGTAATCGTCACGGTTCTTCATCTAAATCAGCTGGATTAACGACGAGCCATTGCCTCCTCATAATCCTTGGTACCGGCAAATACCGGGTGCAGGTACGGGTTGATGTGCATCTTCTTGGCCCGTTTCCAAATAATACAGAAGACCACTACATTAATCGCCAGCGACAAGACCGCGATAATTCCCATCATATGCGGGTCAGCAGCACTGGGATGAACAGCTGGGTTCATCACCCCATCCTTGTATAGGACGGGAAGAACCGCGAATTTCCCGGTCTCCTGAAACTCCGGCACAACCTGGGCAAACATACACCAGATGGCCAGCGTGAAAGCCCGGTTCTGGATCCAACCACCCTTGTTCCAAAAGGCTGCCGCAAAGGTTGGGGCCAGCAGGAGGGCCAGCCCGCAGTACCAGGTGTGAGTCGGCAGGTTAGCGTAGGTATATTCAAAATTCCAGACATCGTAAGCCAGAATGAATAGCCAGGTCATGTCCGGCCACAGCATATCATCCTCGTTCTTGGATGAGTAGATACCAAACCAGCCGGTCATACAGAAAGCATTAAGAATTCCAGCTAGGCCGTTGAGGACGTTCCACCAGCCACCATAGAGCCATACACCCTCTGACGACAACCACCACTGACTGCCGGTAGTCTCTAAGGCGTGCATTCCTCGAATGGCTGATTCAAAGTCGCTTCCTACCGCGATAAAAATATTAATTGCTACAATAACGAAGGGAAATACCTTGAACCAGTAGGCTTTTCCAAGATGACCCCAGTGATATTTCAGGATCATGAAACCAATACAGCCAAAGGTAGCCGCGTAGAGTTTAGCATAGTGGAACCAGCTGTTCATGTGAACATAGGTCTGATTATGCAACGCCCACGACTGGCCCTGTGCTGCGCAAATATAAATCGTGATAAAGTAAATGGTCAGACATACCGGCAGAATAACAAAGAAAAGCAATCCCCCGAGCTTGCTCCGCCGGGCGATTTCGTTAGCCACAATCAAACTAGTGAAGACAAGGAACCAGCCGAGAAACTGCCAAGTCGCCTGGTCACCGTAAACCTGAAATAGCATCTTCATTACCTCCCCTATCACGTGAGCAACACGGTTAAGAAAGCGCTTCCTATTACGGTTTTATTGTACAATAGTGCAGATTTGGGAAACAACGTTTATTTATGGATATTCATCTCATACTAAAACAGTTGTGGCAATTAGTGTGCAAATAATACCCCATCCTCTTGACGCTCCCCTGATTTGTCCAGCAGTATTCACTTGGACTAACATTTGTGCAACTATGATTGGATTCTGGGAGTAACAACTGCAAATAAATCGGTACAATTAAAAAATAAGGTTTAGGACATTGCATCCTAAACCTTATTCTGTGTTTAAAAAGAAAAAGCCGCCAATTGGCGACCTTCCCTCGTATTAATGAATGTAAGACTACTTAAGGGTAACAGTAGCACCAGCGGCTTCAAGCTTTTCCTTGATTTCGTTGGCTTCGTCTTCCTTAACGTCTTCCTTGATTGCTGAAGGAGCACCGTCAACCAGGTCCTTAGCATCCTTCAGGCCGACACCAGTGATGTCCTTAACAGCCTTGATAACCTTAACCTTGGCTTGACCTGGTTCAGTCAATTCAACAGTAAAGCTGTCCTTAGCAGCAGCATCGCCACCGGCAGCACCGGCAACAGCAACTGGAGCAGCTGCAGAAACGTCGAATTCATCTTCGATTGCCTTAACAAGGTCGTTAAGGTCAGAAATTGATGCTTCCTTTAATGAAGCAATGATAGCATCCTTATCAAAAGCCATGTTTATTTCCTCCAATATTTAGGTAATTGATTTTAATTTGGTATTTAATCTTAATACGGCAATTATGCGGCTTCGTCTTCCTTGTCGGCAACGGCCTTGACTGCACGGGCAATCTTCCGCATTGGATCTTGCAGTGCAGATGCAAGCATTGACAACAGGTCTTCGCGACTTGGCATAGTAGCGTATTCGTTGATTTCATCGAGAGTCTTAACATTCTTTTCGATGAAGCCACCCTTGATTTCAAGAGCGTCGTGGTCATCAGCGAACTTCTTCAAGATCTTTGCTGGTGCGATTGGGTCTTCGTTTGAGAAAGCCACAGCAGTAGGACCAACAAAGGTGCTCTTCAGATCTTCGTAGTCAGTGCCTTCAACGGCCCGTTCAAGAATCTTGTTCTTGATAACTGACATCTTAACACCGGCGTCACGGAGTTGCTTACGCAAGTCAGTAACTTCGGCAACCGTCAAACCACGGTAGTCAACAACGATAGCTGATTCAGCATCATTAAGCAGAGCTTGAGTGTCCTTAACGATTTCAGCCTTCTTAGCAATAGCTGCTTCACTCATGAATTTTCACCTCCTGCAATGTATTTTGATCGGATTTTATAAAAAAATCCCTATGACCGCAGACATAGAGAAGGAACTTACATTTCTTCCTCGGCAGGCATTGGATTAAGGCTTACGCCACCTGAGTCTTAGGCAGAGTCATATTTAATCAACTTAGATAGTTTAACATGCTTCCCCAGTCCTGTAAAGGGACTTTTCTGAATTTCTATCTCCTAGAGACGGCCATCGTGCTTGGCATCAGCTCGGTTCAGCTCACAAAAAAGCCCCGGATACGTCACGATCGCGTCTGGGGTTTGGAAAACACATATTGAGATATTATTAGGGACTGAAACTACTTGTTGGCAACGGCATCCTGAAGAGCTGCACCAAGCTGCTTCATGCCGGCCTTGATCTGATCCTCCTGAGCATTGGAGTAGTTCAGCCGGAAAGCGCCCGGCTGGGGCTGGCCGGCGAAGAATGGGTCGCCAGGCACGAAAGCCACGTTATGCTTCAAGCACTCCTTGAAGAGCTCGACGGTATCGTCTACTCCGGGAACCTCGACCCAGAGGAACATTCCACCCTCAGGATCAGTGTACTTAACACCGGCTGGGAAGTACTGCTTAATCCCATCGGCCATCAACTGCTTACGCTTACCGTAGAGGTTGCTGATCTCCTTAACGTGGGCGTCAACATCATTGTCTGCAAAGAACTGGGCCACTGCATACTGAACCAGGTTATCGGTGTGCAGGTCGGCCGACTGTTTCAGCACGGTCAGCTTGTTGACCACTTCAGAATCGGCCACGACCCAACCAAGCCGGAAGCCAGGAGCCAGGGTCTTGGAGAAAGTGCTCATATAGAAGACATGACCGGTCTTATCGAAGGACTTTACAGCCGGCACATGCTCGCCAGCAAAGCGAATTTCGCCGTAAGGATTGTCTTCCAAGACGTAAACGTCATACTTGGCAGCCAGTTCAGCCAGCTTCTTACGGCGGTCAAGAGTCATTGTCCGGCCGGTTGGATTTTGGAAATTTGGTACCGTATAAATCAGCTTAGTATTCGGATGGGCCTTTAGTGCTTCTTCCAAGGCGTCCATCTTCATCCCTTGTTCATCCATCTCCACACCAGCGAAGTTAGCCCCATAAGTCTTGAACACATCGAGGGCACACAGGTAGGTTGGTTGTTCAACTAAGACAGTATCACCGGGATTGACAAAGGCCTTGCCGACCAGATCAAGAACCTGCTCCGATCCAGTAGTGACCAATACGTTGTCGAGTTCGGCGTCGACGTCTTCTTTTTCCTTAACATGCTTTTGAATCAATTCACGCAGGGCGGTAACCCCCTTGGCCGCGCCATACTGCATGACTTCTTGGCCGTGGGTATCAAAAGCCTTGTCCACCGCTGCCTTCATTTCTTTAACTGGGAATAATTCGGGTGCCGGCAATCCCCCAGCAAATGAAATAATCTGCGGATCCGCCGCTGCCTTGAGAATTGCGCCCACCGCATCTGTCCCATCTGCTGGAACACGCTTTGAATACTTAAATTGGGTCATTGTCGTCACTCCTTAAAAACTAATCTTTCTCACCGGTTTTTAATCATCGATGTTGGTAAGCAGTATACACCAACCATGCAAACTTGTTAAGGGGTAATTTCATTTTTCAACCATGCCTAGCCAATCGGCCACCGTCCGCTCATAGGCTGCGGTCTGTTCCGCAAAAACCATATGCCGCGCTCCCGAAAATAGCTGCCAGCGCGCGTTCGGCAGGTGGTCAAACATCGTCTTGGCTACTAGGGGCGTACAAAGATCGTTGGTCCCGTCAATTACTAAAGTCGGTATCTTAATCCAGTTTAGCCGGGTCGTATATTCATAATTTCTAAGATTCCCCAGCGGGTTATATTCATTGGGTCCCCAGGCGGTCAGGTAAGCCCTATTACCACCCCGCTTAGCCCGCCGCAACGGTTCTGGTGACTCGGGCGTTACTGGAGCCGCCGCATGGCGTGCCATAAAAGCCGCGTTAGCCTGCTGATAGATTGGGCTGGTAAAATCACCCGTCTGCTCGGCCTGACGGATGGCCGCCTGGTCTTTCTCAGGCATAAACCTGATCAGACGGTGGAGCTCATTGGACCACAGCCGGGCTGAGGACAGGGTACTAGAGAGGATTACGCCTTGAACTCCCTGCGGCTGGTAGTCACAGAGGTAGATAATTGCCAGCATTCCGCCCCATGATTGGCCCAGCAGGTAGACCTGATCAAGATCCAAATACCGGCGCAGGTTAGCCAACTCGGCCACCCAAGTTCCCGCCGTGTATAATTCAGGCTGGTCGTCGGGGATTGATGAACGCCCACAGCCTAGTTGATCGTACATGATCAGCTGACGACCGGTACGTTCCGCCAGGTCATCCAGCAGCTCGAAGTAATTGTGAGTCGAACCTGGTCCGCCATGTAATAGGAGTAGTGGTGGCCGACCGCCCGGCTCACCCACGATTCGACAGTAGGTATGGAAGTGACCAAAAGGAATGTTAAGTTCGGTTACGTTCATTGTATTTCCTCCTTGCCACTAATCTTAACATTTTTACCAAACAGGGTTGACAGATTATAAATCAATGAGTATCATAATCAAAAATTAACAAAGAAACAGCAATGCTCAGGATAGTAGGTTGATGAACTGATTGCAGAGACTTGGTGGTTGGTGCGAACCAAGCAATGTCATTAAACTGAACATCACCTGAAAGCTGGGGACTGAAGGCAGTAGGTTCCCCTGGTTTCGTCCACCATTACCCGGACCACAGATTATCATGTCTGGTCGAGATGGATTATTCCATGAAGAAAAGGTGGTACCACGAGCTATTCGTCCTTTAAGCGTCATAACGATGCTTAGAGGACGTTTTTGTTTCCTAAAGGAGGTGAGGAACATGACCGATAGCGACATTAACATTATTGATGAATACTACCAAAAGAATACGAATACCAATAACCATGATCCTCATCCGTGTGGGTAAATGATTGGGGACGGGGTCATGGTCAAGAGAAAATGGAGGAATTGATTATGACTGTATTAAACGAACAACAAGCTAAATTCGCCCAAGCACTATTTGACGCCAGCACATCTGGCCGTCCCCTCCGAGAAGCAGACTGGAACGGTACCGTCACAGACGATGATACTGCCTATGCCGTCCAGAATCGCGTAATGGAACTTAAAGGAGTTCCAGTCGGCGGCTACAAGGTTTCACTAACCAGCAAGAAGACCCAGCAGATGTTTGACGCCAACTCCCCGCTTTACGGTCAACAGGTTGACAGTCACTTCCTGCCATCACCGGCAACGGTTAAGCTAGCCGACCAGATGGAACCTCTGGTAGAAGTTGAACTCGCCTTTCGAGCCAAGGAGGACCTGCAGCCCAGCGACAGTCTCGAAGACCTGATGCGTAAGACAACGGTCGCTGGGGCCCTGGAGGTTCCGGACTCCCGCTTTGCCGACTGGTTCCCGGATCTCAGCAAGTATAATGTCATGGCCGACTGTGCCGTTGGTGGCCTGGTCGTCTACGGTGAGGAGCACCCAACCGACCAACTCTTTAAGAACATCGACGAACTGGCAATGGTTAATGCCCAACTCTATCTTGGTGACCGTAAACTTGATGAGGGCGTCTCCAAGGAGGTCCTCGACAACCCGCTGAACTCCCTGCAATGGCTAGTCAAGAAACTGGCCAGCCAGGGAAAGGTCTTCCGTCAGGGGCAGCTGGTCTCCTCAGGAACCTTTGTTCTGCCGCCAAAGCTGGTCCAAGGCCACTGGTTAGTCCGCTTCGACCATGATCTGGGAAGTGTCGAGCTAACCGTTCAATAGTAATTAACGCTACCATTAATGAATACTTATTCCTAAAAGCAGCGAAGCTTTCACCCGGCTTCGCTGCTTTTGACATTAAGAATACAAAAAAGCCGCGAGTAGCAACTCGCGGCGATTTTTACCTCATATCTAGATTAGAATGAAGCCAGATCAAGCGTTACGCTTGGGCCAAAGGTTGAGGCGATTGAAGCGTGCTTGATGTAAGTTCCCCGTACTGAAGCAGGACGAGCCTTAGCAACGATGTCTTCCAACGTCTTCAGGTTTTCAACCAGCTTGTCAGTGTCGAAGGAAACCTTACCGAATGGTACAGCAACGTTACCATCACGGTCAGTCCGGTAGGTAACTTGTCCGGCCTTGGCATCAGAAACGGCCTTGGCAACGTCCATCGTAACCGTACCAGTCTTTGGGTTTGGCATTAAGCCCTTAGGGCCAAGGATCCGACCTAAACGACCAACCTTAGGCATCATGTTTGGCGTTGCGATAGCAACATCAAAGTCGAGCCAGCCGTCTTGGATCTTTTCTACCAGGTCGTCGGAACCAACAAAGTCCGCACCGGCATCCTGGGCAGCCTTGGCGTTTTCACCGTCAGCAAATACGATAACGGTTTGGTCCTTACCAGTACCGTTTGGCAAAACAACGGCACCACGTAATTGCTGGTCAGCTTGCTTAGTGTCAACGTTTAAGTTAAATGCAACTTCAACAGTTGAGTCAAAGTTAGCAAAGTCAATATCTTTTACTAATTGAACCGCGTCGTTAACAGCGTATTCCTTCTTGCTGTCAACCTTTTTAAGCGCGTCTTGGTACTTCTTACCACGATTCTTAGCCATCTTGTGTTTTCCTCCTTGCAAATGTGGTCTAGCGGAGTTAATACCTCCCACGGAGACGCATTACTTTGATAATGCGTCCGGACTGCTTAGCAACTAGTCTTCAACAGTGAAGCCCATGCTGCGTGCAGTACCTTCAATCATGCGCATAGCTGCTTCTACGTCAGCTGCGTTTAGATCTTGCATCTTCGTTTCGGCGATTTCCTTAACTTGGTCCTTGGTTACAGAAGCAACCTTGTTCGTGTTAGGTTCACCGGAACCGTGTTCAACACCAGCGGCCTTCTTCAGTAAGACAGCAGCAGGTGGCGTCTTAGTAATGAAGTCAAATGAACGGTCCTCGTAAACGGTAATTACAACTGGGATCAGCATACCCTTTTGGTCTGCAGTCCGTGCGTTGAATTCCTTAGTGAAGCCCATGATGTTAATACCTGCTTGCCCAAGTGCTGGACCTACTGGTGGAGCTGGGGTAGCCGCACCGGCAGGAATTTGCAACTTGACAACGTTAGCTACTTTCTTTGCCACGAGACAAAACCTCCTTAGTCCGTGTTGTGGTCATGATGAGGCAGAAAATTTACCTCTCCCACAGTATGTCGAATAGCATACCATAGAAACATACCACAGTTATCTCACAATTTCAAGTTCGTTTCCAACGATTAATCTACCGTGGTATCAACCTGGTCAAAGCCCAGCTCAGCAGAGGTTTCCCGGCCAAACATCTCCACGTTGACCTTAAGCTTCTGCTTCTCGTGATCGACCTCGGTAACCTTACCTGTCAGGTCGGCGAATGGTCCGGCAATTACCTTAACCGTGTCGCCCTCCTTGACATCCAGGTCACTGACGGTGATTTCAGCACCCATCCGCTTCATAATCCGTTCTACTTCTTCGGGAAGCAGTGGCGTTGGCTTGGAACCACCACCGTGGGAACCCAGGAAACCGGTAACGCCGGGAGTATTCCGGGCGATGTACCATGCCTGGTCGGTCATGATCATTTCAACCAAGACGTAGCCCGGGAAGGTGTTTTCAACAACTTCCTTAGCCTGGCCATCCTTCACCTGCCGTACCGTCTCGTTTGCAACGACGACCCGGAAGATGTAGTCCTGCATCCCCATCGATTGGGCCCGGGACTCCAGGTTGCTCTTCACCCGGTTTTCATAACCGGAGTAAGTATGCAAGACGTACCAACGTTTTTCATGTGATTCCACGATAAATCCTCCTTAAAAACTAATGCTTTTCAAAGTTTTTGCCAAAATAAAAAACCTCGCTCGTCACGAAGTTCACCAAATTCAGTATAACAGACAACCTACCGTTTGACCATATCCTAGACAAACAGTTTCATTAATAATTGAATCAACCAATCAAACAGGGCAAAGAAGAGGACGAAAAACAACGTCAGTGAAATGACGATCGTTGTGTCACGCCGATTTTCCTTTGCAGTTGGCCAAACAACCAGCTTCATCTCATGGTTAACACTCTTGATAAATTGAATTAAGTGCATCCTTGCCTCCACCTACTTGCTCTCACGGTGGAGCGTATACTCCCCGCAATGCTTGCAGAATTTGCGTAGTTCTAGACGTGATTGTCGCTGCGGATTAGCGGTGATCGTGTAATTGCGCGCACCACACTTGGTACATTCCAAGGCAACTTTCTGTTGAGACATCCGACCACCTCCATTCATAAAATAGGTTAGCACGAAATTCGCGTTTAAATCAACTGAATCGCCAAATAAAACGGCCAAGTAGCGGGATAGTCCGCTTACTCAGCCGTTATTAAGCAATATTATTTTTGTTGCAGCTCGGCAATCAGCTTGCGCCGCCCCCGGGTTAGTGCGCTACGAATCTTGCGTTCATCACAATTAAATTGTCCTTTCAGCTCCGCAATGCTAGCTCCCTGGTGCAACCGACCAATCACTTGGCGTTCAAACGGTGAACACCGCTTCATAAAGGACTCCAGACAGAGTTGACAGTAGACAATGTCTTCTGGACGGTTATGGTGACCGTCCACCAGTTGCTCGGCATCCTCATCCCCCAATGAAGAAAGCTGGCTAGCGGGGATTCGCTTATAAGCCTGCCGGGCCCGGTATAGGTCCAGCAGACGATTGATTAGGCTCTGCTTGTAAAAGCCTGCAAATTGGGCCAGTGATCCGCCGTGGTACCGGTCCAGGACCCGCATCATCACTACTTCGGCCTCCTGATGCCAGTCCTCCAGTTCTAAATCCGCCACGTAGTATTCCTGCCAGAGGCGGCGAACCAGTGGCCAGTACTGGTTGAATAATGTCTGGAACTCCCGATCTTTTCCCGTTCGAGCCGCAGTCAGTAACTTGATCTCCTCACGATCACGCATAAAATGTCTAGTCTTGTTGGTGCAGTGCATTGTTGCATTGCTCCTCCCTAATTTAATTGACCCGTCACGATTTCAACTAGTGCTCATCGCTATACTAGTTTCCGTCCAGCATGGTATTTACCTTCCCCACCTGTCGGCGAAAAAGCGCTTTCAAAAAGCAGCGCAATTTCCGTAAAACCCACGCGTCTGATATTAATTTATCAAAAGCAGCTAGTGGACAATAGCAGCATATCTAGTTTGATGGAACGCCTAATCGAACGTTAATAACTATACTCAGGCAGCCAATTATTATAAAAATCGGTCATTATAGTATCAGCTTTCTCAATAAATCACTAGTTTTTAAAGAGACGATAAGTGAAAGTTGTCGTTTAAAGAGACGTGACTGGCAATGAAATCATGTCTTCACTGCCAGTCACGCTTAGTTCTTAAATTTTAATGCATTGGCCACGCTAAAAAAGGCTTATTTCCTGGTCACATCTTGTTGCCTATTCTAATGGATGACGAGAATTAAAGCCTTGGTAGATCAGCAGGCTGGCCGCCACACTGGCGTTAAGGCTCTGCACGTGACCGATCATTGGAATCGTCAGCATCTCATCACATGTCTTTTTAAGGAGGGTGGAGATTCCCTTACCCTCATTACCAATCACCAGGGCCACCGCTCCGTGAGCATCCCAGGTCCGGTAGTCCTTCCCCTGCATGTCAGTACCAAAAAGCCAGACACCACGTTCTTGGAGTTCCTTGGCAGTCTGGACCAGATTAGTGACCCGGGCTACCGGAACGTGCTCGATAGCGCCAGTCGAGGTCTTAGCCACCACAGAGGTCAATCCGACCGCCCGCCGTCGCGGAATGATGATCCCGTGAACACCGGCCGCATCTGCCGTCCGGATGATCGAACCCAGATTATGCGGGTCCTCTAGCTCGTCGAGGATCAAGAAAAATGGGTCCTCTTCGTGCTTGGCCGCATTGGCAAAGAGGTCATCGATCGTGGCGTACTGATAGGCAGCCACCGCCAGGGCAACTCCCTGGTGATTCTGGTGGTTGGTCATCGTGTCCAGCTTAGTCTTAGGCACGTTAGAGATAACCAGCCGCTGCTGCTTAGCCAGCTTAATAATCTGAGCAATTGCATCAGCCTTCAGTCCCGACTGGATAAAAACCTTATTGATCTCCTGGTCCGACTTGAGGGCCATGATCGCCGGATGCCGGCCGATAATAAAATCAGTGTTTTCAGTCTTCATGTTTTGTCCGCCCCGCTTCCACTTGTTTGATGCACCATTCGGCCAGTTCGCTCAACCGCTTTGCTTGCCCCGAAAGCTGGAGATACCCCATCAGAGCTTCAAATCCAGTCGAAATCCGGTAGGTCAGGACCGCGGTATGCTTAGCGTGGGTATGGCTATTAGCGTTACGGCCGCGCTTGAAGTAGGCCCATTCCTCCTCGGTTAAAAGGTCGTCTTGCTTCATCAGGTCAATCAGTGCTGCCTGGGCCTTGGCCGAGACATAGTGGGTGGCAATGTGCTGAAGCTTGGTGGGCTTGCTCAGCCCAGTACTCAGCAGGTGCTGGCGGATGAACACTTCGTAGACGGCATCACCGAGGTAGGCCAGGGCAATCCCGTTCAGTTGTCGATAATCTGCATTTTCCATTGTTGTTCTAATTTACTCCTTCTTGTAGCGGGTTCCCTGGGGGGTATCCTCGAGAATGATCCCCTGCTTCTTCAGGTCATCCCGGATCTGGTCGCTGCGGGCAAAGTCCTTGTTCTTGCGGGCTTCATTACGTTCTTCAATCAGCTTTTTGATCTGTTCATCGTCAATCTGGTTGTCAGCAGCGGTCAGCTTAACCCCAAAGATACTCATCAAGGTTGCCAGGGTCGACTTCAGATTGGCCAGCGCCCCGGCGTGGACCTGCTCCTGTTGGGCATAGATATTGGCATACTTGACCAGCTCGTAGACCACGGCAATCCCGTTCTGGACGTTGATATCATCATCCATTGCGTCGGTAAAACGTTGCTTAAACGTTGCTAACTGAGTGTTAACAGCATCATCCTCGCCAGACTGAGCATCCTGTTCCCGATAGGTCAGGTTGTCATAGGCCGTCTGGATATGGTCCAAATTGTTCTTGGCATCGGTCAAGTTATCCTCACTATACTGGATTGGCCGCCGGTACTGGGTTGTCGCCATGAAGAAACGCAGCACCTGCGGATCAACCGTCTTGATGATGTCGTGGACGGTAATGAAGTTGTGCAGGGACTTGCTCATCTTCTCGTTATCCTTGCCGATGGTGACGAAACCGTTGTGCATCCAGTAGCGAACAAACTGCTGGCCATTTTCAGCCTCACTCTGGGCAATCTCGTTCTCGTGGTGTGGAAACTCCAGATCTTGGCCCCCGGCATGGATGTCAATCGTCTTGCCAAGATACTTGGTCGACATCACAGAACATTCGATATGCCAACCAGGCCGGCCTTGTCCCCACGGGGAGTCCCAACTGATTTCACCGGGCTTAGCAGCCTTCCAGAGGGCAAAGTCCATCGGGTCTTCCTTTTTATCAACCTCGTCAACGCTAACGTGCTCACTAGCCCCAACCTCAAGGTCATCGATCGACTGACCGGACAACTGACCATAATGCTTGAACTTGCGGGCCCGGTAATAGACATCGCCATCTTTTTCATAAGCGTAACCCTTATCGACTAGGCCACTGATGAACTTGATGATGTCGGGGATATTTTCAGTGGCCCGTGGGTGTAAGGTAGCTGGTTCAATGTTGATTGCTGCCGTATCTTCCATGAAGGCGTTGATGTACTTCTCCGCCAACTGGGGAACGGTAATCCCCTGCTCATGGGCGGCCTTGATCATCTTATCGTCAACGTCGGTGAAGTTAGAGACGTAATTGACCTGGTAGCCTTTGAATTCAAGATAGCGCCGCACCGTGTCGAAGGCGATCGCCGAGCGAGCATTGCCGATGTGAATGTAGTTATAAACCGTCGGGCCACAGACATACATGTTAACAACGCCTGGATGTAGTGGCTTAAACTCTTCTTTTTTCCTTGTCAGCGTATTGTAAATTGTTAGCATCTGATCCGCTCCCTCATCGATTAATTTACTTATAAATTACTTCCTTAATCTTACCACAAACCATTCTGATCCGCGCCCAGTTGAAGATTTCACCACTTGAAAATTTATTTAAGACTTTGGTCATAATTTCTTCACATTCTACTGATAGTATAATAGACGTAGTAAAGGAAGAGCTTTACTACATCAATGAAACCTATTATTTTTCAATTACTCCTCCCAATAGTAACCGAAAAAATAATTATTACGAAATCTCCCCCAAGTTTTCGTAATACTCCCTATTATCGAGGGCGGCCAATCCCAGGCCGCTCTTTTTTTAGTCAAATTCAAAAAGGAGGCCGCGACAGGCGGTCTCCTTTTTAATTACTTCTTCTTATTCTTTGACGGCTTATCCGAGCCTTTATCCTGTTCATCATCCTTATGTTCGTCAATTCCACGCTGAGAATGAAGCGGACGAGCAAAGATCATTCGACCGGCATCAGTCTGCAAAGCGCTGGTAACCTCTACTTCAATTGGCTTGTTCATGAAGTAGCGGCCATCCTCAACCACGACCATCGTACCGTCGTCTAGGTAGGCAACACCCTGCTGACGTTCGGTCCCCTTCTTGACAACCACAACGTTAAGGGTCTCACCGGGGATTACCCGGGGACGCAGCGACTTAGCCAGATTATTGATGTTCAAAACGTCAACATTTTGAAACTGGATAACCTTGTTAAGATTGTAGTCGTTGGTAACGATCGCGCCGTTGACCTTCTTGGCCAAGGCAATCAGCTTGCTGTCAACTTCAGGAATGTCCTCGAAATCGCCATCATACATCTCGATGGGCACGATCTTCTCACTACGCAATTTATTTAGGATATCCAGACCGCGCCGACCACGGACCCGCTTGATGCTCTCTCCGGCATCCGCAATGTACTGCAGCTCATAAAGGACAAAGTTGGGTACTAAGAGGGTTCCCTCCAGGAATCCAGTCTTAACCAGGTCATAGATCCGACCATCAATCAGGATATTGGTGTCTAAGATCTTGTAGTGGTGATAGTTGGCATCGTGTCGATCCAGCACCTCACCTTTATCATCATGTTGGTTCCGCCGGTTCAAAAGCTTCTTCCACTCGTCAAGCCGGGTCGTCCCCAACCGAAAGCCCAGGTAGCTGAACAGTAGCATCAAGAGAATCGGCAGGACATTATTGACGATCGGGATATTGGTCTGCCACAACGGAATTGAAATCAATACCGCCAGAATCAACCCAAGGATTGTCAACAAGGCACCAAAGATTAGATAGAGTGGGTTCTTCCTTGTCAATTCCCGCTCAATTTGGGTAAGCAGTCGCATTGTTGGTTTGGCCAATAGCAGTCCTAGTAGCCAGAAAATAAGTGCACCAATAACAATATCTAAGAATACCAACAATGGGAGTGCAATGTGCAGGTTGATCACGTCCCATAATAGGGGCAGGTAGTAAAAGCCCACCATCGCCCCAACGAGGACGTAGATTGCAACCACAATCCGTTTCCGCATTATAATAAAACCTCCTTCATTAAAATTCTAGGCCAGTGCCAGACGCAACGCTTCACGCAGGGTAGTCACCCCGATGACTTCAATTCCACTCGGCGGGGTCCAGCCCTTCATATTGTTCTTTGGTACGAAGATTCGCTCAAAGCCCAGTTTTTGGGCCTCAGCCACCCGCTGCTCAATTCGGTTGACCCGGCGAATCTCACCGGTCAGCCCAACCTCCCCAACGAATGCATCACTCGGTCGGGTTCCCTTGTCACGGTAGCTTGAGGCAATCGCCACCGCAATCGCCAAGTCGATTGCTGGTTCGTCCAGCTTGACTCCACCAGCCGCCTTCAGGTAGGCATCCTGGTTCTGTAACATCAGGTTGGCCCGCTTCTCCAGCACCGCCATAATTAATGATACCCGATTTCGGTTCAAACCGTTAGCGGTCCGCTGAGCATTTCCGTAGACCGTCGGCGTAACTAGGGCCTGGATCTCAACCAAAATTGGCCGAGTCCCTTCAAGAGAAACGACCACAGCTGATCCAGTGGCGTCACGGAGCCGTTCTTCCAAAAAGATTTCGGATGGATTCTTAACCTCGGTTAAACCGTTGGCGTGCATCTCAAAAATACCCAGTTCGTTGGTTGATCCAAACCGGTTTTTCACCGATCGCAGGATCCGGTAAGTGTGGTGGAGGTCCCCCTCAAAGTAGAGAACAGTATCCACCATGTGTTCAAGAATCTTCGGCCCGGCTAGTGCCCCACCCTTGGTAACGTGACCAACCACAAAGATCGTGATGTTATTGCTCTTGGCAATTTGCATCAATTGAGCAGTCACTTCACGGATCTGGGAAACACTACCGATCGCTGAGCTGACATCGGTGGCCTGCATTGTCTGCACGGAGTCAATCACCACGAACTCCGGTTTAAGCTCACGAATTGTGTCGCGAATGCTGTCCATGTTGGTCTCCGGGTAAACGTAAAAATTGTCCCCAGCCACGTGGAGCCGTTCCGCCCGCATCTTAATCTGGGTGCCACTCTCCTCACCGGAAACATAGAGGACCCGGTGGTGTTCATCACTCAGCTGGCCCGATACTTGGAGGAGGAGGGTTGATTTCCCAATCCCAGGATCCCCACCTATCAGGATCAAAGACCCCGGTACAATCCCGCCGCCGAGGACCCGGTTGAGCTCGTTGAGGCGGGTCTTAACCCGGGGCGTTTCGTGACTGTTAATCTCGCTGATTTTCTGTGGCTTAGCGACCAGACCGGTCAAGGTAGTCGTCTTAGTCTTGGCTGTCGTTGCGCTACTACTCTGGACCTGCTCCTCAACAAAGGTATTCCACTCGCCGCAGTTCGGGCAGCGGCCCAAATAGCGGGGTGAGTTGTAGCCGCAGTTTTGGCAAATATATTGTGTTCTTACTTTGGCCATATTAACGCTCCTTACTTTTGCGTTGAACCGAATCCCCCGGTCCGCTGGGTGGTCGGTGTCTCCTCATCGTCGGCAAGCAGGTAGGGAATAAAGATTCCCTGTCCAATTCGCTCGCCCTTCTTGATATGATAGTCACGCAGGCCGTAATTAATCAGTTGGAAGAAGATCTCCCCTTCGTTGCTGTCATTATTATAGTAATCAGCATCAACAATCCCGACCCCATTGGGCAAGACCAGCCGGCGCTTCAGTGGACCACTCGACCGGTCAGCCAGGAGGAGGAACTCGTTAGGCTGCATGTAGGCCTTGATACCCGTTGGCACTAGGTAAGGTTTCAGTGGGGCATCAGCCGCAGTGAAGTCGGCGTCCGTCAGCTTCTTGTGCTGGTGAATTGTCCAAAGCGCCTTAATGAAGTTTCCTTTCCAGATCGACGGTAGGGTGAAGTCCGTTGCTGCCGCAAAGTCATACCCAGCCGCATTGGCCGTCTGCCGTCGGGGCAGGGTGATACCATCCTTGACCTTGCCTGAGACCACTTTGAATCCGCGTTTCATTTAGCTCACCTCATCGATTTAAATCACTATTTTAATATTATAGGATAGAACGTTTGGGAATGGTATCGCTAAGGCTTGACTTTTCGGATTACTTTACGGAAAATTGATAGTGAATGGATGTGATCACTTTGCAATATCAAATCGAGGATCACCGGATCGTTGCTAGCGACACTCACCAGCCATTTATTGGTGAGATCAGCTTCCCGGCCGTGGCGGGTTACCCCGACCGGGTCGTTGTCGAACGAGTCTTCGTCCATCCCGACTACCGTGGTCAGGGGATTGCTGCCGTTCTTGTAAAACGTTTTATTAAGTACGCCAGTGACCAAGATTGGACCGTCAAGCTGATGTGTCCTTACGCAACCCAGCAGTTCAAGCTCCATCCGGAATACCAGCGTTTGTTATTACCAGAAGATCGTTTTTCATAGGAGGAATGTTTATGAATCAAGACGAATTAAAAGCCCAAACGGGTAAGGAATCAGTCAAGTACATCAAGTCCGGCATGATCGTCGGCCTCGGTACCGGATCAACCGTCCGCTACATGGTCGACGAACTCGGTAAGCAGGTTCAGGCCGGTAACCTGACCGACATCATCGGGGTCACGACCTCAAGCCGAACCACCAAGCAGGCCGAAAGCCTCGGCATCACCATCAAGAACCTCGATGACGTCGACCACATTGACCTGACTATTGACGGTGCCGACGAGATCAGCGATGACTTCCAGGGAATCAAGGGTGGCGGTGGCGCCCTCCTCTGGGAAAAGATTGTCGCCAACGCCTCCAACAAGGTGATGTGGATCGTCGACCAGAGCAAGCTGGTCCACAAGCTGGGCAAGTTCCCGCTCCCCGTCGAAGTCATCCCATTTGGTAGCCAGCATGTCTTCGCCCGCCTAGAAAAGAAGGGCTACAAGCCGAGTTGGCGGATGGATGGCGACAAGAAATTCCGCACCGATGAAAACAACTATATCATTGACCTCCACCTCGGCGAGATCAACCATCCGGCCGCACTGGCGGATGAACTAATCCACATGGTTGGGGTCGTTGAGACCGGTCTCTTCCTTAACCGGGTCAATGACGTTATCGTTGGTACCGATGATGGCCCCAAGGTTATGCACGCCCGTTAATCAATAACTGCAAAAAGATCGAGCAACCTGCCAAAAGGCGGATCGCTCGATCTTTTTCTTATATCCACGATGATATTTATGATAAAAGCGGCCCACACCTAATTACCCGTTGCTCGTTCCCGTCCCCAATTATTCCCCATGGTCGTCATACGTGCCAATTTCTTAATATCCCTATAACTAATGAGTGTCTGCCTTCCCCCAGTCCTGTAATTCTCCTATAATAGATATAAGAATAATGAGGAGGTCTTTCTATGGCTTTTAAAATTAAAAAGGATGATATCAAGCGTTTCCGCAACGACTACGATAACCGGCACGACAGCCACGTCATTGAGAACGCGGTAACCAAGAACGGGGTGCGTAACGCCAGCTTCAACTGGCACGCCATCAAGGATAACGATCCCCACTTCTCAATTGACTTGAAGACTGGGGACGTCGCCGACCAAAAGCAATCCGGCCGCTGCTGGATGTTTGCTGCCTTGAACACCATGCGGCACGAGATGCAGGAAAAGTTTAACCTACCCGACAACTTTGAACTCTCCCAATCTTACCAGTTCTTCTGGGATAAGTTTGAGAAGGCCAACTACTTCTACGAGAATGTCCTAAAGACCGCTCACAAACCTACGGATAGCCGTAAGGTCGCCTGGCTGATGGCTGAACCGCAAAATGACGGCGGTCAGTGGGACATGCTCTGTGCCCTGATCGAGAAATACGGGGTAATGCCGAAGTCCGCCATGCCGGAATCATTTAATTCCAACAATTCCCGAGGGATCGATAGTGTCCTCAATAACAAGCTCCGCCACGACGCCGTAATCCTCCGCCGGATGGTCAACGAGGACCACGCTGATCAAGGTGAGCTAGATGCCAAACGGATGACGATGCTGAATGAGGTCTACCGGATGCTGGCCTACGCTTTTGGAGAACCAAGCACCCACTTTGACTTTGAATACCGCACCAAAAAGGATAACAAGTTCCACCGTGATACCAACCTGACTCCCCAGGAGTTCTTCAAGAAGTACGTCGGCTGGAACCTTGACGACTACGTTTCTATCATCCAGGCCCCAACTGCCGATAAGAAGTATCACCAGACCTACACGATCGATATGCTGGGTAACGTGGTCGGTGGTCGTCAGATCAAACACCTCAACCTGCCGATGGATGAGTTCAAAGAACTAGCCATCGAGCAGCTCAAGCATGGCGAAAGCGTCTGGTTCGGCTCTGACGTTGTCCAGTACTCCGAAACCAAGCTCGGGATCATGGCCCTCAATACCTACGACTACAGTGCCCTCTTCGACATGGACTTAGATATGACCAAAGCCGAGGCCCTCGACTATGGTCAGAGCATGATGGACCACGCAATGGTTCTGACCGGTGTCGATATCGTCAATGGCAAGCCAACCAAGTGGAAGGTTGAAAATTCCTGGGGTAACAAGGTCGGCCACAAGGGCTACTTCGTAATGAGTGACGCCTGGATGAACAAGTACTGCTACCAGATCGTCATCAACAAGAAGTACCTCTCCGACAAGCTGAAGGCTGCTCAGGCCCAAGACCCAATCGTCCTGAAGCCATGGGATCCAATGGGTACCTTGGCCTAAGCTCATCAACAAAAAAAGATACCGGACTCAAAATCCGGTATCTTTTTTATTACTTTACTTTCTTATCTAAATAGTCCAAAACAATGTCATAGATCCGCTGACTCCAGAAGTCACGCTCATGATTGGCCCCCTTCACCCGGTAGGCCTCGACATCGTAACCATCTTTATCCAGTTTGTTGTACATATCGACCATCTCGTGGTATGGCACCACCTGGTCGGCATCACCATGCATCAGCAGGAACGGCGGGTAATCCTGCCCAGGCTTAGCAACGTCCAATGGGCTCATCTCTGCCATCTTTGCCGGCCATTTAGCGGTATCCATGCCAAACAGGCAGAACTGGAGGAGCTTGTTGCCGGGTACCTTAGCAGAAGCCTTAAAGGTATCAGCCACGTCCATCGGGGCAAAGCAGGAAACCACCGCATCGACCTTGTCTGATTCGTGGGCATAAAGGTGGCTCTTGTAACGTGGATCGTCCCCGGTCAGGCCGACCAGCATGGCGGCATTGGCCCCAGATGAGGTCCCCCAGATGGCAACCCGGTGGGGATCAATCGCATACTTAGCAGCCTTATACCGAAGAAAACGAATTGCCGTCTTGACATCCTTTAAGAAGGCCGGGAAGGCAAAACCATCAATGGCGCTACGGTGTTGGACCGTGGCAACCACATAGCCATGCTTAACGAATTGAACCAATTGTGGAATCTCTTCACCCATTCGGCCCGTCCGCCAGGAACTCCCCTGAACAAAGACGATCAGCGGTCGGGGAGCGGGGTGATACTGCTTCGGGTAGCGTTGGGTCCACGGTGCCAAGATCTGCATCTTGAGCGGACGCCCCGCCACGGCAGCATAGGTGATATTTTCAATCAGGCGTACCTGACCGGTCAGTTCGGGGTTGTTATGCAACTCATGAATCATTTATTTTTCACCATCCATTGTAATAAAGGTCTTCTTGACGATGTTCAGCCGGTCATCAAAACGATACCAAATCGGCTTGCCGTTAGGTACTTCAACTTGGTCAATCTCGTCATCAGGGATCTGATCGAGGTACTTGATCAAGGCCCGCAGTGAGCTGCCGTGGGCCACGATTAGCTGATTCTTGCCATCCAACAGTCGTGGAGCAATCTGGTCCTGCCAGTACGGCAACAAACGCTGCTGGGTCATCGCCAGACTCTCGCTCAGCGGTATCTTGACCCCCAATCGATCATAGCGGCGTTCGTGCTGGCGGTGTTCCAACTTTGGTGGCAGGTCAGTAAATCCCCGCCGCCAGCGGTGGAGCTGGTCGGCACCAACCTCCTCTTTGACCTGGGCTTTATTCCGCCCACTCAGCGCGCCATAGTGCCGTTCGTTCAAGCGCCAGGTCTTATGGATCGGAATATAAAGCTGATCAATCACATCGAGAACGAGGTTGGTAGTCATAATTGCTCGCTCCATGTAGGAGGTGTGGGCATCGCTGAACTGGATGCCAATCTGCTTTAGTGCCCTGCCGACCGCAATTCCCTGCTGAATGCCCTCGGGAGTCAGTGGCACGTCCGTCCAGCCCGTAAAGATGTTATCCCGGTTAGCCTGACTTTGACCATGCCGAACAATTACTAAATCTACCATACACTTTCACTCCTTTGCCAGTATTAATCATAGCGCAGTTGTGCACCTTTTAACAGTCTTGAACTACAACAAAGTCTTGATAATCACCATCAGAATTGGAATGACAATCACGCTTAGAACGGTGGTCTCAGTAACCATGATCGCGGCATAGTTGGCATCTGCATGGTAGAGTTTGGAAACGACCGGGGCGTTAGTCATCACCGGCATCGCCGCCTGAAGAATAAAGACCTGCTTCATCAACGGCGGCATACTGCTGGGCAGGACCAGAATAGCCATCAAAACTGGGGCGAAGAGAAACCGCCCCAGCAGGATTCCCCATGCATCACGCGTCAGCCGAACCCGGCTTAGTCCAGCATTCGAGATCGCAATTCCGATGAAGATCATCGACAGTGGGATGGTCAGCCCGCCAATGTAGGAAAGATCACTCATCACAAACTTTGGTAGACGAATATGGAGCATCACTAGGATAACCCCAAGAATAAAACCGAGCAGTGGCGGCGAGAAAATCTTCTTGAGAGCCGTCTTAACGTCAATCTTGGCCTCATGCAGGCCATCACGCTGGATCAGCCATACCCCTAATGTCCAAAAGAAAGTCGTGTTAGCCATGTAGTAGACCAGTACGTACGGGATCGAGGCGTTACCGAAGAGGGCCAGGTTGATCGGCAGCCCGATGAAAACCGTGTTAGAGTTGAAAAACATCGATGAGAAGAGGCCAAGGTGGGACCGATTAATCCCGATCGCCCGGGCCACCGCAAAGGATAGGGCAAAGAGGATGATCATCGATAGCACTGGGTAGCGCAGGTCGGGCAGAAGGGTCTTCAACTCGCTAGCCGAAAAGTCGTGCATGATGGTGGTGACCATGTAGCATGGCAAGGCAATCTCAGTGACTAGGCGAGAGATGATCCGGGGTGACTGGAGAGTGAACCAGCCACGTTCGTTCATCACGAACCCGACTACGACCATTACCAGAATAATCAGAACTCCAGAAACGGCCGATAGAAAAATTGAAAGCATTAAACCAATTCCTCTCTTTCTCATAAACTCACCAAAATTATTTCTTATTGTACACCCACCGTCTGGTCCCTACCGACCATAATCCGACATCTTAAACTATTTGTCTTATCAAAATGTCGTCACCTTGCAAAATAGTTTATAATTGTGAAGATTGACTAATTTTAACAAGATATAGGGATGAAATATGAAACGTAAAATATACCACCTCATTAACTGGTCGTTGCCCTATCTAGCGATCTGTGCGATGACCTACATTATCATGTACCCCCAGCTGATCTCCCACGGGGTGATCCTAGGAACCGACTCGATCTTCCACTTTAACCGCTTCTATGATGCGGCTAAGCAAATCCAGCAGTTCAACTTCAGCTACTTTCAGAGCAACTACTGCTTCCAGCAGAGCGGCCGGGTAATCAACGCTGTCTACGGACCGTTGTTTGCCTACCTCAACGGAGCCCTAATCGGTCTGCTCGGGACCTGGTTTCGCTACGAGATCATCACTAACATGATCGTCTACATTGGCGGGGGTGTCGGAATGTACCTATTGGCCGTAAAAGCTCATAGTTCCCGCCGATTTGCCCTGCTTGTCAGCCTGATCTTCATGAACATCGGTTGGTTGCCCCGCTGGGAACTGGCCCAGAACATGAACGCCTGGGGCGCAATGTTGGCGCCGTACATGCTGATGTGCGGGCTGACAATGCTTCAGGATCGTCACCGGCCTGTGCACTGGTTGCCATTGATGACCCTAATGACCATCATCATTCAAATCCACTTGCTGAGTTCAGTTTTCTTTGTCGTTACCCTAGTACCCTTTTTTATCATCGGTCTAATCCGAACCGACCAGCGTTGGGGAATGATCAAGGAGACCGCCCTGGCCGTCATCGGTACCACCATCTTGACGGCTAACGTCTGGGGCGCCCTGCTGATGCTCAACCTGCATAACAACATTGCCACCCCCGCGGCCTTCGATATGTTCAAGAACTCGCTGGTGCCGTCCCGGTTCAGCAGTACTCGGGCTTACCTGATCTACTTCTGCTGGCTGCTTTTCCTGCTCCAGTTTGTTTACGTCTGCTGTCATCTGAAACGTTCTCTGGTCAACACAACCGTCACGATCATGGGAGCCATTGTGCTGATATTCAGTTCAATCTGGACACCATGGGAAAAACTAGCGGTTGCAATACCGAGCCTCCAGCACAATCTCCAGTTCCCAAACCGGCTGACGGTGATTGCCTACCCCCTGCTCCTGCTGGGAGTCGCCATTTCCGCCACCGCCTTCGTTCAGCATGACCATGAACCGGCCCTCCACCTGCGGCGCAACGTCACGATCGGTATTCTGGTCTTCGTCGTCACCCAGGTCTTCGTTCCTAACACCATTGACGTCTTCCAGCGGACTGCCCGCTACCAATCGTCCGCTGTCCTCAATACCTCTAGTGCCATCGCCTGGGTTACCGATAACCGGGTTAAGCTGCGCCGTTCCGTTCACGATCTCTATCCTGGCCAGTTGCTGACAATGGTTGAAAAACGAAGCCCAGACTACCTGCCAATCCCTAAAAAGTATGCCAACAAGAAGTATATCCGCTCCTTTGCCTACCAGGATCAAATCATCAATCATGCCCAGGAATATCAGCACACGGTCCTGCCGCATGGTGGACTGAAGCTGACTTGGAATGCCAGCCAAGCCAAGAAGGTCCGGTTGCCAATCATCGCTTACCATGAGTCGCGGCTAACCGTCAATGGTAAGCAATTAACCAGCTACCAGCGCTCTTCAATTGGAGCGCCATACGTCCACCAACGCCGTGGCAAAAATACTGCCACCCTCTACTTCCAAATTGCAGGCTGGTTTAAGGCCATGCTGGCCGTTTCTCTGACTGGGTTAGCCCTACTCCTCTTCTATGGGCTCTACCAGTTTGTACGCTACTGGCCACGTTTCTGGCGTCAGATAACTGAATAAAAACAGCGTCGGGCCTTCAGACTCATTGTCATTTAAACCAAATCACCACCCCTTGATGAGGGTTTCTCATCAGGGAGTGGTGATTATTTTTTACTTAGCATTCAAGATAAACGAGAAGGTAATGTCCTTATCAGCTGAAATATGGTACCGTTCTTCCACGTCAGCACCCCAGCTGTCGATTCCGCCGACACCGCGAACGGCCCCCGCGATTACCAGAACTGTCCGGCGTCCCAATGGCAGTTCCTCCAAGTGGGTGGCGTTTTCCAGTTCTTCGGCCGTGTACGGCAGGCAGCTGAAGTTGATCGGCTGGTCATCCTTGGCTACCCGCAAGCTGAACGGCGCCCGGTCATGATCAGCATTGTTCTGGGTAGTGTTCCGAGTGATCTCAACCCAGTCCGTGGCCATGTGCATCCCGTTCTCCTGAGGAACCAGGTACTTAGCCACCGGCAATCCCTTCACTGTGAAGGTCCCGCGTGTTGCGCCAGCCATCCGATCCGGATAGGTCTCACCGGATAAGCCGGCGTAGGTGAACCCGGTGGCTTCCGTCGGCATAATCAGTCGTAGTCCACAAACTGGCAGTTCAGGCAGCCCTGCCTTCCCAGCATAGTGGACGCCCACCTTGATCTGGCCATCCGCCTGAACCTCATAACTAACCGTGACATGGGTAGATGGGATGGTCAGGGTCTCAAAAGTGTAGCTGATGACTACGCCAGCAGCCTCCTCGTCACCCGTGAAGTCGTTAGTCTGCGGTGCCACCGGCAGTTCATCAAAATGGTGGTCACCAACGGTCAGGTCGATACCAATACATTTCTGGAAGAGGTCAGCCGCTATCCACTGAGCCGACCGGATGTTAAAACCATTCCCCCGGTCATTGTCAGTTGTGGCCCGCCAGAAAGTCGGTGTCGGGTCCCGGTATAGCCATTCCTTACCCTTGATCTTCATCGACTCCAGGCCGCCACGTTCATAGCTGAAAATATAATGGAAATCATCGCCAGCAACCCCGAGGGCGCCGTCGCCGTAAATAACGTGTAATTTATTTGTGTAAGCCATAGTAGTACCGTACCTCCTGCATTGCTGGTTTTGGTGTCCGGTCCGCAAACATCAAGCCGTCACCTGAGAATTCATAGTCAGAGTGCCGATCATCGAAATCACCGCCATAGCGCATGACCTCCTTACCACTGACCGGGTCCTTGACTGTGATTGCCTGATCAATAAAGTCCCAGATAAAGCCGCCAAAGTATTGTGGATACTTGTCAAGCAGCTCGATGTAGGAACCCATCCCCCCGGCGGAGTTGCCCATGTCGTGCATGTACTCGCACTCCATAAACGGCTTATCCGGGTTGTTCTTCAGGTATTCTTCAACCTGCTTTGGTGGCAGATACATCCAGCTCTCCACATCAGAGATCTGGTCACGGTAGTCTTTAGTCCCCCCGGCTGGCAGGTAGTTCTTGGGGTCCAGACTTGGGATCTGCTCACGATAGTCATGGGTATGACAAACGCCTTCGTAGTGGGTCAGGCGACTATCATCATGTTCCTTGTAAAACTGGTTCATGGCAACTAGGTTGTCACCAGCAAATGATTCGTTCCCCAGTGACCAGAAAAGGATCGCCGTGTGGTTCTTAAAGGTCTCGTAGTTGCTCCGGGCACGGTCAACCACGGCAGCCTTCCACTGTGGAACGGACCCTGGCACGTTGTATGACGGCTCGATCGCTCCCATTTTCTGCCAAGTAGCGTGAGACTCAAGGTTATTCTCGGCCATCATGTAGATACCGTTCTGATCGCAAAGGTAGTACCACGGAATCTGATCCGGATAGTGACAGGTCCGAACAGCGTTAATGTTATTCTCCTTGAAGGTAGCGATATCTGCTGTCATGTCGGCCATCGTAATTGCCCGACCGCAGTGATCATCCCACTCGTGCCGGTTAACCCCGTTGATGATCAGCCGCTTGCCATTGAGTAATACTACATGATCGTCATTGATCTCAATCCGCCGGAAACCGAATCGATACGGAACGAGTTCAAGTAGCTGTCCTTCGTCGTCACGAACCTCAACCAGCAGCTGGTAGAGGTACGGATCGTGATTGTCCCAGAGGTGGATATTCTTAAGGTCAACATCAGCCAAGTCAACGGCGGTCGTCACCGGCAGGGTCTGATCTAGCAGACTGTTGCCATCGGCATCTTTAACCATGACATGAACGCTTCCGGCACGTTCACCAGCCAACTTAAGATTAAGGTTGAAGCGAGCGTCAGTAAAGTTATCCTCCACGACTGGCCGGATTGTCATATCTTCAACATGGGTCACCGGCTGAGCCAACAGGCTGACACTGCGGAAAATCCCAGAGAAGCGGAACATATCCTGATCCTCAATCCAGGAAGCGGTGCTGTGTTTGAAGACCTCAACCGCCAGCACGTTTCCCTCATCCTGGATGTACGGGGTCAAGTCAAACTCGGACGGGGTGAAGCTGTCCTCAGCGTACCCGATAAAGTGGCCGTTGAGCCAGAGATACATGGCCCGCTCAACCCCTTCGAAACGTACCCGAATCTCCTTGCCGCGCAGGGCCGGATCCAGGTCGAAGGTCTTCCGGTACATGCCGACCGTGTTATCGCTGCCCGTACTAAAGGATCCAGCTTGGTCATCATCGGCACTCAGAGCGTAGGCCGGACGCCGGTAGATCTTTCCTTCCCATGGAATCAGAGTATTAATGTAGTTATTCTGGGCGTAATTGTTCATCTCAATTTCACTCGGTACGGTAATTGAATCGAAGTCCGTGGTGTCCTGATCCAATGCGTAAAAACCACGCAGGCGTTCTTGGGGAGTTTGGGCAAACTTGAATTGCCACTGACCATCGAGGGACTGCGTAAAGCGACTGTCGCCGGCTGCCCACTCAGCATAGTTGCCATAGTAATGATGGTCACTGTGCGCAGGAAGCTGGTTGACCCGGAATGTCTCCGGATCGTCTAACCATTTGATATCTGCATCCATTAAAAAATCCTCCTCATAAAGCAAGTTACATATAAAGTATAGCGCTTACAATACGTGAAAGACAAGAATTTCAATGATTGTTCAATGAAGTCATAATTATTAGACAGATAAAAATTTAAAACAAAAACACCCAGTCCAATGAATAGGTGTTTTTAGTAGTGCGGCCGAGAGGACTTGAACCTCCACGGTCATAATCGACCATAAGATCCTTAATCTTACGCGTCTGCCAGTTCCGCCACGGCCGCATATCTCATCAACAAGAATTATTATAGCAAACGCGGGCACCCTTGGCAACTACTTTTTCAAATTAATTAATTTAAAGCGCCCTCCGCACCGTCGACAGACATAGCGAGCTGGGTTAAACCGGCGTTGGCGGGCCAGCAGAGCTCCACACCCCTGACACTGGTAAAGCCAGCGTTTCCGACGCCGAGGCCGCGCCTTGCTGGTCGGCGGCGCGTACCGGGATCCACCAACCGCTGCTAGCAATTGTTTAAATGCCGGACTGCGATGGTGATAATCCTGACCAGTCAAGTGAAGATGATAGTGACAGAGCTCGTGAAGGACTACCCGCTTCAGGTTTTCCTGATCAAATTCGGTGTACATCAAGGGGTTGATGTCGATGTGGTGATCAACCAGGTGGTACCGGCCCCCCGTCGTCCTCAGTCGGGCGTTGAATACAATTCGGTGTAGAAAAGGCCGTCGGAAGTATTCCAACGACCATTGCTCAGTAAAGCTTTGTAATTCTTGGTTATTTATTAGCCGCCTTCTTTGGGGCTACCATTGTCAGCTGGATCCGTTGACGCTTTAAGTCGACATCATCGATCCAAACATCGACAATGTCACCGACTGCCACGACCGTTCGCGGATCACGAACGAACTTCTTGCTCATCTTCGAGACGTGCACCAGGCCATCGTGCTTAACCCCAATGTCGACAAAGGCTCCGAAGTCAACAACGTTGCGAACCGTTCCCTGGAGTTTCATCCCCGGCTTGAGGTCCTCAATTGTCATAACATCCTGACGAAGGAGCGGCGTCGGCATCGCATCCCGGAGGTCACGTCCCGGTTTCTTAAGGGAGTCGATGATGTCATTAATCGTCGCCGTTCCCGCTTGGTCGGTCGTATAATCGGCTGCCTTGACCTTATCCAGGCGTCTCGTTGCTGCTTTCGTCCCAAGATCATCAATCGCAATTCCCGTATCCTTCATGATGCGGGCCGCAATCTGGTAGCTCTCTGGGTGAACATCCGTATTATCCAGCGGATTTTCCCCAGCCGGAATCCGTAAGAAACCAACTGCTTGCTGGTAGGATTTGGGTCCGAGACGCGGTACCTTCTTCAACTGGGTCCGGTTTGTATAGCGCCCATGTTTGTCGCGGTAGTGAACAATATTCCTGGCAATCGTCTTGTTAAGGCCCGAGATCTGAGTCAATAGCTGGTAACTGGCAGTATTGAGGTTAACCCCCACGCGGTTGACCGCCCGCTCAACCACGTCATCCAGTGCTGTCCCCAGCTCCTTCTTAGGCAAGTCATGCTGGTACTGGCCAACCCCGATCGCCTGAGGATCAATCTTGACCAGTTCGGCCAGAGGATCCTGAAGACGACGGCCGATACTGATGGCACTACGTTGTTCGACATGAAGATCCGGGAATTCCTCCCGTGCCTCCTCACTGGCAGAGTAAACCGACGCCCCAGCCTCGTTAACAATTACATAGTAGACCGGTCGGGAGAGCTTCTTCAGGGCGGTAGCCACGAAGCGTTCGGATTCCCGACTGGCGGTCCCGTTACCGATCGCAATCATCTCAACGCCATAGTGCTCAATCAGCTGAAGGAACTCGCCTTCCGCGGCCGCCTGCTGCTTCGCCGGAGCCGGATCGTGCGGATAGATGACTGCCTTGGTCAGGAATCGACCATTTTCATCCAGAATCGCCAGCTTACAACCAGTTCGATAGGCCGGGTCAAACCCCATCACGACCTTCCCCTTGATTGGGACCTGCATCAGAAGGTGATAAAGGTTCTCACCGAAAACCTTGATCGCCTGGGTATCTGCTTGTTCAGTCAGCTTGCGGCGAAGTTCCCGCTCAATTGCTGGCGCCAGGAAGCGCTTATTAGCGTCCGTATAGGCCGCAGTGATAAAGTCAGTAGCTGCATTACGCTTATTAGTGCGGATGAGACGAAAACGAAGGTAGTTCAGCACCGCTGTCGTATCAGCCGTAATTTTAACGCTGAGAACCCCAGCTTTTTCACCACGATTAACTGCCAGGATCTGGTAGGAGCTAAGACCCTTGACTGGGGCTGTAAAGTCATAATACTGCTTGTAGGTCCCCAGCTCGTCCTTCTTTTCACCATCACGCTTCAATGCGGTGACCAGCTGACCATGGTTAGTGGTGTAGTTGCGTAGCCAGCCTCGAACCGTCGCCATCTCGCTAATTGCCTCCGCCAGGATCTCGTGAGCCCCGTCCAGAGCCGCCTGGGCATCCGGCACCGCATCGTTGATATACTTGGCTGCTTCGGTCATCAAATCCTCATCCGGATAGGTCAACAGCCAGTTAGCCAACGGGGCGAGACCGGCCGCCCGTGCCTGCTGAGCCTTGGTCTGCCGTTTCTGCTTGTATGGCAGATAAAGGTCCTCGACCGTCTGCAGGTCCGTCGCCTCCCGGATCTGCTTTTCCAGGGCCGGGGTGAGCTTATCCTGCTCTTTGATCTTGTTGATGACGGTCTCCTGCCGTTCCAGCAGACTGGCGACATGGTGGTATTGATCCCGGACTGCTTGCAATTGCACCTCATCCAGGGTCCCCGTCATTTCCTTGCGGTAACGAGCAATAAAAGGAATCGTATTCCCCTCATCCATCAGCCTGAGGGCCGCCTTGATCTGTCCCCGCCGAATATCGGGTAATTGCTGACTAACTAACTGCAGTGTCTTCTCGTCCATATATCCTCCGTTAAAACTCTACTTCCACCAGGTATCAAGTGGAGTGATCGGTTGATGGCGCTTGTGCCGGGTCTTCTTATACCAGCTCTCGATCTTTTCAGCTGCCTTCTCCGCAATCACGTGTCCTTCTAGGTAATTATCAATGTCTTCGTAGCAGACCCCCAAGGCTGCCTCGTCGGCGCGCATCGGTTTGTCATCCTCAAGGTCGGCGGTTGGTGTCTTCTCATACAGGTTGGCCGGCGCCTTCAGATATTGCAGCAATGCCTTTCCCTGCCGCTTGTCCAGACCGGACAGGGGTGTAATGTCGGCCCCACCGTCCCCAAATTTGGTATAGAAGCCAGTGACGGCCTCCGCGGCATGGTCCGTCCCTACAACAGCGCCCCCGTATTGACCAGCGATGGCATACTGGACGATCATCCGCTCCCGGGCCTTGATATTACCCTTGTTGAAGTCGCTGATATCAGCGCCGGCCGCCGTCAGGGACGTCACCATGGCGTCTGTCGCCGGCTTGATATTAACCCGCATTGTCTTGTCAGGTTTGATGAAGTCATTGATCGCTTCCATAGCATCGGATTCGTCCGCTTGGGTACCGTAAGGAAGCCGAACCGCGATGAACTGGTAATCATCGTCGTTGGTTTCGCGCCGCCGCTGGTCAATCGCCAGCTGACAGAGCCGACCAGCCAGGGTCGAATCCTGGCCGCCGGAGATGCCCAGTACCAGGGTCTTCATCCCCGTCTTTTGCATAAAGTCGTGGATGAACTTAACCCGCTTTTCGACCTCTTCTTTAGGATCGACATTGGGGCTAACCTTTAAATCATCAATAATCTGTTCCTGCATTTTCCGCATGGTTATTACTCCTTATGGCCGAGTGTCTTAACGTATTCATGAATATGGTGAATCATCGCCAGCTTGTTGTCATAGCATTTCTGGGAGAGGTCGACTGGGTAGACCTCAGGATTGAGATCACGCTTGTATTCATCCCAAAGAGCATCCAGGCTGGCCGTCCGGTGGTCACGAATCTCGTCGAGGGTCGGCTCATCATAAACAAACTTGCCATCCTTCCAAATATCCTTGAGCATCGGCCGGGCAATAAAGTCACTGACGTCTTTCTGCTGTAAGGGGAAGTTTGGATTAAACATATTCAGCGAGTCTTCTGTACGCGGATCCTCGTCGACCAGCGTGATGTAGTCCCCTTCGCTCTTACCGTCAATCCGATCGTTGATCCGCCAAACCTGCTTCTTGCCCGGCGTTGACATCTTAGTCACATTGTTCGACAGCTTGATCGTGTCAACCAGCTGGCCATTATCGTCCTCAACGGCCACCAGTTTGTAGACCGCACCCAGGGTCGGCTGGTCATAGGCGGTGATCAATTTGGTCCCAATCCCCCAGACGTCAATCTTGGCACCCTGCATTTTCAGGTTCTGGATAGTCTTCTCGTCAAGACCATTGGATGCAAAGATCTTTGCATCCGGGAAGCCGGCCTCATCCAGCATCGTCCGGACTCGTTTGGATAGGGAGGCTAAGTCCCCACTATCGATTCGAACCCCGATGAAGTTGATCTTATCACCAAATTCCTTGGCCACCTGGATGGCAGTTGGCACCCCACTCTTCAAAGTATCGAAGGTATCGACGAGAAAGACACAGTCGCGGTGAGTCTGCGCATAGGCCTTAAAGGCGTCATAGTCGTTCCGGTAGGCCTGAACGAGGGCGTGGGCATGCGTTCCGGAAATTGGAATTCCAAAAAGCTTGCCGGCCCGAACGTTACTGGTGGCGTTAAAGCCGCCGATGTATGCTGCTCGCGTTCCCCAGATTGAGGCATCAAACTCCTGGGCCCGCCGCGAGCCAAATTCCATCACGCTCTGGTCGCCAACGATTGACTTAATCCGTGACGCCTTCGTAGCCACCATAATCTGGTAATTAAGGATGTTCAGAACCGCAGTTTCAATTAGCTGTCCCTCAATGATTGGGGCATCAACTTGAAAAATCGGCTCATGGTTGAAGACAAGATCCCCCTCCTCAAAACTGCGGATCGAACCGGTAAACCGGAAGTTACGCAGGTATTCCAGGAAGTCGTCATCGTATTGGTCGGTTGACTTAAGGTAGTCAATATCGCTGTCAGTAAAGTGGAGCTGCTTGACGTAACGAATGATATGGTCAAGCCCGGCAAAGACCGCATAGCCATTCTGAAACGGCATCTTTCGGAAAAAGGCCTCAAAGACGGCACGCCGATTGCCAAGCCCCTGCTTCCAGTACGTCTGCATCATGCTCAGCTCATAGGCATCGGTATGCAGTGCCAGACTATCATCGGGATAATTGAATTTCATGAATATTGATCCTCTCAAAATAAATAATATCGTTATTGTAGCACGAAATGCCTACTTCTCCAGGATAAACTCGAACCGTGAACCAACGTACTGAGTATGAACGTACTCAAACGGTCTTCCATCCTGTAAGTAGGACAGCTGAGTCATCCGCAACAGGGCATCTCCCCGTTTGATCTGCAGATAGGTGGCAATCTTCTCAGTGGCCGTGGTGGCCGAGACTGCCTGGGTAGCATGGCCCGGGTAGAGATGGGCCTTCTCCTCCAGGGTCCGGTAGAAAGAGGTGGTAATCTCATTCTTGCTGAAATGCTCGACCAGCTTAGCCGGAACGGTTGCAATCTCATAGCAGAGCGGAACATCATTGCCGTAGCGAATTCGCTCCATCCGCAGCACCTTGGCCCCAGCCGGCAGCTGGAGCTTCTCAATTTCCGTCTGGGACGGGATAGTTAGGTGATAGGAGATCGTCTTGCTAGCGGCCCGCTTACCTGAGGCCCGCATCAGCTCGGTGAAGCTGGTTACCCCGGACATCTTCTCCTGAACCTTGCGATTAGCCACGAAAGTCCCGGAACCGACCCGACGCTCCAAGATTCCTTCATCAACCAGAGCCTGAATAGCCTGACGCAGGGTCATCCGGCTGACATTAAAGCTAGCCGCCAGTTCCCGTTCGGCTGGGATTTTCTGGCCAACCCGCCACTTGCCGCTCTCGATGTTTTCGCGCAACTGATTATGAATCTGAATGTATACTGGTGATCCCATTTTCTCTTCTCCTCAAGCCAAATGATTCTCATTACTTGGTCTATTTTAACACGATGTGAGTTATCTAGACCAATCAACCACTTTCCCATCCCCATGCAATAAAAAAAGCAAGATTTCACTACCAGGGATAATACCAATCGTGAAATCCTGCTTAACTTTTCTACTTGTTTTGCCGCAGAGCCAGGCCCTTCTCCAGTGACCGATCAACGATGATCGACTGGGAGTCAGCAACCGGGTACTGGGTCTCCGGATTCATCTCCTCGGCGTAGGACAGTTCGGTACAGCCAAGGATAACAATGTCGGCCCCCTCCTCTTCAATCATCCGCCGCACCAGCTCATGGTACTTGGCGCCATCGGAGTGCCCGCTCTCCTTGATGTCGTGATAGATGAGGTCCTCAGTCATGTCGAGGATCTCTGGAGTCGGCTTGATCTCCTCATAACCAGCGTCCGTGATGTAACGGTCATAAAGGCCAGCCGTCACCGTTCCCCGCGTCGCCAGCAGGCCAACCTTCTTAGCATCCGGCTTGATCTTCTTGATTGCGTTGACCGTCTCCTGAAGCATGTTCAAGATCGGAATATCGGTGGCCGCCTGCAGCTTGTCGAAAGCATAGTGAGCGGTATTACAGATCAAGACGAAGAAGGCCGGTTTGAGCAGACTCTGCTGCTTAATATCTTCGATCAGGTCCAGGTTGTAGTCAGGCTGGCTGTGATCCAGGATCCAGGTAGTCCGGTCCGGCACCGTTGCGTGGTTGACCACGATGTAATTGAGGTAATCCTGATCGCGGTGGATGGGTGTCCGAGCATCAAGGATGCGAACGTAACTCTCGGTGGCCAGGGTACCCATACCACCGAGCACTGTAAAGAATTGTTTCATAATAATGTTACCTTTCTTAGTTTAATCATGACAAAAGGGCCACAAAAATTGGTCCCAGCAGGGTAATTCCGATATTGCCGACAACAAAGGCCGGGGTGAAAGCGGCAGCATAGTATGCACCACCCTCGGGACCCGCCTTCTGCGAGATCTCGCTCATAGCGGCCGCAATCGTGCCCGAACCGGTCAACGCCCCCAGTAAGGCCAGGGGTTCCATCCGCAACACATACCGGCCAAACAACAGGGTTAGCAGGTGCGGAACAATCGAAATCACGGCACCGACGATCAGGACCCCGAAGCCGAGACTCTTGATCGCTCCGGTAAATGCCTGGGCTGATTGTAAACCAACTGTCCCCACGAAAAGGGTTAGACCGAAGCTCTGCAGGAAGGTGGTTACAGTCTCTGGAATGGACTTATAGTCACGATGCCGGTCGATCCAGGAACTCAAGACCAATCCCATGATCAGCGCCGCGGTCCCGTTTCCCAATTGCAAGGGAATACCATTTAATTTTAAGCCGATAATCCCCAAAAGGGAAGCCCCACCGATGCCCAAGGAAAACAAAACATAGTTGATCGCCTGGTCGGTCGTCGCCCAACGGCCAAGCTGGTGAAGAATCTTGGCTGTTCGCGAGGTGTTCCCGGTCAGTGAAATCACGTCCCCGGGGTGGAGCTGGTTAATCAGCTGCTCATTACCGGTGATCGGGTCCTGAATATTAATGAATACACCGTGCTGACGCAGGATTGCCAGCTGAACTGGCTTGAAGTGCTTGCCAAGAACGAATTTACGTTCCTGGGGTGCGTTGGTCGGCGTCAGGACTTCCTTGATCCCCCGGACTTGGTGAAGGCGATCAAAGTAGACCGCATAGCCAATCACGGTCACCAGGTCACCTGGTTTGATTTGGTATTCAAGGTGGTCAGTCATCTTGTGGCCATGAAAGACCGCCAGGGCAATGATGTGGTAGTGGGTCCACTTGTTGAACTCGGCAATCGTCTTCCCCACTAGCGGGGAGTCAACAGCAATCTGGTAGGTCCGCCGCCATGTTGGGTTTGGGTTCTTAGCATGAAAATGATACTTGCGCGCCATCTGCGGCCCTTGCTGCTCAATGGTGATCCCCATTATCTTAGGTGCCAGGTCCCGCAGGAAGATGATTACCCCCAGAGTTCCAAAGACGTAGGTCAAGGCATAAGCAACTGGTAGCTGAGCCTCATAGGTTGTCTTAACAGCATGACTAACCGGCAGTGCGCCGATCGTCTGCAGGGAACTGGCCACAGTAGCTGACTGGGTCAGCGAACCAGAGATAACCCCAGCCGCAATTCCCGGTCCGATATGGCAGGCTGCAAACAGCCCCCAACCGACCAGAAAGGCCGTCACCATCCAGAAAAGGCTGGCGATAACGATCCGTACGCCAAATAGACGCAGACTGACCAGCAGCTGGGGCCCGATCCGGTAGCCGACGGAGAACATAAAGGCACCGAAGAAAATCGTTCCTAACATCTCGTTACGGGGAAAGGCGCCAATCTGGCCAACGATCAAGGTCACGATTAGTGTCCCCACCGTCGCCCCAATATTAAACTTACCGCCGATCTTGTAGTTACCGATTGCAAAGCCAAGGGCCATGCAGATAAACAAGGTAAAGACTTGATTGTTCACCATGAAGTGGACGATTGTATCCATCATTAATTATCTCTTTTACACTTTCTTTTTAATCCAGTCACATTATCACATTGATGGTAAGCTAATTCAATCAAATCACCACTTTAAAACCGAATATGAGACAACCCTCATAATGAGGATCATCTCATTTGAAATCGTCTTATTTTTCTGCAAGGTTCAATCGCTGCTGCCAGCGGTAGTTAACAATGATGGCAACCACCACAACCACAGCAAGGCCGGTCAGCAGGAGATAGTCCAGCCGCCCACCAATGAAGGTCCGCTGAGCTAGGCTACCGGTGCCACTCTGCTGAGTTAGGGCGATCACCGCGGCTAATAACCCCGTCCCCAGGGAACCGGCAAACTGCTGAACCATGTTAAAGATTGAATTAACATCGGAGCTGTTGCGCTGGTCAACCAGGACTGAGGCATTGGAGATTGTATTCCCAAAGGCGAAGTTGAATCCAGCCCGCAGGACAAGGAAGAAGAACATTAGCCACCAGGCATTTAGCTGGTGCTGGAAGACAGCAAAACAGGCCGTTCCCACCAAGAGGAGAATCCCTCCACAGGTCACCGGCTTAGCGAAGCCCTGTTCATCGGCTAATCGTCCGGCCAGCGGTGCCAGAAAGGCGCCAAGGACTGACCCGGGCAGCAAGACCAGACCAGCCACCGTAGCCGAGGTGTGAAGAACATACTGGGCGTACAGGGGAATAACCAGGGAGATCCCGATATTAATAAACTGGAGACTGAAGTAGGTCAAAGTCGATAGACGCAACGGCTTGACCTTGAAAACGGTCAGGTCGAATAGCTGAGACTGACCATGGTTGTTGACGTAGATAAAAAGACCAAAACAGACTACCGCCACCACCATCATGATCCAAAAGGCCAGGCCAAAGCCGCCCTTCCCGATCGTTGAACAGCCGTAAACAACGGCAAATAAGGCCAGCGCCAAGGCGATCAGACTCCCATAGCTGAAGGGACGGTCGTTGCCGAAGGGCCGATTACGAATGTAGAGCTGACCGATTACCAGACTGACCAGGGCCAGGGGCAACAATAGCCAGAAAATCATCCGCCAGGAAAGGGCCTCGGAGATAAATCCGCCATATGTTGGCCCCAAGGCGGGAGCAAAGGAGATCACCATCCCCGCGAACCCGGTTATCGCCCCCAGCTTCTCCCGGGGAATCTCTGTAAAAATCAGGTGAAAGAGGATCGGCGTTGCTAGCCCGGTGGCGACTGATTGAATCAGCCGGCCGACCAGCAGCATCGGGAAGTTGACCGCTGTAGCACTCATGACGTCACCAATAATGAAGGCCGTCACCGCCGCCAAATGCAAGCTCCGAGCCGTGAACTGTCGGAGCAAATAGGCTGTCGTCCCCATTGTAATCGTCACCATCAACAGGTAGCCGGTGGTGATCCACTGCACGACATCCAGTGAGACGTGAAACAGGTTGGCTAACTCTGGATAGGTTACGTTCATCGAAGTCTCGTTAAGAATCCCGATAAAGGTCATCAGGGCCAAGGCCCCCAGAGCAGGATAGATATGTTTTGGTTGTGTTTGCTGCACAGCAACTCCTCCTTCATGATTGCAAATTAAAACGGGGGCTCTGGTGATTTGCTCCACCACAGCACCCGTTTGCCATTGATCTAATTATTGAACGGCTCAATTATACCAAAGGTCAGTTCAAAATGCATACGGAATTTTAGGACTTTGCCAGCGTTTGCAGCCATTCTTGGGTCCCTGCATCCAGACTAGTATCAACCGTGAACGGAAATGGCGCTAACAGGGCCCGGACCTTGTCCCAGTCAATCACCCCACCCGCGTAGATGCTGGCAACCAGTAACTGGGATGTCTGCTTACGCATGGTTGCTGGAATATCGGGTTGCTTCAGGAAGGTAATTGCCGCCGCCTTTTCTGCCAGTAGCTTGGCCACCTGCTGGGTCAGCTCGGCTGTCGTCATCGTTGTGGTCACATAGCAACGTGTCGCCAGTGGGACCGCTGGCAGCTCCTTTTTCAAGAAGTCCTGTAACAGGGTCCACTGAGGTAACAGCTGCATGTAGAACTGCCAGGGAGCCCGATGGTTAATATCGGCCAAAAGGTCCGGTACCAGGGTCGCCAAATCGCCACTAGCCGCGACAAGCTGGTCGCTGACTTCGATCAAAAAGCGCTGAACCGTCTCCTGAGCAGCCCGCGGGACCCGTTTCTTGGCGGTCAAGCCAAAACGGACCAGGAGGAAGTCGGTCAGCTGATCGCCTGCGATCGTCTGTCCCTGCTGGTGGCGACGCACCTTGAAGTTATTAACCCGTTTGCGCCGGGCTGACTTGGCAAACTGTCCCTGTTTTGGCATAAAAATTACTCCCCTCGCCAATGATAAATAAAAGTTCCTAAGACATGATAGCACATCTCAGGAACTCAAGTTTTAATGATTCAATTGCTTCTTTCGGTTCCCCTCATCGTCACGGAAGGTTGACTTGAGCGGGTAGGTCAGGTGAATCGTCGCCGGAACAACCAGCGGAATAATGATCACCAGGATAATCAGCCCGCAGATAACGGTCATCGCCACCTCAATTAGGGTTGGGATCGCCGACGGAATCAGCGCTGCAAAGGTCCCGCTCAAGATGATTGCCGCGGAGATAACCACGGTACCGATCTCCTTGGCCGCCCGAACGATTCGCTCGGTTGGCAGGTACTTATTCTGGTCAATGTTGCGATAGCGCATAACCAGGAAGATGCTGTAGTCGACCCCAAGGGCCAGCAGCATGATAAAGCTGAAGAACGGTGTGTTCCAGGTCAAGAGTGGCCGTCCCAGGAAGACCCGGGTCAGCAGATGGGTAATCGACAGGGCTGCCATGTAGGCAGAAACCAAGGTCCCCAGGATGTAAACCGGCTGGAGCAGCGACCGGGTGATCAAGATCAATGCCAACCCGATTCCGATAACCATGATGGCAGCAGTCCGGATGAAATCACCACCCGCTACACGCTTTGTGTCCGTGATCTTTGAAGACTGGCCGCCCACGACCACGGTGCCGTGACGCAGGGCTGTCCCCTTCAGACTGTAGCGAACCAGGTCGGTGATCTGCGGAATCTCCCGTGTCGCCCGGGCCCCGCTCGGGTTGGAATCGAGGACGATCGTAATCTTAGCTATCTTTTTATCGGCGGACAGGTAGTTGTTGATGGACTGCTGGAACTCAGGATTACGTAACTGATTACTTGGAATGTAGAAGGTCTTGGCCGCAGTTGAATTCTGCAGACCAGTCAAGTAATCACCACCTTGACTGAGGCCGGCACTCATCTTATCGACCCCCTGCATCATCTGCATTCCACTCTGTTGTTGGGCAGCTAGTTGGGCCGGACTGGCGCCGGATTGGACCGCTTGAGCTGCTGCAGCGCTCTCCTGACTCTGCATTCCTTGAGATAGCTGACCAATACTAGACTGGGCGGTCCCAAGCTGGCCAGTAATCTGTTTCAACTGGTTATTAACGTAGAGTTCATCAACTTTGGAACCAGCCGGCTGGGTCACAGAGGCCACCGTCTTGACACCGGCACTCTTCTTCAACTGGTTGGTGACCCGGTCAATCAGCATCAGATCGCGCTCATTATCGAGCCGGTGGTTGGCCTTGATATAAACAGTCGTTGGTTCCGCCGTCCCCTTGGAGAAGTGGTCTTCCACAACCAGCAGTCCCTTTTTGGATGGCACGGTGTTGCTAATCTCATCAGCATCATCGTAATTCAGGTGATTGCGGTAGGACAACCCAATCGGGAGAATAATCGCGAAAACCACTATCAGGGTGATGATCGGATGCAGGACTGAATTCTGAGCCATTCGGTGCCAGGGTTTACTGGTTGACTCGCCGGTAAACTTCTTGTCTGGCCAGAACATCTTCTTGCCGAACGTGGCCATAAAGAACGGGTTTAGCGTCAGCAGCAAAATCAGCAAGACAGCCACCCCAACGGCCACCCCAACAGCGGACTGGTAGACCGAGAACTTGGCTAAAGCCAGCGAAGTGAACCCGATCAGAATTGAGGAGCCGGAGTAAAGAATCGTCCGACCGGCCTTGTGCAAAGCATCATTGGCCGCGGTCCACTTATCCATTCCCTGCCCAAGATTCTCCTTGAACTTGTTATACATCAGGATATTGTAGTCAGTCCCGATCCCAAAGAGAACGATCACCATGAAGACCTGGGTGAAGTTGGAAAATGGAAAATTAAAATGCTTAACCAGGTTCGTCACGATACTAAACGAGGTAATGAAGGCCACTCCGACATTTAGCAGAGAAATCAACGGAGTGAACGGTGAACGAAAGACTAGGAGCAAGACGACAAAGATGAAGATCACCGAGATAACCTCGGTCTTCTTAATCCCTTCCTGGACCGCCCCGGAGAAATCATCGTTTAGGATATCGGCCCCCGTGATGTAAGTCTTAACACCGTTAGTCTTGGCCGCGTGAGACAGCTGGTGGTTGATATAACGCAGGGTCCCGTGGTCCTTAGACACATTCAGCTGGGCAATCTCAGTGGTCTTATCTTTGGAGATCAGCTGCTTGCGGGTTGCCGCATTGTCGTTAGGACCGGTGATCGCCTTGATCCCGTACTTACTGCTGTGCTTGTCCAAATGATTAATCGTCTCCTGAACGTTGGCCTTATCCCGTGCGGACATTGCCTGGTTGCCATTGTTAAACACCGCCACCACCTGATAGGTGTTGTTCTGGTGGTGTCCCCAGTGCTTATTCTGCAAAGCACTGGCCACCTGACTCTGAGCACTCTTTGGCAGGTTGATTGCGGAGTGGTCGCGAGTCAGCTGGTTAACGTTTGGCAGGGCGACGATGGCCACCAGCGTGATCACGATCCAGGCAATCAACGCTAATACATGATTGTGAATCAGTCGCTTCAAAATAACAAATCCCTCTCTCTTATCATTTATCAGCCAATCCTGCCAAGATTGGCTAATTTTTGACAGTATGCTAAATATTGTAAGGCTTGCTACAAAATTCATTCAAGCACGCATCAGCACTTTTGTTGTATTAAGGGACATTCGACTGAAATTGCCTTTTAATGGTATAAAAAAAGACGATGGCCTGATGACCATCGTCTTTAACTCAGTTGGGCTAGCTGGATTCGAACCAGCGCATGACGGTACCAAAAACCGTTGCCTTACCGCTTGGCTATAGCCCAATAATAAATGGGGGAGAGTGGATTCGAACCACCGAACCCGAAGGAACGGTTTTACAGACCGTCGCGTTTAACCAGACTTCGCTACTCCCCCAAAAGGGTTTTGTTGATCAGTCACAAACATAACTAACCAACGTTTATTATAATACCGAATTCCATAAGTAAATGCAAGACCAATTTTAATATTTTTTTGCCAACTTCCCCACTCTACGAAAAAAGCCCGCCGGATCATGCCCGGCAGGCTTTATAAAATAAAGTAATCAAGTTTAATTGTACCGCTTAGTCAACGCCACCCATAAGGCCGTGGATCTTCTTGACGAAGAACATCAGGATGATACCGAAGACGATACTTACCAGCCCGATCGTCAGGAAGTATGGGACCTCCGTAGAAGATGAGTAGAACTTAACGATCTGAGCGTTAACCGCTTGGGCAGCGGCATCGGCCAGGAACCACATACTCATCATCTGAGACTTGAAAGCCTTTGGTGCAAGACGGGTCGTGACGGCCAGTCCAATTGGCGAGATCAGCATTTCACCAATTTCAACGATGAACCAGGAGCCAACCAGCCAGAACGGGGAAACCCGACCGGCGGTGGTACCGTGGATCAAGGCTGGCAGCGCCATGAAGGCGTATGACAGACCAGCAAAGACCAGCCCGGCAGCGAACTTGCCAGGGGCACTCGGCTGGTTCTTCCAGTGATCCCAAAGGGTAACGAATACCGGCGTCAGAATCATGATGAATAATGGGTTCAGTGTCTGGAAGTTAGCGGCCGCAAAGTGCCAGCTACCGATGTGCAGGATCGTCCGCTGTTCAGCGAAGAGGGCCAACACAACGGAACCAGATTCTTCAATGGCCCAGAAGATAACGGCGGCGATGAACAGCGGGATATAAGCGAGTACCCGAGAATGTTCTTCCTTCGTAACCTTCTTGGAATTCAGCATCATGATGAAGTAGTAGATCGGCAAAGCGATCGCAATAATCGTAATGATCGTGATGATGTTGGTGATGTTCAACTGCCCCATTGCAGCCAGCAGGCCAAGGATAACAGCCAAGACAACCACGCCAACCAGGGTCCAGATCATAACCGGACGAAGGCTTTCCTTGTCGATTGGGTCGTCCGGGTACAGGCTATCCTTAGATAGGTATTTCCGTCCGCCGACAACGTATTGGACCAGACCGAAGAACATCCCGATAGCGGCCAGAGAAAAGCCGGCGTGGAAGTTCATTTCGCCATGGAAGAGGTTTAATCCAAAGCCGTTGGCAGCCCACGGAACCGCCCATGGAGCAACCGCGGCCCCTAAGTTGATCCCGAAGACGAACATACTGAAACCGGAATCCCGCCGACGGTCATTCTCGGCGTAAAGACCACCGACCATTTCGGAAACGTTAGGCTTTAGCAGCCCGGTCCCGGCAACGATCAGGGCGATCGAAACGTAGAGGGCGCTGACGCCGAACGGCAACGACAGAGCGATGTGCCCGAACATGATCAGGACACCACCGATAAAGACGGTCCGTCGTGGGCCCCAAACCCGGTCAGATAGCCAACCACCGACAACCCCAGACAGGTAAACCAGTGAACCATAGATCGACATGATCGAAGCGGCGGTGGTTTCGCTCATTCCTAAACCGCCCTTAGTGACGGCATAGTACATGTAGAATAACAGAATTGCCCGCATTCCGTAGTAACTGAACCGTTCCCACATTTCAGTGAAGAACAAGGTTGAGAGACCACGCGGTTGCCCGAAGAACGCGGTATCAATATCTTTTTGTTTACTCATAAAGATTTGATTCCTCCATTGATAATTGCATGGTCAGATTAATCACTTTAGAATACTCATTCCAAATAATTAGAAAAATCTAACTTTCTTATGACAATGTAATTATTTTAGTCCTCCCTATCAGAATAGTCAATTACAAAATAAAGTTTTGATGAGAGAAAAGTGGGAAGATGTTTTATTTTGCTTAATAATTTTCAGCAGGGCCAGCAAAACAGGTTAATTTAATTAACTATCGTAAGTGTTCTGTTTAAAAAATAAAGGCCGTCTCCTTACGACAACCCCCTACTTTTCCCGACCAAACTTAATATAAGCCAGGATCACGGTCGCTACCAGGTAAGCAATTGATAGCACAAAGATAGCATTACCAATGTTGGCCCAGTAGTGACTATTAAAAAAGCCAAAAAAGAACATACTCAAGCCCAGACCAATCAGCCCTGGAGCAATAATTAGACCTGACTTTTTAAGTTTCTCTTCGCTCTTATTCGAATGTCCCGCCAGCAGGCGCAACCATTTGCCACGGGTGAATTGAACTCCGATCAGCATGAAAACAACACACAAGGTTAAGTACAAGATATCCATTTCCTAAATCCTCCACTCCATCAAAAAACGGCTGATGAGAAACTCACCAGCCGCTATATGAGCTCCGGCAGTCAGACTCGAACTGACGACAACCTGATTAACAGTCAGGTGCTCTACCAACTGAGCTATGCCGGAATAATCAATCAACGTTTAATATTATATCTTACTAGTAGGGAAATCGTCAAGCACTATTTTACCGCTACCCAACATATCATTTGACCGGTACGTTCAAAATCTCTTATAATATACTTGTAAAAAGTAAGCTATTAAGGAGGAGGCCTTTCTATGTCAAAAACGATTGTACTCTATTACTCTGCCACTGGCACCACGAAACAGGTTGCTCAGACACTTGCTAAACAGCTCGGCGCCGACCTTGCCGAGATTCATCCGGTCAAACCGTACACCAGCACAGACCTTAACTGGCACGATGAGTCAACCCGGGCAACCGTCGAACAGAAGCAGGAGCATGACGGTCGGGTCCCGATCAAGGATGACCTGCCAGACTTGACACCGTATGATAACGTGATCATCGGTCACCCGATCTGGTGGGGCATTCCGCCGCGCCTGATCGCGGCCACGATCGACAAGCTAGACCTTAATGGCAAGGTCCTGGCCACCTTTGGCACGTCCGGCAGCAGCGGCTACGACCGTGCCCAGGCCAACATTGCACGGACAGTCCAAGAGAATGACTACCAACTGGACCTCCAGTCGGGGGATGTCTTGAACTCCCCAGCTAAACTCAACGCATGGCTAGACTCGATATCACTCAAATAAGGATCATAGAGTGATATAATAAGTTTTATAAGCCCTTATCGGAGGGGGACTACCCCTCCATTTTTTTGCACCGTCATTATATCTTTGTAGTACAAATTAAATAAGGGAGGTAGTATTCTGTTTCTACAGGCTTGATTCCTAGGGAGTGATTGCGTATCTGGCTGATTATCTTACTACTTTTTCTCCTGCACACCCTGGTTAAGGGAACCTTCCACTACACACGGATTAAGCGGTGGAGAATCATCCTGATACCTGCTTACACTATTCTAATGGTCATAATCTCAGTTGACCGCCACCCCACCATCGACAAGATCCGTCTTCTGGTAATCCTGTTCATCATTGGCGAATTGATCGGTAAGTACCAGGCAAGCAAAGTTCAGGTCGTCAATACCCACAAGCGCCACCTGGGTCATCCCATTCTCATTGCCAAGCGGAACTGGCCCTACCTAATTGGTTGGATTTTGGTCTTCTCAGCCGACATTACCCTGCAGGTTTATTTTGGCTTTCATATGACCGTTGAGAGCCTTACCGACGAATTCTTCGAGTACATTATCAAGAACCTCAATCCTGTCCTGATGATCTTTTTCCACACGGACTGGTACATCTGGACCCTCACTGCCGCCTCTTATTTTGGCTACTATTACCATCTCGTGGCTCAGCACCCTGAGGTTCACAAGGTCCTGCATAAGCGGTAACACTTCCCTTGGTCTACGCTAGCGATGTACAAATAGGCCAAAGGTTGTCCATAATTCAATTGATCCTGCTGCAATAACGACAATATTCTGCACCAATAGGGTATGAAACCTTGGTGTCTAGCAGTAATAAGTATAATACTGAAAAAGAACTCCCTCATTTCTGAGAGAGTTCTTTTTCATTCAAAACGATATTAGTTTATGCTCGCTTTTTAACGCCAAACATCGTCATCATTGTAGTGGTCAGCAACGTCAGCCCCAGCATTGCCAAAATAGAGCTTTGATCATTGCCAGTCTGTGGAAGCTGACTTTGCTTTGCTTGTTGCGTGACTTTATAAGCTTTCCTAGTCATGAGACTAGTTTCGCTACCGACATTTGAAGTACTATTTTCGGCCGTACGGTGACCACTGCTACTACTAATAGTAGCATTCTGACTAACACTTACCCCTTGGCCAGCTACATTAGCAGCAACTTTCATCTGGGCCTTAACAGTAGTCTGAGATCCATCCGGGAAGGTTACCAGCACATCCTCGGCATAGTTGCCAGCGTGTTGGGCATCCGTCGTAACCTGAGTCTTATTAGCCCAAGCAGCCGTTGTCCCAGCGGGTAATTCAGCAGCTTGGCCATTGTTAACAACCAAGGATAGAGTACCGTCATTGTTCTTAGATACTGGCAGGGTCAAAGCATTAGCCAGCTTAGGAGCCGGTACTGGATCGCCAGCCGTAATATTAACTGGCTTAACAACAACCTGCTTACCATAACGCTGCGCATCAGTCGTCTTAGCATCGGCCAACTTAGTATTAGCTTTGTCCAGATCACGCTTAGCGTCCTTGACGGTTTGGGCAGTCTGGTCGGCCTTCTTTTGGGCAGCAATCAACTTATCTTGAGCGCGCTGAATTGCTTCAGTAAACGGCTGCAAAGCTAACTGTTCCCTTTGTAGTGCATCCTTGGCATCTATTAGTTCTTGACTAGCTTGATCAGCCTTTTGCTGGGCAGCAGCTAATTGCTGAGGAGCGTTTTGCAGGGCAACTAATTGGTTATTAAAATCGGCTAACTTATCCTGATCCTTCTTGACCGTTGCTTGCGCATCCTTTACTGCTTGAGCCTTGTTGTCAGCAACCTTCTGCAGATGAGCAAGGCTTTGCTTAACCTGGTTCAAGGATTGCTGAGCACTGGCTAATTCACTGTTAGCTTGATCAAGTGCTTGTTGAGCTGCCTTAACAGCGGCTTGCTTAGTAGCTTGGTCAGCATTAAAGTTGTCAACAGCCTTTTGAGCATTTTGCTGAGTCTTTTGATCTGCGGTTAATTGGCCCTTGGCCTGTTGCAGTGCCACTTGAGCGTCCTGGGTAGCCTGCTTAGCTTGAACCAGGTTCTCCTTCACTCGCTTTGCGTTGGCATTAGCATCGTCAATAGCCTTCTGGGCATCAGCAACAGATTGCTTTACTTGACTCAGGGCCTGCTCAGCTGAGCTGACCCGGTTCTTCCGTGAATCAAGACTAGCTTGTGCCTTGCTTAAGGCATTCTTAGCGTCACTAAGTTCCTGCTGTGCCTTTGCAACCGCCTGTTGCTTTGTCTTCAGGTTGGCACTCATGTTATTAACTGCTTGTTGAGCACTTTCCTGGGCGGCCTTGGACTGGTTCAGTGTGCTTTCAGCATTCGTCAGCTGGGCTGCAGCGCTGTTTAATGCAGTTTGAGCCTTGTTAAGTGAAGTTTGAGCATTTGCGACTGCCTCGTCATCAGCTTGCTTATCGGTTTGGGCATCCTTAAGTGCCTGTTGAGCATTGTCATTTGCACTCTTGGCATTGTCGACGGTCGTTTGCTTTACTGATTGATCCCGTTTAGCACTGTTCAATTCAGCAACAAGCTCGGCGTTAGAAGGAATGGCATATGGGTTGTCACCAAGGTGATTATCTGCGGTGGCATCTGTAAACTCGTAATGTGCATACCCATATTTATCGTATCCAAAGCCAAGAGTACTGTTAGGGGCGGAGGTGCTTGCACCATAGTTAGCAAAGTTCAAGCTGTGTCCCCAGCTGTGAGGGGCGTCTGCAAACATCATTTCCACAATGCCATAGTAGATGCTATGCTTCAACGCATCCATAGATTGAACAGAGCTAAACTGGTTCCGTACGTAGTTCCCAGATTCTGAGTCCCAGTGCCAGCTGGTTAAAGCACCATCAAGGTTTTCAGCAGTGTTGGTTTGATCCAAGTAAACATTGTGGTGCCCTTGACCATTAGTCATGTGTGATCCAAATGCGTCCCAGTTAGCATCGTTATAGCCTTCCTTAATAATCTTGTTACCCAAAGCAATTGATTCAGGAGTTACGGTAATCTTTGAAGTCCCCATCTGACTTCGAATCTGGTTAATCAGGTCAGCTGCATAAAGGGTCAATTCCTTCTGTTGCTCAGCAGGCATTGAGTTAACGCTTACCATAACATTTTTATCAGCATCGTTGCTCTTATACTGATTTAACTTTTGTGCTTCTGCGTTATAACCCTTAATTACTTTGCTTAGCCGATTTTGTTCTTCTTGGTTCCAGTCGGACTGTTCCCGATAATTCTCGTAAGCCTTTAGGGCTTGAGCATACCCAGCAGGGAGCGTAATCGTATTAACACTACTCAGTTGATCGTTCAGCCGTTGTGCCTTAGCCTTGGCATCGTTCAGAGCGCTGTTAGCATTGTTCAGAGCCGTTTGAGTCCGGTCAGCGGCAGCTTGCTTAGCACTAACTTCACTAGCAGACTGATGCTGAGCCTTTTCAGCAGCATCTAATGCGACTGATGCGTGTTGCTTGTTGGTTTCCGCCTGTGCCTTGTTGGCCTTAGCCTGCTCAACCTTCTGCTGATTGCGCTGTACAGCAATCGTAGCTTTGTCCAAGTTCTTTTTCAGTTGTGCGGCGTTAGTGCCCTTAAGAGCATCTTCAGCATTGTTGTAAGCAGTCTGCTTCTGGTTGACAGCGGCTTGCTTATCGTTGACATCTTGCTGAGCGTCAGCGACGTCATCGTTAGCCTGATCTAGGGCCTCTTGAGCCGCCTTTACGGAGTCGTTAGCCTGATTCAGCGCTTGCTTTTGAGCAACAGTAGCACCATTACCCAGCTGATCTGCTTGCTTTTGAGCCTGTACCTGGGCATCTTGGGCCTTGGTTAAATCACTGCTCTTCTGGGCAACCGTATCCTGATCGTGTTGAACTTTGGCATTGGCATCACTTAATGCTTGATCAACCTTGGAACTATCACCATTCAAAGCATCCTTAGCAGCACCCAGGCTTTTTTGGGCGGCATTAGTAGCAGCCTGCTTAGCGTCAGTAGCTTGTTGAGCCTTAGTTTGGGCATCACTAGCGCTCTTGACGTCAGCATTAGCTTGGTCAGCCGCCTTCTGAGCAGCACTTACGGCTTGCTGGTCATTCTTGATTTGATCTTCTTGATCGGTGACATTTTGCTGGGCCTTTTGGATATTCGCTGGAGTGGCACTTTTGGCAGCTTGTTGGGCCTCATTTAGGTTTCCTTGAGCAGCGCTGTTAACAGCAGAAGCATTATTAACAGTGGCTTGAGCCTGGTCAACCTTAGCTTGCTGCGGCTTGGCAGCGTTAACAGCACTAGTCAGTTCACCTTGTGCACTATCCAAGTCACTTTGGGCAGCACTGTTAGCAGTGTTGGCTGAGTCCAGGTTAGTCTGAGCGGACTGAACACCTTGTTCAGCATTCTTAATCGCTTGTTGGCGAACATCTTGAACCGTCTTAGCTTGGTCAGTGGTGTTCACCGTATCAGCGTGAGCATTATTCGTAACATCGACACCGGCAATGGTAGCAGCAGCAACAACGATAGTAGCAGCAACCTTCTTTTGTATATTTTTATCATTCATAAACTGATCCCCCATTTTTTCAAACACTCATCTCTCCAACTTACACAATTTAATTCTAGTTCTTAACTATTATTATATCAACAGTTCGATGGATTCATTTTCACATTATAAAGTGTTCTAACCGTTAAACATAAAGCTTAGGCTATTAATAAATTGTGTGTAAAGGAATGGGGAAATATTGATAGCTAATCTTGGAAGTGAAATCAGAAAGCGACGAATGCAACTTAACCTTACACAGGAAAGCCTTGCTGAACTAAGTAATATTTCCGTCAATTTCTTATCACAACTCGAACGTACCAATAATCAAAATATCAGTATTAAGAAACTGGATTCAATTGCAGTAGCACTTAACACGAGCACTCCAGAGTTAATTACAGCCGCTTATACTCTCACGAAAGATGACCAAAAAGACAGCAAATCTCAACTTTATTTTCTGAATAAACTAAATGCCGCTATCAAGAAACTGCCACGAAAAGAGGCCGAAGAGGTTAGCAAACATCTATTCTATGTAATTAACAATTTAACAAAGTAAAAGACTATCTATGTAATCCAAAAGAATTCATAGATAGTCTTACTTTATAGACCCTGCACACCGAAAAAGTTCCTAAAAGCCTATTACATCAGTATTCCGTAGCTTTTGAAAATTTCCAACATGCACACGCTAATCACACAGTGCATAGTGTGTGCATCACATTTATATATAAACAAAAATAATCCTTGATATTCCGACATAAAACGTTGATATATCAAGGATTATTAAACTTTGTAAGTTTTAATAATGCCAACTAGAGGAATCGAACCTCCGACCTTCTCTTTACGAGGGAGATGCTCTACCGACTGAGCTAAGTTGGCATAAAAGAAAAGATGTTAACCAAACCAGTCAACATCTCAACAACTCCGGCAGTCAGACTCGAACTGACGACAACCTGATTAACAGTCAGGTGCTCTACCAACTGAGCTATGCCGGAATAATGCGCGTGGCAACGTCCTATCCTCGCAGGGAGCGATCCCCCAACTACTTTCGGCGTGTTGAAGCTTAACTACTGTGTTCGGCATGGGAACAGGTGTATCCTTCAAGCCATCATCACCACACTACCCTCTTCGGGTGAGAGCTTGTGCTCTCAAAACTAAACAATATCCAATCTCACCAACAAACCTAA
>NZ_PNFV01000004.1 GCF_002940945.1 Limosilactobacillus pontis
CTAGAATGACTTAATTCGTTTAATATCGATAGCTTTTCTTCTGTACTATATTTTGAATTCCTATCCACAAAAAATGCCCTCCAAGTATATAAGATGAATTTTCTATTTCATCTGTATACTTAGAGGGCATTATAGCCTGATGGTTCTGACCGGCGTTTCGTATTTAACAAGCGATTGTAAGTGAAGTGTATTGAGAGAGATTGTAGTATGCTTGTTATTTATGGAAAGAAATTAATGGATTACTTTTGTTCCATAACCGTTTCACCGTTAGCGGTGATCTTAAAGGTCTTGTTAGCAGCGTCGGCATCGAGCACGGCAACGTTAGCACCGTCCTTGTCCTTCCGGGTGATCTTGATGGTCGTGTCAGTTGGTGTTTCAACATCGATGGAGCCATCCAGGTCGAAGGCGGCGAATTTGTTCCGCCAGGAAAGCAGGTTCAATAGGTTCTTAACAACTGGCCGTTGCACTTCCTTGGCAACTTCTTCCTTGCTGTAGTAGTGACGGTTGATGTTTCGGCCTTCCTTGGTCTTTTCAAGGAGTTCCAGGTCATTTGAGCCAGCCAGCAGACCAACATAGTAGATCATTGGGATACCAGGAGCGAAGATTTGGAATGCCCGGGCCATCAGGTAGGCCTTATCATTATCACCAAGGGCGGAGTAGAAGGTCGTGTTGATCTGGTAGATGTCCAGGTTGTGGTATTCAGCACTGGAGTACTTCTTCTTGACGTTGGCACCGACCTTGTAGAGTTCCTTAGAGGTGTAGTCGATTTCGTCATCAGTCAGGATATCCTTGGCATCAACGACCCCGATCCCGTCATGAGTATCTAGGGTGGTGAACTGCTTCATTGGACTCATCTTCAGCCAGTTAGCCAGTCGGTTAGTCTTTCCGGAGTACAGGGTGTAGAGGGTGGTCATTGGCAGTACGAAGTCGTAGATGAAGTAGTTGTGTTGGGAAATCTTTTGCGGCATGGTGTAGTGCTCGTGGATTTCTGGCAGAATTTCAGCTTGGTAAGGAGCCAGAATCTTACGAACTTCTTCCAGCAGGTCCCAGATCTCCGGTTCTACGAAGAAGTCGTTGGTGTCAGCCTTCTTAACAGCATAAGCAAAGGCGTCCAGCCGGATCAGGTCGGCACCGTGCTTAACCATGGAGGTCAAGGTCTGCTTGAAGAATTCGTTAGCGACCTTGCTCTTGACGTTGATGTCGATTTGTTCCTCGCCAAAGGTGTTCCAGAGGTGTTCCTTGGTACCATCGTCGAAGTCAATTTCTTGTTCTGGGGCCCGGTCCTTACGTTTGTAGATCATGTCAATGTCTTTTTGGGTTGGGCGGCCCTTACCAGCAGCTTCCCAGAACTTTTCCCAACGGATAAAGAAGTCGTTGTACTTAGAAGCGTCGTGGTTCTTCTTGAAGTCTTGGTACATCACGGACTTCTTGGAGATGTGATTGATCATGAAGTCAAACATCAAGTAGTAGTCCTTACCGAGGGCTTCAACGTCATCCCAGTCACCGAACGCGGAATCTACCACGTCGTAACGGTACGGGGCAAAACCACGGTCACCGGTAGAAGGGAAGAACGGCAGGAGGTGAACACCACCGATGGCATCGCCGATGTATTCCTTCAGTACTTCGTGCGTTTCTTTGATGTTCTTGGCCATGGAGTCAGAATAGGTGATTAACATTGCTTTGTTTTGAATTGGCATAGTAAAACCTCCAAATTAAATTAGATTACTTGTGAGCAGTGCGACGGGTAGCAAAGAAAATGATTAGGGCGATGATGATCAACCCCACCCCGTAGACCGGGAATGGTGCTGCAAGTCCCATACCTGATAGCGGCTGGCCTAACAAGTGGTTAGTCCACTCGGCGATCGACGGGGAGAAGAAGGCTCCGAAATTAAAGCCGATCAAACACAGAGATGTAACCAGCGGCTGGCGGTTGGCAGGAGCCAGATCCGGCAGGAGGTTGAAGATCAACGGTGAGACCAGCTGAAGCGGGAAACCGATCAGCAGCAGGCCGACTACCATCAGAAGGTAGTTGTGACCAGCAAAGCCAAACAGGAAGTTGGATAGGGCCATCAAACCTAGTCCCAGGTAGACGGTGCCAAAGCCCAAGCGTTTCTGGATGGCACCGTAACAGATTCCACCCAGTGTGGCGCCGATCAACATCAGAGACAGGAACATCGAAGAACCGGTGTAGTTACTGCCGTTGATCGCCACGGCCAGACCAGGGAAACGGTTCTCCATTCCAACATAGTCCACAACCAGCAGGAATGCAAAGAGAACGAGCAGGTAGACTACCGGACTGATCTTGGTAATTGTCTGCTCTTCGTTTTCACCAAGGTCTTCAGCTAGGTTGTCTTCGTCGACCTCCTTATCCTGAGCCTGACTGTCGTCTGGAACGCGGAGTGCGAAGAAGATCAGGACAACAAAGGCCAGGGCGTAGACCGCAAAGGACTGATGCCATCCCGCATAACTCAAGATCAAGCCGGCGATAGTCAGTGTAGCGGCCTGACCGATCTGCTCAGCGGCGGCCCGCCAGCCCAACATCTGGGCCCGCTCCGTGCCGTCATACCAGACGGAGATCATCGAGATAGCTTGGGAGTTATAAAGTCCGTAACCAGCACCGAGGATCAAGCGTGAGATCAAGATCGTCATGTAGTTGTTGACAAACAATGGTACCAAACCAGCGACGCCGACGATTGTGACCCCGGCCATGATGATCTTTTTATCGGAGATGTGGAACCACTCTTGAATGAGTGGGGAGAGAACCACGAAGATCATAACGGCAAAGGACGGGGTGGTTACCAGATACTCAGACTGGGTTTGGGTAATCCCCAGAGCAGCCTTAAGTTGCGGCAGGGAACCCTGAATCGCATAAGCACTGGTGACCATGAATGATACCGACAGGAACGCCAGTTTAGTAATCATGGAATGCTTGTTATTCATATTATCAATTCTGCTTTCTTACTTATTGTTACCCAAATGATAAACGTTTATCATTTGGGTACGTGAATAATATACTATGCCTTTTTCTAAATGTCAAACGTTTATCAAAAAATATGTAATCATTTTCATCTCTTTTATGACAAGATTCCTAAAAAGAAGGGGAAGCTGATCAGAGATGAGCTCTCAAATTACAATTGTGAAATGAATATCAAAAAACTGTGTACATCAATAATGACTGTACACAGTTTTTGAATATTTGATTAAGCAATTGTTCCTTCAATTGCTTTGATATCCCCTTTGCCATCTCGGTCAACAATGGCCTCAAGAGCAGCCGTTAAGCCGCGAACATCATCCTCCAGTGATAATGAAGGAGTATCAGGTCGGTGGATAATCTGGTCAGGCAAGAACGGGATGTGAATAAAGCCCGCCTTAATATTTGGAAATTCAGTTGCTCGCATATACTGAACCTGGTACATGATATGGTTGCAGACAAAGGTTCCTGCTGAATTAGAAACTGCTGCAGGCAATCCTGCTTGGCGAATCGCCTTAACAATTGCCTTAACTGGGAGCTGGGTAAAGTAAGCAGTGTCACCGTTTGCCTGGATCGGCTGGTCAATTGGCTGATAACCAGCATTATCCTTGATTCGCCCGTCATCTAAGTTAATGGCAACTCGTTCAGGAGTAAGAGCAAAACGTCCCCCGGCTTGGCCAATGTTGATTACATAGTCAGGATGATACTTTTCGATTGCAGCTTTGGTGACTGTCGCAGCCTTGCCAAAGATCGTTGGAATCTGTACTTTGATAATCTGGGCGCCCTTAACTGTATCTGGGAGACGTTTAACGGCCTCAATAGCTGGATTGATCTTATCTGTACCAAAAGGGTCAAAACCCGTTACGAGAATTTTCATTTGAATAGCTCCTTTCAATTAATTTAGAAGGCCAAGAAGTACATCAGGGCGATCTGGGTAATGAGCATGATTAGTGCAATTGGCCATTGTTGTTTGATTACTCCCATCTGGTCCTTCATGCCCATTAATGCTACCGGCAAGCTATTAAAGTTTGCGGCCATTGGTGTTACCAAGGTTCCACAGTAGCCTGAGGTCATTCCTAAAGCAGCAACCACTGCTGGGTTACCACCCTGAGCAATCACGAATGGAATACCGACTGCTGCCGTAATGACGGCAAAGGCAGCAAAACCATTCCCCATGATAATGGTGAAGACGGCCATCGAAACACAATAGAGAACAACCCCCACAAGGTGATTACCAGCGGGAACCATCCCAGCGACGATTTTGGCCGTTAGTGTGCCCACCCCGGCGGTTGTAAAGACGACACCAAGCATTGCAAGCAGTTGTGGCAAAATACCAGCGGTTCCAACTGAGCGAACCATTCTTTCAGAATCAGTATATACCATTGACAGTGGTGCCTTGGTTTCAAACATTGCTACCAGAAGAGAAAGAATAGCACCAATTCCGATGCCGACCTGGCCGCCAAGCTTAGTAAACTGAGCAATGCAGATCGAAACAACGGCCAAGATAACACTAGGAAGGAATACCCAAGCACCTAATTTTTTAGCAAATTCGGTGGCGTGACTGGCATCGATATTCTTAATATGGCCAATCCGAATCTGCTTAAAGAGGGCAAGTAAACCAATGATGACGATCAAACCGCCAGTAACAGGATAAGGAATCAATTTACCAAACGCAAAAATGATCCCTAGGATAATCCAAAAAGCGCCAGTTCCCCACCGTGCTGGGTTGCTAGTGTCACGAAATGATTCAATACCGGCAATCGCCATGACGATGCCGATGAGGGCGTAAAGAAATTCAAGAATGGCATTAACCATTTTATTCGCCCTCCTTTCCGGTTAGAAAGCGATGGTCAAATAGTTTATTGTAGATTGCAACCGCAATTAGTGAAATAATGGCGACCGGGACCTCATATAAGACAATCTTGTTAGGGGTAACGGCATATTTGAGCGAGCTCATGGTACTGGAGATCAGTAGAACACCGGACGAAGCGACAAAGAGGTTTTGAGCGAAAAAGTTCCCAAAATTATCAACTGCGGCTGACCGGGCCTTAATGAGTTCGACATCCTTTGGGGAGAGCTTCTTCTCAACCTCAGCAGCGGCTGTAACCATTGGTGAGATCAGTGGACGGACAAACTGTACCTGTCCTTGTAAAGAGATACCAAACACGCCACCGATTTCCCGAATGACCAGGTAGATATTGAGAATGCGGCTAGGCGTCAGTTTTTTGAGCTTCTGGATACCATTGATGGCAACCTCTTTTAACCCGTGGCTTTCAATCAGACCGATCATTGGCAGGGTTAAGAAGAACAGTGATACCATCCGGTTTTCAACAAAGCTTTTTCCGAGTGTCGTTAATAAACTGGTGATGTCCATTCCGGAAAAAATTCCAGTCACTACAGCGGCAATCACCACCACCGCCACGCTGTCCCACTTGAGAGCAAAGCCGATGATGATGATTAGAATGCCAATTAACTTTAAGTATTCCAAAATAATTCCTCTAATCTATAAATATTTGATACGTACTGATTATAAAATTTTCCTAGGAAATTGTTAATAGAAAACAAATCAAGAAATGAGCTTCTTAAGTGACCTGCCTGGCTAGTTGGAAGAGCAATATTATAAGAAATTAAAAGCGGCTGGAGGAAACAAAATTTTCTTCCAGTCGCATTAATTCTAAATTAATATTGGTGATCATATTCATAGGTCAGTTCCGGTTCCCGACCGGTCCGCTGATAGTTATTGAGGGCATCAATTTGGTGCATCTCATCCGGAGATAGCGCGAAGTCGTAGATGTCGGCATTTTGCTGGATTCGGGCGGTGTGAACCGACTTTGGAATGAAGGATACCCCATTCTGCAAGTGCCAGCGTAGGATTACCTGAGCTGGTGACTTACCGTGGGCAGTACCGATCTCTTTTAAGACTGGCTCACCGAGGACAGCCCCACGCCCCAAAGGACTCCAAGCCTGAGTGATGATTCGGTGGTCATGATTGAACTTCAACAGCGGTTTCTGGGTCAGAAGCGGGTGTAGCTCGATCTGGTCGACGACTGGCATCTCATCGGCCTTGGTGGCCAGGTACTGGAGATGGATCATTTGGTAATTGCTTACCCCGATCGACTTAGCTAAGCCAGCACGCTTAAGCTCTTCAAGGGCCCGCCAAGTTTCAAAAAAGGACCGTTCGATTGGCCAGTGGACGAGGAGGAGGTCGACGTAGTCTGTCTGCAGTTTCTTCAATGACTCCTGAACCGATTTGATTGTTTGGTCGTAACCCTGATTATCCTCGGCGACCTTAGTGGTGAGGAAGAGCTGGTCCCGGGGGATTTGGAGATTCTTGAAGGCTGTCCCAACCGCCGCCTCATTGCCGTAAAGCTGGGCAGTGTCAAAAAGGCGGTACCCCGCCTTGTAAGCATCCCTAATGGTATTAGTCATTGTCTCCTGACCGTCAACCTTATAGAGGCCAAATCCTTCCTGTGGCATTTGGTTGCCGTCCGCCAGTTTTAACCAATTATCTTTAATATTCATTATTTGTCATCCCTTTTATCCTAAATGGTAACATTGCTTTTGCGGTTTAGAAATGTGACAGTGCTTAATTCATGATTGACTTGGTGGTCCGGGCTAATTGTTCGATCGTCTGCTGACCGGTCGTCATGTTATTGTTCTTATCGGTGTAAACAGCGATAGTGTAGCTGGTCCCGTTGGCATTTTTGACGTACCCGATACTGTTGACGATCCAATTATCGTTCCCGTAGCTCAGCCAACCGTTCTTGATTGCAAAGTTGTTGCTACCAGCTGAAATCCCCCAGGTCTGGTCAGACTCAACATTACTCATCAAGTTCCGGATCATGGTTTGCTCCTGATTGGAGAGAAATTTGGAATGGTAGAAAATGTTATTGAGCAGCTTGACTTGGTCCTTTGGGGTGGTGGTGGTTAGCCCCCAGCTTTTATGGGCAACCGAGTTCTTCATGTCAAACTTATCAAAGACTTCTTGGAGCCCTGCTTGGCCTCCTAACTCGTTGAAGAGGGTGGTAGTGGCGTTGTTGTCGCTTTGTTCAATCATCTTCTTGGCTAAGGAGGTCTGGGTGCTGCTCAGCGGAGACTGCTGCTTGAGCATGAGACCGGCGAGAATACTGACCTTAACGGTGCTGGCCGTGTGAAATTTGTGGCGGGGAGCATTCGTTGAGGTGTAGATACGGTGCGTTTTGGGGGAATAGACTGCAATGCTGACGTTATTGCTGGAGGTATAAACAATCTTATTCCAATTGGACTTGAGGCGGCTTCCCAATGATAGGAAGTGGTGCAGGCCGAAAATGATGACCAGGATCAGGAAAATAATTAGAATTGGCCGTGGCTGGCGACGGGTGTGCTGAGCACGCTGCATGATGTAGGTTCCTTTCTTTTTGATGTGCGTACTTTACTAATCATACTTGTGAAACTAGAAAAAGAAAACAGGTTAATTGTGAATTTAACCAATAGTTTGAGAATTTGCTTGAATATTTAGTGAACTTCACTAATAATTCAAAGTTAAGAGCTATTCTAGTAATGTAATAATCTGAGAAGGGGTTAATAAATTGAAGAGAATTGGTCGTAAACTAATTTGTTGTTTACTATTAATTTTGTCGTTTAATTTAAGCCTGGTTGGCTTGGAGAGTCAGGCACATGCTAGTACGGGCTCCTTTTATGACATGAAAGCCCGAGCGGCCTATGCAATCGATGCTCAGACGGGTCAGGTACTCTACCAGAAGAATGCCAATAAGGTTTATCCGATTGCCTCTTTGACTAAGATCCTGACACTGGCGGTGATCGAACAGGATATCCGTGATCATCGGCTGAGCTGGAAACAGAAGGTCAAGATTACGCCCGCGGTAGCAAAGGTAGCCAACGATTGGCACTTTTCCAATGTTCAGCTTAATGCCGGTGAAGAGTACAGTATCCGGCAGCTGGCTGAGTCGATGATGATAGTTTCGGCTGACGGAAGTGCGGAGGCTTTAGCTCTGGCAAGTGCTGGCAGCACCGCGGCCTTTAATCAGAAGATGCAGAAGGTGGCGCGGGCAGCTGGTGTCCACGATGCTAAGATTTATAACATGATTGGCCTTTCTAACGATAGTTTGGGCAAACACCGGCTCAAAGGGGTGGCTAAAGACGCAGAAAACGAGATGTCAGCTAAAGACCTTGCCTTGATTTCCCGTTACGTGATTACTAAGTATCCAGAAACATTGAAGATTACCAAGATAAAGACCGCTAATTTTGACGTGGCACTAGGGCAACAGTATTTGATGACCAACATCAATGCCCTTTTGCCACAAAATGGTTTTGCTCCGAATGGCTGGACGATTGATGGTTTGAAGACTGGTAACACTGACGCAGCCGGTAAGTGTATTGTAACGACCGGGACCTATGCCGGACGACGGGTTATTCTAGTGGCCCTTCATACCGAAGGAGACTGGAATAACCAGTCGAAGATGCAGAAGGAATTCTACGAGGCCTTGGCGGCTAACTATCAGCCGGTTAAATTGCAGAAGATCACCGACCTGCCTAAGAGTGTTCATCAGACTAAGGTGGTTAACGCTAAGGGGCGTCACCATGTTCGTTTGCAACTGGACCATTCCCAGTGGGTTTGGATGCAGAAGGGGGACGATTGGCGAGCTGCCAAGCCACAGTTTGTCGTAGATCCGACTCACCGTTCTGTTACTGGTAAGCTGAAGGCCCCACTGAAGAAGGGGGAGCGAATCGGTAAGATTGAATTACAGATCAAGGGGATGCCGATGCTGGACGTACCGGTAACCAGTGGTCAAACGGTTGTAAAACAATAGTAAACGGATGAAAAGATTTACATGTGTTGTAGATCTTTTTTTATTGAATAATTTTTCTTAATTTTGTGAAATGCTGAATTTATATACTTGATAGGGCAATCACGGCCCATTCTTTTGGACAGCACTGTATACGGTATTCGCCGACCTGTCCTATCATTGACCATTTGCTTGAATTTGTTTAAAAATGGTGATACCGTAGCATTGTAAATGAAAGCGCTACCATTAGGGAGGTAATTGATGATGATAAACCGATTTAAGTGTTTAGTAGGACTGGCCACTTTTGGGATGGTAATGGGGACCATCAGCACAGCCAGTGCCTGTACTACGGTTTTGGTTGGTAAGAAAGCCAGTACGGACGGTTCCACGATGATCGCACGGAACGAAGATGTCGACACGGCCTGGGCCAAACACTATGTTTTCCACGCTGCTAATAGCAACGGGCCGACCCAGTACGTATCCAAGGATAACCACTTTACAGTTGATCTGCCGGCTGACCAACAGCGCTACACGAGCACACCAGATTGGCAAAAGGAAGACGGTCAGGATCAGTTTGGTGAAGATGGGATCAACGGCAGCAATGTAGCAATGAGTGCCACTGAGTCTGGAACCACCAATAAGAAGGCCCAGAAAGCGGACCCGTTTGTCAAAAATGGACTGGAAGAACAATCGATGCTGGATGTTGTCCTGCCATATATTCACTCTGCCCGTGAAGGGGTCCAGCGTCTCGGCCATATCATTGAGACGAAGGGTTCCGCTGAGAATAACGGGGTCATTTTTTCCGACAAGGACTCTATCTGGTACATGGAAATTGTCTCTGGTCACCATTGGGCAGCGGTTCGGGTACCAAACAATAAGTATGCCGTCATTCCAAACCAAACGATGATTGGCAACGTTAATACCAAGAAGGATAACTACATGGCCTCTAAGAACCTGGCCTCCTTCGTCAAGAAGCACGACCTGAATGGTTATGTTGACGGTCACCAGGTCAACTTGGCCAAAGCCTTCGGGACCAATAACAAGGAAGATGCCACCTATAACCGGCCACGGGTATGGGATGGTCAACGGATCCTGACTCCAAGCAAGAAACAGTCGATCAACCAGAAGCACTTCACGATGTTCATGAAGCCAGATAAGAAGATCTCTGTTGCCAAGGTACAGAAGGTCTTGGGTTCACACTTCACGGGCACCAAGTACGACAGCAACGGTAAGTGGGTCGGCGGTTACCGGCCAATCAACGTGCCAACGGATGTTGAATCGCATATCCTGCAGATCCGGAATAACGTGCCAAGTGACATTGCCGGGATCCAATGGTTAGCGATGGCCTCACCAGCTACGAGTGTATATGTTCCATTCTACACAAATATCACTAACACCCCTGCAAATTACCAAAAGGGTACTGACAAGCCGGATAACGACTCTGCCTACTGGACTTATAAGATGACTCGAGTACTGACGGACCCATACAAGAACAAGTTGATCAACAAGGATGTTTTACCTGTTCAAAAGAAAGTTCAAAAGCACCTTGATCAGAACCTGGCTAAGTCTGATAAGCAGGCTGAATCATTGCCGAGTTATCAAGTCGCTGACTACTTGACACAATGCAACCAGGAGAACGCCGACTACGCCCAGAAGCAATTCCAGAAGCTGAATCAGAAGCTGACCGTAGATGCTACGCGGCAGACTAAGATTGTTCAAGACAAGAACTTGTAATAGGATGCTAAATTAATACCAATCAAAACGAAAATCATCGAATCGTTACGTGATGCGTTATCTCATGTGACGATTCGGTGGTTTTTTATAACAAAAAGAGCCATCGCACGGATGACTCTTTTACTAATTCAGATTAGTATTCAACGTGCCACTTAATGGTACAGTTCTTCTTCTCGTTTGGCCGCAGGGTGATGTCACCAAACTCTGGATGGTGTGGGGCATCTGACAAAGTCTGAGCCTCCATTGCAATTCCAAGGTGTGGGTGAACCTGACCGTGGTTGTAGACGGCTTGATCGTCGGAATTCATAGTGTACATTACCAGGCCGTTCCGGTCGGAGAATAATTCCATCTTCCGGCCGCTGGCCTTATCTTCCAGGGTGGCAACTGGCTTGGTCAGGCTTGGTTCAACGACCCAGATATCGTCAAAGCCATTTTCCTTGGTCGAAGCCATCTGCTCCAGGGCGTCACCGAGGCGTGTCGGCTTAGAGAAATCAAACGGTGTTCCAGCATTGGCAATCTTCTCACCCGTTGGAATCTTGCCTCCGTCAACAGCTAGGTGATACTGGGAGTTGACCTGCAGAATCAGGTTATCGACCGTCTTGACATCTGCATGGGCCATGTTCCAGTAGGTGTGGTTGGTTGGGTTGAAGACGGTATCAGAATCGCTGGTAGCACCAAACTTCAGCGTCAGGTTATCGTCGTTGTCAAGAGTATAGGTTGCGGTGACGTGAATGGTACCGGGGAAGGTGTCGTCCTTTTCACTCAGGGTTAGGCTGAGGGTAATTGAGGCATAATCACCAGTGACGTTGGTATCGTCGACGTGCCAGATATGATTATAGAAACCGTTGGTCCCACCATGTAGAGTGTTTTCCCCTTCGTTCTGCTCCAGCTTGACAGTCTTGCCGAAGATCTTAAATTCCCCGTGAGCAATTCGGCCGGCCACCCGACCAATCAGCCGGTTGGTGCAGAAACCATTGTTAGTAAACTCGTCCAGGTTTTCCGAGGTTAGGACCATATCGGCCATGCCACCATCCTTAGTAGGAACCTTAAATGATTGGAGCAGGCCAGCAAAGTCGAGAATCCCGACCTGAACTCCATTATCGTTGGTCATCACATACTTGGTGACCTGGTCACCCTTGAAGTGTCCAAACGGAACCTGTGCAATATCCATTATAAAAACCTCCTTGAAAAGTAAGCGCTTTAAACTTCACTTAATATTCTAGCACAATTTTTACCAGTATGTGCAAACGTTTGCGCAAATGATATTTTTTTGACAGTGCCAACGCTAATCCCTAAAATTAAATTTAGTAATAAGCAAGTGAGGACGGATATGGATATGGCAAAATTTAGTTGGGATCGGTTCAAGGAGTCCTGTCAGCACAACTTCATGGACTTTCTCGGGATTTTCGCGGCCGAGGACCGCTTTATTCACGAGCATAAAAATAAAAGTAGCCGGATCGCTGAGCAAAATCGTTACGGTACTGTTGATGATGACCAGAAAGATAATCAATAACAAAACGGCGGCTGGGGATATTTCCCCGGTCGCCGTTTTCGTCTAACGGTTATTCGCCGATATGCTTCTTGAAGGCTTGAAAGTCCTGTCCAACCTGGTCAACGTAGTGCAGGGCCCAATCGGCCAATCCCTGGTCGAGGGATTTTTGATGACGCAGGTAACCCCGCAGCATCGGTGATGTTGGACTCTGAGCGTGAGCCATTGCCAGACAGAAGGCGCAGGTTTGGCAGTAGAGACGATAGCTATCAAGGTCAAGTTTATCGATCCTGATTGATTCCTTCATATCACGAAACTGACGGACGTAGTAGCTCCGTTGACCGAACTTAGTACTGGCCAGGAAGGGGTCAGAGGTTGACTGGAGAACACGCTGGGCTGTTACAATTCGCTGTCCTGCCTGCAGACCGTTGGCAATAGCCTGTTGAACCTGGAGGGTGAGGAGGTTATACCGCAGGGGCATTGCTTCCTTAACCTGAAGGACCAGGTGGCTACCGTCAATTCCGGTCAACAGGATCAAGAAGCAACGGGTGCCAAAACTGCCGACGCCGACACTATAACGGATGATATCGGTGATATGGAAGTTGGCCAAGTAGATCTTGATATCTTGACGAACGTTTTCCCGATACTTCTCATAACCACTAGTGACAGACTGGTACGCTGCGGCACTGAGGTGTTTAGCGCGAGGCGGGTTGTCCCGGAAGACTAGCTGGCCGCGGTTATTGATGGTGCCCATCTTACGGATGATTTCCTCGGAGTTGCTGTGTTGACTTTTCTTGAGAATGTTCTGCAGGACTGTTGCCATCTGTTCCGGAGTATCACCGTCCCCAAGCTTGTTGATATTTTCGATCATGTCATGAATCTCGAAAGAGTAATAGAAGACCGTCGATAGCGGAAGCTTATTAGCGCTCTTGATGGCATGGCGGTAGGTTTTGGTGGTTAGCTGGAGGAGCTTGTAGAGGTCGCTCTTCTTGAAGCCGTTCTCCTCACCGGCCAGCTCGATACTGACAAGGAGACGCTTGACGTCGCTTTCCCAGTTGCCGATCCGGGCCTCGTCAAAGTCGTTGAGACCGAAGAGCAGTTTACGTTCGGGAGAGGCATAGAAGCCGAAGTTATTCACGTGGGCATCACCGCAAATTACGACGGGCATATTGCTTTGGTATTGTTGCTTGAGATCGCGTTCCATCAATTCAGCGGTTCCCCGGAAGAAGGAAAAACGACTGGCAAGCATTCGCTGGTGACGCATGGGGAGCAGTTCAGGGATCATTTTCGCCTCAGTATGTTCGATGGCGGCTACCGGGTCCCGGTTAACGGGGACAAAGGTGCTCAGCTCTTGACTTGAGACCTCCTTCTGACGTTGTTTGCCAACCTGTTCCAGTTCAGCCTTACTCTTATTGATCTTGATCTTTTTTAAATCAAAAATATCTAGTCGTTGTTGGTCCATGATACCGCTTTCCTCTTTACTTAAAATTTTAATTACCCTTCATTTTAATGAATTCTTTAAAATTGTAAATATTGCTTGGCCTTTCCCTAGCGACTCTGCCACAATTGTGATAGAGAATAAAATCTGAGGAGCTGATAACGTGATTATTACCGTTGAAAAATCGGTTGCCCAGCACCTGCATGTTAACCCCCAGCGGGTCAACGTCCAGGACCTGACAACGCCGGAAGCATGGTCGGTTCGCATCTGTGGGGATTTCATGATCGTCATGAATAATCTGCTGATGTTACCGGTAATTGTTCGCCATCCCCAGCGTTTTAATGATTCCCGATCCTTTCTCACCGCCTTCAAGCAGGAGTTCCTGCAATTGATGGAGTTGGCACCGATCCCGAATGCTAAGATTCGACTGGTTCGCGATTCACAGTTCCAAGACGTTTGCTTCACCAGCCAACAGGTTGCCGCAACCGCAATGCATTTGCAGACTTATCAGAACATCTTGACGGTTCCTGACTCGACCATTGATTGGGATTGCCACCCATCCAATGCCAACTTGGCTCTTCAACTTGCTAACCAGACTGTGCTTCACGATGCTGATACCGATGAGGGACTAACGGTGACCGGCCTATTTGAAAATTACGTGATGCAAAACTTTGCCCTGCCGGCACACCCGACCTTAAACGAGCATAATCGTAACTACCGCTACCGGAGTGGGTCACTGAACGACGTAATGAATGCAGTCGCGGTGGGTGAGCACCTGCTCAATGACTACCGGCGCTACCTGGAGAACCGGGATAAGAGTGATCAGATTATCGACCGGAATGTCGACACTGCCGACGACTACTTCAGCTTCTGTGACGGTTATGAGAAGACTCTCTTTGACGACCTCACCTTAGTTTACAATTACCTGATTCACTATGAGGAGGTAAACCAGACCCGTCTAAGCGCTACCCAGCTGCGGGATAAAGGAATTGCCCTGCGGGAGCTCGGGCGCTTTATGCGCTACCAACGTCTCTTCTCCGCCGATGATTTCGACCGCTTTGTTCAGGCAATTGGTCAGGGGATCAAGGATCTTAATTCAACGGAGCGAACCTATTATTTCCAACGTCTGCTGCGCAATGTCCAAGACCAGCGGGATGCGCTAGCCGGGGCTTATCATTACAGTCATCAACGCTACCAGCTGACGGTGACCCTGGAAGACTATCAGCCAACTATGTGGCGGCGACTTGTCCTTGGTGGCGACACCCGGTTGGACCTCTTGTGCTACCAGATCTTGGCAAGTTTTCGGGCCAACGGTAGCCACCTCTTTACCCTTCAGGATGGGAGACACGACTATCAGTTGCCAGTTTTCAGCAGCGATCGCAGTGCCCGAGAGAACCTGCAGGCTCACTGGCTTGGTGAGTACCAGGTCGGTGATGAGCTGATTCTGACTTACGACTTTGGAGATGGTTGGCGGTTTAAAATTAGGATTGATGCGATTACCACCCGGTCACGGTTACGGGGGTCAGGGGCTGCTAAGTTGATGGCTGGTAGTGGCCGGGGGATTATCGATGATATCGGTGGAACTAGTGGCCTGATTAATGTCGCTAGGGACGATTTAGCTATTGACCGGCCATTAAACGTCAACCAAGAGCAGGCAGCCTGGTTGAAACGAACCGATCAGCTCAGGGAAAGCTACCGTTAGACCAATGTAGATTGCTTCACAAGGCCACAAAAAGGATTACAATGGACATGTGAGTTCAATACAAGTGAGGCTGATAGACATGGAAAAGCAAATTGATGATTTACCGAAGACAATGCGGGCTTGGGCCGTGACTACGCCGGGACCGATCGATGGCGACCGAGCGCCGTTGAAAATGGTGGAGAAGCCGGTGCCAACGCCAGGGCGGGGTGAAGTTCTGGTTAAGGTGCTGACCTGCGGAGTTTGCCACACCGATCTTCATGTAACTGAGGGCGACTTGCCTGTCCATCAAGAACACGTTACCCCAGGTCACGAGATTGTTGGTACGGTGGTTGCTGCAGGGCCAGAGACCCAACGTTTTAATCTTGGTGAACGGATCGGTATTCCATGGTTCCGGCATGCTTGCGGAGTTTGTAAGTTTTGCCGGTCGGGTCACGAAAATCTCTGTCCTCACTCAACTTATACTGGTTGGGATCACGACGGCGGTTATGCCCAATACGTAACGGTGCCGGAGGGCTTTGCCTACCGGATTCCGGAAAAGTTTAATTCCTTGGAGGCGGCCCCGTTGCTTTGTGCTGGAATCATCGGCTACCGGGCCTTTGAGCGGGCTAACGTACCTGCGGGCGGTCGACTGGGCCTGTATGGCTTCGGTGGTTCGGCCCACATTACAGCCCAAATCGCCATGGCCCAGGGGATAGAGGTTCACGTCTTCACCCGGGGTGCTGATGCCCGCCGTTTTGCCCTCCAACTGGGCTGTGCCTCCGCACATGGGGCCTATGATCGTTCCGACGTGCCGTTAGACTCTTCAATCATCTTTGCTCCGGTTGGTGACATTGTATTGCCAGCAATGGCCAGTCTGATTCCAGGTGGTACCCTGGCCCTGGCTGGGATTCACATGACCGACGTGCCGGCACTTAACTACCAGCAGCACCTCTTCCACGAGAAGACGATCACCAGTGTTGAGAGTAATACCCGGCGTGATGGTGAGGAGTTCTTGACTTTGGCTGACCGGCTGGATATTCGTCCAGAGGTTCACGAGTATCCATTTGAAAAGGCGGATGAGGCCCTGAGGTACGTCAAGCGTGGCGATATTGAAGGGGCTTGCGTTCTGCGAATTAGCCAGGATGCTTAGTCAATGATATACTAGAGCACATCATAATTGAAATGGGGAGAGAATATGGATTATCCACAACTAGACCTGGCTGCGGCACAGGGACCAAAAGCCACAATCAAAACCAATCAGGGAGAAATCGTCGTTCAGCTCTTTGAAAAGCTAGCACCCAAGACCGTTAAGAACTTCATTGAACTGGCCAACAAGGGTTACTATGACGGGGTGACCTTTCACCGGGTTATTCCAGACTTTATGATCCAGGGCGGCGACCCAACAGGGACTGGTCGCGGTGGTGAAAGTACCTATGGACACCCGTTTGAGGACGAGTTTAGTGACCAGCTGTTTAATTTTAACGGGGCCCTTTCGATGGCCAACGCCGGCCCCAACACCAATGGCAGTCAGTTCTTTATTGTTTCTAATGAACATGTGCCGGCTAACATGATCGACCAGATGAAGATGGTTGGTTATCCACAGGCAGTTATTGATTACTACCAAGAGCATGGTGGTACGCCGTGGCTTGATCATCGCCACACCGTCTTCGGTCAGGTGATCAAGGGGATGGATGTTGTCCAGGCTATCAGCAAGGTTCAGCGCGACCAGATGGACAAGCCTAAGGATGATGTCGTGATGGAGAAGGTCACAATCGAATAGTGGATAAGTAAAGACGCGTGCGGAACGTAAATTTTCGCACGCGTCTTTGTTTTAAATTTACTAGTTATTGGTAAGCAGGTCCCATAACTCCTGCCTACGGGGTGTTAACTCCTCTGTTTCCCGCATTGCTACGGATAGGTGGAAGATCGGCAGGTCGGATCCCGTGATCTGGACCTGGCTGAGGGCATCGCCTGGTTCGATGGCGAGACTGGTCAGGAAGGTGATGCCGAGGTTCTCGCTGACCATCGCCTTGATGACGTGGATATCGGCGGTACGGTAGAGAACGTGGGGACGAAAGTGGGCTCGGCGGCACATCTGTTTGAAGGCCTGATCGTGGAAGAATTCGGTGTCGGGGATGATGAACTGTTCATCCTTTAATGCAGCAAAGTCAACTGCCGTCTTCTTGGCCAGGGGATGGTTGGCGCCGACGATGATCTGAAAGGGAAAACGGGCCAATTCCTGGGCTTTCAGCCTGGCCTCCTTGAGTGGCAACAGTGAACCGAGCAGGGCCATATCGAGCTCACCATGCTGGAGCATCTTCAGCAGTTCCTTGGAACCATGTTCGTAGGTTTCTAGTGCTGACATCAAATGGTGACGCATCAGTTGGGGGGTCAACGGCGGGAAGTAGTAGTTGCCGATGATCGGCGGCAGACCGAAGCGAACCCTGGTGGAATTAGCCCGGGCGATCTCCTGACGGGCGACTTGAAGTTCGTTGAGGATCAAGGCAACGTGATTAGCGAACTGCTGACCGGTCGCGGTGACCCGCAATTCCCGATGAACGTGATCGCGAACAAAGAAGGTGGTATTAAAATCGTGTTCCAGGCGTTGGATAGCCATGGTGATCGTCGGCTGACTGACCCCAAAATGCTGGGCTACCTTGGAGAAATTTTTATTTTTAATCAGCTGTTGATAGTATTCTAAATCTTTAATTTTCATATAAATCCCTTCGTGCCAGTGATTTAGTTGGGGCTCATCAAGTTTATTTATATCATAGCACGAATTTGACTATAGAATCGTCGACTTCCTATGATAGTGATAATCAAATGAAAAGGAAGACGATTATTAATGAATAAGGCAATGGCAATCTTAAACGATCCCTTTAAGAACAAGGGGACCGCATTTACACTGGAAGAACGGGAACAACTGGGTCTGATGGGGGCCCTGCCACCACGCGTCAAGACGATCGCGGAACAGGCTGCGGAAACTTACGCCCTCTTCGAAACCAAGACAAGCAACATTGAGAAGCGCCACTTCTTGATGGAGGTCTTTAATACCAACCGGACCCTCTTCTTCTACTTGATGGGTCAGCACATCACCGAATTCATGCCGATTGTGTATGACCCGGTAATTGCCGAATCAATCGAAAACTATAATGAACGTTACCAACGGCCGCAAGATGCTGCTTACCTCTCTGTCAAGCACCCCGAACGAATCAAAGAAAGCCTGGCCAACGTCAGCGGTGACCGGGATATTCGTCTGATCGTGGTTACCGACGCCCAGGGGATCCTTGGTATCGGCGACTGGGGAGTTGACGGGGTCGATATCGCAGTCGGCAAGCTGATGGTTTATACGGCTGCCGCCGGGATCAATCCGGCCCAGGTTCTTCCGGTTTCTATTGATGCTGGGACCGATAACCAAAAGCTGTTAGATGATCCGAACTATCTTGGTGAACGCCATCACCGGATCAGTGGGCAGAAGTACTTTGATTTCATTGATCGTTTTGTCGACGAGGTTGAAAAGCTCTACCCGAAGAGTCTGCTTCACTTTGAGGACTTTGGCCGGGGGACAGCGGCCCGGATCCTTGACAAGTACCAGGATAAGATTCTGACCTTCAACGATGACATTCAAGGGACCGGGATCATTGCCCTTGCCGGGGTTCTTGGTGCCATGAATATCTCCAAGGAGAAGCTGGTTGACCAAACCTTCTTGACCTTTGGTGCCGGGACCGCTGGCATGGGGATCGCTAAGATGCTCTACGACGAATTGATCCGGCAGGGACTAACCCCAGAGGATGCTAAAAAGCACTTCTACCTGGTCGATAAGCAAGGCTTGTTATTCGACGATACTGAAGGCCTGACCGATAAGCAGAAGCCATTCACCCGGCAACGGAGTGAATTTGCTAACGCCACTGAGCTGACCAACCTGCTGGCCGTGGTTAAGGCGGTTCATCCAACTGTGATGATTGGGACATCCACCCAGCCGGGAACCTTTGACGAGGCCGTGGTCAAGGAGATGGCCGCTCACACTAAGCGTCCGGTAATCTTCCCACTGTCCAACCCAACCAAGCTAGCCGAGGCCAAGGCCGCTGATCTGCTGAAGTGGACTGACGGCCGCGCACTCGTGGCCACCGGGATTCCGGTTGATGACATTACCTACCAGGGAGTTACCTACCAGATCGGTCAGGCTAACAATGCCCTGATCTACCCTGGGGTCGGCTTTGGAGCTCTCGCTGTCCAGGCAAGCAAGCTAAATGACAATATGCTGGCTGCTGCCGCCCATGCCCTATCTGGTCTGGTCGATCCTGATCAGCCCGGAGCTGCTGTCCTGCCGCCAGTTTCTAAACTAGCCGAATTCTCTCAGCGGGTTGCTCAACGAGTTGCTCAGTCCGCTATTGATCAAGGCCTGACTGATAAGACCGATGCCAAGGAAGCGGTTGCTAATGCCAAGTGGGTGGCTAAGTACTGATAAATAGAGCTGACTGGACAGAAGCGATCGTTAAAGTATAAAAAGTTTGTGATTATAGTCTTAAAATTAAAAATTCTCAAGACTTTATTAAATGAATTTCTTGAGAATTTTTTGTTTGTCCACTTGTGAAGAAATTACGAATAGAAGATGGAAACGCCTTTACCACGGGCTGTAAACTAATTGCCATAAGTGAAATTTATAAAAAGCTTAAAGTTTGACTATGCCGGGGACGGCGGGTTAGGATAGTGGTGTAACGATGTGTAACATTTCACAAATAGCAACTTTTGATTACACTTTTGGAGGCGTCAAAAATGACAGAATACCGTACTGAAGAAGACACCTTGGGTCCCGTTAAGATTCCCGCTGATGCATTATGGGGACCACAGACGGAACGGAGTCGTAACAATTTCCCAACTGGTCAATACATGCCACTGGCGATCATCCGGGCACTGCTGAACATCAAGAAGGCCGCTGCCCAGGCTAACATGGCAACCAAGGCTATCTCTGATGAGAAGGGAAACCTGATCGTTAAGGCTATTGACGAACTTTTGGCTCTGAGTGACGAGGACCTCCGCAAGGACTTCCCACTGAAGGTTTACCAGACCGGTTCTGGTACCCAGACCAATATGAACACGAATGAGGTTGTTGCTCACAAGGCTCACCAGCTCAACCCGGATATTGAAATTCTGCCAAACGACGATGTTAACAAGGGGCAAAGCTCTAATGATACCTTCCCAACAGCCATGAACGTGGTTGCTCTGGAAGCAGTTAATAAGTTGAAGCCCGCTGTTCAACACCTGATCGATGAACTGAAGGTTAAGCAGGATAAGTACTGGAAGACGGTCAAGGTTGGCCGGACCCACCTGCAGGATGCTGTACCATTGACGTTTGGTCAGGAAGTTTCCGGTTATGTTGCGGCCTTGGAACACGACCTGGACTACATTAAGACTCTGGAACCAACCTTAAACGAACTGGCCATCGGGGGCACTGCCGTTGGTACTGGTTTAAACGCTGCTGCGGGGATGCCTGAGAAGATTGCCGAAAAGCTCTCTGAAGTTTACGGCCTAAACCTGACTGCCAAGAGTAACAAGTTCTACGGCCTGGCTAACCACTCCGGCTTAAATGTTGTTCACGGTGCCTTGAAGACCCTAGCTGCTGATATGTTTAAGATTGCTCAGGATATTCGTTTCCTCGCTTCTGGTCCACGGGCTGGTTACGATGAATTGAACATTCCGGCAAATGAACCTGGTTCATCCATCATGCCTGGTAAGGTTAACCCAACCCAGGCTGAGGCTGTTACGATGGCTGCACTCCGGGTCTTTGGCAACGATACTGTTGTTACAATGGCTTCCTCTCAAGGTAATTTTGAGATGAACGTCTACAAGCCAGTCATGATCGACGCCTTCCTTGAGTCTGCCGACCTGCTGACTGGGACGATTACTGGCTTTACTGACCGTTGCGTCAAGGGCCTGACTGTCAACGAGAAGCGGATGGCTGAATTGGTTGATAACTCCTTGATGACGGTTACGGCATTGTCCCCACACATTGGCTACCATGATAGTGCCAAGATTGCCCAAGCCGCAGACAAGGCCGGCAGCACGCTGAAGGAAGCTGCTTTGAAGTCTGGTAAGGTTACGGAAGAACAATACGATGAGTGGATGGACATGTTGAAGATGACTAACGCTGATCGTAAGGACAAGTAATTAAATGGTACGGGGGCAGGCGCACATCGGCTGCCTCTTTGCCTGGCTAAGTAAAAAGGAGCGCATTATAATGGCAGAAAATTTTCAACCATTATCTGTAAGCAAGTTGGCGGACAGCTATGACGCCGTTATCATCGGTTCTGGCGGTACTGGACTGTCTGCTGCCATCCAGGCCCATGAGCTGGGCTTGAAGGTGGCCGTCTTCGAAAAGGAAGAGGAATTAGGTGGAAACACTAACCGGGCTTCCTCTGGGATGAACGCTGCCGAGACCAACGTGCAACTGCAGCACGGGGTAATCGACAACGTGGCAGATTTCTACCATGAAACCTACAAGGACGGCGGTCGACTGAATGATAAGGACATGCTGGGCTACTTTGTCTACCATACGGCACCGGCAATCGACTGGCTGGCTGATCATGGTATCAAGCTGGACGACATTACGGTAACCGGGGGGATGTCCAAGAAGCGGACTCACCGTCCGGCCAGCATGGCCCCAATTGGCGGCTTCCTGGTCAAGAACCTATTAGATGTGGTTGCCAAGGAGAACATTCCGGTTTTCAACAAAACTAAGGTTACTAGCCTGGTCCAAGACGAGGACGGCAAGATTGCCGGGGTCAAGGTTAACGCCAATGGTTTGATCAAGACAATCGACGCCAAGGCGGTCATCCTGGCTACTGGTGGTTTTGGGGCCTCCAAGGAGTACATTGAACGTTTCCGTCCCGACCTCAAAGATTACAAGACCACGAACCAGCCAGGTGCTACTGGCGATGGTCTCAAACTTGCTGAGAACGTTGGCGCCGAGCTAATGCAGATGAACTTGGTTCAGGTCCACCCAACGGTTCAACAGGATCATCCTCATGTTTACCTGATCGGCGAAGCGGTTCGTGGCGAGGGGGCCATCCTGGTCAATGCCCAGGGGAAGCGATTCGTCAACGAACTTAACACTCGTAAGATTGTTTCCAACAGCATCACTGCCCTACCGGAGCATAGTGCCTACCTGATTTTTGATCAGGGTATCCGTGATCGGGCCAAGGCCATTGAGTTCTACGACAAGGTTGGCTTGGTGGTTCATGGCGACACTATTGCGGATCTGGCTAAGAATCTGAAGATGGATCCAGACACGCTGACCCAGACAGTTGCCACCTGGAACCAGGCGGTAGAGAGTCATAATGACGCTGAATTTGGTCGGACCACTGGGATGGACCGTGGAATTACCAAGCCCGGCTTTTTCGCCATCCATATTGCCCCAGCCATCCACTACACAATGGGTGGGATCCACGTCACGCCGAAGACTCAGGTGCTTGACGGTAACGGTGATGTGATCAAAGGCCTGTTTGCGGCTGGTGAGGTTGCTGGTGGACTTCACGGTAATAACCGGGTTGGCGGTAACTCCATCGCTGAAACAGTGGTCTTTGGTCGTCAGGCTGGTCAGCAGGTTACCCTGTACGTTCGCAAGCAAAAGTAGTTGGCATACCGGTCGGAAACTACCGGCCGACTTGCCTTGCAATTATTATCAACGATGAGATACATTAAGAGGAATTATTGAAAGATGAAAAAATTAGAACACGTTAACTACCGTGGCTTCATCTTGCCAGTCGTCGTGGGATTGATTCTCTGGCTGATGACGCCAATCAAACCGGCCGCGGTACCAGTTGCCGGTTGGCATATGTTTGCCTTGTTTGTAGGAACAATCATCGCCTGCATCACTCGGCCGCTGCCAATCGGTGGGGTTTCCATTGTTGCTTTTGCCTTAACTGTTTTGACCAAGACGGTACCAATGGATAAGGCGATTGTCGGCTTCGGGAACGCCTCCATCTGGATGATCGCAATGGCATTCTTCATTGCTCGGGGGTTCATCAAGACCGGTCTCGGTCGGCGAATTGCCCTCAACTTTGTCAAGACATTCGGTAAGCGGACCCTAGGACTAGCCTACTCCCTGATCGGGGTTGACCTGATCCTAGCACCAGCCACGCCAAGTAACACGGCCCGGGCTGGTGGGGTTTTGTACCCAATTATCAAGTCATTGTCCCAGTCCTTTGGTTCCGAGCCGAAAAACGGAACCCAGCGTAAGATCGGTTCTTTCCTGATCTTTGCCGAATACCATGGTGATATGATCACCGCGGCCATGTTTATGACTGCCATGGCTGCCAACCCGCTGGTCCAAACCCTGGCCAAGGGGAGCGGTGTTGATATTACCTGGGGTGGCTGGTTCCTAGCTGCCCTGGTTCCGGGGATTATCTCATTGATTGTTGTTCCATGGCTGATCTACAAGATGTATCCGCCGGAAATCAAGGAAACGCCGAACGCTAAGCAATGGGCAGAAGACCAGCTTAGCGAGATGGGACCGATGAGTATGGCCGAAAAGATCATGGCTGTCATCTTCGTCCTAGCTTTAATCCTATGGATGACTGGGAGCTTTATCGGCATCGATGCCACTCTGGCAGCCTTCATCGCCTTGGCCCTGTTGCTTCTAACCGGGGTGCTGAGCTGGCAGGACGTTCTGCAAGAGAGCGGTGCTTGGAATACCCTGACCTGGTTCTCTGTTCTGGTCATGATGGCCGGTTCTCTGACCAGCTTAGGCTTCATTCCATGGCTTAGTAAGGCTATCAGCAGTTCCCTGCACGGGATGAACTGGGTCCTCGTTTTGATCATCCTGATTGTCTTCTACTTCTACAGTCATTACCTGTTTGCCAGTTCAACGGCTCACGTTACGGCGATGTACAGTGCACTGCTGGCCGTTGCCATCTCCGCAAACGTGCCACCAATGCTGGCGGCCCTCTTGCTTGGGTTCTTTGGTAACCTGATGGCCTCCACGACCCACTACGCTTCTGGTCCGGCGCCAGTTCTCTTCGGTTCTGGTTACGTTCCACAGTCCAAGTGGTGGTCACTGAACTTCGTCTTAGGGATCTTCTACCTGGTCGTTTGGATTGGGATCGGCAGTCTCTGGATGAAACTAATTGGTATGTGGTAATCAAATATTAGTACAAGAGTCTGATTAGCAACTTGCTAATTAGGCTCTTTTTGTTTTCTCCCACAAATAATTGCTATAATGAATTATTGAAAATGAAATCTGCCCGATGGAGGAAAGCAAATGAACACGCGTGATCTACAGTATTTTGTCGCCTTGGTCAAACATAAGAACTACACTCAGGTGGCTAAGCAATTTCAGGTGTCCCAGCCTACGATTACCCAGGCGATTCAGCGGCTTGAGCGTGAGTTTGGCGCTCCTTTAGTTCGGAAAGACCGGGTCCACCGCGACGAGATGATCACCCGAAGCGGTCGTCTGCTCTATGCCAACGCCCAGCTGATTAATGAGAAGATCGAGCTGACCCATAAGGAGATCCGCCGGGCCAACCAGAAGCAGATTCGTTTTGGGATGCCGCCAATCATTGGCAAACTTTATATTTCCAAGATCGTCAGCGAGTTTTCCAAGGACCTCCTATCACGACTCAAGATCACGTCGGTTGGGTCCCACGAGCTGTTGAATCAGGTCCGCAACGGAAAGATTGATATTGCCCTGCTGGGATCGACCGCACCGATCAACGAGCCTGGAGTATTTGCAAATCTGATTTCAGCCCGGCACTTCGGGGTAATCGTCAGCGCGGTAAATCCGCTGGCTAAACGTGACCAGGTCAGCTTCAAGGAGCTGGCGGATGAGCGTTTCATCAGCTTTGACCAGCAGTACGTTCACCAGGCTGCCTTTCGGGCTTATTGTACCTACGCCCAGATCAATCCGGCCGTGGTGATGTATCGAATCCCTAATATTTCTTGGATCAAGGAGCTGGTGCGTCAGAATATTGGAATCAGTCTGATGGCCAAGGATGCCGTAGCCAATGAACCGGGAATTAAATTTGTTGAGATTACTGACCCCTTGCCGGAGCGCTTCTATATCTCAGTAGCCACCCGGGAGGGCTATGTGCTGAGTGTTGACGAGCAGGACTTTCTTGACCGGCTTCGCAAGCTCCACGTCCAGAACTAGTGTCAGCTATTGACAAGGGTCGTATAATGATTAGTGATATTTTGACAAGCCTTAATTAACTGATTTTGGGGGACATTGAGAGTCATGAGCAAAGATGATGAACTCATGTCGGCGTTCGAGCCGGCGCGGCACCTATCCGCAAAACACCACATGGCAATTCCGTGGCAGGACTTCTTCACGAACGACAACTTTACACCGGCCAGTGAGGCTAACCTGGTTGAACGGGCAGCGATCGTCGGTCGGATCGGATTGATGATGCTTTCCTATGGAACCGGGGCTTGGCGGGTACGGGATTCGATGAACATTGTAGCCCGCAAGCTCAAGATGACATGTACTGTCGATATCGGTTTGGTGTCACTTGAGTATACCTGCATGGATGCTCACCACAGCTACACTCAGGCGGTTTCGCTACCTAGTACTGGGGTCAACACGACCAAGCTCTCTAAGATGGAACGCTTCATCGACGAATTTAATGACCACGGCGATGAGCTGACAATTGGGGAGATCCATGCCCACCTGGAGCAGATCGCTCATTCTAAAGGTAATTATGCTCCGTATCAGGTGGGGTTGGCGGCAGCCCTAGCCTGCAGTGCCTTCGTTTTCCTCCTTGGTGGGGGACCAATCGAGATGATCTGCAGCTTCATTGGGGCTGGGTTGGGTAACTTTGTCCGGCGGAAGCTGATCGACCGTCATATCACCCTCTTTGCCTGCATCGCGGTGGCGGTGGCGGTAGCCTGTCTGACTTATCTACTGTCGCTGAGCCTTCTACAGCTCTGTCTTAATGTCAGTTCGCGTCATGAGGCTGGTTACATTGGGGCGATGCTCTTCATCATTCCGGGATTTCCTTTCATTACCAGCGGTCTGGACATCTCCAAACTTGACATGCGGTCCGGTTTAGAGCGGATGGCCTACGCGATCGCCATTATCATGGTGGCGACCCTGGTGGGCTGGATCGTGGCCCTGGCGGTAAATCTGCGGCCGGAGAATTTTGCGGCATTACCACTGTCAACCATGGCGATGCTGCTGTTGCGGATTCCCGCCAGCTTCTGTGGGGTTTTCGGCTTCTCAATCATGTTTAACAGCACGCCGCGGATGGCAGCGATTGCTGGCTTGATTGGGGCGGTCGCCAACACTACCCGCCTGGAGCTGGTCGACTTAACGATGATTCCGGCGGGGGCTGCGGCCTTTATTGGTGCCCTGGTAGCCGGCCTGTTAGCGGCGGTTGCCAAACGCAAGGTTCGTTTTCCCCAGATCTCGATCACGGTTCCATCGATCGTCATTATGGTGCCGGGCCTCTATCTCTACCGGGGGATGTACAATCTTGGGCTGACTTCGATCAGCGTCGGGGCTCTCTGGATTACCAAAGCACTGCTGATTGTTGTCTTTTTACCGCTTGGTCTGATTGCGGCCCGAATCTTGACCGATACCAAGTGGCGTCACAACGGTTAACGGGGGTGTGCAGATGATCATCCAATATCCTGCCGACCTATTGGCTCAGGTTAAGGCGGCTACTGCAGGCCGGCACTTAACTGGGTTTACCCCGGGACAGGGGCCACGTCACCCAGAGCTAATGCTGATCGGTGAGGCCCCCGGCCGGCACGAGGAAAAGGTTAATATTCCTTTCTCTGGGGCGTCAGGGCAGGAACTGATGAAGTTGGTTGAATCGATAGGCTATTCCCGGCAGACGGTTTACATTACCAGTGTTGTTCGTCAACGGCCGTACTCGATCAAGCAGGTCCGGGACAAGCAGTCCGGAAAATTAGTGAAGAAGACACCAAATCGGACACCAACCAAAAGTGAGGTTCGGGCCTTCGCACCGCTCTTTGACTGGGAGCTTCACTATGTTGATCCTCAAGTGCTGGTCCCATTGGGTAATACTGCCCTTCAACGTCTGCTTGGCCCTAAGGCTAATATTGGTCAGCTCCATGGGCACCTGATCACAGCCCCAATTCAGGAAGCTGATCCGACTGGTAAAGGCTATCGGCTGAGTCAGCATCAGTATCGAATCTTTCCAATGTACCACCCGGCGGCGATTCTCTACGCCCGCCGCCTTCAGCCTACCGTAGAAGCCGATTGGCAGCGCTTAGGCCGATTTATGCAGAAACTACATTGTTAAGAAAATAAAGTAATATACAATCGGACGGATTGCCAGTATAATAGAAACGTTGATTTTAAAACTTCTTGTTCGCAAGGAGTTTTTTTAGTTTGATAAATGGGAGGCTGAATCTGTGCTAGAAAATCAACGTCGGACAATTGTGACTGGAGCCCTACTGCTCTCCAATATCATGGCTGGGATGGACGGAACGATCGTCAATACTGCCCTGCCAGCGATCACTAGCGATCTACACGCCTTACAATACATGGGCTGGATCGTGGCCACTTTTCTGCTGGGGATGGCGGTGGCCACGCCCCTGTGGAGTAAGTTCGGGGAGCATAAGGGGAACAAGGTTGCCTACATTAGCGCTACGACAATGTTTATGATTGGGGCCATCTTTCAAGGACTGGCGCCCAACATTCTCTGGTTCATCATTGCTCGGACGGTGATGGGAATCGGTGCTGGGGGAATGAATACAATTCCCTTCATCGTCTTTGCGGAGATCTACCAAAACCTGCGGAAGCGGGCCGAGGTGCTGGGGATCTCCAGTGCCTGCTTTGGAACGGCCTCAATCATCGGTCCGTTGCTTGGTGGCTGGCTAGTTGACACCTGGAGTTGGCACTGGGTCTTTTACGTTAACGTGCCGATTGCAATCATCGCGATTACCATCATCTCAATCTTCTATCGGAACTCAGGTCAGCAGGCGGCTGGTAAGCCGGTCGACTACCTTGGTGCCACCCTCCTGGTAACCAGTCTGACTACGATCCTGGTGGCTGTTCAACTGATTGGATCAGTCTCCTGGTTAGTGGTTGGGGTCCTCTTTTTAGTCGGCGTGGGTCTGCTCTGTTGGATGGCCAGGGTCGACAACAGGGCAGCTGACCCAATCGTGCCGAGTCGGCTATTTAAGAACCGGGAGTTGGTGATCGACTTCTCGCTGTTTGTGATTATCTGGGGGTCCTTTATTGCCTTCATCACCTATATTCCGATGTGGGCTCAGGGATTGTTGGGGCTGAGCGCCCTTCTTGGAGGAATGACTCAGATTCCCGGTGCCATCACTAACTTTATCGGTTCCGAGCTGGTGCCATTTCTCCAGGACCGCTGGGGAAAGTACTGGATCGTAACCTGTGGTGCGGCCTCAATCTTCATCGCCTTCCTTGGCATCTGGATTGCCGGTGAGGATGCCCCGTTTTGGCTCTTACTGACAATGGGCGCCTTCGAGGGGATGGGGGTTGGATTAGTCTTCAATATTTTGCAGATTAACGTCCAGACCGATGCCGAGCTACGGGACGTCCCAATTGCTACCTCGATGGGCTATTTGCTGCGGATTCTTAGCCAGACCTTGATGGCGGCTGCCTACGGGGTTATCCTCAATAACCAGTTGTTTAAGGGGGTTCAGCACTCCCATGGCATTACAATGACAATGCTGAATAAGCTGTCAAATGCCGAGACAGCCGGATCGCTACCAAAGGCTTTGGTACCAACAATGCGCAACATCCTATATAACGGTTACCGTGACATTATCATTGCGGCAATCATTCTGATCGTCATCTCACTCCTGATCGTGATTCCGCTGGGTTGGAAGCACCATCTGGCGGCGCAAAAGAATGCATGACAAAAATAACGAGGCTGGGAAATAAGCTTCTCGGCGTCCTGTACGGCTAGCATAGGACGGAGGTTGACGCTGGAGGCGTCGGCCTTCGTTCGTAGCTAGACGCTAAGGACGCGCTTATTTCCCGTAACTACTTTATAATATTCGGAATTGAAAAAGGGGCTGGCGAGAAAACAGAATTTTCTCCCAGCCTCGTTATTTTTTATTATCGGGGTGCTTCCGGTGCCATTCGGCGATCTGCGCCATCCGGGCCTTGAAACGGGGTTCAAAGCCCTGGTCGCCTGGATGATAGAAGTGGCTGCCGGCAAGTTCAGGCGGCATTGTCGTCATGGTCGTTAGTTTGTCCTTGGTATCGTGAGCGTACTGGTAACCTTGACCGTAGTGGAGGTCCTCCATCAGCTTGGTCGGGGCATTACGGATCTGCAACGGTACGGACAGGTTACCGGTCTTCTTGATTGCTGCATGGGCTTCCTGGCGGGCTTGGTAGGCGGCGTTAGACTTGGGAGCAATCGCCAAGTAAATCACGCACTCGGTTAGGTGGACGTCACATTCCGGCATTCCCAGAAATTGACAGGCCTGAAAGGTGTTGATCGCCACGCGAAGTGCATTGGTGTCTGCCAGGCCAATGTCCTCACTGGCAAACCTGACCAGACGTCGAGCGATGTAGAGCGGATCCTCGCCGCCATCGATCATCCGTGAGCACCAGTAAACCGCAGCGTCCACGTCGCTATTGCGCATCGATTTATGAAGGGCCGAGATGATGTTGTAGTGCTCTTCACCGTGCTTATCGTAGCGCAAAGACTTAGTGTTGACCAGCTGGTCGAGGTCGTCAGTGGTGATGGTAACTTCTGTACCCGACCGCTGACTGTTGAGAACTGCCATCTCCAGGGTGTTGAGGGCAATCCTAGCGTCCCCATTGGCAAACTGAGCGATGGTATGGAGCTCGTCAGCTGCACAGTGGATCGTTAATCCAGGGAAACCGGCGGGATGATTAAGGGCCCGGCGCAGGACCTGCTCGACGTCCTCAGTGGTTAGTGACTTGAGGACGAAGACCCGGCAGCGGCTGAGCAGGGCCGCATTGATTTCAAACGACGGGTTTTCAGTTGTAGCTCCGATCAGGGTAATGCTACCGCGTTCGACAAAAGGAAGGAATGCGTCTTGCTGGGCCTTGTTAAACCGATGGATTTCGTCAATGAAGCAGATGGTCCGTTCCCCGTACTCGCGATTCTGATCGGCCTCTTCCATGATCTTACGGATGTCCCGGATGCTAGAGGTTACCGCACTGAAGGTGATAAAATGAGCCTTGGTCTGGTGAGCGATGATTTCCGCTAGTGTTGTTTTACCGATGCCGGGTGGCCCCCAGAAAATCATGGATGAGATCTGGTCGTTTTCAATGATGTCGCGTAGGACTTTTCCCGGCCCAAGCAGGTGGCGCTGCCCGACGAATTCATCGATGGTGGTTGGCCGTACCCGGTTAGCCAGTGGGGTGCTAGCGGCGTTGCCCTGGGCAAACAGTGACTCTTGGTGCATACTTAAAATCTCCTTTGCTCATATTCTAAACTAAATCTTAACAAAATTGTATTATGAAGCGTGTTAGGATAAGGATAAAGATAAAGAGGTTTTAAAGGGGCGGAAGAAATGGAAAAACTCAAACGGTTTCGGGGCGGATTAGCCGGTCGGTTGGTGAATAACTTAAGTAATAGTTTTCGTGATCTGCACCGGTGCGGTGAACACCGTTCCAATAAGGCCACCTTCATTGAGATGGGGATCCAGCTCAGCGGCTTTAAGCACGCCCTTGCTGAACCTGCCGCGTATGACGAGCTGATCCGAACGGCCCGGCAGACTAATGCCCAGCGCTATGAACTGCCACAGGTGACTTTCGATGTTAAATTGCGTCAGCTGAAACACTACCGGATTCCAGTTTACGTTTTAAACGAGCGTGGCATTAACCAGCGGGTGATTGTCTACCTGGCCGGTGGTGCTTACATTCAGCCCGCTGATAAGACTCACTGGCAGTACCTGAACCGCCTGGCCCAGGCAACTGGAGCCCGGATTTACGTTCCGATATACTCCTTGGCCCCCCAGCATAACTTTCGGGCCGCCTACCAGGAGGTTGCCCAACTGTATGGTAACCTCTACCAACAGGCACCGGCGAGCGATATAACCTTAATGGGTGACTCTGCTGGGGCGGGACTGGCATTGGGGTTCAGCGAATATTTAGGCCAGCGAGGTCTGCCTCAGCCTGGCCATTTGATCTTGATCTCGCCGTGGCTGGATCTTGATCTGGCCAACCCAGTGATCGGCCGTTACGAGCATGATGATGTTACCCTGGCCTGCTACGGGTTGCGGCGGATTGCCGACCTGTGGGCGGGCGACACCAATCACCGCGATTACCGATTGAGCCCGTTGGATGGTAATCTGGATCAGCTCTGTGACGTACACGTTTATGCTGGTACCAGGGAGATTATGTATCCTGATGCTGCCCGGTTGGTGGAGCGGCTCAAGAATAGCCGAATTCCGGTGAACTTCACAGTGGGGCGGGGGATGTTCCATATCTACCCACTCTATCCGGTTCCCGAGGCCGATGTTGTGATGAAACAAGTTGTTAAGATTGTGAATAGTTAGGATGGAGTGATTATTTTGACAAAGGTAGCAGTTGTATTTGCACCTGGTTGTGAAGAAGTTGAAGGATTATCGATTATTGATGTGTTGCGGCGCATGGGGATCGAAGCGGCAATGGTAGGACTGGAAGAAATTAAGGTTCCTGGGGCGCACGGGATCGAATTGACCTGTGACCAAACCGTTGATGAACACTTGCTTGATTATGACTTGGTTGCCTTCCCTGGTGGTCGGGGTGGGGCTGAGAAGCTCCGTGACAACAGTCGGCTGGCGGACTTAATGCGTCAGCGAAACCAGCTGGGTAAGTGGAACGCCGCTATGTGTGCAGCACCGATTGCCCTGGCTAAGTATGGCCTGTTGGACGGGCGCAACTATACCTGCTTTCCAGGATTCAATGAGGAGGTTGATCGTCTGGCTAAGGATGCCCACTTCAAGGAGACAATCACCGTGGTTGACCCTGCCGGCAAGGTGGTTACAAGCCGCGGCCCGGCTACGGCCCTGGCCTTTGCCTATCAGATTGCTGAGGTCCTTGGATATGATACTAAACAGATCAAGCATGAGATGCTCTATGACTATTTAATGGACCAGCGTTAAAAGTTACTAAAAGGAGCGGCACGTTTGTAAAAGCGTGCCGCTCCTTTTATCATCTTAATCAAAACAAGCCAGTGCAACTGAATAGTTGGCACCGACTTGTTCGTAAACTAATTCTTGTTCAGCCAGAAGAAGAAAAGGTGGCGGTTCTGTTGATCGACTCGTTGGTTGACGACGCTGACTAGAATCAGCATGGTGGCGATCAGGGAATTCTTCTTCCGGTAGGCAATATAGCGTGGATACCAGACTGAAGCGTACTTATCTTTGTAACGACGCAGACCCTGGAAGCCGTAGAGGTGGTAGCCATACTCATAGATGAAGTGAGCCGCCTTTTCTTCGATGAAGCTGAATTGGTACTCGCCAACGTTGGAAAGGGGCGCCATCCCAAGGTCAAAGTAGGTGTAGCCGTTCTTCTGACCGTACTGGTACATGCTGATGAAGATTTTATCCATGATCCCGGACGGGGCATCCTTGCTGTGCCGCATCAGGTCAATGGTTAAAATTTCCTTGCCACCGGTTGGCATGAAGGTCGCAAAGGCAACCATCTTGCCATTTTGGTCGCGAACGACACCAACCGGGGCCTGGTTAATGTAGTAAGGATCAAAGAAACCTAGGGAGAATCCCTTCTCAACCTGAGCGCCCAACCAGCTGTCTGAGACTCGCTTCAGTTCGGCCAATTGATCGGAAGTAAACGGCGGCTGTTCAACAGTGAAGGTGTAACCTTCCCGGTCAAACTTGTGCATTAGTGCTCGTTGTGAACGTTGCTTCTTCCCGGCCAAAGTAAAGTCGGCAAGTTTGACTAAGCCAGTTTCCCCAGTCTTGATGAAGTCAAAGCCAAACTCGTGCAAGAGGAGGGTGACCTCACTGGAGACCTCATAGAAGACCAACTGGTAGTCATACTTATCCGCCGTCCGGATGAATTGCCGGAAGGCTGGGCGCCAGACATCCTTGTTGCCGATCGGGTCGCCCATCACGACGAGACGGTCGTTTTTCTTACGGTACATGAAGAAGAGCTGGTCATGCTTGTCTTCCTGATAGTAGTAAATTGCCTTATCCCTTAAGAATGCTAGGTGGCTGGTGGAGGACCCACCGAATTCGTTGATTACGCCTCGTACCCGATCGGCATCAAAATTGTGGACTACGTTGAAGGGATCCCGGCCATATGTGAAGTAGCGTAGGATCAGTAATATCAGGATCAATCCGAGGAATAGGCCGATTAATCCGGAGAACCAGACACTTTCACCGGGGAAGAAGAGAAAGTCAGGGATATGGTGCTTGCTGATGTACTGTGGCGTGTTGATTACCCCGACAATTACGTAGAGGATGAAACTGCCGACGAAAATAATCCCATCAATCATAAATTTACCGACGGAGTACTGGAGTTTCTCTCGGTAGAGGACGTGACGAGACATTAACACGAGGAGCAAGACGATAACCAGGTAAATGGTCAAACCAAGTGTTCCTAAGTTCCAGATGGTGTTGACAATTCCAATCAACAGCAAGATCAAGGTCGGCCAGTAAGCTTTTTTGACCTTAGCCTGAAGTCCCCGAGCGCAAGCCAGCATAGCAACCGCAAACAGGATTGTGGTCATTTGGTGGAGGAAGAAGAAGGTGTAGGGATAGAGACGCTGGATGAGCTTGTTCTGGCTGGTCAGATCCGGCACTGAAGCAGTCAGCAGCATCAGAATTCCAGAGATATACATGAAGGCGGTGATCAAGAAGTAGGCTGTTTTGCGTACCATCATCACCGGTAGGCCGTCAAAAAATTCGTTAACTTGTTCGGCCAGGTTGTGTAGGAACATGACTGCTGCCAGGATTAACGGAACGATGTAGTAGAAAATCCGGAAGAGTAGCAGCCAGATGATAATAGTTGTCTGCGGTACCCCGAGAAGGGATAGTTCAAAGATCATCATAATGTCGAAGGAACCCAACGCACCAGGGATCATGGAGATAACCCCGAGAACTTGGGCGACGACGTAAAGGGGCAAGACACTGATCAGGTTGTCACGTACTCCGAGACACCAGCCAACCAGCAGGAAGAAGAGGGCTACGAAAAGCCATTCAAAGGTTGAGCTGGTGACAATGAAGGCTTCTAAACGGGGTGTAATATCCTTGAAGATGTTACTGTTATAGATCTGGGTGATGAAGAAGACAATTGGGAAGTAGAGCCCACCAGCAATTAACCAAATTGCATATTGGTTGAAATGACCGCCTTCGTGAAAGCCAAACATGATAATCAGAGCGACCCAGCAGAGAACCGATAGTCCGGATAGCAGGAAGATGGCAATCTTTGAGATTGCTAGCAGGATTTCCTTTTTGCTGGCATTTTTGCGGTAAAAATAGGCCCGTAGTGACGATCCAAGCAGGCCCCCAAAGCCCGCAATGTTGGTTAGTGTATTGGTGATCCATCCGCAACGAACTATGTAGGATCGCTTAAATTTCCCGGGTAATAATCGGGTAACCGCAAAGTCATAACCGAGCATTGGGATCACGGCGATGCATCCGGCCACTGCCAGTAGCAGGATCTGCTCCCAGGTAAGGCCGGCGAGGCCAACGCCTACTTTATGCCAATCGACGGTCTTAAAAAAGTTACCGAGTGCATGGACGACAAACACAAGAACTGAGGTCACAAACAGTAGCTTGATGATTCGCGAGTACTTTTCCCACCAGGATTCCAAATGTCTACCTAGTGATTTCATTAAAACTCCTCCTTAGATTAGATAGCTAACGTAATTATTATAAGCCATTTACCAGATCGTCGGGGAGACAATGCTAAATTAGTGGTTGACGGTTGAAGTAATTTCACGTATACTCATAGATGTTGTCAAATGGTCCGTTGGTCTAGTTGGTTTAGGACGCATCCCTGTCACGGATGAGATCACGAGTTCGAGTCTCGTACGGACCGTCGTTAAAAAGTTGAGTCAGTTGACTCAACTTTTTTTGTATGCAAAATGAGGAGGCAAATAATGGAAGCAAGTTGGCAGTACACGGGTACCGAGCCGATCAAAATCAAGAAGTTCTTACAGTCGTTAGGAATGGGGCACCGTCTCTTTAACGATATCAAGAAGGGGCAGGGGGAGTTCCTGGTTGATCACCGTCCGGTTCGACCAACCACCAAAATTCTGCCCAATCAGCCGCTGACAATCAGAGTCAATCCTGAACCAGCTGATCCGACGGTGGCGGTTAGTCACGATCCATTGCAGGTTGTTTACGAAGACGATAATTGGATGGTCATTGATAAGCCAGCCGGGGTAACCTCAATCCCGGGACCCAGCGTGACTAACGGAACGATTCTAAACCGGGTCACTGGCTACCTGCTTGACCAGCAGTCTTCTGACCAACGGCCTCACCTGATTACTCGGCTTGATCGTGATACTGGCGGCCTTTTGCTGGTAGCTAAGCACCATGTTGCTTCAAGTATGATCAGTCAGCAGGTTCAGCAACACCAAATGGTGAAGGAGTACACGGCCTTGGTGGGCGGCCATCTCACTAAAGATCATGGAATTATTGATAAGCCAATTGCTCGTGTGGCCGGTCAGGTCCAGCGAGTGGTGTCTGCCGAGGGTCAGCCAGCATCAACCGAATACTGGGTAGAGGCCGAGGGGACAGGCTGGACCCGCATTCGCGTTCGTCTACATACCGGTCGAACTCACCAGATTCGGGTTCACTTTGCCGCAATTGGCCATCCCTTACTTGGTGATGCCCTCTATGGCGGCGATACCAGTCAGGGTGACCACCAATTGCTTCACGCCAGTCGTCTGGCTTTTCGTGATCCATTTAGCCAGCGTCGGCTCAGCTTTACTTCTCCGCTGCCAGCATCTTTTACGAAAATTATGATATAGATGGGATAGGACTATCTTACTAGTTCATTTTCATCCCCCTTACAAGCACGAAGAGGCCTCCAGTGTTCGGAAGATCCGAATACTGGAGGCCTTTTGTGTACTGTGTTGTTTCATTTATCTACGTTGGTAAGTTACTTCAATAAGGCTCGAACCATCTTGGCCTGGAACTCTTGTTCAGCCTGCTGGGCGACAGTTCTGATCTGGGCAGCAGTCATGTGCGGGTTCTTAACCATAGCGGCTTGAACCCGGCCGGTAACGTAGGCCTGTCCCTGCTGACGGGCCATTGCTTGGGCCTGTTGACCAGCTGGTGACTTGGCACGAGCCTGCAGCTGCTTTGCTTGTTTGGTAGTTAACAGGACATAGGCCCGTGGGTATTCCAAAGTATTGGTCCGCTTGACCAGCGTACCATCCATCCCGGACCAGGCATAGAGAATCTTATAAAAGTTATTCTTGAATCGCCAGCGAGTTGTGGTGGTCACAAGCCGGGGAGTGCCGGACTGCTTCCACTTGACCTGACTGTGGGTATATTCGTTGGCTTGGGTGTGGCTTGGCTTAGTCTGGGTCGGCTTGGCCTTGTAAATGTAGACGTCATCCTTGCCACTAGTACCAACCGGCTGGTAAAGGGCCAGCGGCATTTTAGCGTTAACTGGATAGATCCGACGGCTGGTGGTTGTAGTGACCTGGTGCATACCGAAGTGGTGGCTATAGTTGAGGGTCATCAAGGCTGTTGAGCCGATGAAGACCAGGCCGGTGATGGTTGCCAGGATAATACGGGGAATCCGTCCTTGAACAAACATGATACTGAGGAAGAAGCAGACAGCTCCGAGGAAGGTTAAGATAATAACCATTAATTAGCACCTCCCTTATCGTTGAGGATATCTTCACTGTCGATCCGCTGGTGAATCCCATTACCAGGGGTGACAAAGAAGGTCAGAAGTAGCCCCAGAAAGGCGAAAGCGATGGCAAACCAGAAGGCGGCGTGGTAGCCCATCAGGGTAGCGTCAAACATCTTGGCCTTATATTGTAGTGGGGACTGGGCCAACAGGGCGTGCCCCGGTTTATGACTGTTGGTGATGTTGGTCAAAACTGAGATCATAATCGCCGTTCCGACCGAGGTAGCCACCTGTCGGATGGTGTTGTTGACTGCGGTTCCGTGAGAGATTAGCTGGTAGGGCAGGGAGTTCATCCCGGCGGTTGTTACCGGCATCATGACCATTGAGATCCCAAACATCCGGACCGCATAGAGAAAAACGATATCGATGGTTGGGGTGTCGCGGGTGATGAAGGCAAAGGGCAGGGTTCCGACACAGAGGATAAACATCCCGGTAACGGCCAGCCGCTTGGCCCCATAGCGGTCAAAGAGATTCCCGGTGATTGGACTCATCAATCCCATAAAAATGGCCCCAAAGAGCAGGGTCAGTCCGGAGTGGAAAGCTGACATTCCGTGAATGATCTGCAGGTAAAGCGGGATGACTAATTCGACACCGACCATCGCCATCATAACGATGGAACTGAGGGCGGTAGCGAGGGTAAATTCACCGCTCTCAAAAACCTTGAATTCTAGGAATGGTTCATCCAGCTTGCCCTGACGCCAAACCAAGATCGCAACCAGAATAGCGCCGACGATGATGGTCGTAATTACTACTGGGTTGGTCCATCCTTTATCACCGACGCTGGAGAAACCGTAGAGCATACTACCGAAGCCCAGTGTTGAGATGGCGACGGACAACCAGTCGAGGTGGGGACGTCGATTCGGGATAACGTTCTTGACGAGAGCAAAGCTGGCCAAGATAACCGCCGCAGCGATCGGGACAATCATTCCGAACAACCACCGCCAGCTGAAGTTATCGATGACCCATCCGGACAAGGTTGGGCCGATTGCTGGAGCCAGGCCGATCACCAGACCGTTGATTCCCATGGCGGCACCACGCTTCTCAGGCGGGTAAATGGTCAGCATGATATTTTGCATTAGTGGCATGTTGATCCCAACACCGACTGCCTGAATGAGTCGTCCCACGAGCAGGACAGCAAAGGACGGGGCTAGCCAGGATAGGATGGTCCCAACCTCAAAGGTAGACATCGCGAGGATGAATAGCAGCTTGGTATTGAAGCGGCTACTCAGGTAGGCACTGACCGGGATCATAATCCCGTTGACCATTAGGAAGCCAGTGGTCAGCCATTGAACCGTGGAAGTGCTAATATTAAAGGCATTCATCAATGCTGGAAAAGCGGTTGATAGGATTGTCTGGTTTAGAATCGTACAAAAAGCCCCGATCAAGAGGACCAGGACCATCAGACTACGATTATAAGGTTTACCAGTGATATCAACCGCTTGATTATTGTGATTCACAAGTAAGGACCCCTTTTCGCAAAAATAAGTAATGTGAAAAATATAATACAATCGGCTATCTTTGTCAAATAATTTGACAAAGATAGCCGATTAAATAATAATAATAGGATCAGCAGAAAACGGAGGGAATATTATGGATGCATTGGGAAAACAATTCCGCGAAATCTTTAAGAGCGACGATATCAAGATTGGTATGAGTGAGTTAGCCAAGGTAACCGGGGTATCTTCGAGCCAGATACGCTATTGGGAGCGTAAGGGTTACATTCACTCGCAGCAGGACCAGCAGAACAAAAACCACCACTTTAGTCTGATGACGGCTTACCAGGTACGGATCATCAAGTTTTACCTCGACCAGGGCTACACTCTGCAAGTAGCTGTCCAGAAGGAGCGGGAACGGCGGGCTCTCGGAAAGGTTTTTCGCCACTTTATAAGCGATCGAATTCAGGGGATCGAGCAGGATAGTGATGGAGATGGTCTGGTTCGGCTAGGGAAACTTGACGACGACCCGACCAGAGAGGTTTATGCCAGAGTCGACAAGAACGGTCAGACGACCCTGCATCTGCGGGTGGTCCAGGAAGACTAGTTAACCTGACCGGATTATTGTGGTATGGTGTAATTGAGTATTTATTTTTTACATGAAAGGGACGAGTTTTGTGAGTGAAGAAGGATTACGTTATTCTGACCTGAGCGCCACAGCCCAGGAGCATGCCTTGAAGTCGTTTATCAATTACTACGTTAAGCAGTACCGGCAGGGAAACCTGGAGATCTTGGGGGCCAAGGTTTCCAACGGAGTCATGGGCACGATCAATGAAACACTCAACCTGAATAAATTCATGGACCACAGTGCATTGGTTGCCGAAAGCTATCGCCTATCCAAGAGCGCCTATGTTGAGATTATGAAGCAGCTTACTGATGTACGATACCAAGAGGACGGTGAACCGGTCGTGGACTGGGATGCTGCTTGGGAGAAGCAGGAAGAACAATTACCAAGTGAGGACTAACTTGAATCTATCATTAGAGACCGCGAAATAGTTTCGCGGCCTTTTTTATTGTCCTGGTTTTCAGACTTGTGGTAAAATAAATACAGTTTTACGTACGGATAAAATTAACCCAAAATAAGAAAACTGAATAAATGTTAGCCGTCCTTGCTGACCTGCAAACGGTTCTTTTGGCTTACTTATTTTCCGTTAGTATAGTCACGCTAAAAATAGAAAAGGAAAGGTATTATGGCAAAGTTAAAAATTAAGAATAACGAAGTTGCCTTTTTCGCCATGGGTGGCCTTGGTGAAATTGGTAAGAACATGTACTGTGTCCAGTTCCAAGATGAGATCATCATTATTGACTGTGGGGTACTCTTCCCGGAAGACGAGCTTCTCGGGGTTGATTACGTTATCCAGAATTATGACTACTTGATTGAGAATAAGGATAAGATCAAGGGGATCTTCATCACCCACGGCCACGAAGACCACATTGGTGGATTGCCCTTCTTCCTCCAAAAGGTAAATGTGCCAATTTACGCAACGCCATTTGCGATGTCCTTGATCAAGGGTAAACTGGACGAGAAACATCTCCTGCGAAGTGCCGAGCTGCACGAGATCGACGAGTTCGATGAAGTCCACTTTAAGAAGCTTTGGGTCAGCTTCTTCCGGACAACCCACTCTATCCCCGACACGATTGGGGTGGCGGTTCACACACCGCAAGGGACGATTGTTCAGACTGGAGACTTTAAGTTTGACCTGACTCCGGTTGGCCACTTACCGGGTCCCAACCTCCAGCAGATGGCCAAGTTGGGCTCGGATGGAGTTCTGTTGCTGACGTCCGACAGTACTAACGCCGAACGACCGCAATTCACCAAGTCAGAACGGTGGGTTGATATTCATATTCGTCGGATCTTTGAGCGGATCAAGGGACGAATTATTTTCGCCTCCTTTGCTTCCAACGTTTACCGACTGCGTGAAGCTTCAGATGCCGCTATTGCCCAGGGCCGCAAAATTGCCGTCTTTGGCCGTAGCATGGAGAATGCTATTGCCGCGGGTCAGGAGCTCGGCTACTTGAATATTCCCAAGGATTCTTTGATCGATCAGAATGAGATTAACAACTACCCACCGGAGAAGGTTCTGATCATGTGTACCGGATCCCAGGGTGAACCGATGGCTGCATTGAGTCGGATCGCTAACGGAACCCACCGTCAGATCTCAATCCAGCCCGGCGATACTGTGGTCTTTTCCAGTAATCCAATTCCAGGAAACACCACTAGTGTTAACGCTCTGATTAACAAGTTGGAAGAAAACGGTGCCGCGGTTATCCACGGTTACGTCAACAACATCCACACCTCTGGGCATGGTGGTCAGATTGATGAAGAATTTATGTTACGGCTGATGAAGCCAAAGTTCTTCGCCCCAGTCCATGGCGAGTACCGGATGCAGAAGATCCACACTAAGTTGGCACAGATGACTGGGGTGCCAAAGGAAAACTGTTTCATTCTCGAAAACGGGGATGTTCTGGCCCTGACCAAGGACTCCTGCCGTCTGGCTGATCATATTGACAGCGTCGCAGACGTCTACATTGATGGCCGGGATGCCGGTGACACCGTTGGTAATCCAGAGATTCGCGAGCGGCGGCTGCTTTCCGAAGAAGGGGTCGTAACCGCCATTGCCGTGGTGGATCTCAAGGACTATCAGATTGTGGCTGGCCCTGACATTGTTTCTCGGGGATTTGTCTACATGCACGAATCCCAGGAGCTGATTAAGGCCGCTAATCATGAGGTCTTCTGGGCAATTCTGAATACCTTCAAGAATCACAAGGTAGTTGACCAGCGGGCGTTGAACCGGACAATTGTCAGTCGATTGCAAAAGCTGCTCTTTGATCGAACCGGCCGAAAACCGGTGATCATTCCAATGATTACCATTTTGAATGGTGATCATCGGGCCGAAAACCACCACTACCGCCATTCTAACCGAAAGGGCGGCCAACATACGGGTAAAAAGGAACATCAGGGCAATAACCACAGTGAAAATCACCAACACCGTTCCCGTAACCATCATAATAAGAAACACGAACAGGAAACGCCGGTTGCCAGCAAGTAACCGGTAGGTCAAAGGTTTGCAATTGCTATTTTGACAATTGCGAACCTTTTTTCGTCTTTTCATTAAATAAGTGCCGCTTTTCTGGTATTATCGAGGGGAGCAATTATTATTTTGTAACCTATTTTTAGAGAGGAAGGTACTCCAGATGTCTGGAAGTGATTACCTAAAAATCTGGTACCGAGTGCAGATCGGTGCCACCTTACTAATTCTCGCCATGATGATGATCCGGAACTATGAGTTTAATCGTCACCGGATTGCGGTTCTGCTCTTGTTTACGGTTGTGATTCTGGCAATCGCTCTGGTGGTAGAGCTTTGGGCACAGTTGCCCCTTGCTATCAAGCGGGTCAATGCCTGGCTGCAGGCCCTGACCCAGCCATTGATTTTAATCCTGGCATGGGACGTTATTACCCGGGAAATAATTGTGCTTCTGCACTTGCCGTCTCGGGGGGTAGTAACATTGATGATCGCATACTACTTCATCATGTTTGCCCCGTTTGCCAGTGTGATTGGCAGTCAGTTGACCTCTAGCATTGAACGCTTTATCTTTGTTTTCTGGATGGTGCCGGTTGTTTTCCTGCCCTTGCTGGCCCTGCCAACCGACCTGATTGATAATCACTTTCTGCTGTTAGCCCTATCGACCGGCGCAGTTGGGACGGTGGCCTACTTCATCTTGATAACAACGGCTATGCGAGCCTGGAAGCTATCATGGCCGGGACTGCGGCCACATTGGAGCGGTGATTTCAATTGGTGGATCCTGTTGGGGCTAGTCGTCATCGATCTTCTCTTCACTGGACTCAATATCGGTCAATGGCCGAATCTTCACCTGGCTAGCTGGCACCTCACAATGTCGGCCTTTGAGGCAGGGGTGATGGAGGAAACCCTTTTCCGTTTTGCCATTCTGGGGATCCTCTTCGCTGCCTGGCGAAACGTTAAGCAGCGTTTGCCTCTGGCAATTGTTACCAGTGCCCTGTTGTTTGGCCTGGTTCACCTGTCCAACGCCATGTTGCAACATTGGGATATGACAATTCTCCAGGCAGTCAGCGCCTTTTCCTTGGGGCTATTTTTCGCTGTGGTCTACGTCTACACTGGCCAGCTCTGGTTGACGATGGTGATGCACGGTTTGCTGGATTGGACGAGTTTCGTTGTAACCGGGAGTGACCTTATGAAAGGGACCACGAATTGGACTGACTGGGTTAGCGTAATCCTGGAACTGGTTGTCTTTGCAGGTATCGCTGCTTGGATGATGTTTGGCCAGCGGCGCAAGGTCATGGAACGTCACGTTGCCCGTCTGACAGGTGAGCATCAGCACTTCGGATTCATGGTGCGTTACTAATCTGAGTAATTTAGGCAAAAAACAACCACCCACGTCGATTTCGACGGGGTGGTTGTTTTTTATAGAACCGCCACTAGGCGAGGTGACGATGCAGGTAGTCTGCCAATAATGATAGGGAATAACAGACGATAAAGTAGAGGATCGCCAGGGCCACGAACATCGGAATAATGTAATTGGTGTTCTGTCCATAGATGATCTGAGCATGGTACATCAGTTCCGGCAGGACGATGATCGTTGCCAAGGACGTGTCCTTGACCAGTGAAATGAACTGGCTGACCAGGGCCGGGGTCATGTTCTTGATTGCCTGGGGGAGGACAATGATCCGCAAGGCCTGCCAACGGGTCAGACCATTGGCCAGGGCCCCCTCCGTTTGGCCCTTGTCGATCGAGTTGATACCGGAGCGGACAATTTCGGCGACCATGGCTGACTCGAAGATCGACATTGCCATGATAGCGGCCGGGATAATTTCAGGCTTGATTCCAATATTGGGCAAGCCAAAGTAGGTGAAGAAAATAATTAGCAGGAGAGGTAGGTTTCGGATGATGTCGATGATGAAACCGACAATTGCCGAGATATACTTAATCTTTTCGTAACGGATTATCCCCAATAGGGTACCGACGATGAAACTGATCACGATCGACGCCACGGAAATTTCAATAGTGATCCACAGCCCCTGCAAGAGGAAGCGGACATTGATCCAGGAATAAGCATCAATAAAATTTTGCATACTCAATCACCTCCTAGGCCAGTTTCTTTTCCAGATGCCGCATGTAGTAGCTGAGCGGCAACGTGATGATCAGATACATGACTCCAACAATGAAATAGGTTGGAATCGTTTGTAGGGTGTCGTTGGCAATCAGGTTCCCCTGGTACATCAGGTCGAACCCGGCCACGAAGGCCAGTACCGATGAGTTCTTAACCAGGTTAATGAACTGGTTGCCCAGCGGTGGAATCACAACTCGGAAAGCCTGCGGGAGGATGATGTAGCGCATTGCCTGGTGGTAGGTCATTCCGTTGGAGAGGGCTCCTTCCAGCTGACCACCCTCGACAGAGTTAATTCCGGACCGGACAGTCTCCGCAATGAAGGCGGAAGTATAGAGGGTCAACCCAATCGTTCCGGCTGTGAAACCGTTGATCTTAGCGATGTACATCGGAACAATCAGGAAGAAGGCCATTGTGATGACCAGCAGGGGGATGTTCCGAAAGACCTCAACGTAGACCTTTCCGATGACCCGCAGGACCCGATTTTGTGAGATTTCGAGAAGTGCAAAGAGTGTTCCAATGATTAGGCTGCCGACAAGGGCGATGATGCTACAGAGGATGGTGTTCCAGAGGCCCATTAACAACGGCTGCCATTGTGTTGCAATTAAGTTAGCCATTAGCGTTTCATCTCCTGATAATTAAAGCCTTTAACGTTACCGAACCACTTGAGAAGGAGACGGTTGTAAGTACCGTCTCGTTCAACTTCCTTCAGGGCCCAGTTCAGTTTGTTACGGAAACGCGCCTGGTTTTTGTTGACAGCGATTCCGTAGGGTTCTTTGGTGAAGTTACCGCCGACGACTTCGTATCCGGGGTTCTCGGCAGCCATCCCGTACAAGATTCCATTATCGGTGGTTAGGGCGTCACCCTGCTTCGACTTGAGGGCTGTCATCGCCTGCGCATAGTCAGAGAGCTGAAGGACTCGAGCCCTGGGTGCATGTTTGGCAACGTTCTTAACTGAATTGGATCCAGAGACCCCAAGGACGACTTTGCCGGGCTGATTTAGGTCGTGAATGTTTTTGATTGGGCTGCCTTTCTTGACTAGCAGAGACTGACCGGCGTCAAAATAGGAGTGGGTAAAGTCGACCTGCTTTTCTCGCTCTGGCGTGATTGTCATGGTGGCCATGATAGCATCGATGTTTCCGTTCTTCAGCAGGGGTACCCGGGTACCACTGGTGACGGGAACGAAGACGCATTTACCATTGGGACCGAGGATCTTCTTGGTCATTGCCTTAGCCAGGTCAATTTCAAATCCTTCCAACTTACCGGTCCGAATATTTTCTAGGCCAAACAAGCGGGTATCGGACTTAACCCCCCAGGTGATCTGTTTACTTTGTTCATCACGGGCTAGTACATCCTGTTTAGCCACAGATTGTCCACAGGCCGACAGGGTCAGGAGCATTGCAGCTAGCAGGGTTCCTAGTCCTAATAAGTGCCATAATCTTTTCATGACGAGGCCTCCTTTAGATGATGTGTCCGCTGATCTTACTCATAAACTCCTGGGCCCGCTTAGTACTTGGCTGTTGACCAAAAAACTTGGCGGTTGTGTCATCTTCGAGAATCTGGCCGTCTGCCATGAAGATGACCCGGTCGGCAACGGCACGGGCAAAGCTCATTTCGTGGGTGACTACCAGCATCGTCATGTTAGAGTTTTCAGCAATATCCTTCATGACGTCGAGGACATCATCAATCATCTCAGGGTCCAGGGCGCTGGTTGGTTCATCGAAGAGCAGGCACTTTGGCTTCATTGCCAGACTGCGGGCGATGGCAATCCGTTGTTTCTGCCCCCCGGAAAGCTGAGCTGGCATATTATCTGCCTTGCTGGCTAAGCCAACCTTATCCAGAAGCTTCATTGCCAGTTCGCGATTTTCGTCCTCGGGTCGTTTGAGGACGATCCGTGGGGCGAGCATGATGTTTTCGATGACAGATTTATTATTATAGAGGTTGAAGTGTTGGAAGACCATTCCGACCTCACGCCGAATCTTATTGATATTGGTCTTCTTGTCCGACAGGTCATACCCATTGACAATCAGCTGACCGGACTGAATCGGGTCGAGACCGTTAATAGTCCGGATCAAAGTACTTTTTCCAGAGCCGGATGGTCCGATCAGGACAACCGTCTCTCCGCTATCAATTGTGAGGTTGATGTTTTTCAGTGCATGAAACTTACCATAATACTTTTCTACGTTATGGAATTCGATCATTGACATAGGTATACTCCCCAATCCATATAAACTTAGTTATGGCCTCAATACGGGCATAATCCCCTTAATTATAAATCTCATGGGAGAGGGCGTCAAAAGTAAATTTCATGCTAATTTTATAAAAAGTCTGATCAAGAAGACTTTTGTTTTAGGATAGCCAAAAATAATTATTTACAAACCGCAGATAAGTAGTAACATAGGGAGTGTAATTTAACGAAGACGAGCGCGAAATGCTTTCATCGTTAAATGAGAACATAGAGAGGGGTATACTAATGTTCGAAATTAAGCCAAAGAAGTTCAAGCGAATCCTCGTTGGGGTTGATGACGCACCGGATGCCCGGGCTGCCTTTGCCTATGCAGTAGACAAGGCTAAGCGTGACGGTTCTGAAATTGGAATTGTTTCTATTTTAGAAACGGGGCATGTCAGCGTCTACCAAATTTTGGATAAGGACTATGTCCACAGTAGTGAAGAAGAATTGCGCAAGCGGATCAACGAATACGTCCAGGCCGCTATCGACTACGGTGTTGACCCGAAGAAGATCACAGCGATTGTCGATCACGGTGAACGGCCAGCTGAACGGATCTGCAACCACGTTATCCCAGCTTTCCAACCGGACTTGCTGGTGGTCGGTTCTATCGGTAAGTGGGGTAACCGCAAGGCCGTTGGTTCCCAGGCTTCTTACATGACCCGTCACGCTGGAACGTCTGTCTTCGTCATCCGGACGACAGCAGTTCAAACATACGAATAAGATTACGCTTGTATTTAGTATTGCGGTGCCCCGTTAGGGTAACATGAAAGAGGCTGAGTTGATGCTCAGCCTCTTTTTCCATACTTATACTATTTTGAATCTTTCTAAACTAGTGAATATGGATGTGATAAAATAGTTGTATCACCAAAGATTAATGTTATAATGATTCTAAACTAAAAAGAGAAGGCGAAACTATGCCAAAAAAGAAAATGTCATTGGCCCAGAAGGTTAACGTCCTGCAGACAAGCGTTATGGGTGCCAATGATGGGATCATCTCTGTTGCCGGGATTGTCATTGGGGTGGCTGCGGCAACAAGCAATCCCTATTCAATCTTAATTTCTGGACTATCCGGGAGTCTAGCCGGGACAATTTCCATGTGTATGGGGGAATATGTATCAGTTTCTACCCAGAAGGATTCTCAGAAGATGGCTCTGATTAGTGAACGCCAACGGTTGACTAATCAATACCAGCAGGAGTTTGATTACGTCCAGCAACAATATGAGAAACAGGATATCGACCCCCGGCTGGCTAATCAGGCCACCCGTGAGTTGATGGACAAGGATGCCTTGTCGACTGTAGTTCAGGAACGTTACGGCTTCAATCCCAAGGAGTTTACCAGTCCTTATGCGGCAGCGATTGCCTCATTCATCTCGTTCCCAACGGGTTCAATTTTACCGATGGTGGCGGTGACGATGGCTCCGGAACATGTCCGAATCTTTGCTACCATGGTTGCTGTCCTGATTGCCTTGCTAATTACCGGTTACTTTGCGGCAGTTTTAAGTAAGGCCAACCGGGTCAAGTCAATGCTGCGCAACGCTACGGCGGGTCTGCTGACGATGTGTGTAACCTACCTGATTGGTCAATTGTTTGCTCGTTAAAGGAGGAGCGTTCATGGCAAAAATCAAACGGAAAAAGCAAACGATGGAAGAAAAATTGAACACGCTCCGGGCAGGGGTACTCGGTTCCAACGACGGGATCCTGACGGTTGTCGGGGTCTTGGTTTCCGTGGCGGCGGCCACGACCGACCGGTTCACGATCTTCATTGCCGGTCTGTCCGACCTGTTAGCCTGTGCCTTCTCAATGGCCTGCGGAGAGTATGCATCTGTTTCCACTCAGCGTGACACTGAGGAGTCAGCGGTAAGTACTGAGCAGCACCTGCTTAAGACCAACTTTGCGGGTGAATTAGATACGGTTAAACAGTACTACGTCGATAAGGGGGTTACACCGGCAACCTCTTTGGCAATTGCTAAGGACCTGTTGAGCAAGAAGCCTCTGGAGACGATGGTTCGGGTCAAGTATGATATCGAGTTGGGGCACTTCTTAAGCCCATGGGATGCCGCCTTTTCGTCCCTCTTCAGTGCGGCGGCTGGTGGTCTCTTCCCGTTGATGGCGATGACCTTTGCGCCGAATGCCGTTAAGTGGTACGCGGTGATCCTGGCGGTGGTACTAACCAGTGCTTTAACGGGGTTCATCAGCTCCAAGCTGGGAAACGGTTTGGTCAAGATAGCTGTCATCCGAAACATTGTCATCGGATTGATTACGATCACAATCCACTACGGAGTTGGTCGACTCTTCTAAACCAAACAAAAATGCGACTGGTGAAAATTCGCCAGCCGCATTTTTATAATTCGTAGATTAGTGCCGATGTTTATAGCCGTCAGACTTGATGACGTTTTCTTCATCGACCGGGGTATTGAAGAGCTCCTCGCCCCTTCCCCGAGTGCATTCCGCCTGGAGGGTGATGTGGCAGATACCATACTTCTGTCGGAGAATGTTTTCAACCTGGGTATAAATACCCTCAACCTGACTGAGCGGGAGGTCCTGGCAATTGAGGTGGGCGGAGAAGATGATCCGGTGTTCGTCGATCATCCAGGCGTGGACGTGGTGAACATTCTCAACACCAGGTACCCGTTTGATGTCCTTGGCGATGTTGTCGTAGTCCAAATCAGGGGATGACTGCATCAGGATCTTGATAGTCTGGACAATGATTGGCCAGGACTCGTAGGCAATGTAGAGAGCCACTGCGATGGTCAGTGCCGGGTCGAGCCAGGGGACGTTAACGAAGGTTAAGATCAACCCGCCAATGATAACGGCAACCGAGGAGAGGGCATCACTGAGTACATGGAGGTAAGTAGCCTTGACGTTTAAGCTATCGTGGCTGCCGGCGTGCAATAACAAGGCCGAGGCCAGATTAGCAATTAGACCGATGATAGCCACGGTCAGCATGATGCCACCGTTGATGTGCTGGGGATGATTGAGTCGCTGAATTGCTTCACCGATTAAGAAGATCGCAATGATGACCAGTAGGAGACTATTAGTCAATGCCGATAGAATCTCTGCCCGACGGTATCCATAGGTTCGTTGCCGAGTCTCGGGATGATTGCCGATGTACTGGGCGAAGTAGCCAAGGACGATTGAGAAAGAATCTCCCATGTTGTGGAAGGCATCGGAGAGCAGGGCCAAGCTGCCTGAGATTAGGCCCCCAATGATCTCAACAACCGTGATTAAGACGTTCAAGAGGGTAACCGCTAAGAAGCGCTTACCAGTGATTTTTTCTTCCATATTATAATGGTCGCTCCTTAAATATAGATATGAATTGCAATTTTTAATCCCATAGCATTATAATAGCTAAATGTTATTAACAGAAAAGTTAGGGCTTCCAAACTACTCTTTCATGATATGCTATAATGTTATTATGTTCAATGTTTGACGAGGAGTATTATTTTCGTGACCGTTTGAAGGCCAGAAATTCTTATTTAGAGGTGAATTGATGTTGACTCCAATGAAGGAAGACTACTTGAAAATTATTTTTGAGCTGGGCGGCAGTCACAAAAAAGTATCGAATAAGGAGATTTCACTGGGCCTGGGCATTGCCGCTGGATCAGTCACTGAAATGATCTCCAAGCTGGCCGATGAAGGCTTAGTTGTCCACGAGCCGTACGCGGGAATCTCTTTAACGGCAGAGGGGCAACGCTATGCGGCTGAACTGGTTCGTAAGCACCGTCTCTGGGAAACATTTCTGGTGGATAAGCTCCACTATAACTTTGCCGATGTTCACTCAGAGGCTGAGGTCCTCGAACACCAGACCAGTGACCGCCTTGCTACAGCCCTGGATAATTTTCTCGATCACCCGCAGAACTGTCCCCATGGTGGGGTAATTCCTGCCGCTAACGGCCATTTTCCGGATGTTAGTCACCGTCTGCTGGCGGATGCTGATGATGGCGAGGAGGTCGAATTGGAGCGGTTCTTGGATAATCATGAGTTGCTGACCTACCTTGAGGAGCTCAACTTGCGGCCCCAGGACAAGGTGAAAGTCATCCGGCACGAGCCGTTTGAAGGCCCAATTGTGATTACCAAGGGTGACGCTTCGCAGCCGGTTAGTGTTTCTTATAAAGCGGCCCACAATATTTTTATTAAGTAGCAACGCTCATCGAGAAGTGATCGCTTTTTTCGTATGGACATGGTACAATTAACCTTGTAGTTTTTATGTGCGGTTGGCTCGATTTGTTTCACTTAGTTAAAGCGATCTTCCATCTTCACCAATGATTATTACAAATATAGACGTGCCATCGTGCACAGGAGGATTCAATACTAATGGAACAAGGAACTGTTAAATGGTTTAACAACGACAAGGGCTACGGTTTTATCAACCGTGAGAGTGGCGACGACGTATTTGTCCACTTCTCCGCCATCCAAGGTGATGGCTTCAAGAGCTTGGAAGAGGGTCAGCACGTGACCTTTGACGTCGAGGAAGGCGACCGAGGTCTTCAAGCGGTCAACGTTGTTAAGGATTAAATGGTTAAATCTAGCAGGTACTGCTGACAATGCAAATTGTTAGTGGTACCTTTTTTAGTAGAGTTAATTGAATAAAGGAAGTGGGCAGATGCTAACGAAAAAGCGGCGCCGACTGGCCTTGCGGACGTGTTCGCTAGCTGGGCGGCTTCTCATCGAGAATGGTTCCAATATGGAGCGGGTCAATGATACTCTCCACCGGATGGCCCACACGGCTGGCCTTCAAGATTTTCAGGCTTTCACGACGGTGACGGGGATCGTTCTCGGGGCCAACAATATGCCTAATGCAATGGTGATGAACATTCGCCGGCGCAGGAACGACCTCAGTAAGGTGACCGCGGTCAATGAGATTTCCCGGGAAATGTCCCAGGGATTGATTACCCTTCCCGAAGCATATGCCCAGCTGAAATGGGTTGACCGCCAGGGTCCGTACAAATACCAAAACCTGGTTGAGGCGGTGGCGGCGGCCGTTTTGAGCATGGCGTTAATGATTGTTTTTACTGGTGATTACCGGGATTCCTGGGTTGGCTTCATTGACGGTGGAATCGGCTATGCTGTTTTCTCTTACGTGATCCGCAAGTTTAAGATACAGTACCTGGGTGAATTCTGTTCGTCCTTGGTAATCGGCTTTCTGGCGGTTTTGATGGTCAAATTTGGCTGGGCCCACAACATCAACGACATCATTATCGGTGCTGTCATGCCACTAGTACCGGGGATCCCGCTGACCAACGCAGCCCGGGATTTGGTGTCAGGTAACTTGATCTCGGGGCCGACTCGGGGAATTGAGGCCGTCTTGACGGCGGTCTCAATCGGTAGTGCAATCGTGATTGTCCTGCACTTTGCTTAGGGGGGTGGCAGAATGCATTATTGCTTAAACCTAGCTTTACAGTTCTTCCTCTCCTATGTTTCAACGGTCTGCTTCGGGATCCTTCTCCATATCCCGCCCCGTGCCTACAACGTAGCCGGGGTTATCGGTGGGGGCACTTGGGTTATTTACTGGATTATGTACTATCAGGATGGGGTGGGGCTAGCTTTCAGCAACCTCCTGGCCGCCATTCTGATTGCCGTATGCAGCCGGTGGGCGGCCCAACACAAGAAGATGCCAGCAATCGTTTTTGAAGTTCCGGCCTTGGTCCCCTTCGTTCCCGGCGGTCAGGCTTATAAGATGGTTCGCAACTTTGCTATCGGCAACTACCACTTGGTTACCGTCTATTTTTACCAGGTGGTAGTTATCGTTGGTGCAATTACCTTGGGCTTTGGATTAGGGGAACTTCTGAACCGGATTGTCCACTACCGCCATTGGAAAATTGTGAAAAAGAACCGTTGACCGTGGGACAGTGTGGTATACTCAGTTAATGTCATTAATATCGAAATAGGAGATTTATCAATGTTTATTGAACGCGATCAGCACCGATGGTGGCGCTTTGCCATCAGCGGTGGTGCTTTTATCATTTTAATGCTGCTTATCAAGTTTAACTCAACGGTGGCCACCATGATTGATGCCGTTCTTCAGTCACTCTTTACTGGACAACATATCGAGAGTGCGGGTTGGTTTCATGCCCTGATGACCCTGCTGTCATTTTTGGCGAGCCCAAAGATGGATCTGCTCTGGGTGGTCATTATTGCTGTCTTTTTGTGGTACAAGCGTTACCAGATTCCAGCGCTGTGGGCTCTAGGTACGATTGTTGGCGGGGATGTCCTCGGTGAGCTCTTCAAGCATATCGTTAAGCGGGCTCGTCCGGCACAGCACCTGGCTGCTGATGACGGATACAGTTTTCCAAGCGGCCACACCCTCGGGGTCTTTTTAGTGGCAGCTATTCTCCTACTGGTTGTGGTACCATTGATCAAGAAGCATTCTACCCGGACAATTTGTCAGCTCTTGATCGTTTTCGTGGTCTTCTTCCTGGCGATCTCTAGAGTCTACCTGTACGCCCACTGGCCCTTTGACACAATTAGTGCAATGCTGCTGGCCTACGCCTGGCTCCAAGTGGCCGAATGGCTTTATGTGGCCTGGGCACCGCGCTTGCGAGAGGTTCCGTTCTTATCAACGTCCGAAATTTAGCGATTACTGCCGTGCCCTTATGCACGGCTTTTTTGTTAGGAGGCAGAATAATGTCAGAGATCAAGCTTGATATAGCCCTTCCAGATGATCGGCCGGCGATCGCTAAAGTCCTGGCTGATCCACTGGTGCGGCAGCGGGCTCACTTACTGGTTATGCCCGATCCAACTGCCGTAGCGATGCTGATGGATAGCGTCCATCTGCTGACGATTCGATATGATGGTCGGGTGGTAGGAATTATCACTCTCGACCGGGTCAGTACGGACTGTTGGGAGTTGGGGTACCTGCTAAACCGGGCTGACTGGGGCCGGGGGATCATGACGACGGCGGTCGGCCTCTTGTGTGACCGTATGAAACCGGGGACCCAATTGACTGCAACCGTCGACAATGAGAACGTTGCCTCTCAGCGGGTTCTGATTAAGAATGGCTTTACCCGAGTACGCGACGATGGTGAGCGGGGGATCTGGATTTATAAAAGGGACTTGCGTCAATCTAATATTAGAGTATAATTAAAAAACAATGAAGAGGTTGCATTTCTTATTAGTATTCTGCAGCAGGTGAATAAGCACCGAATGGCGGATGAAAGGGAGAGGTGCCGAAACGGGTAGCGGCTTATTACGGTATTCCGTTGGGTCATGGCTGAATAAGTCATGGACTGTCGCAAAAGTGCGGGGCGCTTCCAAAAATGATTCACCGTGGTTATTACCAGGTCTTCTGATGGATGCCCCGTTAGAAGACTTTTTTATTTACTATTTGGAGGAATGAGTTACATGGCAGAAACAAGTCACAGTGACGGTACCAGCGGCCATATTAAACGGTCACTGAAGACGCGTCACCTCTCAATGATTGCTCTCGGTGGGACGATTGGGACCGGACTCTTTATCACCAGTGGTGAAGCGATCTCGACCGCCGGACCCGGTGGAGCCCTCGTTGCCTACGTCGTAATGGGAATGATGGTCTACTTCCTAATGACCAGCCTTGGTGAGATGGCGACCTACATGCCACTGACCGGATCCTTTTCAGCCTATGCTACCAAGTTTATCGATCCAGCACTCGGCTTTGCCATGGGGTGGAACTACTGGCTGAATTGGGCCGTCACCATCCCTGTGGAGGCAACGACGGCGGGGATCATTATGAACTACTGGCTGCCATCGGTTCCGCAATGGATCTTCAGTGTTACCGTCTTGGCCTTGATCTTCTTGATCAATTATCTTTCTGTCCGTTCCTACGGTGAAACAGAGTATTGGCTGGCCCTAGTTAAGATCATAACCGTGGTCGTCTTCCTGATTGTCGGGGTGGCAATCATTTTTGGGATCATGGGTGGTCACGCTGTGGGAGTCAGCAATTTCCACTACAAGAAAGCGCCGTTTGTCGGTGGTATTCCGGCTATCATTAGTATCTTCCTAATTGCTGGATTCTCCTTTCAAGGGACTGAGCTGGTTGGAATCACGGCCGGTGAGGCGGCCACACCAGAGGTTTCAGTTTCTAAAGCCATTCACTCTACCTTCTGGCGAATTCTGATCTTCTATATTTGTACAATTTTCGTGATTGCATGTATCCTGCCGTACACTGACAAGAACCTGTTGAATCAAGATGTCTCTAATATCACGATGAGTCCGTTTACCATCGTCTTCAAGCGTGCCGGCCTGGCTGTTGCTGCCAGTGTTATGAACGCGGTGATCCTGACGGCGGTGGTTTCCTCCGCTAACTCCGGCCTATATGCCTCAACGCGAATGCTTTTCTCCCAGGCACGTGAAGGATACGCATGGCGTTTCTTCGGCTACGTCAACAGACGGGGGATCCCAATCTATGCCCTGCTTGGGACTATGCTGGTCTCAACGCTGATCTACCTGACCCAGTTCATCGGTCCCCAGGCATATAATTACCTGATCAGTGCTTCAGGGTTGTGCGGGTTTATCGCCTGGCTCGGAATTGCCGCCTCTCACTGGCGGTTCCGGCGGGCCTATGTCAGTCAGGGGCGTGACCTCAACGATCTGAAGTATAGGTCATCCTTCTTCCCATTCGGGCCGATCTTTGCCTTTATCCTCTGCTTTATCGTGATCTGTGGGCAGAATGTTGATGCATTTATCAAGTGGGACTGGCAGAACATTGCCATTTCCTACATGAGTGTGCCAATCTTCTTGATCTTGTTCATCTACTATAAAGTTCGTTACAAGACTCACGTCATCCCATTGGACAAGGTTGACCTATCACCAAGTACAAAGGGTGAACGCTATGTGGCACCAGATGATGAGGATAAATAAATATTAACCACAAAATATGGTCACTTTCGGGTGGCCATTTTGTTTTTTAGTGTTAAAATTGTAATCGTGAAATTTTTAAGACTCTAATTTAAGAAAGGGAACGTTATTAATGATTGCTTTAGCCGGAACAATTGGTGCTGGGAAGACCAGCTTGACGCAACTCTTAGCCGACCACCTGAACAGCCAAGCCTTCTACGAATCAGTTGAGGGGAATAAAATTCTGCCACTTTTCTATAAGGACCCGAAAAAGTACGGCTTCCTCCTGCAGATCTACTTCCTAAACAAGCGCTTGGATGAGATCAAGGCCTCTTACGGCAATGACCTGAACGTCTTAGACCGGTCAATCTTTGAAGATGCCCTTCTGTTTAAATTGAATGCTGACATGGGGCGAGCCACTGAGACCGAGTCAGATATCTATTCATCATTGTTAAGTAATATGATGGAGGAGCTGCCAGACCAGGTTCACCAAAAGGCACCTAACCTGCTGATTACCATTCAGGTTTCCTTTGATACCATGCTGAAGCGGATTAAGAAGCGGGGTCGCTCGTATGAACAGATCGCTAATGACCCATCCTTGTATAGCTACTACAAAAATCTGAACGAACGCTATGTCGATTGGTATGAGCAATATGATGAGAGTCCGAAGATGCTGATTGATGGCGATAAGTATGACTTTGTCGAGGATGATCAGGCTGCCCAACAGGTACTGGGGATGATTGATCGGAAGCTGGAAGAATTAAATCTCAAGTAGCCCTTGACGATATATTAGAATGATGTTATATTAATTAAGCTGATTTGTTTCAGTTTAATTTTTGGAGGATTAGCTCAGTTGGGAGAGCATCTGCCTTACAAGCAGAGGGTCACAGGTTCGAGCCCTGTATCCTCCATATGCGGATGTGGCGGAATTGGCAGACGCGCAAGATTTAGGATCTTGTATCTTTTTGATGTGAGGGTTCAAGTCCCTCCGTCCGCATACGGCTTTACATCTATTTGTAAAAAGCTGTTGACAATGTCTGATTTATCATGTATAGTTTATAACTGTTGATACGGAACGTGTCAAAAACTTAAATATGCGGAAGTAGTTCAGTGGTAGAACATCACCTTGCCATGGTGGGGGTCGCGGGTTCGAATCCCGTCTTCCGCTCTTATGCACCCATAGCGCAATTGGATAGAGTGTCTGACTACGAATCAGAAGGTTGAAGGTTCGACTCCTTCTGGGTGCATCATTAAAGCGTGACAGTTATCTCGTTGAGATGGGTGTGGCGCTTATTTTTTTCGGAAATTAGCTCAGCTTGGTAGAGCGCTGCGTTCGGGACGCAGAGGTCGCAAGTTCGAATCTTGTATTTCCGACTGCTAAGAAGCCCATTGCAGTAATCATTGCTGCAATGGGCTTCTTTAATTTTATTGTAAAAGGGTAGGTGCATGATGCACAACTTGATTTATCTTACTGACCTGGATGATGCTGCTTTGGATCCTTACGTACGGCTTAATGAAGCCCAGCTTTCGCACGCTTTAAAGCCGGGTCTGTTTATTGCGGAAAGCCCTAAGGTGATTGAACGTGCTTTGCGGGCAGGGTACCGCCCAGCTTCACTGATGGTAGAAGAAAAGTTCTTGGAACGTGACCTGGCAGACTTGGATCATGAAATGGCCGTTAACAAAACTGCTGGATTAGGCCATACGCCGATCTATGTTGCTAACAGCGACTTAGTCCGACAACTGCCTGGCTATAATCTTTTAAGGGGAGCACTTGCCGCAATGTATCGGATAAGCCGGCCCCGCCTTACAGATTTCTTGACCACCCTGCCAACTAGTCACCCGCGAATTGCGATCTTGGAAAGCGTGGTTAATCCGGCCAACATCGGGGCGATCTTTCGTTCTGCAGCTGCTTTGGGGATCGATGGTGTGGTTGTAACGAGCGATTCCGCAGACCCGCTTTATCGGCGGTCCTCGCGAGTGGCGATGGGAACTGTCTTCCAAGTACCATGGACCTATATCGATGCCAAAAGCTGGCAGAACGATGGAATCACCCTCCTTCACCAGCTAGGTTACCAGACAGCGGCGATGGCCCTGCGTCATAACACCGTCAGTATTGATGATCCACGGCTAAATAGGGTGGATAAGTTGGCCATTATCCTTGGCGCGGAAGGCCCAGGTCTAAGGGAGTCCACGATTGTCCAGAGTGATTTTACGATTAAGATTCCAATGGCTCCCGGTGTTGATTCCCTGAATGTTGCTGCAGCCTCGGCCTTGGCCTTTTGGGAGCTAGGGAACCGGTAAGTAGTGATACTGACGTGCCATAAAAGTTCTTGAATCAAAAACCCGTCTGGCAGCCATTGTGGTGACAGACGGATTTGTAATTTTAAATTGATTTTAGTCAATGGCAATGGATGGGGACTGGCGCTTCTTAGCATGCACAGGTTTTGGAGAGTTAAGCGTCCAGAAGTGCGGTGGGACCCGACTCACTCAGTTATTGCCAGAGCAGGATGATAACAATTATTAGATTATAATGATTAAAGAGCCTTCGCTAACAAGTCGATAGACTGGTCAGCGAAGGCAAAATAGCTAATATTAATTTAACCACGGACGGACTGGCCGCCGTCAACAATCAGCTCAGCACCATTAACATACTTGGCCTCATCGCTGGCGAGGAAGAGAACCGGGTAGGCAACGTCCTCGGGATCACCAAGGTGGCCGAGTGGAATTCCATTGATCAGCGAATCGAGTAGCGGCTTATTGAGAGTGAAGGCTTGCATCATCGGCGTAACGATCCAGCCGGGCAGGACGGAATTGACGCGGATGTTATACTTGCCAAGGTCACGGGCTGCTCCCTTGGTAAATGCTCGTGAGGCCCCCTTAGAAGCGGTGTAGGGGGATGCACCGGCGATTCCCTGGACACTGGCAAGGGAGGAGATGTTGATGATTGACCCGCCGCCGTTCTTCTTCATTTCAGGGACGACGTGCTTCATCCCTAGAAAGTGGGCCATGGCGTTGGTGTCCATAAACCGCCGCCAATCGGCAATTGTGGAGTCGGTCAAACCGGACGTTTTATCGGTAACCCCGATCCCGGCGTTGTTGACCAGAACGTCAATCTTGCCAAATTTTGCAATCCCCTTAGCGATAGCATCGACCCACTGTTTCTCCTGGGTGACGTCTAACTTTAGCGGCAGAATCACGTCACCGTGTTGTTCCCGCAGGGCGTCTACATGCTGGTTGAGCAGTTTAATGTTGACGTCAGTTGCGATTACTTTCGCACCTTCTTTAACGAACAGTGCCGTTTCGGCTGCCCCTTGGCCGCTGGCTGCCCCAGTGATCAGTGCTACTTTATCAATTAGTCGTTTTGACATAGGTAATAACTCCCTTAATCTTTTCTAACAAAATATCAGTTACATAATATCAACAAAACCAGATCGAGAGCAATTAAATTTAAGTTACCGAAAGATTAAAATTATTACAGGGACATAAGCAAACCCTAAATGGTAATACTGGGTACTTCAACATTAAATGCAGGTTACTAAATCGTCGGCTGAAGATCTACATAGGGTTACCCTTGCTTTATATTAAAGAGTCTGTTTATGGCTGAAGCTTAATCGAGATCGTCCATCTTAGATGGCACTATGTTTCTGCAGAATATGCAGACGAGAAACATGACGAATGATCGGGTATTCCGGCGTCTAATCTATGCTCTTAAAGAAATAACAAAATTGTGAAGTGCTCACAATTTTGTTACTTTTAGTTAGTAATACGATTTATTTTTTATAATTGGTTTGCTTTGCTTGATTCCAGTCATAACGCTGTCATTGCCAATTTAATCATAAATGGTTCGCTTTCATTAATGATTTTTTTGCAAAATGGCCTTTAAAAACCGAGGGTGTTCTGCTATTATAATAATTGTGAAAAATATAACATGTCTTTGAGAAGGAGATCTTACCTTATGAAAGCTGCTGTTATCAATGATCCAGTAGATGGATACGTTACTGTTAAGGATGTTAAGCTTCGTGACCTTAAGCCAGGCGAAGCATTGGTTGACATGGAATACTGTGGTCTTTGCCACACTGACCTTCACTGTGCTGCCGGTGACTTCGGCAAGAAGCCTGGCCGGATTATTGGTCACGAAGGGGTAGGCCGTGTATCTAAGGTTGCCCCTGGTGTTACCTCATTGAAGGTTGGGGACCGGGTATCAATCGCTTGGTTCTTCAAGGGCTGTGGCCACTGTGAGTACTGCCTGACCGGTCGTGAAACCCTTTGCCGTAACGTTCTGAACGCTGGTTACACCGCTGATGGTGCCATGGCTCAACAGTGCATCGTTCCAGCAGACTACGCCGTTAAGGTTCCAGAAGGATTGGATCCTGTTGAAGCTACCTCACTAACCTGTGCTGGTGTTACGATGTACAAGGCATTGAAGGTTGCTGATATTAAGCCTGGTCAATGGGTATCAATTGTTGGTGCCGGTGGTCTTGGTAACCTCGGTATCCAGTTTGCCCACAATGTCTTTGGTGCCCACGTTATTGCCGTTGATGGTAATGAGGACAAGCTGAAGGCTGCCAAGGAAAATGGTGCTGAAATCTGCATCAACCGTCATGATGATAATGTTGATCAACAGATCCAAGAAAAGGTTGGCGGTGTTCATGCCGCAGTTGTTACAGCTGTTACAACTGCTGCCTTTGACCAAGCCGTTAACTCCCTTCGCCCAGATGGTCGCTTAGTTGCTGTTGCCCTTCCACAAGGTGACATGAAGCTAAACATCGCTAAGACGGTTCTTGATGGGATTATCGTTGCCGGTTCCCTAGTTGGTACCCGTCAAGACTTAGCAGAATGCTTCCAATTCGGTGCAGAAGGTAAGGTTCACCCAATCGTTCACACACGGAAGCTTTCCGAAATTAACGACATGATCCAAGAGCTCAAGGACAACAAGGTTGTTGGCCGGAATGTTGTTGACTTCAGCCTCGAAGACTAACTAAATTCAATTTAATAATACATAGAACTACAAGGAATAACGTTATTCCTTGTAGTTTTTTCGTTTAAGGCGTTATTCGGGCAGAACTCGGCAAAATATGGTAAAATAATGGTCAAGATTAGTCAGATGATGGAGGGCGATGAAATGGAGAACCGAAGTATTTCGGATGTTATTGAAGCATACCTTAAGGAAATCTTTGGCGACGATACCCAAATTGAAATCCGTCGTTCTGAAATTGCCGATCATTTTAACGTTGTTCCATCACAAATTAACTATGTGATTAAGACCCGGTTTACTATCCAGAATGGCTACCTCGTCCAGAGCAAGCGGGGTGGTGGTGGTTACATCCGCATTGAGCGCGTTAATTTACTTGGTGACGTGGATGTGTTAGACTCACTGGTCCAGGCAATTGGCGATTCAATCCGTGAGCGGGATGCGTTTGCGATTATTCAAACGCTTTACAATGAGAAGGTGATTTCACAACGTGAGGGTGACTTAATGCTGGTGGCACTATCAAAGCAGACATTAGCAGTTGATGATACTAATACGGAAAATAAACTTCGTGCACGGATTTTAGTTTCATTTCTTAATCGATTACGGTATGAAAGTTAGAGGATGATTGCAGATGGATAACATGTTTACACCCAGCGCTAAGCACGTTTTAGCAATTGCTCACGAACAGGCAAAGTACTTTAAGCACCAGGCCGTGGGGACCGAACACCTTCTGCTGGCCCTGTCAATGGATAAGGACGGGATTGCCAACAAGATCTTCGAGCAGTTCTCAATCACGAGTGACGATATTCGGGAGGAGATCGAGCGACTGATTGGGTATGGAACGATGGATGACCTTGGGCCGGCTGATTACCTGCCGTACTCACCAAAAGCCAAGCAGGTCCTGGCTTTAGCGGGTCGTGAAGCTCAACAGATGCACGCTTTAAAGATTGGAACAGAACACTTACTTCTTGCTCTGATTGCTGATGAAGGAGTGCTTTCATCCCGGATCCTGTTCAGTCTTGATGTCTTGCCACGACAGGTTCGCAAAGTTACCCTACGTCGGCTTGGGATCGCTGAGAGCCAGGTCCAGCAGGCTAGTCAGAAAGGTAATGGTACCCAGCCATCTGGGACGCCAACTCTGGATAAACTGGCTCGTGACATGACCCAGTTGGCCCGAACCAACCGACTTGATCCAGTTGTCGGCCGGGACAAGGAAATCAAACGTGTTGTTCAGATTCTGAGTAGACGGACGAAAAACAACCCCGTTCTAATTGGTGAACCCGGGGTTGGGAAGACGGCGATCGTCGAGGGCCTGGCTCAACGGATGATTGCTGGGACGGTTCCCGCGGAATTAGCTAATAAACGACTGATGGTCCTTGATATGGGATCCTTGGTAGCTGGCACCAAGTATCGTGGTGAATTTGAAAACCGATTAAAGAAGGTTATCGAAGAGATTCAAAACGACGGCCACGTTATTCTCTTTATTGACGAACTTCACACTCTGATCGGGGCTGGTGGGGCTGAAGGGGCTATTGATGCCTCCAATATCTTGAAGCCGGCCCTGGCTCGGGGTGAGTTGCAGACGATCGGGGCTACTACACTGGATGAGTATCAGAAATACATCGAGTCCGACGCGGCCCTGGAGCGGCGGTTTGCGACCGTTCAGGTGGATGAACCATCTTCTGAGGCGACCCTGCATATCTTGAAGGGGTTGCGGCCGAAGTATGAGGCCCACCACCATGCTAAAATTACGGATGACGCCTTGAAACAGGCGGTCAAGCTATCTGATCGCTACATTACAGATCGTTTCTTGCCTGATAAGGCTATTGACCTGATGGACGAATCAGCGGCAATGGTTCGGATTGATGCTGAGGAGAAGCGGGATCGGCAGCCATCTCTTCAGAGTAAGCTGGACGATCTGCGTGCGGCTAAGGAGACAGCGATTGAGAACCAAAACTTCGATCGGGCTGCTCAACTTCGCCAAGATGAGCTGACACTGAAAGCTGAATTGGATCGTCAGCAGAAGAAGATGGCTTCAAAGAAGAATACCAAGGGTAACTATCATCTGAAGGTTACTGGTGAAGACGTCGCTAAGGTAGTGGCCGAATGGACCGGGGTGCCGCTAACCCAGTTGAAAAAGAGTGAGAGTGAACGTTTGGTTAACCTTGAGCGGGTTCTTCACCGGCGGGTTATTGGCCAAGAGGAGGCAGTTGCTGCCGTGGCTAAGGCTATCCGGCGGGCTCGCAGTGGGCTCAAGGACCCGAACCGGCCAATCGGCTCCTTTATGTTCCTAGGACCAACTGGGGTCGGGAAGACCGAACTTGCTAAGGCCTTGGCCGAGGCCATGTTTGGCTCCGAAGGCAACATGATTCGGATCGATATGTCTGAATACATGGAGAAGTACAGCACCAGTCGGTTGATTGGAGCTGCTCCGGGATACGTCGGCTATGACGAGGGTGGACAGCTGACTGAGAAAGTTCGTCAGCATCCATATTCGGTAGTTCTGTTGGATGAGGCTGAGAAGGCACATCCCGACGTCTTCAACCTCCTTCTTCAGGTGCTTGACGATGGCTACTTGACCGATGCGAAGGGGCGTAAGGTTGATTTTCGAAATACGATCATTATCATGACCTCCAACCTGGGAGCTACCCAGCTTCAGGATGAAAAGGCAGTTGGCTTCGGGGCTAAGGACTTGAGTAGTGATTACAATGCCATGGCAGCGGCTATTAAGCAGCAGTTGAAGCTGCACTTCCGGCCTGAGTTTCTTAACCGGATTGATGAGACAATCATTTTCCACTCCCTCAACAAGAAAGAGTTGCATCAGATTGTTAAGTTAATGGCTGGTGAGCTGAGTGCTCGGATCGCCGAGCAGGGTATTAATCTGAAAATTACACCGGCCGCAATTGACGAGATTGCCAAGATCGGGTACAATCCTGCTTATGGAGCCCGGCCACTGCGGCGGGCGCTCCAGGACCATGTTGAGGATAGCCTCAGCACGGCTCTGTTGGACGGCCAGATCAAGGTTGGCGATGACGTCACCATTGGCGCTCACCGTGGCCAGCTGACGATGAAGATCAAGAATGCTAACACGACTAAGCCTATCTTGGTTAAGATGAATAAGTAATAGATTAGGAGCTGTCTCTGTGATGAGCCAGCTCCTAATTTATGATGAACTTATGAAACCGTTGTTAAGTAACGTTGGCTGGTAATATAATATTGATAAAAGTGATTTTTGAGGAGGATGTCAATTCAAATGAAACGAACGGAGCAGCTTGAAAAGACACGGGCCGCGATTCTACGGACAGCAACGCGTCTCTTCTTGCAAAAGGGGTTTGCCCAAACATCGACCAGAGACATTGCAAAAGAGATTGGAATCACCCAACCAGCACTGTACCACCACTTCAGCGACAAAGAGGTGCTCTTTTTGAGTGTGATGACGGATTTTTCTGGGAAAGTACGTGCGGACATCAACAAGGTCCTGCGCAAGCATAAGTTATCACCGGAGGAGCAGCTCTTCGAAATCGTTAAGGTTTTGAAGAAACATCACCCAATCAGCATTTACGACCAGTATAACCAGGCTATGCAGCTGCTTTCCAAGAGTGCCCAGCGGAAATTCAATATGATCTTCGTAATGGACTACTTGATTCCGATTGGTGAATACTTTAAGCAGCCTGAGTTTAACCTGCGGGCGGATCTTCTGCCAAAGGAAGCAGCAGAATTATTTTTGGCCAGTCTGACGCCAGTCTTTGGTACCTACCAGGTGATCGGTGGTCAGGCCATTACCAATGACCAACGGACTAAGTTGATCATTGATTGTATCGTTAATGGCCTAAAGCGGACACCTAAGGAAGAAATTATTTAACCCTTGACAAGTTAATATTTAGAACTTATACTATTGTAGTATGTAATTTGTGAGTTCATTTGGTTCTGGTGATCTATTGTCCATCAGGTCCTGCAATAAAACCAAAGACAGTTTCCAACTGTTTTTGGATTTTTTTTGCCCAAAAGTTGCATTTTGAGGTAATTGTAACCAAAATGTAACATTTGGAAATGACTCACCCAACAAATTAGAGAGGTGAACAGTTTGGCCGGACATTTAGTAAAATACGGTAAGCACCGTACCCGTCGTAGTTACTCCCGGATTAAAGAAGTTCTCGAGTTGCCTAACCTGATTGAGATCCAGACCAATTCCTACAATTGGTTTATGGACAAAGGGTTGCGGGAAATGTTTGATGACATTATGCCAATTGATGACTTCCAGGGTAAGCTTTCCTTGGAATTCGTTGACTATCAACTTTTAGAACCTAAGTACACTGTTGATGAAGCACGTGAACACGATGCTAACTACTCAGCACCATTGCACGTTACTTTACGGTTAACCAACCACGAAACTGGTGAGATCAAGTCGCAGGATGTTTTCTTCGGCGACTTCCCACTGATGACTGATCAGGGGACTTTCATTATCAACGGGGCTGAGCGGGTAATTGTTTCCCAATTGGTTCGTTCCCCTGGTGTCTACTATAATGAAGAAACTGACAAGAATGGTCGGCCAAGCTACGGTGCTACCTTTATTCCTAACCGTGGTGCTTGGCTGGAATATGAAACCGACGCCAAGAATGTTTCCTACGTCCGGATTGACCGGACCCGGAAGCTACCAATGACCGAATTGGTTCGGGCATTGGGCTTTGGTTCCGACGATGAAATCATTGATATGTTCGGTGGCGATAGTGAGACCCTGTCTTTGACGTTAGATAAGGATGTTCACAAGAACGCCGAAGATTCCCGTGTTGAAGAGGCATTGAAGGACATTTACGAACGTTTACGTCCAGGTGAACCAAAGACCGCCGATTCCGCACGGAACTTGCTGACTGCCCGCTTCTTTGATCCAAAACGTTACGACATGGCACCGGTTGGCCGTTACAAGACCAACAAGAAGCTGATGCTCAAGTACCGCCTGCTCGGAGAGACGCTGGCTGAAACCTTAGCCGATCCTGATACCGGTGAAGTATTGGCTCAAAAGGGTGACACGGTTACCAAGGAAGTCCTCAAGAAGCTTGAACCGTACCTGGACCGTGACGACTTTAAGATGGTTACCTACACGCCATCCGACGAAGCCGTAGTTACGGAACCCGTTAAGCTTCAGAAGATCCTGGTATACTCCAAGAAGGACCCAGAACGGGTCGTGCCAATCATTGGTAACGGCCACATTCCATTGGAATACAAGCACATTGAGCCAGCTGATATCCTGGCTTCTCTGAACTACTTCTTCAACCTTCAAGAGGGTATTGGTTCAACTGATGATATTGATCACTTGGGTAACCGGCGGATTCGTTCTGTCGGTGAGTTGTTGCAAAACCAATTCCGGATCGGTCTGGCCCGGATGGAACGGGTGGTTCGTGAACGGATGTCAATTCAAGATCCTGACACCGTAACCCCGCAACAATTGATCAACATTCGGCCGGTGGTTGCTTCAATCAAGGAATTCTTTGGTTCATCTCAGCTATCGCAATTCATGGACCAAACTAACCCACTGGGTGAGCTGACCCACAAGCGGCGTCTGTCTGCCCTTGGTCCTGGTGGTTTGACGCGTGATCGGGCTGGTTATGAAGTCCGGGACGTGCACTATACCCACTACGGCCGGATGTGCCCAATTGAAACGCCAGAAGGACCAAACATTGGTCTGATTAACAGTCTGTCTTCCTATGCCCGTGTTAACAAGTATGGTTTCATTGAAACGCCATACCGGCGGGTTTCCTGGAAGACCCACAAGGTTACTGATAAGATCGACTACCTGACAGCCGACGAAGAAGATAACTTTGTGATTGCCCAAGCCAACTCACCGCTGAATGACGATGGTTCATTCGTTGATGATGAGGTTATGGCTCGTGACAAGGATGAATACGTTGAAACTAGTGTTGAGAACGTCGATTACATGGACGTTTCACCAAAACAAGTTGTCTCCGTCGCTTCCGCATGTATTCCATTCCTTGAAAACGATGACTCTAACCGTGCCTTAATGGGTGCTAACATGCAGCGGCAAGCCGTACCGTTGCTTAACCCACACGCTCCGCTGGTAAGTACCGGAATTGACTACAAGGCTGCGCACGACTCCGGGGTTGCTATGATTGCCAAGAAGGCCGGGACCGTGGAATACGTTGACGCTCGTGAGGTTCGAGTTCGCGAAGATGACGGCACACTTGATACATACAAGCTGATGAAGTTCCGTCGTTCTAACGGTGGTAAGAACTATAACCAGCGGCCAATCGTCAAGGTCGGCGAACACGTTGACGCTGACGATGTTCTAGCCGATGGTCCATCAATGGAGCAGGGAGAATTGGCCCTTGGTCAGAATCCACTGATTGCCTTCATGACTTGGCAGGGTTACAACTTCGAAGATGCCATTGCTATCAACGAGCGCTTGGTCAAGGATGATGTCTACACGTCCATTCACATCGAATCCTACGAGTCCGAAGCGCGGGAAACCAAGCTTGGACCAGAAGAGATGACCCGGGAAATTCCAAACGTCGGTGACGACGCCCTGAAGGATCTTGATGAAAACGGGATCGTTCGGGTTGGTGCTGAAGTTCACGACGGCGACATCCTGGTTGGTAAGGTTACGCCGAAGGGAATGACTGAACTATCTGCCGAAGAACGGCTTCTGCACGCCATCTTCGGTGAAAAGTCCCGTGAAGTTCGTGACACCTCACTGCGGGTTCCTCACGGTGGCGGCGGAATTATCCAGGACGTTAAGGTATTTACCCGTGAAAACGGGGACGAACTGTCACCAGGTGTCAACACCATGGTTCGGGTCTACATCGCTCAAAAGCGGAAGATTCAGGTTGGTGACAAGATGTCTGGTCGTCATGGTAACAAGGGTACTGTTTCCATTGTTATTCCTGAAGAAGATATGCCATACATGCCAGATGGAACACCAATTGATATCATGCTGAGTCCAATGGGTGTGCCAAGTCGTATGAACATCGGCCAGCTGCTTGAATTGCACCTGGGGATGGCTGCTAAGCGGCTTGGAATTCACATGGCAACGCCAGTCTTTGATGGGGCTTCTGACAAGGATGTCTGGGACGCCGTTCGGGAATCTGGTTTTCCAGAAGATGGTAAGACCATTCTCTATGACGGTCGGACTGGTGAACCATTTGAAAATCGGATCGCCGTTGGTTCCATGCACTACCTGAAGTTGGCTCACATGGTTGATGATAAGATTCACGCCCGGTCAACTGGTCCTTACTCACTGGTTACCCAACAGCCACTGGGTGGTAAAGCCCAATTCGGTGGTCAGCGGTTTGGTGAAATGGAAGTTTGGGCCCTCGAAGCTTATGGTGCGGCTTACACCCTGCAGGAAATTCTGACTTACAAGTCTGATGACACGGTTGGTCGTGTTCGGACCTACGATGCCATCATCAATGGTCAGCCAATTCCAAAGCCGGGTGTTCCTGAATCGTTCCGGGTTCTTGTTAAGGAACTCCAGGCCCTGGGTCTTGATATGAAGGTCCTCGATGGTCACCACCAAGAAGTTCAATTAAAGAACATGGATGAAGATGACTCCGAAGTTGTCAGTGTTGACGCCTTGGCCAAGTATGCTGAGCAGCACAACACCAGCAATGATAAGAAGAAAGATTCGGCTTCGAAGACCACATCTGCATCAACGACTGAAGATAAAACCAAGCAAGATTAATCGTTCTTCAACTAAGATTTACTGAAATAAGGAGGAACATCCTTTGATTGATGTCAATAAATTTGAAAGCATGCAGATCGGTCTGGCATCTCCAGACAAGATCCGTAGCTGGTCTTACGGTGAGGTAAAGAAGCCGGAGACAATCAACTACCGGACCTTGAAGCCGGAGAAGCAGGGTCTGTTTGATGAACGAATCTTTGGCCCAACTAAGGACTACGAGTGTGCTTGTGGAAAGTACAAGCGGATTCGTTACAAGGGTCGGATTTGTGACCGGTGTGGCGTCGAAGTTACCAGTTCCAAGGTTCGTCGTGAACGGATGGGCCACATTGAGCTGGCCGCTCCCGTTTCCCACATCTGGTACTTCAAGGGGATCCCAAGCCGGATGGGCCTGGTTCTGGACATGAGTCCACGCTCCCTGGAAGAAGTTATCTACTTTGCTTCCTACGTAGTACTTGATCCTGGTGATACCCCGCTGGAGAAGAAGCAACTGCTCTCTGAAGCCGAATACCGTGACAAGAAAGCTGAATTTGGCAACCGGTTCACCGCTGAGATGGGTGCCGCAGCTATCAAGAAGCTGCTCGCTGACGTGGATCTGGAGAAAGAAGCTAAGGAACTTAAGGAAGAATTAAAGGAAGCCACTGGTCAAAAGCGGACTCGGGCTATTCGGCGCCTGGACATCCTGGAAGCCTTCATTAAGTCTGGCAACAAGCCAGAATGGATGGTCATGGATGTTATTCCAGTTATGCCGCCTGATCTGCGGCCAATGGTTCAACTGGAAGGTGGTCGTTTCGCAACTTCTGACCTAAACGATCTTTACCGGCGGGTTATTAACCGGAATAACCGATTAAAGCGGCTGCTTAAGCTGCAGGCTCCTGGCATCATTGTGCAAAACGAAAAGCGGATGCTGCAGGAAGCCGTCGATGCCCTGATCGATAACGGTCGGCGGGGTCGTCCGGTTGCCGGTCCTGGTAACCGTCCGCTGAAGTCCCTATCCCACCTGCTCAAGGGTAAGCAGGGGCGGTTCCGTCAGAACTTGCTCGGTAAGCGTGTCGACTACTCTGGTCGTTCCGTTATTGATGTCGGTCCATCTCTGAAGATGAACCAGATGGGGCTGCCAGTACCAATGGCTCTTGAACTGTTCAAGCCATTCATCATGCACGAACTGGTTAAGCGGGGGCTGTCCGCCAACGTCAAGGCAGCCAAGCGCAAGATTGATCGGCGTGACGATGATGTCTTCGATGTATTGGAAGACGTTATTAAGGAACACCCAGTGTTGCTGAACCGGGCACCTACCTTGCACCGACTTGGTATTCAAGCCTTCGAACCAATTCTAGTTTCCGGGAAGTCCATGCGTCTACACCCATTGGTATGTACCGCCTACAACGCCGACTTCGATGGTGACCAGATGGCCATCCACGTGCCATTGTCTGATGAAGCTCAGGCCGAGGCCCGTTTGCTGATGCTGGCTGCTCACCATATTCTGAGTCCTCGTGACGGTGAACCAATCGTGTCACCATCACAGGATATGGTTATCGGTAATTACTACATGACCACCGAAGATAAGGGTCGTGAGGGCGAAGGAATGATCTTCAAGGATACCGACGAAGCTGAAATGGCCTACAAGAATGGTTACGTTTCCCTGCAGACTCGGGTTGGTGTTCAGGTTTCATCATTCCCTGACAAGCCATTTACCGACGAACAACGTGGTCGGATCATGGTAACTTCTGTTGGTAAGCTCCTTTTCAACCGGATCATGCCAAAGGACTTTGCCTACATTAATGAGCCAACCGATGCTAATATTCACGAAGGGGTCGACGACAAGTTCTTCCTCGAACCTGGTGAAGACATTCATGAATACCTCGAAAATGCACCACTGGTTCCACCATTCAAGAAGGGCTTCCTGTCCGACTTGATTGCCGAAGTTTACAAGCAGTACAAGGTTACTAAGACTTCTCAGTTCTTGGACCGGATCAAGGATCTTGGTTACTACGAATCTACTATTTCCGGCCTGACTACGGCTATGTCTGATATTCATGATTTGCCAGAAAAGCCAGAGATCATCAAGGATGCCCGTAAGCAGGTGGCCCTGATCACAAAGCAATTCCGTCGTGGTCTGATCACGGACGATGAACGGTACGAACGGGTTATTGCTGCCTGGAACGACGCCAAAGATGAAGTGCAGAACAAGCTGATTGAGCACATGGATATCCACAACCCAATCAACATGATGTCTGACTCTGGTGCGCGTGGTAACATTTCTAACTTTACCCAGCTAGCCGGGATGCGTGGTTTGATGGCCTCACCAAACGGTAAGATTATGGAGCTGCCAGTTCTGTCCAACTTCTACGAAGGACTGTCTGTTCTGGAAATGTTCCTGTCCTCTCACGGTGCTCGTAAGGGGATGACTGATACCGCCTTGAAGACTGCCAACTCAGGTTACTTAACCCGGCGGCTGGTCGATGTTGCCCAGGACGTTGTTGTTCGTGAGAAGGACTGTGGCACTGACCGTGGCCTTGAAGTTACCGCCATCACTAATGGTAACGAAATGATCGAACCACTGTATGATCGGATCATGGGTCGCTACACGATGAAGTCTGTTTTCGATCCAAAGACCGGCGAGAAGATTGTCGGCAAGAATGTTCTGATTGACGAAGATATGGCCCAGAAGATTGTTGACGCTGGGGTTAAGAAGGTAACAATTCGCTCTGCCTTCACTTGCAACACCGAACATGGTGTTTGTGAACGCTGCTATGGCCGGAACGCCGCTACTGGTGACCGGGTAGAAGCCGGTGAAGCCGTGGGGACGGTTGCCGCTCAATCAATTGGTGAACCAGGTACCCAGCTGACCCTGCGGAACTTCCACACTGGTGGGGTTGCCGGCAACGATGATATCACTCAGGGTCTTCCTCGTGTGCAAGAAATTGTGGAAGCGCGGAACCCGAAAGGTCGGGCAACAATCACCGAGGTAACTGGTGAAGTTGTTTCCATCGAAGAAAATCCTGCTGAACGGACCAAGGACGTTACTGTTAAGGGTGAAACCGACACTCGGACCTACACCCTGCCGATTACGGCACGGATGCGGGTTGCTGAAGGTGATTTCATCCACCGCGGAACGGCCCTTAACGAAGGTTCAATCGATCCAAAGGAACTGATTCGGGTTCGGGATGTTCTGTCCACAGAAACTTACTTGCTGGCTCAAATTCAGGGTGTTTACCGGATGCAGGGGATTGACCTGCTCGATAAGCACGTTGAAATCATGATTCGGCAGATGATGCGGAAGGTACGGGTCATGGATCCAGGTGACACCGACCTCCTGCCTGGTCAATTGATGGACATCAGTCAATTCCGTGATGCCAACAAGCCGACACTGTATGCTGGTGGTATTCCGGCAACTGCCCGTCCAGTTATCCTTGGGATTACCAAGGCAGCTCTTGAAACCAACAGTTTCCTCTCCGCAGCCTCCTTCCAGGAGACGACTCGGGTTCTTACCGACGCTGCTATTCGTGGTAAGAATGACCCGCTGGTTGGTCTGAAGGAAAATGTTATCATTGGTAAGATCATTCCAGCCGGAACTGGAATGCCAACTTACCGGAACATAAAGCCGAAGGAAGTCAATGTTGCTGCTTACTCCATTAAGGACCTTGAGGCCAAGATGAAGGAAGAAGACAAGCAGAACTAGGCTTGTGGATAAGTTAAAGAAGAGAGAGGCTGGTAAGTCGCTTACCGGCCTCTCTTTTGTTGTGAATGAGGTGTTTACTTGACCCAAAAATATCAAATTGAAATCCCGGAGGCAGCGCTGGATCAGACCGACTTTCAATCGGGAGACCAGCTGGCCCTGAGTGTTAATCACAAGCAGATTGATGTTCGGCCGGCACGAGTAATTGACCAGTTACCGCAGATCGCTTTCTGGTGGTATGCTCTACCGGCTGCGGTGGTCACTTTGCTCTTTTATGCTTTCTTTCGGCAACGAAATGCTGTTCATCCGATTCCGCTGACGGGCAGTGACTACTCCTTAGCCAACGGATCAATGTTTCTTGGGGTGATCTCGGGCCTGGTAATTTTTATCACTACCTTTATTGTGGAAAAGGTGAAGAAGGCTGGACCAACAAAGGACTTCTATTGGCGGAGTCTACCCCCGCTGGCAATTGCCTGTGGATTAATCATGGTCTTTTCCTTTTCGGCCTTCTTCTGGCTACTTGGTAAGATGTTTACAAATGCTAGCTTTGATCTCTACACGACGACAATCTTTGCCTTCGTGATCTTTGCCGCGGTGAACTACGTGATGATCAACTTGGCGATGACCCTGACCTCTAGTGTGGTTACCAACCTGTTAACGATTATGATTATCGGCGGGATGCTCTTCTCAATGCTAACTAACTCATCGCGAAATTGGTGGAAGCATAACTTCAGCTTCTTAGGGACTGCGGAGAATTCGGCTAGCCTCCAGTTCAATATCACCCTGATCTTCTCGGGCCTGTTGATGTTGACCCTGGTTGACTACCTGTTTGTCAACCTGCAGAAACGCTACCGGGGACCGCGGATACTGACACTGCGCTGGCTTCTGTACATGCTGTCAGCCTGCATTGCCTCGATTGGTCTCTTTCCCAACGATCCTCAGTTTCATGTTCTGCATGACCGGGTGTCAATGTGGCTGGTCTACATCATGCTGATCCTAATCGTACTGGTTCGCTGGATCTTGCCGGAGGTTACCCGACAGTTCCTGACCCTCTCTTACATCATGGGGGGGGCTGATGGGATTGGAGTACATTGTCTTCAAGCTTAGTGATTACCTATCACTGACGGCTTTTGAGCTGCTTGAGTTCGGCCTAGCTTTCTCCTGGCTGTTACTGTTACTTCAGAATATTGAAAATCTGGCCCGCTTCGGTCATAATCTTTTTCTGGTGAGGATTACTCCGGTTGGGGATAAAACTAAATAAGTAATGAAATTGGTCACGGTACGTTTACCGTGGCTTTTTTAGTAGCTGATGACGATTAGGGTGGCTAGACAAAGAGCCGGCAGAAAGGGTAAACGCTCTTGATGACTGTGGAAAAAGGCGAGGAGGGTACCTAAGCAGGCAAGCAGAATGATCAAAACTGTGGATTCAATCTCAAACGTTAAGAGGAGGACAGCAATGAAGAGAACATCCCCGCCACCGAGTCCATGAAAGCGGGTGACCATAATGGTGAGCAGGCCGAGGAAGAGCAAATCGGAGAGCAGCGTTGTTAGACTTGGCCAGGTCCAGTTAGGGATAATTAGGGGCAGGGGGAGAAGAGCAATTAAGCTGAGCGGATACAGGTAGCCGTGGTAGTAGTCACAGCTGGCGATGAAGAGGAGGGCTTGGATGACTAGGACCACTAGGAAACTGTGGAAAAGTTCAGGGTCGCTAAGCCGCCAGGCGAAGAAACCGCTGGCTAGTTCACATAAGGGATTATAAACTGCAATGCGTTGACGGCAGAAGTGACAGTGCCCGCCCTGAACGATCCAGCCGAGGAGGGGGATCAGCTGCCACCAGGCAAGGGGATGGTGGCAACGGTCACAGTAGGAACGCGGCGGCGACCAGGGAGACTGATCGTTACCGATGCGCTGGGCGCAAAGGACAGTGAACGAGGCGAGACAGACAGTGAGAATAATAGTGAATGACTTGGTAAGCATGGCAAAAACCTCCTATAATAAACGAACGTGGTTTATAGTAATTGGCGCCAAAATAAATCTGGTGATCACGTTGACATTCATTTGGGGACGTGATAGTCTATTTAAGGTGCTTTTTTAGCAACGGAGTGTCTGTCGTTGGGCAGACTTTTGCGTCAACGAAGGCACGACAATCTAATAACCATCCAGCAATTTTTTTATTCATCAAAAAGAACCACCTGGATGTGTGGACTTAAAACAAGGAAGGGGAAAAATTATGCCAACCATTAACCAATTGGTACGTAAGGGCCGTAAGAGCCACAAGGGCAAGTCAAAGTCACCAGCTCTTGGCTATGTTTACAACACGTTTAAGAAGGAAGAAGTTAAGGTACCAGCTCCACAAAAGCGTGGGGTTGCTACCCGTGTTGGTACCATGACTCCTAAGAAGCCAAACTCAGCGCTGCGGAAGTACGCCCGTGTACGTCTTTCCAACCTGATCGAAGTTACTGCTTACATTCCTGGTATTGGTCACAACCTCCAAGAACACTCAGTTGTTTTAATTCGTGGTGGTCGTGTTAAGGACTTGCCAGGGGTTCGTTACCACATCATCCGTGGTACCCTCGATACTGCCGGTGTTGAAGGCCGGATGCAATCACGGTCCAAGTACGGTACTAAGAAGCCTAAGAAGTAATTTTTAAGGAGGAGTTAAGTAATGCCACGTAAAGGACATGTACAAAAGCGTGAAATTTTACCAGATCCAGTGTACAACTCAAAGCTGGTTACAAGCTTAATCGACCGTTTGATGGTTGATGGTAAGCGTGGGACTGCTACGAAGATTTTATACGCAGCGTTCGACCAAATTAAGGAAGAAACTGGTAACGATCCAGTTGAAGTTTTCCAACAAGCTATGGAAAACGTTATGCCTGTTCTTGAAGTTAAGGCTCGTCGTGTTGGTGGTTCTAACTACCAAGTTCCGATCGAAGTTCGTCCAGAACGGCGGACCACGTTGGGCCTTCGTTGGATTGTTCAATACGCACGGCTGCGTGGTGAACACACCATGGTTGAGCGTCTTTCCCGTGAAATCATCGATGCTTCCAACAACACTGGTGCTTCCGTTAAGAAGCGTGAAGACACTCACCGGATGGCAGAAGCTAACCGGGCCTTTGCACACTACCGCTGGTAATCATCGGCAATTGAAACCAGTTGCCTGACTGGTTACAATAAAGGGGTGACGTAGTTGATTGATAACCGTCATCCCTTTTTCTAAAAATGACGATTATAAGATATTATCTTTCGGAAGGAGATACACTTTAAGATGGCTAACAAACGTGAATATCCACTTGCTAAGACGCGTAATATCGGTATCATGGCCCACATCGATGCCGGTAAGACGACTGCCACTGAGCGGATTCTTTACTACACCGGTAAGATTCACAAGATTGGTGAAACCCACGATGGTGCTTCACAAATGGACTGGATGGATGAAGAAAAGGAACGTGGTATCACCATCACGTCCGCTGCTACCACAGCCGTTTGGAAGGATTACCGTATCAACATCATCGATACCCCAGGACACGTGGACTTCACTGTCGAAGTTGAACGTGCATTGCGGGTGCTTGATGGTGCCGTAACGGTCCTCGATGCCCAAGCCGGTGTTGAACCACAGACCGAAACAGTTTGGCGTCAAGCCGACCAATTCAACGTTCCACGGATCGTCTTTGCTAACAAGATGGACAAGGTTGGTGCCAACTTTGACTACTCTGTTCAAACGATCAAGGACCGTCTGAACGTTACCCCACTGCCAATCCAAATGCCAATTGGTGCTGAAGATACCTTCTCTGGGGTTGTTGACCTGGTTAAGATGGTTGCCTACGTTTATGACGAAGATAAGCTGGGTACCAACTGGGACACCGTTGATATTCCGGATGACATGAAGGATGAAGCCCAAAAGCGTCACGAAGCAATGATCGAAACGCTGGCGGACATTGATGATAACATTATGGAAAAGTACCTTGAAGGTGAAGACATTTCCGTTGACGAAATCAAGGCTGCTATCCGTAAGGGAACCCTGGAAGAAAAGCTTTTCCCTGTACTGGCTGGTTCTGCCTACAAGGATAAGGGTATCCAAATGATGCTTGATGCCGTTATCGACTACCTGCCATCACCACTTGATGTTAAGCCATTCGTTGCTCATGATGCTGATGGGAATGAAGTTGAACTGACTGCCGGTGATGACAAGCCATTTGCTGCCCTGGCCTTCAAGATTGCCACCGACCCATTTGTTGGTCGTCTGACCTTCTTACGTGTTTACACCGGTTCCCTGCAATCCGGTTCATACGTTCTGAATGCCACTAAGGACAAGCGTGAACGTATCGGTCGTCTGCTTCAAATGCACTCTAACCAACAGCACGAAATCCCAGAAGTATTCTCTGGTGATATCGCCGCTGCGATCGGTCTGAAGAACACCACTACTGGTGACTCCCTGACCGACCCTGATCACCCATTACAACTTGAATCCATGGACTTCCCTGACCCAGTTATTCAGGTTTCCGTTGAACCAAAGTCAAAGGCTGACCAGGACAAGATGGACAAGGGTCTGCAAAAGCTGGCTGAAGAAGACCCAACCTTCAAGGCAGAAACGAACCCTGAAACTGGTGAAACTCTGATTGCCGGGATGGGTGAATTGCACCTGGACATCATTGTTGAACGTCTGCGTCGTGAATTCCACGCCGAAGTTACTGTTGGTAAGCCACAAGTATCCTACCGTGAAGCATTCACTAAGAAGGCTTCTGCACAAGGTAAGTTCGTTCGTCAATCTGGTGGTAAAGGTCAATACGGTGATGTATGGATCGAATTCACGCCGCTTAAGGAAGGGGAAGGCTTCGAATTCGAAGACGCCATCGTCGGTGGTGTTGTTCCTCGTGAATTCATTCCGGCCGTTGAACAAGGTCTGAAGGAAGCTATGCAAAATGGTGTCCTGGCCGGCTACCCATTGGTTGACATGCACGCTAAGCTCTACGATGGTAGTTACCACGAAGTCGATTCCAGTGAAGCGGCCTTCAAGGTTGCTGCATCTCTCGCCCTGAAGAATGCGGCTAAGAAGGCTGACCCAGTTATCCTTGAACCAATCATGAAGGTTGATATCGTTGTTCCACAAGACAACATGGGTGACGTTATGGGTCAAGTAACTGCTCGTCGTGGGACGATCGATGGGATGGAAGAACGTGGAAACGCTCAACTGATCCACTCATTTGTTCCACTGTCAGAAATGTTCGGTTACGCTACTGCCCTGCGTTCTGCTACCCAGGGTCGTGGTACCTTCACGATGACTTTCGATCACTACTCAGCTGTTCCTAAGTCAGTTCAAGAAGACATCATTAAGAAGAATGGTAAGGGTAACGACTAATTCGCTACCGTGACCATAATAAGGAAGATCGGTTTTGACCGATCTTTTTTATTTTTAAATTTAAAATGGTGGCGGTTGTCGGTTGTCCTGGTTACCAAGATGATTATTCACGGAATACATGTCGGATACTGATTGTTATTGTGATCCTATCGGCGATTAACCGTGATCTGATTACATCTATCCGTACCCAGATTTAGTTTATATAGGAGAACAAAATCGTCGACGGTGAATTTAGTCTATTGCTATTGATTTTTAAAGTTTTTATGAGGAAATTACTCTTATATTGAAAACGATTTTACTTTACAGAAAGATTTCAATCAAAATTAATTGCATTAAACACTTGATATGACAACGATTCTTTAGTATTATGGATAGGTGCTTGAGCGTTGGCGGGTAGATTTGCCCTACCCCCATAGGAGTTTAAGCTGCGAAGCGTTGATGCGGAAGGTTGCGACACACCCGGCCGCTTTGCCACAGGATGTGGCGGTAATTTCCGCGGAGCTAGTCAAATTTTAAATCTGACGAAGGAGGGAACATAATGGCAAAACAAAAGATTCGTATTCGGTTAAAGGCTTATGAACACCGTATTCTTGACCAATCTGCTGATAAGATTGTTGAAACCGCTAAGCGGACAGGTGCTCAAATTTCAGGTCCGATCCCGTTACCAACTGAACGGACTATCTACACGGTTATCCGTTCACCACACAAGTTCAAGAAGTCTCGGGAACAATTTGAAATGCGGACCCACAAGCGTTTGATCGATATCATCGACCCTACGCCAAAGACGGTTGACTCATTAATGAAGCTCGACCTGCCAAGTGGTGTTGACATCGAAATCAAGTTGTAATTATTTCTTACTTTATTAAAATAAAAACATTAAATTGGAGGTGTACTCATGGCCAAAGGAATCTTAGGTAAAAAGGTTGGAATGACTCAAGTCTTCACTGACAACGGTGAATTGGTTCCAGTTACTGTTATCGATGTAACCCCAAACGTTGTTATGCAAATCAAGACTGTTGAAAACGATGGCTACAATGCCGTTCAACTCGGTTTTGACGATAAGCGCGAAATCTTGAGCAACAAGCCTGAACAAGGTCATGCAGCAAAAGCAAATACGACCCCTAAGCGCTTCATCGGTGAAATCCGTGACGCTGAATTAGGGGATGACATCAAGGTTGGAGACGAAGTTAAGGCTGACGTCTTCTCTGAAGGTGAAACCGTCGACGTTACGGGTGTTACCAAGGGTCATGGTTACCAAGGTAACATTCACAAGGACAACCAATCACGTGGTCCAATGGCTCACGGTTCTCGTTACCACCGTCGTCCAGGTTCTCTGGGTGCAATCATTAACCGGGTATTCAAGGGTATGAAGCTCCCAGGCCGGATGGGTAACAAGACTGTTACTATGCAACACTTGAAGGTTGTTAAGGTTGACCTCGACAACAATGTATTACTGATCAAGGGTAACGTTCCTGGCGCTAACAAGTCATACGTTACGATTAAGAACTCTGTGAAGGCAAACACCAAGAAGAGCCTGAGCAAGCAACACAACAAATAATAAGAAAGGAGGAAGTAAATAATGACTAGCGTTAATTTGTACAAGCAAGATGGTAGTCAAAACGGCACCATTGAACTGGACGCAGCAGTATTTGGCGTTGAACCAAATCAAAACGCTGAATTCGATGCAATCCTGCGTCAACGTGCTTCATTACGTCAAGGTACTCACGCTGTTAAGAATCGTTCTGCAGTTAGCGGTGGTGGTAAGAAGCCATGGCGTCAAAAGGGTACTGGTCGTGCTCGTCAAGGATCAATCCGTTCACCACAATTCCGTGGCGGTGGTATTGTCTTTGGCCCAACTCCACGTTCCTACAAGTACAGCCTTCCTCGTAAGGTTCGTCAACTGGCTATTAAGTCAGCTCTCTCCCAAAAGGTACTGGACGACAGCTTAGTAGTTGTTGACTCCCTGAACTTCGATGCACCGAAGACAAAGGACTTTGCAGCTGCCTTAGATAACTTGAAGGTTGCCGAAAAGGCACTGATCGTTGTTACTGACGATGACAAGAACGCTGCTTTATCTGCGCGCAACCTGGCTAATGCGTCTGTTGTTACGCCAGCCGGTGTTAACATCTTAAACGTTGTTGACGCTCAGAAGGTTGTCATCACTAAGTCAGCTCTTTCTCAAGTAGAGGAGGTGCTCGCATAATGGAAGCACGTGAAATCATTTTACGTCCTGTTGTCACTGAAGCCTCAATGGCTGGCATGGACGACAAGCGTTACACGTTCGATGTTGATTTACGAGCAACCAAGACGCAAGTCAAGAACGCAGTTGAAGAAATCTTCGGCGTTAAGGTTGTTAAGGTAAACATCATGAACATCAAGGGTAAGAAGAAGCGTCAAGGTCGTTACGTTGGCTACACTAAGCGCCGTCGCAAGGCTATTGTTACGCTCTCTGCCGATTCTGATGAAATCAAGCTGTTCAACGACAACAGTGAAAACTAATCATTAAAAAAAGGAGGAAAACACAGTGGGAATTCGTAAGTACAAACCTACTACTAACGGTCGCCGGAACATGAACGGTTACGACTTCGCGGAAATCACGAAGAACACCCCTGAAAAGTCATTGCTGGCACCATTGAAGAGTACTGCTGGTCGTAACAGTTACGGTCACATTACTGTTCGTCACCGTGGTGGTGGAGTTAAGCGTCAATACCGGATCATTGACTTCAAGCGGATCAAGGATGATGTTCCTGCAACTGTTAAGGCCATTGAATATGACCCTAACCGGACTGCTAACATTGCATTGCTTGGTTACGCTGATGGTACCAAGTCATACATCATCGCTCCTAAGGGCTTGAAGGTTGGTATGACTGTTCAATCTGGTCCAGATGCTGATATCAAGGTTGGTAACGCTCTTCCATTGAAGAACATTCCAGTTGGTACTGTTATTCACAACATTGAATTAAAGCCAGGTAAGGGTGGCCAACTTGCTCGTTCAGCTGGTGCATCTGCACAACTGCTTGGTAAGGAAGAAAAGTACGTCTTAGTTCGTCTCTCATCCGGTGAAGTTCGGATGGTTCTGGCTACCTGCCGTGCCACGATTGGTACCGTTGGTAATGATGAACACGCCCTGTTAATCAAGGGTAAGGCTGGTCGTACGCGTTATGCAGGTCAACGTCCACACGTTCGTGGTTCTGTAATGAACCCTAACGATCACCCACATGGTGGTGGTGAAGGTAAGCAACCTGTTGGTTTACCATCACCTCTGTCTCCATGGGGTAAGAAGACCGTTGGTAAGAAGACCCGTTCACACAAGGCTCGTTCAAACAAGTTCATTGTTCGTGGTCGGAAGCGCGGTCCACATACTCGTTAATTTACGTTTTATTACCCGAGAGGAGGTACACTAAATGGGTCGTAGTTTGAAGAAGGGACCTTTCGCTGACGCTTCATTATTGAAGAAGGTCGAAGCTCAAAAAGATTCCGAAAAGAAGACTGTCATCAAGACATGGTCACGTCGTTCAACCATTTTCCCAAGCTTTATTGGTTACACTTTTGCTGTTTACGATGGTCGGAAGCACGTACCAGTTTACGTTCAAGAAGACATGGTTGGCCACAAGTTAGGTGAATTCGTACCAACGCGGACTTTCCATGGTCACGCTACCGATGACAAGAAGACTGGTAAGTAAGGAGGGTGAATTAATAAATGGCTGAAAACATTACATCCGCTAAGGCAACTGCCAAGATGGTTCGGGTTGCACCCCGGAAGGCTCGTCTTGTGTTAGATGCAATTCGCGGCAAGAGTGTTGCCGAAGCATTTGCTATTCTGAAGTTCACCAGCCGCGGTGCCGCTTCAGATGTTGAAAAAGTATTAAATTCTGCTGTTGCAAACGCTGAAAACAACTTTGACTTAGATCGTGCATCTTTGGTTGTTAGCGAAGCTTATGCGAACGAAGGACCAACCTTAAAGCGGTTCCGTCCACGTGCAAAGGGTTCTGCTTCACCAATTAACAAGCGGACTAGTCACATCACAGTGGTTGTTACAGAACGATAGGAGGAATGAATAGTGGGTCAAAAGATCAATCCTAATGGTTTTCGTGTCGGAGTCATTCGCGATTGGACTGCAAAGTGGTACGCTGACAAGAACTTTGCCGACTATCTGAACGAAGACCTTCGGATCCGTAAGTACATTGAAAAGCGACTTGCTGATGCCTCTGTATCAACCGTTGAAATTGAACGTGCCGCTAACCGCGTTAACGTTTCAATTCACACTGCCAAGCCAGGAATGGTTATCGGTAAGGGTGGTTCAGAAGTTGAAGCACTTCGTAAGGAATTAAACAAGTTAACTGGCAAGCGTGTCCACATTAACATTGTGGAAATCAAGAAGCCAGACTTGGATGCACACCTTGTTGGTGAAAGCATTGCTCGTCAACTGGAAGCGCGGATTGCCTTCCGTCGTGCAATGCGTGGAGCAATGCAACGTGCAATGCGTGCCGGTGCTAAGGGTATCAAAACCCAAGTTGCTGGTCGTCTGAACGGTGCTGATATGTCTCGGGTTGAATCATACTCAGATGGTACTGTTCCGCTTCACACACTCCGTGCAGACATTGATTACTCTTGGGATGAAGCTAACACTACTTACGGTGTTCTCGGTGTTAAGACTTGGATCTACCGTGGTGAAGTTCTTCCTGCCAAGAAGAATGAAAATGACGATGAACAAGGAGGGAAGTAAAACATGCTAGTACCAAAGCGAGTAAAGCACCGTAAGGTTCAACGTGGTCACATGCGTGGTGAAGCCAAGGGTGGCAAGACGGTTACCTTTGGTGACTACGGTTTGCAAGCCCTTGATTCTCACTGGATCAGCAACCGTCAAATCGAAGCTGCCCGTATCGCCATGACCCGTTACATGAAGCGTGGTGGGAAGGTTTGGATCAAGATCTTCCCTCAACTTTCCTACACCAGCAAAGGTGTTGGTGTCCGGATGGGTAATGGTAAAGGTGCTCCAGAAGGCTGGGTTGCCCCAGTTAAGCGCGGCAAGGTTATGTTCGAAGTAGGGGGCGTTTCTGAAGAAGTCGCTCGTGAAGCTTTGCGTCTTGCCGGTCACAAGTTGCCAGTTCGCACTAAGATCGTACAACGTGAGGAAGTAGGTGGACAATCTAATGAAAAGTAAAGATTACGTACAAGAACTGAATGGATTAACCACTGACAAGCTACTTGACCGTGAGAAGGAATTGAAGGAACAATTGTTTAACTTACGTTTCCAGTTAGCAACCGGCCAATTGGAAAACACTGCAAGTCTGAAGCAAGTACGTAAGGACATTGCACGGGTTAAGACAGTTCTTCGTCAACAACAATTAAACAAATAAGAATACGAAAAGGAGGATTAGCGCATGAGTGAAGAACGTAATGCACGTAAGGTTTACCAAGGCCGCGTTGTTTCTGACAAGATGGATAAGACCATCACTGTCGTAGTTGACACTTACAAGAGTGCCCCTGTCTACGGCAAGCGTGTACGTTACTCAAAGAAGTACTACGCACATGACGAAAACAACGAAGCTAAGACCGGCGACACTGTACAAATCATGGAAACTCGGCCACTGTCAGCTAAGAAGCGTTTCCGTCTTGTAAAGATTGTCGAAAAGGCTGCTACCCTTTAATTAGCAGATAACTCTTAAATTCGTATTCTAATTCTTATTTGTAAATGGAAGGAGGACCTAACCGTGATTCAACAGGAAAGTCGGTTGAAAGTCGCTGATAACTCCGGTGCGCGCGAAATCTTAGTTATCAAGATTTTGGGTGGTTCCCGAGTTAAGACTGGTAATATTGGTGACATTATTGTTGCTACTGTAAAGCAGGCAACACCAGGTGGCGTTGTTAAGAAGGGTGACGTTGTTAAGGCCGTTGTCGTACGGACTAAGCATGGTCTGCACCGTAAGGATGGTTCATACATCAAGTTTGATGAAAACGCTGCTGTTTTGATTAACAATGATAAGAGCCCTAAGGGTACCCGTATTTTTGGCCCAATCGCTCGTGAGCTCCGTGGTGATGACTTCATGAAGATCGTCTCACTCGCTCCAGAAGTTCTGTAAGATTTAACCAAGAATAAGGAGGTGCACAATCAACATGTTCATTAAGACAGGTGACAAAGTTCGCGTTATTGCCGGCAAGGACAAGGGCAAGGAAGGTAGCGTTAAGAAGATCTTAGCTGCTGAAAACCGTGTTGTTGTTGAAGGCATTAACAAGATCAAGAAACATCAAAAGCCAAACAACGCTAACCCAAATGGTGGTGTTATCGATACTGAAGCCCCAATCAATGCTTCAAACGTAATGCTGATTGATCCTTCAACTAACGAACCAACTCGGGTCGGTTACAAGTTTGTTGATGGTAAGAAGGTTCGCGTTGCCAAGAAGTCAGGCAAGACCCTCGACTAATATTGGAAGAAAGGAGGAATAACGACTAATGGAAAACCGTTTGAAAGCTAAATACGAAAGCGAAATTCGCCCAGCCTTAATTGAAAAGTTCAACTACTCTTCAGTTATGCAAGCACCAAAGATTGACAAGATTGTTTTGAACATGGGTGTTGGTGATGCTACTACCAACTCAAAGAACCTCGATGAAGCCGTTGAGGAACTTGGCCTTATCGCTGGTCAAAAGCCATTGATTACCAAGGCTAAGAAGTCTATCGCCGGCTTCCGTCTTCGTGAAGGTATGGCAATTGGTGCCAAGGTTACCCTGCGTGGTGAACGGATGTACGATTTCTTGGACAAGTTGATCAACGTTGCTCTGCCACGGGTTCGTGACTTCCACGGTGTAAGCAACAAGGCCTTCGATGGTCGTGGTAACTACACTCTCGGTATTCGTGAACAATTAATTTTCCCAGAAATTGATTACGACAAGGTAAATCGTGTTCGTGGTTTGGATGTTGTAATTGTAACAACTGCTCAAAGTGATGAAGAATCACACGAATTACTTGCCAAGCTCGGCATGCCATTTGCTAAATAAAGGAGGTTCCACAAATTGGCTAAAAAATCAATGATTGCTAAGTGCAACCGTCCCGCTAAGTTCTCAAGTCGTGAATACACACGTTGTGCTCGTTGTGGACGTCCGCACTCAGTTTACCGTAAATTCCACCTATGCCGGATTTGCTTACGAGAACTTGCCCACAAGGGACAAATTCCTGGTTTGAAGAAGGCTAGCTGGTAAACAAATCACCGACAAAAGGAGGAAAACATCGATGTCTATGAGTGATCCAATTGCAGATTTCTTAACTCGTATTCGTAACGCTAACATGGCTCAACACGAATCAGTTGAGGCACCTGCATCAAAGATGAAGAAGGACATCGCTGAAATCTTGAAGAACGAAGGTTTCATTCGCGATGTTGAATATGTTGACGATAACAAGCAAGGCATCATCCGTGTATTCTTGAAGTACGGAAACGACGGCCAACGCGTTATTTCCGGTTTGAAGCGGATTTCAAAGCCTGGTTTGCGCTCATACGTTAAGGCCGACGCTGTGCCAAAGGTTCTTAACGGATTAGGTATTGCCATTATCTCAACATCTGAGGGTGTTGTGACTGACAAGGTTGCTCGCGCCAAGAACATTGGTGGCGAAGTTATCGCCTACGTTTGGTAATATTAATAATTAGTTAGGAGGTGTACGCATGAGTCGTATTGGTTACAAGGAAATTGACCTGCCAAAGGGCGTTGAAGTATCACAAGATGGTAACGTGGTAACTGTTAAGGGTCCTAAGGGTACTTTATCTCGTGAAATCTCACCATTGATTAAGATGACCGTTGCCGACAACGTTGTTAAGTTTGATCGTGATGGCGATTCCAACAAGTTAAAGATGATCCACGGTACTACCCGGGCTAACGTTAACAACATGGTTGAAGGTGTTGTTGATGGTTACAAGAAGGTTCTGAAGCTCGTCGGTGTTGGTTACCGTGCACAATTCAAGGGCAACAAGCTGATCTTGACTGTTGGTTACTCCAACCCAGTTGAAATTGACAAGCCTGAAGATGTTGACATCAAGGTGCCAGACAACACCACGATCGAATTGAGCTCAATCAACAAGGAACACCTTGGTGATTTTGCTGCGCAAGTTCGTGCCGTTCGTTCACCTGAACCATACAAGGGTAAAGGTATTCGTTACGAAAACGAACACATCATCCGTAAGGAAGGTAAGACTGGTAAGTAATCTGATTAGGTTATTAGACCAGCAATTCATAATTAACATAAAATATTCAATAAGAGGTGACTATTGTGATTTCTAAACCAGATAAGAACAAGATCCGTCAACGCCGTCACATGCGCGTTCGCGGTAAGATTTCTGGTACTGCGGAGCGCCCACGCTTAAGTGTTTACCGTTCAAACAAAAACATTTACGCTCAATTAATTGATGACGTAAAGGGTGTGACGCTCGCTAGTGCCTCCACAATGGACAGTGAAGTTAGTGGTAAGACAAAGACTGAGCAAGCTAGTGGTGTTGGTGCATTGATCGCCAAGCGTGCTATTGCCAAGAACATTAACAATGTTGTCTTCGATCGTGGTGGATACCTTTACCACGGCCGTGTCGAAGCCTTAGCTGACGCTGCTCGTGAAAACGGACTTAAATTCTAAAGAGAAGGAGGAATAACCTGCAATGACATCATCAGAATTCATTGATCCAGCAAAGTTGGACTTAGACGATCAAGTTGTTGCCATCAACCGGATTACCAAGGTTGTTAAGGGTGGTCGCCGGATGCGGTTTGCTGCCTTAGTAATCGTTGGTGATCGGAAGGGCCATGTTGGTTTCGGTACTGGTAAGGCTCAAGAAGTTCCGGAAGCTATTCGGAAGGCTCAAGCTGCTGCTGAAAAGAACTTGATCACTGTGCCAATCGTTGGTACGACTATTCCACACGAAGTTATCGGTGTATACGGCGGTGGAAAGATCATGTTGAAGCCAGCCGTTGAAGGTTCCGGAGTTGCTGCCGGTGGTGCGGTACGTAACGTTATGGATCTTGCTGGTGTAGCTGATGTTACTTCAAAGCGTCTTGGTTCCAACACTCCTGTTAACGTTGTTCGTGCAACGTTTGAAGGTTTGAAGCAATTGAAGAGTGCTGAAGAAGTTGCCAAGCTTCGTGGCGTTTCAGTTGACCACTTGGCAGAATAAGGAGGGCACTAATTATGGCTAAAGTTAAAGTTACCTTAATCCACAGTGTTGCCCACCGTGAACCAACCCAACGTAAGACCGTTAAGGCATTGGGTCTGGGCAAAATCGGCAGTTCTAACATCCTGCCAGATAACGCCGCAACACGTGGTCAAATTTTCAAGGTTGCACACTTAGTTTCTATTGAAGAAGTTAAGTAATTACAATTAAATAATAAGGAGGTGCCTAGTAAATGAAGTTAAATGAATTGAAGCCTGCAGAAGGTTCTCGTTCAAAGCGTCTTCGTAAGGGTCGTGGCCTTTCATCCGGTCATGGTTTTACTTCCGGACGTGGTACGAAGGGTCAAAAGGCTCATGGTAAGACTCGTCTGGGCTTTGAAGGGGGCCAAATGCCACTCTACCGGCAAATCCCAAAGCGTGGTTTTACCAACATTAACCGTAAGGAATACGCTATTGTTAACTTGACTGCATTGAACAAGTTCGATGACGGTACTGAAGTTACTCCACAAGTCCTGATGGAAAGCGGCTTGGTCAAGAACTTGAAGAGCGGTGTTAAGGTTCTTGGTAGTGGTAAGCTTGAGAAGAAGTTAACTGTTAAGGCTAACAAGTTTTCCGCTTCCGCAGTTTCTGCAATTGAAGCTGCCGGTGGTAAAACTGAGGTGATGTAATTTGTTCAAAGCCGTCAAGAATGCACTTGGGGTTAAGGACATTCGTAAGAAGATCCTGTTTACCCTGTTTGTGCTGATTGTTTACCGGATTGGGGCGGCTATCACTGTTCCTGGAGTTAATGCTGCTGCACTGCAGGAGATTTCCTCGACCGGGTTAGCATCGATCCTCAATACTTTTAGTGGTGGTGGATTGGAGAACTACTCATTGTTTGCGATGGGGGTATCTCCATACATCACTGCTCAGATTGTTGTTCAACTGCTGCAGATGGATATCGTTCCGCGGTTTGTTGAATGGAGTAAGCAAGGTGAAGTTGGACGGCGAAAATTGAATCAAGCGACTCGGTGGTTGACGATTGTACTGGGCTTTATTCAGTCGATTGGGATTACTGCCGGGTTTAATGCCTTGAGTTCAATCCACTTGGTTAATCACCCGGGGGTTCAGACCTATCTGACCATCGGGTTGATCTTGACCGCTGGTACAATGTTTGCTACTTGGATGGGTGATATGATCACGGAACGGGGCCTCGGTAACGGGGTTTCCGTAATCATCTTTGCCGGGATCGTTGCACAGATGCCGGGTGGAATTCGGCAACTCTGGGATGATCAAATTGCAGGTGAATCTGGTTCCGCCCTCTGGATGGGAATCGGCTTCATCGCCTTAGTAGTTATTGCATTAGTTATTATTGTGGCATTCGTTACCTGGGTTCAACAGGCCGAGCGGCGGCTGCCAATTCAATATACTCGTCGGACAACCACTTCACCATCAAGTAGTTATCTACCATTGAAGATTAACGTTTCTGGAGTTATTCCAGTTATCTTTGCCGGATCCTTCATTTCGACGCCGCAGACCATTCTGATGGCGTTTCAACAGAATCACGGGGGAGATACCTGGTACCAAGTTATGTCAACGATCTTTAACATGCAGTCTGGACCGGGGATTACCCTTTACATTCTGCTGATTGTTGTCTTTACCTTTTTCTACGCCTTTGTTCAGGTTAATCCCGAAAAGTTGGCCGAAAACTTGCAGAAGCAAGGCAGTTACATTTCAGGTGTTCGTCCTGGAAAGGGCACGCAAGATTATGTTTCGTCACTGTTAATGCGTTTGAGTACGGTTGGTTCACTATTCCTGGGCCTGATTTCGTTGATCCCATTGGTTGCAAGTAATGTTTGGAACCTCAGTCAATCAATCGGTCTTGGTGGTACTAGTTTACTGATCATTGTCCAAATCGCATTGGACTTGGTTCGGCAATTGAACGGTTTAACAATGAAGCGTGAATACATCGGATTTATTCGCGAACCTGAAGGAGGAAATGGTAAATGAGTATGAATCTTGTTTTAATGGGTTTGCCCGGCGCTGGTAAGGGTACCCAAGCTCAGAAGATTGTGGAAGACTTCGATATTCCTCACATCTCAACCGGTGACATTTTCCGGGCGGCGATCAAGAACGAAACGCCGATGGGGCTCGAAGCTAAGAAGTACATTGATAAGGGTGAACTTGTTCCAGACGAGGTCACTAACGGTATCGTTAAGGAACGGTTAGCTCAAGACGACACCAAGAACGGCTTCATGCTTGATGGTTTTCCTCGTAATCTTAACCAGGCAGCAGCCTTGGATAAGATGTTAGCAGAGAGTGACCGTCACTTAGATGCAGTCATCAACATCCACGTTGAACCGGATGTGTTGGTTGAACGTCTGAGTGGCCGGTTCATCTGTCGCAACTGTGGTGCAACTTACCACAAGGTTTACAACCCAACCAAGGTTGAAGGTACTTGTGATGTTTGTGGCGGCCACGAATTCTACCAACGTGACGATGACAAGCCGGCAACGGTTAAGAATCGTCTTGATGTTAACATCAAATTGAATACACCACTGGTAGATTACTACCAAAAGCAAGGCGTTTTGCACACGATCGATGGCCAACAGGACATTGACAAGGTTTACGACGACGTCAAGAAAGTGCTCAATAACCTTTAATCTGGGTTATGCCTTGCGAAGTGCGGCTAGTTATGCTAAACTAGGCAAGGTTTATCTAGCTGACAGTGGGAAGTGACCGCACTTTCCACCGTTTTTACGTAATTTTCTTGATTAGGCAAGGAGGAACCATTCCGTGGCAAAAGCCGATGTGATTGAAGTAGAAGGTAAAGTTACCGAGACTTTGCCTAATGCGATGTTTAAAGTTGAACTGGAAAATGGAGCTGAGATCTTAGCTCACGTCTCCGGTAAGATTCGGATGCACTACATCAAGATCTTACCTGGTGACCGGGTTAAGGTTGAAATGTCCCCTTATGACCTGACTAAGGGTCGGATCACGTTCCGGTTTAAGTAGTAGTTAACAGGAACTCTCTAGGAGGATTTAATAATGAAAGTAAGACCATCAGTCAAGCGGATGTGCGAGCACTGCAAGATCGTTAAGCGTCATGGACGTGTTATGGTTATTTGCTCTGCAAACCCTAAGCACAAGCAGCGTCAAGGTAAGTAATAAAATTAATTAAGAACGGAGGTGCAATAAATGGCTCGTATTGCAGGTGTCGATTTACCTCGTGACAAGCGTATCGTAATCGGCTTAACTTATATTTACGGTATTGGTGATTCTCGTGCAAAGAAGATCCTTGAAAATGCCGGTGTTTCAGAAGACATTCGTGTTCGTGATCTGACTCCAGATCAAGAAGAAAAGATTCGTGCACAAGTCGACCAGATCCAAGTGGAAGGTGACTTGCGTCGTGAAGTTTCCATGAACATCAAGCGGCTCCAAGAAATTGGTTCATACCGTGGTATGCGTCACCGTCGTGGTTTGCCTGTTCGTGGTCAACACACGAAGAACAACGCCCGGACTCGTAAGGGTAAGGCTGTTACCATCGCAAACAAGAAGAAGTAATTAGATTTTATTAAAAAAGGAGGTTAGTACTAGATATGGCAACCAAAAAGGGTACGCGTAAGCGTCGTGCAAAAAAGAATGTTGAAACTGGTGTTGCCCACATCCACTCAACGTTCAACAACACTTTGATCATGATCACTGATGTTCAAGGTAACGCTGTTGCTTGGTCATCAGCCGGTGTTTTAGGCTTCAAGGGTAGTCGTAAGTCTACACCATTCGCTGCTCAAATGGCATCAGAAGCTGCTGCTAAGCAAGCAATGGAACACGGTATGAAGACTGTTGAAGTTGAAGTTAAGGGTCCAGGTTCCGGTCGTGAATCTGCCATCCGTGCTCTTCAAGCAACTGGTTTGGAAGTTACTGCTATTCGTGATGTAACTCCAGTCCCACACAATGGTTCTCGTCCTCCAAAGCGTCGTCGTGTTTAATTGACAGTGTTGGTATTTGCCAGCGATTGCCTTTTCGTCTCAAATGCGAACCACGTTTTGAAAGGGGTACAGGGATAGAATGATCGAATTTGAAAAGCCAAACATTCACAAAGTTGAAGAGACTGATAACTACGGCAAGTTTGTTGTAGAACCACTTGAACGCGGTTATGGAACTACTCTTGGTAATTCATTAAGACGTGTACTGCTGGCTTCACTCCCGGGTGCAGCAATCACCAGTATGCAAATTGATGGGGTTTTGCATGAATTCAGCACCGTTGAAGGTGTCACTGAAGATGTAACCCAAATTATCTTAAATCTTAAGAAGGTTTCCTTGAAGATTAACTCTGAAGATCAAAAGGATCTTGAGCTCGATGTCAAGGGACCAGCCGAAGTAACTGCCGCGGATATCCAGGGTGATGGTGAAGTCACCATTTTAAACCCTGACCTGCACATTGCAACTGTTGCTGACGGTGCGGAATTACACATTAAGATGACAGCTGATAAAGGTCGCGGTTACCTTTCTGCTAATGATAATAAGGCCCGGATGGAAGACCTTGCCATCGGTGTATTGCCAATTGACTCCATCTATACCCCAATTGAACGTGTAAACTACACTGTCGAAAATGCACGTGTTGGTCAACGCAACGATTACGATAAGTTGACTTTGGATGTTTGGACTGACGGTTCATTAACACCTACTGAAGCGGTGAGCCTAGGGGCCAAGATTTTGACCGAACACCTGGCAATGTTTGTGGATCTTACCGAAGAAGCACAAAATGCCCAAGTGATGGTCGAAAAGGAAGAAACCCATAAGGAAAAGATGCTCGAAATGACGATTGAGGAACTGGACCTTTCAGTCCGTTCATACAACTGCCTTAAGCGGGCGGGCATCAACACCGTCAAGGAATTGACTGATCGTACCGTTTCGGACATGATGAAGGTTCGAAACTTAGGACAGAAGTCATTAGAAGAAATTAAGCTTAAGTTAAATGATCTCGGTGTTTCATTCCGCCAAGATGATTAATTAACACCAATTGCAAAGGAGGGAACCACTTCATGAGTTACCGTAAATTAGGACGTACAAGTTCACAACGTAAAGCTTTATTACGTGATTTAACTACTGATTTAATTGTTAATGGTCAAATTACCACTACCGAAGCACGGGCTAAGGAAGTTCGTAAGACTGCTGATAAGATGATCACGCTTGCCAAGCATGGTGATCTTGCATCCCGGCGTAAGGCTGCTGCTTATCTTCGGAACGTCGTTGCTGACGTTAAGGAAGACGGCGACAACATTCGGATTCAATCTGCTCTTCAACACCTGTTTGAAGAACTTGCTCCAAAGTATGCTGACCGTCAAGGTGGTTACACGCGGATTCTGAAGACGATGCCTCGTCGTGGTGACGGTGCACCAATGGTTATTTTGGAATTCGTTGACTAATACTTTGTCGACCAATAACTAAATACGTAATAAAGAATCACTATCATCAGTGGTATAGAGCGTTACGATGGTGGGAGCAATCCCTAGTCTAGCTCGAATGCGGAAACCCCGCGCACCTTGGTGGTAAGTGATTTTTTAGTTTAAAATCCTTTTGATGGCAGTGGTTCGCTGTTAAAATAGTGATATTAACGATGTGAGGAGGAACGCGTGGTGGATGCAGTCACACTGACCAACGTTCAATTTCAATATCCCAATACTGACCGACCGATTCTTGATGACGTCAGCCTCAGCTTTCCGGTAGGGGAATGGACAGCGATTATCGGTCGTAACGGGAGCGGGAAGAGTACCCTAGCCCGCTTGATCGATGGCCTATTGATGCCTAAGCAGGGACAGATTAATGTCTGTGGTTTGTCGGTGACCGAGGAGAATATGGCCCAGGTGCACCAGCAGGTGGGGATCGTCTTTCAGAACCCCGACAATCAGTTTGTTGGTGCCACGGTAGCCGATGACGTGGCGTTTGGTCTGGAGAATCGCCAGGTCGCCACAAAAGAGATGGCGCCACGGATTCAACGCGCTCTAGCAGCGGTTGGAATGGAGAAAATGGCAAACGCTGAACCAGCGATGCTGTCTGGGGGCCAGAAACAACGGGTGGCAATTGCTGGTATTCTGGCACTTAAACCAAAAGTAATTATCTTGGATGAGGCCACTAGTATGCTAGATCCGGCTGGGCGTCAGCTGATCCTGGACCTTCTCCAGCGCCTGCGGGGCGAGCGGAATTATACAATTATTTCAATTACCCATGACCCCGTTGAGATGGCAACCGCGGACCGGGTTCTGGTATTGGACGCTGGTCAGGTCATTCGCCAGGGAAAGACCGCGACGGTTCTTCAGGATGTGGACCTTTTGCGGCGCATCGGAGTCGGTGTACCAGCTGGCCAAGCCCTTCGCCAGGCACTGGTTGATCGTGGAGTGTTTGTGCCGGCCCAGTACTTCACGGAGGAAGCGATGGTGGAATGGTTATGCCAACAATTGTAATTAAAAATGTCAGCTTTAACTACTCGTCCCCGGCAAAACGGCCGGCACTTGATAATGTGAGTGTACGGATTGCGGCTGGCAGTTTTGTCGGCATCGTCGGCCATACCGGGAGTGGAAAGAGCACCCTGGCCTCGTTGATCGATGGCTTAGGCCGACCGACCAGTGGTCAGATTCAGGTGGGGGATGTCACGGTAACTGCCCAGTCATCTCCGGCGGACCTTGCTCGGCTGCGGCAGCATGTTGGTTATGTCTTCCAATTTCCCGAGCAGCAGCTCTTTGCTGAGACGGTCGGTCAGGACATTGCTTTTGGTCCCACAAATCTTGGCTGGTCACCCGAGCGTGTACAGGCAGCGGTTAGTGATGCCCTTAAACTGGTGGACCTGCCTGCGACCTTTGCCGACCGATCACCGTTTGCCCTCTCCGGTGGTCAAATGCGGCGGGTTGCCATTGCCGGGGTACTGGCCATGCGCCCGGCTATCCTGATCTTAGATGAGCCGACTGCCGGCCTTGATGCCGCTGCCACCCATCGTCTGCTTGCTAACATTGCCAAATTGCATGCGGCTGGAACAACCATCCTCCTGATTACTCACCAAATGGACCAGGTGGCCGAGTATGCTGATCAAGTGGTTGTAATGAACCAGGGACACCTGGTAAAAAGTGCGCCACCACGAGAGATTTTTGCCGATCCAGCCTTTCTAGCAGCTAATCACCTTAACGTTCCAGCTGCCGTAGGAATGGCCCACCGGTTGCGCGATGCCGGGGTATCGGTTGACCCGGCGCTGAGTATCGATGCCCTGGCTGATCAGCTAGCGGCTAAGTTAGGGGGAAAACACGGTGAATAACAAGATTGTCTTTGGAAGTTACGTCCCAGTTGCCTCGCCCCTTCACCGTCTCGATCCTCGGATGAAGCTTTTAATGTGTGTCTGGTACGTCGTTCTGGTCTTCTTTGCCAATAGCTGGGGAACCAGTCTTTGGCTACTGGCGGGGCTATTGGTGGCAATACTAATGAGTCGTGTTAGTTTCCACCAGTACTGGCAGGGGCTGCGGCCGTTAACATGGGTGATCATCTTTACAGTTGCCTTTCAAGTCCTTTTCAGCAGCGGGGGACAACTTTACTGGCACTGGGGGATCATGTCGATCACGCATGACGGGCTGGTCAACTCTCTGATCATCTTTTATCGGTTTATGGTTATTATCACTGCCTCGACTGTCCTCACGGCGACAACGCCGACTCTTCGTATTGCTGACGGATTAGACTGGTTTATGCGGCCGCTAAAAGTCCTGCGAGTCCCGGTTAACCAGATCACTTTAATGCTGTCAATCGCCCTGCGGTTCATTCCAACAATCATGGATGAGGCGGGAAAAATTACCAATGCCCAGCGGTCCCGGGGGATGAACTTCCATCAGGGGAACCTGGTTCAGCGGATTAAGCACCTTGTTCCAGTCCTGATTCCGTTGTTTGTCAATTCCTTTAAACGGGCTGAGGATCTGGCAACCGCTATGGAAGCGCGAGGGTATGACCCCGATTCCCCCCGGACTCATTTCCGTCAGCTTCATTGGCAGGGTCGCGACACCGTGACATTCGTGGTGATGGTTCTGGTAACCGTCATCTTATTCATGATTAGAGGAGGATTATTGTAACTTTGTATCGCTATAAAATTACCTTTGCCTATGATGGCACTAACTTCTCCGGCTTCCAGATTCAGCCTCACAAGCGGACGGTGGAGCAGGTCCTGAAGAATGCCGTTAACAAGATTGCCAAACATCCGGACCCGGCAATTGCTGTGATTGGGTCGGGACGGACGGACGCTGGAGTTCACGCGCTTAACCAGGTGGCCCATTTTGATATTCCTTATCATTTGAGCAACGATTCGATGCGTAAGGCCTTAAACAGCATCCTGCCACTCGATATTCTGGTGAAGAAGGCTGAGGAGGTCAGTACCGACTTTCATGCCCGTTATAGTGCTCATCGAAAGACCTACCGTTATCGAGTTGACCAAGGGGAGTTTGTCAACCCCTTTAAGCGCAACTACACGGCTCACTATAAGTACCCGCTTGACCTGGCGAAGATGAAGGCGGCGGCGAAGGACTTTATCGGTGAACATGACTTTACCTCGTTTGTGGCCTCGGGAAGCCAGGCCAAGAGCAATGTTCGGACGGTAGAGAAGATAATAATTTACCGCGACGAGCACGACAATGAGGTAATCTTCGAGTTCACGGGGAACGGCTTTCTCTACAACCAGATCCGAATCATGGTTGCCTTCCTGCTCGAGGTCGGTAGTAACCAGCGACCGGTCAGTGACGTCAAGCGGGTTCTAGCTGCCAAGGATCGAACCCAGGCCCGGATGACTGCACCGGCGAGTGGACTGTATCTGGTGTCGGTGGATTATGGAAAATGATTGACGTCAGGGGTAGAAGAAGGTATACTAGCACTTGGTATTTCTTTTCCATCTAATAACTCGGTACACTATTATATGTAAAAGAAAAACAAAATTGGAGGACTTAATCGTGAGAACGACATACATCGCAAAACCTGGTGAAGTTGATCGCAAGTGGTACGTTGTCGATGCTAAGGATGTCCCAATGGGTCGTCTGGCCACCGTCGTCGCATCAATTCTGCGTGGTAAGAACAAGCCAACATTTACTCCACACGTTGATACTGGTGACAATGTTATTGTTATCAACGCTGCGCAAGTTAAGTTAACTGGTAAGAAGGCTTCACAAAAGAAGTACTACCGTCACTCAAACTACCCTGGTGGTTTGAAGGAACGGACTGCCGGTGACTTCCGTGCTAAGGAACCAGAAAAGTTGCTGGAAACTGCTATCAAGGGTATGCTTCCCCACAACTCTCTGGGTCACAAGATGGGCATGAAGCTGCATGTTTACGCTGGTGAAGACCACAGTCATGCTGCACAAAAGCCTGAAGCATTGGATATTACGAACTTAATCTAAGGAGGGAATGGAATTGGCTCAACAAGTACAATACAGTGGTACTGGTCGGCGTAAGGACGCAACCGCACGTGTTCGCTTAGTACCAGGTTCAGGTAAGATTACGATGAACGGCAAGGCAATTGAAGACTACATTCCATTTGCCAACTTACGTGCTATCGTTAACCAACCATTCGATGTTACCAAGACTAACGGTCAATACGACGTTATCGCTAACATCAATGGTGGTGGATTCTCCGGTCAAGCCGGCGCTGTTCGTCACGGGATTGCCCGTGCCCTGCTCAGCGTTGACCCTGACTTCCGTGACGCCCTCAAGAAGGCCGGTCTTTTGACTCGTGACCCTCGTATGAAGGAACGTCGTAAGCCAGGTCTGAAGAAGGCTCGTAAGGCTGCTCAATTCAGTAAGCGTTAATATTCGATTATCGCTTCAATATCAAAAGCATCAGCTATTTGGCTGGTGCTTTTTTGTGTCTTAAGATGCGTGTTGGCAGATATATTTTAACGACTGATAACATCCTATCGCTTCACTTCTGAAAGCGCTTCAATTATAATAAAGGTGTTGATGGAAATTGGATAATAAGGAGGTAAACTCTCATGGCAAAGAAAGTTGCAATTGTTACCGGTGGTAGTCAAGGTATCGGGAAGGCGATTGCTGAACGCCTCGTTCGGGATGGCTTTGCAGTCGCCTTGTTAGCTCTGGAAAAGGATAAGTTGGATGACACTGCCAAGGAGTTTAATGATAGGGGCGGTGAGGCACTACCGATCGTGGCCGACGTTTCTGATCGTGATGCTGTCTTTGCAGCGGTTGATCAAACTGTTGATCACTTTGGCGACCTCAACGTCATGGTTAACAATGCCGGCTTGGGGCCGACCACTCCGATCGACACGATTACCCCAGAACAATTCAGTAAGGTTTATGGTGTCAACGTTGGTGGGGTCCTTTGGGGAATTCAGGCGGCCCACCGGGCATTCAAGAAGCTGGGGCACGGCGGTAAGATTATCAACGCAACCTCGCAGGCTGGGGTGGTTGGTAACCCGAACCTAGCTCTCTACTCTGGAACCAAGTTTGCTATTCGGGGGATCACTCAGGTAGCTGCCCGGGATTTCGCTGATGAAGGGATTACTGTTAATGCCTACGCACCAGGAATTGTTAAGACACCGATGATGTTCGATATTGCCCACCAGGTTGGAAAGAACGCTGGCAAGAGCGATGAATGGGGGATGCAGACCTTTGCTAAGAACATCGCCTTGAAGCGGCTCTCTGAACCAGCAGACGTTGCCAATGTGGTTGGGTTCTTGGCCGGACCGGACTCCAATTACATCACTGGCCAGACCATCATTGTCGATGGTGGGATGCAGTTCCACTAGAATGAAGTTAAATAAGGACTCAGCTGAGGATTGTTCGGCTGAGTCCTTATTTTTGTTTTAAAATTAGCGCCAAAATGGGTTTATTTTGCTACAATTAAGAACTAGTAGGATAAAGGAGGCCCATTTTTTGGCAAAACGTAGAAGAACAAAGAAACGCCGCTCGACGACTAGGACGACGGTATGGATACTAGCAGTCATTGTGATCTTCCTGGGGGTGTATGCCGGGCACCACTTCTACCGGATTTGGAACCAGCAGCGGATTGAGCAGCAGGCCCGAGAGCGTGATCGTCAGGCCAAGGAGCTCTTTATTAAGCAGGTTGCCCCTGAGGCCCAGGCAATGCAGAATACCTACCATGTTTACGCCTCGATCACGATTGCTCAGGCGATTCTGGAATCACAGTGGGGAACCAGCAAGCTGGCATCCCAGTACCATAACCTCTTTGGAATCAAAGGAACTGGTCCCAACTCTCGGGAACTAACTACGAAGGAATATATCAATGGTAAGTGGATCGTGACCAAGGGGCGTTTCCGGGTCTACGATAGCTGGAGTGACTCGATCAAGGATCACACCAAGTTGATGTTAACGGGGACCGACACTAATCAGCAGAACTATGACCGGGTGGTTAAGGCCAGCAACTATCAGGAGGCGGCCAAGGCCCTCCAGGATTCTGGTTACGCCACTGATCCAGATTATGCGCAGAAATTAATCTCGGTAATCAAGACTTATAAGTTATATAATTATGATAAGTAGCAAATAAAGGGGTGTAGCGACGATGCGTGAACTAGAGGAAAAGATTAGAGAATATGGAACGGTCTTGCCAGGCAACGTCCTCAAGGTGGACGCATTTTTGAACCACCAGGTGGACCCAGAGTTGATGCTGCACGTGGGCCAAGAGTTTGCTAAACTCTTCGCCGATTCCGGCGTCACCAAGATTTGGACGGTCGAATCATCCGGGATTGCTCCGGCGGTAATGACCGGGTTGGCGATGAAGGTGCCAGTAATCTTCGCCCGCAAGCATAAGAGCCTGACATTAAACCAAAACATGTACGTGGCCGATGTCTACTCATATACCAAAAAGACGACTAACCGCATCTCAATCTCCAAAAAGTATGTCTCACCGGATGACAAGATTTTGATGATCGATGACTTCCTGGCAAACGGTCAGGCTGTTGAGGGAATGCTCGAGATTGCCGACCAGGCCGGTGTCCAAGTAGCTGGCGCCGGAATCGTGATTGAAAAGAGCTTCCAGCCAGGTGCCAAGGAACTCAAGGACCGGGGAATTCGTCTGGAATCACTGGCGCGGATCAAGTCCCTGTCGGACAATCAGATTGAATTTATGCCCAACTAGATAGTGAAAGGAGCTTAAGCATGAAGAGGAATGCTTTTTATCCAGGGAGTACCCTGGGAATCATTGCCATCAACCGTAACGGCGGTGCCCTGATTGCGGCGGCAAAAAAGGCTGGGTTCAACGTTCTGGTTTACGTTGATCATGCCCAGCCGACGATCACTAAGATGGCTGATGAGACCATCATCGGGGCTTACAATGATAAAATTAAGCTGGCCCAGTTTGGCGAATCCTGTGATGCAATCATCTACCAGACGCCAAACGTCGATGCCCGGGTTTTGCATTTTCTGGGTCAGTATGCTGCTATTCCACAGGGGATCAATGGTCTGGAGATTATTCAGGACCGCTTGATGGAGCGGGCTTTCCTAGATCAGGTCAACATCAATATTGCTCCCTACGTCACGGTGGTCAGCCTGGATGACGTTTACCAATCGATTGACTCGATCGGTTATCCAGCATTGCTAAAGCCGATTCAGCGGGGCCTTGGTGAACAGTCGATGATCATCAAGCGTCAGTCTGACATTGTTCGGGCAGCAGATTTCATTGAGACCGGAACCTATCTGCTGGAGTCTTGGATCGATCATACGAGCGAGTACACGATGACGGCGGCTACTGATGGCGAGGATACAGAGATCTTCCCACTGGCCAAACTGCATTTCACGGCGGACCGTCAGCTGGTTTCGGTTGCCACTCCAGCAACGGTCAACGATGACCTGCTGGCTGAAATGCAACGGATCGTGAAGAGCGTTGCCAATTCGCTTGAATACAACGGGGTCTTCTCGGTCAACTTTTACGTCACCGGGACGGGCACCCTCTATGTCAAGAACATCGAACTGGGCCTGACTTCAATTGCCAACGTCTATGACACCACAGCCAATGTTGACCAGTACGAGGAACAGGTTCGGGCCACAGTGGGGATGCCGCTCCACCAGGTCCAACCACTCCAAGTAGGTTTGCTGATGGTAGTTCGCAGGTACCAGCAAATCGCTATCCAGCGTCAGTGGCTGTTGAAAAACAACTGGCAGTTCCGGTTCTTCAATGACCAGGATGGCGACGACCAGAGCATTCTTGGCTTTGTTTGGGTTACGGGCAGTGATAACTTGATTGACCTGGAGAACCAGGTTGATGATACCGAGGTCTGGAAGGAACCGGTTAGTGAGGATCAGGAAGATAATTAAGAGTAGAAAGAAGCTTATTTCCCGTAACTACTTTATAATATTCGGAACTGAAAAAGGGGCTGGGAGAAACAACATTTTCTCCCAGCCATTTGTGGTTTTCTGGATACTTTTAATGTTACGGGGAAACTGATATGCTAGCCGTCCAGGATACCAAGCGGTTTATTTCCTCTTTTTGAAGCGTGGCCGGTAGACATGGTAAAGAAAGGCGGCTAGGACTAAGGTGAGGACGTCTGAGCAGGCCTGGGCAGCCAGAATTCCAGTGTAACCGAAGAAGTGAGTTAATACGATAATAACAATGGCAAAGATCAGGCCTTGCCGGCTGAATGAGAGCCAGAATGCGGGGATGGCCTTACCCATCGATTGGAAGGTGGTGGTAAGGACCATCACGATCCCGGCGATGGTTGTCGATGAGGCCAGCCAACGCAGCATCCCAGTCCCTTCACGGACAATGACCGGATCGTGCATGAAGAGGTGAATAATCTGGGGAGCCAGGATCATCATCAGGATAGTCAGAATGATTGCCAGGCCAGCTACCACGGCCAGGTCAAAGCGAAGAGTCTCCTTGAAGCGGCGCTCATCGCGGGCTCCATAGGTGTAACCGATCAGTGGTTGGGCTCCGAAGGCAAAGCCGACCATTACCATGACGATAATGGTATTGACCTTCATGGCGATCCCCATCGCGGCGACACTATTGGCCCCGTAGGCAATCAGGTAGCGGTTGGTGACAGCGGTGGCGAAGGTCACCATGATGTTGGTCACTGAGGCGGGAATACCAATGGCGTAGATCTCGCGCTGGAGCTGGCCGCTGATTCGGGTCTCGTGGATCGAGGTGGTCAGTTTCTTGCTCTTGGTTCGCAGGTAGTAGACCATCAGAATGTCGGCGATGACGTTGCTGACCACGGTGGCGAGGGCTGACCCAGCTGCCCCCAGTCCGCAGGTAAAGATGAAAATCGGGTTGAGGACAATGTTGATTCCGGTCCCGGTAATGCTGGCGATCATTGACTGTGTTGCCAGCCCCTCGGTTCGGAGGATGTTAGTAGGCGATAGACCGAAGATAATGAAGGTTGCTCCAGCGGCAATCACCAGATAGTACTCCCGGGCATACTTCCAGGTGGCTGGTGACGCCCCCAGCATGTGGAGAATTGGTGTCTGGAAGATGAACATCAGGGCGGTAACAATCAGGCCGCAGACGATGGCAGCGTAGAAACAGTAGCCACTGACGTAGCGGGCAGTTTTATCGCGGCGCTCACCAAAGAGACGGGAGATCACCGAACTACCGCCGAGACCGAAGATATCCCCGATGGCGATCATCAGCGTGAAGATCGGGGCCCCTTGAGAGACTCCGGCAACTAGGTCGGGGTTCCCGGTTTTGGCAACGAAGAAGGTGTCGACCATGTTGTAGATGATCGTGATCGCCATGCTCATAACTACCGGTAAGGCCAGAATGAAATAGGCGCGCTTGATCGAGGTGTTTTCAAATAGCTTATCCACACAATTCCTCCTTAAATAATCCTAATTTGCAAAACAGGTTATTTTAGCACGTGTGTCGCTGTCCGGACAAGGCTGCCGGTATAAATTAGGGGGAGTGTTTCGGCCCAAGGAAGTTGATTATTTGGTATAATATTAGCCGATGATTTTTTAAGAGAGGACGGTAACGGCGTGAATAACAGTCAAGAGCTTTTAGAAGGAATGAATGACAAGCAGGCTGAGGCGGTGGTAACCACTGAGGGGCCGCTGTTGGTGATGGCTGGAGCAGGTTCTGGAAAGACCCGGGTGCTGACGCATCGGGTGGCCTACCTGATTGAAGAGAAGGGGGTTCTGCCCTGGAACATCCTGGCAATTACCTTCACTAATAAGGCCGCTAAGGAGATGCAAGAGCGGGTCGGCAAGCTGCTCGGCGAGAGTGCCAACGATGTCTGGGTATCGACATTCCACGCCTTGTGTGTGCGGATTCTGCGCCGCGATATCGAGAAGATCGGCTATAACCGGGCCTTTACGATTGCTGATACCAGTGAGCAGCGGACACTGATGAAGCGAATCTGTGGCGAGTTGAATATCGATACCAAGAAGTTCGACCCGCGCAGTATCCTCAGTGAGATTTCCAATGCCAAGAACGCATTGCTGACTCCAGCGGAATACAGCGATAAGGCCGACAGCATGTTTGAGAACATGGTGGCACGGGCCTACAAGCTTTACCAGCAGGAACTGGAAGCCAACCAGGCCTTGGATTTCGACGACCTAATCATGAAGACAATCGAGCTGTTTGAACAGGATCCTGAAACCTTAGAGTTTTACCAAAACAAGTTCCACTACATCCACGTCGACGAATACCAGGATACCAATGACGCACAGTACCGGCTGGTTAACCTGTTGGCCAAGGGTTATCAGAATCTTTGTGTTGTTGGGGATGCCGACCAGAGTATCTATGGCTGGCGGGGTGCCAACATGAATAACATTCTGAACTTTGAGCATGACTACCCGCAGGCCAAGACGGTTATGTTGGAGCAAAACTACCGGTCCACCCAGAATATTTTGGATGCAGCCAATGAAGTCATCGTGAATAACGTCAACCGGCGCAAGAAGAAACTTTGGACCGAAAATGGCCAGGGGGAGAAGATTTCCTACTATCGGGCCCAGAGTGAGCACGATGAAGCTCAGTTTATCGTTTCTAAGATTATGGAAGAACGTGAAAAGCACGGTTACCACTACAACGACTTTGCTATTCTCTACCGAACCAATGCCCAGTCACGGGTGATTGAGGAAACCTTCCTGAAGAGCAGTGTGCCCTATACGATGGTCGGTGGTCATAAGTTCTATGACCGTAAGGAAATCCGCGACGTCCTGGCCTATCTGACCCTAATCGTCAATCCGCAGGACTCGATGAGCTTTACCAGGGTTGTCAACACTCCTAAACGGGGGATCGGACTGACCAGTGTTGAGCACCTGCGGGAGTTTGCTAACGACAATCACTGGTCCCTCCTCCAGGCAGCTGAGAATGTTGACATTGCCAACCAGATCACCAGCCGGACCCGGAACAAGATCGCTGAGTTTGGTGACTTGATGAGGAACCTGACTAAACAGGCCGAATATCTGAACCTGACTGATCTGACCGAACAGATCCTGGAACAGAGTGGTTACAACAAGATGCTTGACCAGGACAAGAACCTCGAGGCCCAGACTCGTCGGGAGAACCTGGATGAATTTAAGTCAGTGACTCAGGAGTACGACGAAAAGCACAAGGACGACGGTGACGACAACGTCCAAAAGATCACCAACTTCCTAGCCGATCTGGCCCTGGTTTCCGACCAGGATGACGTCGACGAACAGGCGCCAGCGGTGACCCTGATGACCCTGCACGCCGCCAAGGGGCTGGAATTCCCGGTCGTCTTTCTTGTGGGGATGGAAGAGGGGATCTTCCCTCTCTCCCGGGCCGTCATGGAGAACGACGAGTTGGAGGAAGAGCGTCGTTTGGCCTATGTTGGGATCACCCGGGCCAAGAAGAAACTCTACCTGACCAACGCTTTCTCCCGACTGCTGTACGGCCGGATTCAGCGTAATCAGCCGTCAAGATTTGTCGAGGAAATCAACCCTGATCTGCTGCAGTTTGAGAACAGCAGTGAAGGCAATGACCTGAATGAACGCAAGCTGCCGTTTGGTAAGACGTCAGCCACGGCGTCAACCTACCGTTCCCAGCACGACTATCGCCACGCCGGGAAGAGGGTCAAGCCGATCACCAATACCGGAACCGGTGCCGACAAGGTCAGCTGGAAAACCGGTGACAAGGTTCAACACAAGAAATGGGGTCAGGGAACCGTGGTCAAGGTCAGTGGGACCGGTAACGATATGGAGCTCGATATCGCCTTTCCTCAGCAGGGCGTTAAACGGCTCTTGGCTAGTTTTGCCCCGATTACTAAAGTTGATTGAGAGAAGTGAGGCCATACAATGGATAAACAAGTACCAGTAAGCCAGCTCAGTTTGGCGGCGGCCAAAAAAGAAATTGTCCCCCTCCGTAAACAGCTTACCCAGTGGGGGAAGGAATACTATGAGCAGGATAACCCTAGCGTGGAAGACTATGTCTATGATCGGGCCTATCAGCGCCTGGTTGATTTAGAGACTCAGTTTCCGGAGCTGAAGACGGCCGACTCTCCGACACAGCGGGTTGGTGGGGCAGTGACCACCCAGCTCACCAAGGTCCAGCACGACATTCCGATGTTATCGATGGGGGATGTCTTCTCGGTGGATGAATTGATGGATTTTAACCGTCGTCAGCAAGAGAATGGCGACGTGACCGTAGAGCCGGAATATAATCTGGAACTCAAGATTGACGGTCTGTCCCTCTCCCTGGTTTATGAAAATGGAAAGCTGGTCCAGGGATCGACCCGGGGTAATGGGACGATCGGTGAGGACGTGACCGCTAACGTGATGACGATCAAGTCGGTGCCCCACGAGCTGCCCGAGCCGCTCACCCTGGAATTTCGGGGTGAGTGCTACATGCCTAAGGCATCCTTCGTGAAACTGAACCAGGAGCGCGAGGCAGCAGGCCTGCCCGTCTTCGCCAATCCACGGAACGCAGCAGCTGGCAGTCTTCGTCAACTTGACCCCAAAGTGACGGCCAAGCGGGATCTGGCGACTTTCATGTACTACGTTCCGGAATACCAGAAACTGGGCGTGACGACTCAGGCCGCTGCTCTTGACCGGATGCGCGAGCTCGGTTTTAGTGTTAACCCCAACAACCGGGTGGTTCACAACGAAGCGGAGATTACTGCCTACATCGATGAGTACACCAAGCAGCGTAACCAGCTGTCCTATGGGATTGACGGGATTGTAGAAAAGGTTAATGACCTAGCTACTGAGAACGCCCTGGGCAATACAGTCAAGGTACCGCGGTGGGAAATTGCCTACAAGTTTCCGCCGGAGGAACAGGCAACGATCGTTCGGGACATCGTTTGGACGGTTGGCCGGACAGGTAACGTAACGCCGACTGCGGTGATGGATCCGGTTCAGCTGGCCGGGACGACGGTCAGCCGGGCCTCCCTGCACAATCCGGACTACTTACGGGAGAAGGACATCCGCATCGGTGATACCGTCTACCTTCATAAGGCTGGCGACATTATTCCCGAAATCTCCCGGGTTGATCTCAAAAAGCGCCCAGTGGATAGCCAGGAGTACGTGATTCCGACTAAGTGTCCGGTCTGTGGTTCCGCCCTGGTCCACCTAGACGATGAGGTCGCCCTGCGCTGCATCAACCCGATGTGTCCGGCTCAGATCAAGGAGGGGCTAGCTCACTTTGCGTCTCGGAATGCAATGAACATCGATGGCCTGGGGCCGAAGATCATTCAGCAGCTTTGGGACAAACAGTTGATCCATGACGTGGCCGACCTCTACCAGTTAACGTATGACCAATTGTTAACTTTAGATAAATTTGGTGACAAATCGGCCAATAACCTATTGACATCAATCGATAATAGTCGTAATAATTCTGTCGAGCGCTTATTGTTCGGTCTTGGTATCCGCCATGTTGGTGCTAAGGCAGCACGGCAGATCATGGCCCACTTTGGCAACTTAGATCAGCTGATGACGGCCAGTGCCGATGAGGTCGCGGCCGTCGACGGGATTGGCCCGATCATCGGTGAGAGTGTCCATACCTACTTTGCTAATCCACAGGTGGTGATGTTGATCGATGAGCTCCGGGATGCGGGGATCAACTTCGCGTATCAGGGAGCAGCTGCCGCGGTGGCAGAGGAGAGTGACTGGAACGGTCGGCGAGTCGTCTTAACCGGGAAGTTGGAAGAGATGACTCGCAGTGACGCCAAACAGTGGCTCGAAGACCACGGCGCCAAGGTAACCGGTAGCGTATCAAAGAAAACAGACATTGTCATTGCGGGTACGGCAGCCGGCAGCAAGCTGACTAAGGCCCAGGACCTCGGAATTACCGTTTGGGACGAGGCCCGGTTCCATCAAGCAATGCAGGAGGAAGAATAATCGTGAATGCGAAAATGAAGAAAATCACTGCTGCCACCATGATATTGATGAGCAGCCTTATCCTGGCATCATGTGGCTTCGGCGGTCACTCATCCTCGTCTAAGGATTACACCACGACCGGCTCCGGTGGTGGTAACTACCAGGGGGTTATTCAGAATGGCCGCTATAAGACCAGTAAGGCCCGGGGAATCAACGTTAGTCAAAACGATAACCAGTACAACTTGAAAAGCTTTGAAAACGGGTTAACCCAGGTTTCTAAGCGGGTCTTCTCGCCGAAGAACTACATTTTCCAGGAGGGTCAGTACCTCGACAGCAGTACGATCGAGGACTGGCTGGGGCGGAAGACAAAGAACAACCCATCTGGCCTGAACCCGGCCGAGGGTAAGCGGAGCAATCCTAACCCGATATATGTTCAGCAGATTGAGGAGCAGGACTACATGGAAGAGAGTGGCAACTCCATGAAGCTGAAAGGGATGACCATCGGGATCGGGATCAATTCTGAGTACAACTACAAGAAGAAGGACGATGGCCCAAGCTTCACCAAGAAGATCAGCGATGCCGAGGTTAAGCGCCAGGGTGAGATCGCTGCGGCTAAGGTCCTGAAGCGGGTCCGGCAAAAGTCGGGTGTGGGCAATATTCCAATTGTAATTGCCCTCTATAAGCAGGCACCCGATGACAGCCTGGTCGGCGGCAGCTTCTTTGCCTACAGTAAGAATAGCGGCGACAAGATCAGCAACTGGCATAAGCTGGACTACAAGACGGTGGTTCTGCCAAAGGCCAGCGGCACGTCCAACTCAACCGGCAGTGCCAGCCAGACGGATAGCGACAGTTTCTCCAACTTCAAGAGTCAGATCCAGAGCTTCTTCCCGAATCTGAGTGGGGTTACCGCCCAGGCTCAATACAAGAATGGTCAGCTGGATGGGATGCATATTACCGTGACGACTCAGTTCTACAGCCAGTCGGAGATTACCAGCTTTACTCAGTACATTGCTCGGGCTGCCAAGAAGTATCTGCCAAACGGGATTCCAATCGACATTCGGATCCAGTCTGATTCTGAGATGCAGGCAATTGTTTACCGGGATGCCGGTTCTGACACCTTCCGGACGCACATTTTGACATCATATTAAGATCAATGAATCAGCTAGATTGGTTAGTCCGGTCTAGCTGATTTTGATTTATCCCACCGCTTTAATAAAAATCATTCGCATTCTGTGCTAAAATTATAAAATGTATGTATACAAAATTACTAAAATTACTGGAAAAGAGGTAGAGAGAATGGCCAGTAAAATCACTGAGCAACAAGTAGAACACGTTGCTGAACTTGCCAAGCTTGAGTTTCCAAAGGACGAGCTGGGCAAGTTTACCACTCAATTAGGAAGCATTATCGATATGTTTGAAGACCTCGCTGCCGTCGACACCGATGGGGTTGAACCAATGACTTCAGCCACCGATCGGATCAACGTGATGCGTGAAGATAAGGCCGTCAGATCATCTAAGGAGGAGCGCGAGGCAATCTTGAAGAACGCTCCGGACACCGATGGCGGTTACATTAGAGTTCCAGCAATCATTAACGAAAGCGAGGACGGTGAATAATGGATTTCTATCAAACTGATCTGACCCAGTTACACGACGACCTGGTCAATAAGAAGATCAGCGCCACGGAACTGACCAAGGAAACCTTCGACCACATTAAGGGTAACGATGATCAGGTTAAGGCCTTCATCACCCTAAATGAGGATGCAGCCATGAAGCGGGCCCAGGAGGTTGACGCTGCCGGGATCGCCGGGGACCAGCTGGTTTCTGGAGTGCCGCTAGCTGTCAAAGATAACATCCTGACGAAGGGATTGACGACAACGGCTGCCTCTAAGATGCTGGAGAACTTCAATCCGGTTTACGACGCCACGGTCGTTGATAAGTTGAACAAGGCTGGCTTTATCAACGTCGGTAAGACTAACCTGGATGAATTTGCCATGGGCTCCTCGACGGAAAACTCCGCCTTCTTCACTTCTCATAACCCGTGGGACCTGACTCGGGTACCCGGCGGTTCCTCTGGTGGTTCTGCGGCGGCTGTTGCAGCGGGTGACGTCCTTGGGGCTCTCGGGACCGATACCGGTGGTTCCATCCGGATGCCTGCTTCATTCAACGGGGTGGTTGGTATGAAGCCAACCTATGGCCGTGTTTCCCGGTGGGGGATTATTGCCTTCGGTTCCAGTTTTGATCAGGTTGGCTGGCTGACCCGGACCGTCAAGGATAATGCTTACCTGACTGCTCTGATTGCCGGTAACGACGAGCACGATATGACCTCTTCACTCAAAGAGGTACCAGACTGGGCTGCCAAGCTGAACGACAACACCAGTGTCAAGGGTCTGCGGATTGCCGTGCCAAAAGAATACTTCGATGACCTAGATGAGGACGTGCATGATGTTATTAAGGCGGCCCTGGATCATCTGGAATCCCTCGGTGCCATCATTGATGAGGTCAGTTTGCCACACACGAAGTACGGGGTACCGGCCTACTACATTCTGGCTTCGTCTGAGGCATCATCTAACCTGCAACGTTATGACGGGATCCGTTACGGTTTCCGGGCCAAGGATGTTAAAAACCTGGAAGACGTTTATGTTCATTCCCGTTCCGAAGGCTTTGGTGAGGAAGTTAAACGGCGGATCATGCTGGGGACCTTCTCCCTGTCCGCTGGGTTCTACGACGCTTACTTCAATAAAGCTGCCAAGGTTCGTCGCTTGATCGCCCAGGACTTTGACGATGTCTTCAAGAATCACGACCTGATCCTGGGGGCTACTGGTGCTTCCACTGCCTTCAAGATTGGTGCTGAAATCGACGACCCGAAGAAGATGTACATGAACGATGTCTTGACGGTTCCGGTTAACATGGCCGGTCTGCCATCGATGTCCGTACCAGCTGGCTTCTCTGCCAAGAACGGAATGCCAGTAGGCCTGCAGATCATTGGGAAGCCATTCGATGAGCAGACCATCTACAATGCTGGTTACGTCTTTGAACAGACGACTGACTTCCATAAAAAAGCACCAAAGTTAGGGGGCCAAAACTAAGATGAATTTTCAAACAACAATCGGGCTCGAAGTCCACGTTGAATTAAAAACGAATTCAAAGATCTATAGTCCATCACCGGTTGAGTATGGTGACCAGCCAAACGCCAACACCAACGTGATCGACTGGGGATACCCTGGTGTTTTGCCAACCCTGAATAAGGGGGTTGTCCGTGATGGGATCATGGCCGGTCTGGCTCTGCATGCGCAGATTGCCCACCACATGCACTTCGACCGGAAGAACTACTTCTACCCGGACAACCCGAAGGCCTACCAGATCACCCAATCTGATACGCCAATTGCCCATGATGGCTGGATCGAGATCGAGGTCAACGGCAAGAAGAAAAAGATCGGGATCAAAGAGATGCATATTGAAGAGGATGCCGGGAAGAACACCCACACCAGCAAGTATTCCTACGTCGACCTCAACCGGCAGGGGACACCGCTGATCGAAATTGTCTCCAAGCCGGATATTGCTTCTCCTGACGAGGCCGTCGCATACCTGGAAGCCTTGCGGCAACGGATCCAGTTTACCGGGATCTCTGACGTTAAGATGGAAGAAGGATCGATGCGGGTGGACACCAACATTTCCATCCGGCCAGTCGGCTCTGACCAGTTCGGGACCAAGACGGAAATGAAGAACATTAACTCCTTCAACTACGTCCGCAAAGCCCTTGCCTTCGAAGAGAAACGGCACCAAAATGTCCTGATGTCCGGTGGCCACATCGCTCAGGAAACGCGGCGGTATGATGAACCAACCGGGACCACGGTTTCCATGCGGACCAAGGAAGGGGCCGATGACTACCGTTACTTCCCAGAACCGGATATTCCAGATCTGAACGTCAGTGACGACTGGATCAAGGAGATTGAGTCTGAGATGCCGGAGATGCCGGGTGAACGGCGCAAACACTACGTTGACGACCTTGGCCTGACCGATTACGACGCCATGGTCCTGACCCAGACGAAGGAAATGTCAGACTTCTTTGAGGCAGCTGTCAAGGATGGTGGCGATCCAAAGCGGGTGGCCAACTACCTGATGAACGATGTGAACTCCTACTTAAACGATCAGCACCTCGACTTGCCAGAAACCAAGCTGACACCAGCCAACCTGGCCGGGATGGTTAAGCTGATCGAAGACGGCACTATCTCATCTAAGATGGCTAAGAAGGTCTTCAAGGGGATCCTAAATGGTGAAGAACCAAGTGCCTACGCTAAGGCACACGGCCTGGTTCAACTGTCGGACCCTGCCCAGCTGCAGCCAATCGTGGACGATGTGTTAGCCAACAACCAGCAATCCATCGACGACTACAAGAGTGGTAAGGACCGGGCATTCGGTTTCTTGATGGGTCAGATCATGAAGCAGACCCGCGGGAAGGCTAACCCTCAGATGGTTACCCAGCTGCTGAAGAAGTCCTTGGCTGCCATGTAGCAAAGGAGGGTTGATCATGCGAAAACGAGCGCGAGTGATTTACAACCCAACTTCTGGTCGGGAGGCTCTGCGCAGTGATCTGGTGGACATCCTGTCGATTTACGAGCAGGCAGGCTATGAGACCAGCGCCTTTGCTACCACGCCAGCGCCAGACTCTGCCAAGAACGAGGCGCGGCGAGCGGCTGAGGAGGGCTTTGACCTGATCGTGGCCGCCGGTGGTGACGGGACCCTAAACGAGGTCGTCAACGGGATCGCTGGGCTGAAACACCGGCCGACGATGGCAATCATCCCCGCCGGAACTACCAACGATTACGCGCGGGCGCTACGGATTCCGCGTGATGATCCGATTGCGGCGGCTAAGCTGATCCTGCGTAAGAACAAGAAGTTTAAGATCGACATCGGCCGGGCCGGTGAAAATTACTTCATGAACATTGCGGCCGGGGGAACCCTGACTGAGCTGACCTATGACGTGCCTTCCCAGATGAAGTCACTGTTTGGCTACGCTGCCTACTTTGCCAAGGGGGCCGAGCTTTTGCCACGGGTCAAACCGGTCGACGTATCCATTAAGTACGACAGCCAGGAGTACCGTGGTCAGGCCTCGACAATCTTTTTGGCCCTGACCAATTCGGTCGGCGGCTTCGAGCAGATCGTGCCCGATGCCTCCCTGGATGACGGGAAGTTTACGATGATCATCGTAAAGAAGAGCAATCTGATCGATATGCTGAGCCTGATGGCCAAAGCCCTTCAGGGTAAGCACATCGGTGATCCGGGGATCATCTATGCCAAGGCGACGGACGTTGAAATAACGCCACTGAGCAAGGATGATCGGATTATGATCAACTTGGACGGTGAATACGGTGGCGATGCGCCAATGAAGTTCCACGACCTCAAGCAGCACCTGGAAGTGATTGCCAACCTGGACGAGATTCCAGACGATGCAATTACCGAATCGCCTGACTTCAAGCGGGTTGAGAAGGACTTCGTTGAGGGTGTTGGTAAGATTAATAAGGATCAAGAAAAGTAGCATAAAAGAGCTAGGTGATTGATGAATTGCCTAGCTCTTTTTCTGTGATTGTTGTGACAGACGGGTTCCTGTGCTTCTGCTATAATAGGAGAAGTTTAATACGTTGAAAGTTGAATGGAGGAATATTGTGAAAGTTAAAGTGCCAGTTCATAAGAATGAAGAGTACCCGGCCAAGGTGGTTGACCTAACCTATGAAGGCAACGGGGTTGTCAAGATTGATGATTTCCCAGTCTTCGTGCCCAATGCCCTGCCGGGGGAAGAGGTCACTGTCAAGATTACTAAAGTGGCCAGCCACTTTGCCTGGGGCCGAGTGATGGCTTGGCAGACTAAGAGTCCGGACCGGGTGGACGTCAAGGATAAGAAGTACATCCAGACCGGGATTGCACCATTGGGCCACCTGAAGTATGCGGCTCAGTTGAAATTCAAACAGCACCAGATCAAGGAGCTACTTGAAAAAGCCCACCTAGATGATATTGCGGTGTTGCCGACAATGGGGATGGACCGGCCCTACCATTACCGGAATAAGGCTCAGGTGCCAGTCAAGACAATTCGTGGCCAGCTGCAGACCGGGTTTTACAAGCGAGGTAGCCACACCTTAGTGCCAATTGAAGACTTTTACATTCAGGATCCCAAGATTGATGCGGCAATCGTGGTTGTCCGCGACCTGTTGCGAAAGTACCATGTGACCCCGTATGATGAACGAACGGGGAAGGGCGTTATCCGGACAGTGATGGTTCGGCGCGGTTACTATAGCCACGAGGTAATGGTGGTCTTGGTTACCAACACGCGGCGGCTGCCGATGGCTGACCAGATTGTGGATGGCATCGTGGCCGGGGTGCCTGAGGTGAAGAGCATCGTTCAAAACATCAATGATAAGCGGACCAATCGTCTGCTGGGTGACCGTAACCGGACTCTGTGGGGTAAGGATGAGATTCATGACCAGCTGTTGGGGATCGATTTTGCAATATCGCCGTTGTCCTTCTATCAGGTCAACCCACAACAGACGGAGCGCCTCTATCAGACAGCGATTGATAACGCCGGGTTAGATGGTAGCCAGACCGTGATCGATGCCTACTGTGGGATCGGGACAATTTCCCTAGCTGTGGCTAAGCACGCCAAGCAGGTCTACGGGGTTGAAATTGTGCCTGCCGCAATTGCGGATGCTAAGCACAACGCTAAGCGTAACGGGATAAGGAATGCCCAGTTCGTGGTTGGCAAGGCGGAAGACCAGTTTGCTAAGTGGCAGGCATCTGGCTTAAAGCCGGATGTCGTTATCGTTGATCCACCACGCAAGGGGGTTGCCGAATCGTTGATTGAGGCCACCGGCAAGATGGGTCCGGAGAAGGTCATCTATGTTTCCTGTAATCCAGCAACCCTGGTGCGGGACATCAAGCGCTTCGGCGAACAGGGCTACCGCGTTGCTAAGCCAATCCAGCCAGTTGACCAGTTCCCACAGACGACACATGTTGAGTCAGTAACGGTGCTGGAACGTACAGAAAAATAGCCTGGGAATGCCGGTGTGACGGTATTCTTGATAGATCAAAAGTGTACTAATTCCCGCTTTGCTGATTGGAATTAGTACACTTTTTGTTTATTGAGCTAGAGGGTCGAGTGGACAGTGTGCTGGATTTTCGGGTTGAGTATGCAAGTGTCTGTTTTAGAGAGTTGAGTTGATTGGGGTTATGGAAATGGCGATAAAAGTTGATGTGGTGGGATTGATGCGGGATAACAAAATGGTTAAATTTTAGCTTAACAGTTGAGTGGACTAAGTTACTGATACAAAACCAATTTTTTCTTCTTGACCAGATTTTATTTAGGAGAATTATAAACTCAACCATGTTCAGCCCAAAAAGAAAAGCATGGTTGCTAAACCATACTTAGTAATTATTTTTATCGTTTGGTAAAGGAAATAGTAAATTAATTTAAACCTTGACCAATAATATCTTAGTATACTTGCTCGTCGGTGTCGCCTTCAGTATCGATTACTAGTATCCGAGAGGAGGAGTTTAATCCCAAACGCTGACGAAGGTTCTGATCTTACAAAACAGCATTGACAAATGCGAAACCAGCGACACCCAATTCACCGGAAACTATTTGTCTTGCCCTGAACACATAATCAACTGTTTACCAAAAGTTTTCTGGTCCTTGATAATTCTTAGCATTACTTGGGCTACATCACCACGATAAGTTCGAGGTGCACCTGGCATCTTATATCCCGAAGCAGCATCCCTAACTAAAGGATTTTCGGTCTTTTTACCATTAAACAACGGACCAGGATGAATAGTAGTCCAGTTTAAATCGGAATCCTTAAGTTGACTTTCACCTGCTTCATGGTCAGCAAAATTACCTTTCAAAAAACTTTTAGCCCCCATGCGGTAAGGATAACTGGTATTAGCTAAAGTTGTCCCAACGCCTAATGCAGAAAGACTAATTAATCGATTAATTTTTGCCTGATCCATTGCCTTAATAATATCAGGTATTGCAAAACTAAATAATTTACCACTACTGTTAGAAATTGGATTACCTAAAGTTACTAATACAGCTTCACATCCCTTCATTGCAGCAGCCATTGTTGCAACATCATCAAGTTGTCCTTTAACTATTGTTAGCTTAGGATCATTTATATTTAACTTTGAAGGGGTTCTAACGTAAGCAACTAATTTATCATTACGTGTTAATGCTTGTTTAACTATTTCAGATCCTGTTCTACCTGTAGCACCAATTAAAAAAAGTTTCATTAGCCTCTCCTTCCTATTAACTAAAAATTATCTTCAATCCAATTCATAATATATTCAGTTCCAGTTGCATAGCCACCCATTTGCGTATGTTGCTGAGCAGTTGAATTTTCATCAAACAGTAAGTAGTCCTTAGGACAGGTTAAAGCATCATAAAATCTTTTCGCTGCTCCATGAGTAACCTCTGCTGAACCATCTAAAACTAAGGTTTTAGTTTTAATATTTTGTACAATTTTTGTATTATCAAATTTCTTTAATTCATTAATTATGGTTTTATTATTTGCTCCATGCTTCCATTCATAGTCCTTTAAAACAAAGTCAATCATATTAGGTCGAATTATAGCTGGCATCTTAAGTGCTTTTTCTAAGCGTCCAGCGATCATACCGCCCCAATTCATATTACCGGGATCAGAAATAATAAACTTTAGGCGATCATCAAAAGCTGCACCGCGCGCTACTAAAAAGCCACCAAAACTCATGCCCATTGCGCCGATTTGTTGTGAATCAACTTCCTCTTGTTTTTGAGCAAAATCAATAACTGGTCCTAAAACATTTTCAAAGTCTGGTCTAAACTTTAAGTCTTGCAATCTTAATGCCATCCCTTGTCCAGGGCCGTCAAAAGTTAGGGCATGAATTCCGCGCTTAATTGCTGCGTCAGTAACCCAAATCGTATCATCTGCCCAGGTATCACGTCCTGGAATTACGATCAATAACGGTGCCTTTTTATTCTTAGCATATGGTGAGCGATAAAAATGACCTGGTAAATAAGTATTTTCATAAGGAATTCTTATTGCTTCACCTGGATAACCATTTAACTCTAAAGCACGATCATAACAATCTTTACTCCTTTGGGAATATTCTTGCATTCTAGAATCCTGCCAATCACCAAAGTACATTAAGGATACACGCCAGTAAGTAGAAGCTCGCAGATAACTACTACCAGCACTAATTAGTTTGCCATCCTTTTCAAACTTATGCGCACGAGTCTGTAAGTTTGCTGCCATATTACTCCAGGCATTAATCCAACTTTGCTCATCACTTTCTTTAATGTTCATAATAATTTCTAAGACTTCGCCTTCATCGCTCATACGATATGGCATCAAATCCATCACATGCTTGATTAATGCATCTTGCAGCATGTTTTTATTATATTTATATTCTGACCAATGTTTTTTAAATATTTCTGTCATAGATTACTACCTCTTTTTTATTGTTGATTTAATCTTAAAGAAAATAAGATTATAATTTAACTACAAAATGAGATGGAGTGTTGCATTTTGAGTAAATATCATAAGAAAAATGGAGAAACGGATCGAATAATAGAATCAGCACTATTAAAATTAATGGAATCACGTGATTTAAATAAAATCTCGATGAATGAATTAGCTGCCATGGCAAATATTAATCGTGTTACTATTTATCGCCACTTCAATGATAAATGGACAATTATTGAGCAAATCGAAGCTAAGTTTTTTACGGCATTAAAAAAACCACATCAGCAAATGCTCGATCAATTAGCATTAAAATCTGATAATGGTATTGAATATCTAACTAATTTTTTACAGGTCTTCAAAGATAACTTAACAACAATTCGTATTCTGACTTCTAGTCATGGTGACCTAAGTTTCTCAGCCAAGTTAATGAACCATTTATTGAAAATGGAAGGATTGTCGCATTCATTGATGCATTTACAAGCAAACAAAGATTTACAGGAACTATTTTCTTATTACAGTATTTCTGCGTTAATTGGAATTATTCGTTTTTGGACTATTCATCCCAACTATTCATCCAAAGAAATGGCTACTTTTTTCTTTAAAATGCGAAATGGAGAATTAACAAAATTAAGTTAACTGAAAACATGAAAAAAGGACTAATCTAATATATTAAATATTGAACCAGTGCATTAAAAGACGAGGCTAAGTTGTCAATATCTTAATTTAATGACATTGCAAAAATAGTTGCGTGCCGCACATCCTGAATATTTACATCTTAACTTTAATCACCTCACCATCTTTGAATGTGAACTCTATGTAACGTTGAAAGATGGTGATTTTTTCGATTAGGCGGCGGACAAGATGTGGATCGAACTCCTGAATACCATGTTGGTGTTCGTCTACGAAGTCGCTGACCTGATCGATGTTATGGAGCTTGACCTGATTTTCCGTTTCTAAACTTTGAACCTTTTCCTTTTGTTGGCGCAGGTCCATCACTTCTTGGGTAAGTTCATTGCAGTTTTGATGATGGTTTGCAGCTTGGATTAGTTTTAACTGTGCATCTTCCAGTTGCTTATCAAGTTCTTCAATTGTTGGCCCTTTGGAATTCTTCACGATCTTCATGATGTTAGCCTTAATTTGTTTATCGGCTAGCTCATGGCTTTCTATTAGCTGATTGATGGCATCAAGGGTTGCCGCTTTTAATAACGGTTCCTTAATATTACGGATCATACAACGTCGACCTTTCTTGCTACGTCTAATTCGGCTGGCACAACGCCAAACAGCAACTTTGGTTGGCCGATACCACATGTTTCTCTGGAAGATGTCACCGCATTTTCCGCAAAAGACCCGTTGCGAAAAGCAGTATTTGCCGTTAACTCTGCGGTGACGACCATTTTTGGTAGTAATGCCGTTACGCCGTTGACGGATTAGATTCTGTACTTGCATGAAGACCGATTTAGGAATAATCGCTGGATGGTCATTTTCAACATAGTATTGAGGCATGATCCCTTTATTCTTAACTCGTTTCTTGGTTAAAAAGTCAACAGTATAAGTTTTCTGGAGGAGTGCATCACCCATATATTTTTCATTTTTGAGGATCCGATTAACGCCACTAGATCCCCAATTGGTTCCCTTGCCGCCGGTTAAGACACCATCTACCTTGAGTGATTCGGCAATTTGTTTCATCGTCATGCCTTGCAGGTAGCTATAGAAGATTCGTTTAACCGTTTTAGCTTCTTCTGGTTCAATCACTAAATTGCCATCTTTATCCTTGGTATAGCCCAAAAAGTGATTATGGTTAATCAGAACCTTGCCTTGCTGGTAACGATATTGCAAACCAAGTTTAACATTTTGCGATAAAGATTCACTTTCTTGCTGGGCGAGGGAAGCCATAATGGTAATTAGGACCTCACCTTTGGCGTCCATTGTGTTAATGTTCTCTTTTTCAAAAAAGATTGCCACATTGATGGCTTTCAAGTCCCGGATATACTTTAGACAATCAATTGTATTCCGCGCAAACCGACTAATTGATTTGGTGACAATTAAGTCAATCTTACCAGCTTTACAAGCGGCAATCATTTTATTGAACTGTTCTCGCTTCTTGGTGTTGGTTCCAGAGATTCCATCATCGGCGAAGATGCCAGCCATTTCCCAGCTGGGATCTTTTTGAATCAGCTCTTTATAGTGACTAACTTGTGTTTCATATGAGTTAGCTTGTTCATCGAGTTCAGTTGAAACCCGACAGTAGGCCGCAACTCGTAGTTTTTCTGATTGTGGTTCATCTGGTAAACGGTGGACACTATTGCCACGTTGCTGATGGGCAGGAATAATATGAACTTTACTCAATTAAATCCACCTCGCTTTTAATGGTACTGTATAGATATTCAGCCTGTTTAACAGGTTCATTGAACCGTTGATGAATAACATCTCGATAGAAATGCTCGTTAACCATGGCTTTCTTGGTAAGATGCTCTTCCAAATTAAGTCCACATTTTAGCTGAAAGGTAATCTCATATTGATTAAGAACCTTAACTGACCGGACATAAGTTTGAAACAGTTTGGGATCAAACCTAGTTAGTAATTGTCCTTGCTGGCACCAGCGGAGCAGGTCACGAAAATCTTCTAAGTTATTAGCGTTATCAGTTTGATTACTATTGATTTGCTTGATCTGCTCTTGGTATTGATAGCTCGATTGCTCTAATTTAGCGGTTTGATTGATGTACAGCGATTTATCGATTAAGCCTTCCTGCATTAATTTAGTAAGGGTTGCTGCTTTTTGATCGTTTGCCTCAATTAGTTTTGTGAACTGGTTCAGTTTACCGTCAGTATCCGCATTAATTTGTTCCCTTAGCTTTTGTAGCAGTGGCTGGATGAGGAACTTTTTGCTGAAGACAAGCTTATTCATCATGGTGCAAAAAGCATTTCGAATCCCTTCTTCAGAGATCGCTTTCACCGGACATTGAGTTGCGGAATGTAAATGCTTTTGGCAAGCCCAGCAAATTCTATTTGATCGCGTTTGCCGCTTAAAAGTAGTACCGCAGTAGCCACAAATAAGTTTCCTAGTGAATAGGTAGTGTCGCTGGTATTTATGACTGCCGACTTCAATGTGCCGCTTTTGTGCGATGTGTTTTAATAAGTCCTGCGCGCGGTCAAAATCCTGATGACTAACTATTGCCGGATGATGGTCTTCAATTAGGTACTGCGCTAGTTCGCCGTGATTAATGTGTCGCCGATATTGATCATCTCGATAAGTTTTCTGACATAACATGTCGCCGGTATAGTTAATGTTACGCAGAATATTGATAATGGTACTGCTCCACCAATGATGACCATGCTGGGTTGGAATCTGTCTAATGTTTAGCTGCTTAGCAATTTGACTAGTTGATTGCCCCTGTAAGAAGTGGTTAAAAATTGTTTTAACGATTCGTACTTCATGAGGGTTAATCATTAGGTTGCCGTCCTGAATGAAATAACCATATGGAGCCGAAGAAACTCTAAAACTACCATCGGCGAACCGTTTTCGAATGGACCAGCGTAAATTACCTGCGGTTGAGTGTGATTCATCCTGGGCAATACTGCTAAGGATCGAAAGAAACAACTCACTGGCCATTTCACCGGTATTAATCCGTTCCTTTTCAAAGTAAATAGGAATGTTAAGTTGCTGTAGTTGCCGAACAATCTGTAAACAGTCAGTAGTATTACGTGATAATCGACTAATTGACTTAGTAATTACCAGGTCAATGCGATGGTTATTGCAGTCAGCTAATAACTCATTAAGAGCTTTTCGCTGTTGGGTTTTGGTTCCGGATAGCCCTTCATCATAGTAGATTCTAGCTAGCTGCCAGTTAGGGTGACGTCGAATATATTCTTGGTAATGTTGACGTTGATTTTCCAGACTTTCGAGCTGAGCAATATTGTCAGTTGAGACTCGACAGTAGGCAGCCACCCTTAGTTGCTGGACATTACGTTGGAATTCTTGAATTTTAGTAATGGTTGACATGGCAAACCTCCTTTCGTCAGTGTGGTATGTTAGCTCTGAACTGTTGATGTATCAACACCTTCCGGGCCGATTAAAGGAGGAAAGGACTGTCGATGCAATTGATCAATTTGGTGGAATTCATGGCTAGAGATTAGCCCTTTTTGCAAGAGTTTCAATGTTATTTGACGAGCCTGCTGGTAGTGAAGTTCATCTAATAGTTGTGATTGTGTCATACTGGTATTAACTGATATCAGTGGTTGGTGTGTTACGGTTTTTACTTTTTTAGTCATTGTAATTACCTCCACTGATAAGCCAGCCAAAGTAAAAAAGTAAACCATGACAAAATAAAAAAGCCTGCAGACTGCAGTCCACAGGCGAAAAGTAATTATTGATGGTTGTTCTTGGTATGCAATTGCTGGAGGGCACTTTTTAATTTATCAGGAATGGGCAAACCGAGCTGACTAGCATTTTCAAGAAGTGAAATTCCTTCATTGGAAATGTAAAAGAAGATGGTAGCAGTTCTAATTGCCGAGCCATTCTTTAATAAGTGAATGTCGAGCACATTGGCAATACCCACTAAGACTAAAATTAAAACTTTACGTGTCAGTCCTCGAAAGCCGATTTCACTCGAGAGCTTATGTTCACTGATGGCACAAAGAATACCGGTTAGGTAATCCACTACCATAAAAATTAAGAGGGCATACAAAAAGTCATCCATACCACCTAGATACCAGCCGAGGAAGGCTCCAATTGCACCCCAGCAAGAATTAATCGCAATCGCACTAATCTTCAAGTTTAATCCCCCTTTTGTATTCTGCTTTTAACTCCATAAACTCGTGCCCATATTTAACATCATCGATGAAGCCAATATCATAGCCGCGGCCTTCAAACCAGATATTAGTATCTTCATCAACGTCAGGACGATAGCGAATAATAAAGGAAAGCTGCTTTTCTAGTTTGACAGTAACGGCGGTGTAGTATTCCTGCCCGTGAAGGGAAGAAACCTTAGCCCAAACGTTACCTAATTTGACGTTTTTATACATACTCATCCCGGTATTTGGATTTTCGCCCACGTACTTTTCTTTCATGAGGGTGATTCGCTTGTTTAATTCGCCAATATCAGCGATTTTACTGACACGATTATTTTGTTGCTGCACTTAAAATTCCTCCTTTCGGTAGGGGGATAGGATTGCACGGAGAAATTTGATCATGGCATCAAAGTCAGCCGTTTCACGATACTCATAGAGATAAGCAGTTGTGTAAAGAATGGCGGTATGAATATCATCGGGAAGAGAATCAAAAGCAGACAAGGGTTGCCGTAGAACATTTTCAACGGTTGCGGTAGCTGATCCAATCAATTTAGTAATCAGATCATCTTCCGTTGTACTATCAACCCTTAAGTAGGTTTTTGCTTCGGCCAGAGTAACAGTAGCCACATTTCATCATTCCTTTCTACTTTGCAGCCATTGCTAGGGTTTTGATAGCTTCGGGGAGGATAACTTTAGCGTCGACCCGTTGTGAACCTAAAAAGCCCACTTGACCAGTAACAGCGTAAAGTTCGTTAAGACGCTTGAAAGTTCGTCCTTGGCGATCGGCAATCCAATAATAATTGAAATCGCCGAAGAGGACGGGTTTATTTCCAGCAGCCAAGTTAGGCATGTAGGGACTGGTGTAAACTGGGCAGTTTAGAATGCGATCCGGTTGTCCCGCTTGGACCGATGGTTGCCAAACGTATTGGTCATTCTTATCTTTCAGCTTACGAATTGCTTTGACAGTGTCATCGCTCATTAAAAATATGGCATTCTGCTGGTAAGGTGCTTTCAGTGAATAGAAGAGGTCAATTAGGTCATCAAATGTTAAGGTATCGGTTTTTGCTGCGGTTGAGCCAGCTGATGCACCGTTGGTATCTGTTAAAATTCCGGTTGGTTGATTGGTCCCTGTCCCGGTTAAGAAAGCTTGTTCCTCAGCATTACCCAGTCGACGACCAAATTCGCCAGAGAGATAAGTCATCAAATCAAAAGCCGAATCATTGAGTAATTCTTCAGATACCTTAATTAATGTTCCTAATTTATGGGCAGCCAGGGATACTTGGCTGAACTGGGTGTTGGATTCCGTGTAGGCAGCTTCTTCGTCCAGCCAAGCGGCGGTCCCTTCACTAGCAACTACAGGAATTTTATGTTCACCGCTGTTCGTTTGAATAACATGACTGATCGTCCGTAAGACGTTAGCTTCCTGTAGCTTCTGAATTAGTTGATTTTCAAACTCATCTGGAACCAGGAAACCACCATCAGGATCGGCGCCTTCTTTTAGGGCATCAACTACGCCCTGGCCACGCATCATCTGCCAAAAGTCCTTAGTATATCCAGTTGCCTTAATGGATTGCGTTTCAGCAGACGGGATATTAGTTAGAGCCTGGGAAGTGGGCTGATTGAGAGCCGCTTCGATTTCTTCTTGCTTGTGACGCCGGTCGATTTCTTTACCTAGATCAACGACATCTTGTTCCATCTTTTCGTAGGTCGCATTATCTTCAGCAGACAGTACATCTGATTCTTTCTGCTTAGCGTCAAGGAAATCTTTTGCCTGCTTCCAGATCCGGGCACGCTTATCTTGTAATTCAGTAATCTTAGTCATATTTAGGGTTCCTCCTCAAATTTAATGTGATAACAAAGAAAGCCGCTTTTGCAGCGACTTTACAGAGATAGTTGTTTTAGTTGTTGGTTTGAGTTTGTTCAGTAGAACAAGGTTCGACTGTTTATCAGAGTAGGAGTAACAATCTGTTACGTTCTTATTTTGCCCGAGCATCTCGTCAGCAAAACCAAGTTCAATTGCCTTATTAACGTTCATCCAGGTTTCGTTGTCCATCATTGTTGAAATCTTAGCTCGGGGCAGATTCGTTTTAAGCTCATAGGCGTTAATAATGGATTCTTTAGTTTCGGTCAACATCTGCACTGCCTGATCGAGGTCTTTCTTCTGCCCGCCCACAATAGTCAAGGGATTATGGATCATTAGCATTGCAGTCGGTGCCATTGAAACGGTAGTTCCCGCCATGGCAATGACTGAAGCGGCTGAAGCAGCTAATCCATCAATTTTGACGTTGACATCATTAGGGTAGTTCATCAGCATGGTGTAAATACGGCTGGCTGCAGTACAGTCACCACCAGGAGAGTTAAGCCAGAGATCAATTGGTCCTTGATCTTCATTTAGTTCATCTTGGAATACTTGCGGTGAAATATCGTCATTTACCCAGCTATCAGGTGCAATTACTCCAGAAATAGATAATTGACGCTGGTCACCGTCATGGTTCCAGTTCCAGAATCGTTTCAAATTGATTTATCCTCGCTTTCTTGTTTTGCCTTTGGATTATAGAAATTACCAGCTTGATTTAACGGAAGCATATTGCCATTAACTAAGTACTGATCACCACCTTCACTGGCGGGAATTTGGTTGAGGTCTTCCAGTTCACGAATGTCGTTAGCAGATAACCAGCCATTTTGCCGACCAATTGCGTAGCCGTTCATCCGGCTTTCATAGTCACCCCGAAGCAAGCCATCCACGTTAAATTTAATGAAGTATTTCTGCTGGTCGTCAGGTGAGAGCAGTTGCTGGTTCATGGCTTGCTCCCAGCGAACACACCAGGGATTTAAGGTATACTTCACGAATTCCAGTGATTGCTGTTCGATATTTGAAAAAGTTGATCGATCCAGATCACCGACCATATGAGGCGGGACGCGAAAGATCCGTGCGATTTCGTCTAACTGGAATTTTCTAGTATCAAGAAACTGCGCTTGATCAGGAGGAATCGAAAGTTGGTGGAAGGTCATGCCTTCTTCTAGAACCGCAATACTATGGTTGTTGGAACCCGAGAATTGAGCCTGCCAACTTTTACGTAAACGTTCTGGATCTTTGACCACGTTAGGGTGTTCAAGTACGCCACCGGGTGTGGCATCGTTTTTAAAGAAAGTTGACCCATATTGTTCAGCGGCCATCGATAAGCCAATTGCATTTTTGGCCATCGCAATTGGACTATAGCCAATCAAACCATCAAAACCTAGTCCGGCAATATGAAGAACTTCATCAGATAAGAGAATGACTTGCTTGGATTTATTCTTGGCTTGGTAATCATCATAGTTTTGGGTATAAGTGTAGTAGAGGTCACCGTTGGCAGCGCGATTGACATCCATGCGATCGGGCATCAAGGGATAAAGTCCAGTGATTTGTCCCTGACCATTTCGAATGATCTGGGCATAGGCGTTACCCCAAAGTAATAGATGATTCATCAAGGTTTCCCGAAAGACAAAGCTGGTCATTTCTGGATTAGGAGCATCATGGAGCAAAAAATAAAGCGGGTGTTTAATTGCCCGCTGTTTACCACCATCATTGGTGTATTGGTAAATATGAAGTGGCAGTTCTGCTAAACCTTCCGCTAATACCCGGACACAAGCATAAACTGCGGTGTTTTGCATAGCAGTGCGTTCGGTGACGTTTTGGCCGGCAATGGAACTGCCAAAAAGAAACGACATCGTGCTGGATAAGGTGTTTTTAGGTGAAGTTTTGTTGGTGTGGAATAGTTTATTGAGAAAGTTCATAGCATCAACTCCTTTTAGGGCATAATAAAAACACCGACTTGCTAAAAGTCGATGCTAATTAATATATTTTGATCTCTTTGGTAAGTTCAATCACCGCTTAACTTTTTCGTTTGTAGACGTCATTTCTTTTACCCGCCTTTACGACAACAACCGTAAAAACTTCGTCTTGAATATCGGCAATGATGCGGTAACTACCAGCTCGGTAACGCCATAGAGTACCCAGTTCACCTTCCAGGGCTTTACCCCAAACTCGCGGATTATCAGAACCTTCGATATGTTTGTCAAGCCAATTGATGATTCTTCGCTGAACAGGCTTGTCGAGATTTTTCTTAAAATCCTTTAGTGCCTTTTGATTAAATGACCAAGTGTATTTCATCATTAAAGGCCTAATTGCTTTTTAACGTCATTGCGAGATACAGTTTGGCCATGGGATTCACGGATGTTTTTGACTGCATCTTGATAGTCAAGACTATCTTCGAGCTTTTCTAAAACGGCATTTCGCATGAATTCGGTAGCAGATTGACCATCAAGATCCGCTTGTTTGTGAATCAAATTTAAGACGTCTTTATCAAAACGGATAGTGGTGGATTTAGTAGCAGTTGCCATGTTTGGACCTCCTTGGATTTGTTAATGATATTATATCATATCAGAATGCAAATGCGTTCTATTTTGATTAAAGCATTAATAGTCCGCGACCATCGTAAACTGAATCACCACTATCTTCATTTCGAATAGCCCGATCTAACCCCATGATAGTGGCGACTACACCATCGATCTTTTCGGTAGATTTGGCTTTATCTGGTTTGATATTACCGGCTGGATCTGTGCGGATGTAAATGTTATCCATCATCCAACGTAAAACTGGGTGTCCACCATGAGCAATCTTCTTTTCAAGGGTTAACCGCATCAATTCCTTGGTTGGCGGGGTCATATCCTTAAACCCTTGACCAAATGGCACGACTGTAAATCCCATACCTTCCAGATTTTGAACCATTTCAACGGCGCCCCAACGGTCAAAGGCAATTTCTCGGATATGATATTTTTTACCAAGATCATCGATAAAATGTTCAATGAAACCATAGTGAACAACGTTGCCTTCCGTAGTTTGTAGGTAACCTTGCTGTTTCCAAATATCGTAGGGAACATGGTCACGGCGAACCCGTAAATCAACGTTATCTTCAGGGATCCAGAAGTAAGGGAGCAGAGTGTACCCTTCTGATTCATCACGCGGTGGGAAAACAAGAACGAAGGCGGTAATGTCAGTAGTGGAGGATAAGTCCAAGCCACCAAAGCAATCACGCCCGCGTAGCTCATCTGGATCAACTGGGAAAGCGCAAGCATCCCACTTATCCATCGGCATCCAACGAACATCTTGTTTAACCCATTGATTGAGTCGCAGTTGTCGGAAAGTGTTCTCTTCAGCCGGATTTTCCTTTGCTGAGTTATAGGCATCTTTGACTTTCTCCATTTTGACCGTGATGCCTAAGGAAGGGTTAGCCTTTTTCCAAACCTCTGGGCTGGACCAATCTTCATCACGCCCAGCGCCGTAAATAACCGGATAGAAACGAGAATCATGCTTGCGGCCTTTCATAATATCGATCGCTTTTTGATGAACTTGGTAACAGATGGAATTTTCATCGTTTCCCGCAGTGGTGATCAAAAAGTAGAGTGGCTGGGTACGGGCATCCCCAGAACCTTTTGTCATGACGTCATAAAGTTTGCGATTCGGCTGAGTGTGCAATTCGTCAAAGATAACCCCAGATACGTTAAATCCGTGTTTAGAGTATGCATCAGCAGATAGAACCTGATAAAAGCTATTAGTTGGTTCATAAATTAACCGTTTCTGAGAAGCCAGGATCTTGCAGCGTTTCTTTAACGCCGGGTTCATGCGTACCATATCGGCGGCCACGTCAAAAACGATGGCAGCTTGTTGCCGGTCAGCCGCACAGCCATAGACTTCTGCCCGCTCTTCACCATCAGCACAGCATAGTAATAAAGCGACTGCTGCAGCTAATTCTGATTTGCCTTGTTTCTTGGGAATCTCAACATAGGCAGTATTGAACTGACGGTAACCATCCGGTTTAAGGATCCCGAAGATATCACGGATAATTTTTTCTTGCCAGTCAATTAAGTCAAAAGGCTTGCCTGCCCAGGTACCCTTGGTATGACAAAGGCATTCAATGAACGATACCGCAAAGTCGGCCGCATCTTTGTTGTAGGTGGAGTCTTTGGCCATAAAGCGGGTTGGTTTATAGTCCTTTAATTTACGCAAGGGGTAATCACATCCTTTCAGTGATACTAAAAAAGCACTGAGCTTTTAACTCAATGCCGCAATGTTTAGTTAAATTTACCAGTCAAAATCAGTTTGATGTATCCAGCACGATCAGTGTTTAAATATTTGATTAGATCATGGCAGTTATAGTAATAAGCTAGTCGTTTCACGTTTTCAACATCAAACATATTCGTTTCGCCAGTGTTGCGGATTTGCAAAACTTGTTGACGAATACGATCGCGTTGAGCTAATTCTTCTTTAATTCGGTTCATAGCTAAGCCTCCTCGTATTCTTAAATGCCGCCGATCCCGTTAAGTTGCGTAATAATATCTTACGTTGCTTTTTGTATTTGGAACCAATAAAACCCAGTCGCAATAAGAAACAACGAAAGGCATATTTTTCATTGCTTTCTTCGTGGGGTGTGGACATGATTCGCTGATGGCTCTGTGCGTATTGCACCAATTTATCGACAAATTCCTGATAGGCAGCAGTATCTTCTGGACTAATCTGATCAAACCAGTCAAATGATACACGTTGTTCATCAATGATAAGGTGTAAAGATTTGATGTCAAAAGCATCCTTAATTAGCTGACTTTTTGCCCATATTAAGTGCCGTAGGTTGTCCAAAGATTGTTCAGTAAAGTTTTCTCTAGGATAGGAAAGATTGAACTGAATGACCTTTGTTCCGTTAAAGCCTAATTTATTTAAGTATTCCAGCAATTGTGGTGGAATTTTATCTGGGGAACTTAGTGTGCCATTTCGACTGACATTATATTTGCCAATTTGATATGCGTATGTTGGTGTGTATTGGTATTCAGCTTGTTGCTTGGTATAAGTTGCAATGAGCATCACCAACTTTTTACGCTTTTTACCATGAACGTTAAAGTTAATTTCCATTATCTGTACCTCCTTGTTTAGTTACTGTATACATCACTCTGTAAGGCACAGATAGCAAGCTCTTTAAGCTGATTTTGGCGCTTTTTTTGCCCGACTATAAGGTAAAGTTTTGCCATCCCTTTCTACGCTAACTTTTTTGTCAGAGCCAGCCTGCTCAATATAGCGATTGATGATGACATCACAGTATTTCGGGTCTAGTTCCATCATGTAACAGATGCGATTGGTCTGTTCACAGGCGATTAGAGTAGATCCAGAACCGCCGAACGGGTCCAGTACCGTACAATTGGACATAGTGGAGTTCATAATTGGGTAGGCAAGTAAGGGGATTGGTTTCATGGTAGGATGTTCCTTACTTTGTTTTGGACGATCAAATTCCCAGATCGTTGATTCCTTGCGACCGGTATACCATTCGTGCTTGCCATCTTTTTTCCAACCATAAAGAACTGGCTCATGCTGCCACTGGTAAGGTGAACGACCGAGTACCAGCGATTGTTTCTTCCAAATGCAGCATCCAGATAAATAAAAACCAGCATCCTGGAAAGCGCGACGGAAGTTTAATCCCTCCGTGTCGGCGTGGAACACATAGATGCTGGCATCATTAGCCATGGTTTGGTTCATATTTTGAAAAGCAGCAAGCAAGAATTGATAGAATTTATCGTTGGCTTGGTGATCATTCTTAATTTTACCAGCTTTACTTTGATAATCGACATTGTAAGGTGGATCGGTAAGTACTAAGTTTACCTTGTTTCCACCAAGTAATTGTTGATAGCTGGCCTCCTTAGTGGCGTCACCGCATAATAAAGTGTGTTTACCTAAATGCCAAAGGTCGCCAGGTTTACTGAAAGTTGGCTTATTAAGTTCATTATCCACGTCAAAATTATCGTCGCGAGTATCATCTGCAGTACCGAGTAGATCGGTGATTTCACTCTCATCAAAACCGGTTAACGAAACGTCAAGATCACTAGCTTGTAAGTCAGTCATCAACAGGGCTAACTTGTTTTTATCCCAATCACCGCTGATTTTATTCAATGCGACATTGAGCGCTTTCTCTTTCTCATCATTGAGATTAACGACTACACAGTCAGCTTCTTGAATACCTTCGTCTTGCAGAATTTTTAAGCGTTGGTGACCACCAACTACATGACCGGTTTGTTGATTCCAGATGATTGGGTCAACGTAACCAAATTCATGCATTGAGCGTTTTAGCTTTTCGTAGTCCGGATCACCAGGCTTGAGATCTTTACGCGGATTATAATCTGCGGGGATCAAGTCGGTGATTTTCTTTTTGATAATTTTCATTAGTTCACTCCTTTCCGGCTTCGCAAAAGCCGTTCCATGACATCATCTTGTGGTGTAGATCCTTGATAGGCGGTTGCGTTGTTTTCCTTAACCACTTGAAAAATTTGAAACCATAACTGACTTGATTGCTTCATGTAATCGCGGCTCATTGACACATAGGGTGATGCAATCGCGTTCCCAGTGGTGGGGTGGCGAGCAAGGAAGCCAAATTTAGAGATACATTCCTCACATTGAATCCACCGGCTAACACTAACCGCATATTGTTCGATCAGCTGGGTGTTTACTAGTTTTTCACACCCCCGTTCCACTAGCCACTCCCACGTTTCCTTGAAGATATCAGCAGCATCAAACTCTAAACCATTTTTCTGCTTGGCTTTGAGGTACTTCTTCACTGGCGGCATAACGTGCCCTTCAAGATTAGTTGGAGTAGGCAAGTCGATTACAGTTGCTTCCTGGCCAGCTTCGAGCTTATCGTGAAGTGATTTAGATTTCCGGCCGGCTCCGACCCGAGTCCCGCCACGATTTGTACCATCTTTAGCCAAATCTCTCCCTCCTTTCGGCAGGGGTTAATACCCTGTTTGATTTCAATTTTTTGTACACGGAGGCCCAGGCCCGCTCCCGCGCGAAAAATTTTTAAGGATTTGATGGCCCCCTCCGTGGTTTAGTAATGATATCGACGTGGCTTTTTATGCCAGCGATCATCCATCTGGGCGGTGATGCGGGAGTGGCATGGCTTACATAATGCCATCAGGTTCTTGAACTCGTTGGTGCCGCCGTGTTCCAGAGGCAGAACGTGATGGACCTCGGTGGCTTGGGTATACCTTCCTTGGCTCAGGCACATCTCACAGAAGGGATGGTGGAGCAAGTAGCGTTGACGGATCTTTGGCCAGCCACGATGATAGCGCGGACGACTACGTTTTGGTCGTTGGTAACGATTGTAGTGAGAACTGACTTGCTTAGCATGGACGTCACAATAAGTGTTGTGGGTTAGTCGCGGGCAGCCAGGGTAACGACAGGGTTTCTTGGGTGAGTAGGGCATGACACTCCTCCTTTCTGAGGGTATAAGAAAAGCCCAGCAGTTTTGCACCGCTAGGCTTCAATGTTATAAAGCAAATGCCTTTATCCTAATTTTCTACGCTACCATCGTAACATAGATAAGCCGATTGTTTGTTCTGCGTTTTACCTTTCTAATGATGGGATCCATAAAGTAAGAGCGTGAGGTGATCGAGTGCTTTGTTCTTTCGATTGTAAGCAGTGGTTTTCGCAATGAAGTACTTGTCCATCACGATGGTTAGTCCCTCGTTCATTGACTGGTTTGGAGTGTGATAGCAGACATCTAAAACAAAGCGCTCGTCTTCAGATAACTCTTGCCAGGCTGGCTCGAACCACTTGAAGTAAAGTTGGGCTTGTTGGTAGCGTTCATTCAGCTTGGTTGTCTCATCGATGCCATGCAGCAGGCGATGCTCAGTTGGGTTATCTTTTTTACTGCTGCCAGGTACGAAACCGTAGCGTGGCGAACTGACACCAATCATTTGTTCCTTGGCTAGCTTCAGGTCGTCTTGGTAAGAGTCAATGATGAACTTCATACCATCGTAATCTTTCAAGGCTGCGACGGTCGCTCGCCGTTTGTCTAAGTAGTTCCACATGATACTCATGCCATAACACTTCCTTTCAGGTTGGCTTTCACTGCGTTAATTAAAGCTAACTGGGTTTTGTCTTTGCGTTTCAGGGCCGCCAGAATGTTTTCGTCAATGGTGCCTTCAGTGATGATGTGGTGGATAACTACTGGTTGACGTTGCCCTTGCCGCCAGAGCCGAGCGTTAGTTTGCTGGTAGAGTTCCAGACTCCAAGTTAATCCATACCAGATTAAGGTAGCACCACCAGCCTGCAGGTTAAGACCATGACCAGCAGAAGCGGGATGGATCAAAGCTAAAGGAATCTTACCGGCATTCCAGTCCTGAATGTCACGGGGTGTTTTGATCTCACGAACCTTGAAACGACTTTTAATCTGGATTAGATCATGTTTGAACCAGTAAGCTACCAAGACAGGTTTACCATTAGCAGCTTCAACCAAATCTTCAAGGGCATCAAGTTTTCGCTGGTGAATTTGAATAATCTGCTGCTGGTCGTCGTAGACACAACCATTTGCCATCTGGCAAAGTTTATTCGATAGACTGGCTGCGTTGAGGGCATCGATTTGTTTACCCTGGGCTGAAACTACTAGCTGGGCATTAAGCTCATCATAGATTGCCTGCTCACTATTACTCATTTTTACCGGAACGGTGTTCATAGTTAACGGTGGCAGACTCAAGTAATCCTTAGACTTCATAGAAATGGTGATGTCATCAATGGCGCGGTAGATACTTTGTTCAGCACCGGGCTTAGGTTTGTAGGTAAACACTTGATACATGTTTCGCTTGTCAGGGTCAAAGTAGTTCATTCGGTAAGATGAGATGAAACGGCCGAGTCGTTGGCCCATGTCTAGTACGCGGAACTCTGCCCACAAATCCATCAAGCCATTAGACGACGGTGTGCCTGTTAAGCCAACCACGCGCTTAATCAGTGGTCGCACTCGTTTGAGGGCTTTGAAGCGTTGTGAGCGGTAAGACTTAAAACTAGAGAGTTCATCGATCACCAACATGTCGTAGTCAAAGGAATTACCAGAGGATTCAATTAGCCATTTCAAGTTTTCCCGATTAATGATATAAATGTCGACATCTTGCTGCAGTGCTTTGATCCTTTGAAGCTTAGAACCAGTGACGACTGAATAGTTAAGGCCTTTTAAGTGGTCCCATTTTTCAATTTCTTCTGGCCAGGTTTGTTTAGCCACGCGCAGTGGAGCGACAACTAATACTCGTTGAACTTTACCTTGCTGAATAAGCTGCTTAATAGCAGTTAGGGTAATGACACTCTTGCCAAGTCCCATATCAAGCAAGATGGCTGTTACGGGATGGTCCAAAATAAAACGAGTTGTATATTGTTGATATTCATGCGGTTTGTATAGCATCAAGCATTCCTCCAATCTGATCAAGCTGATCGCAAACAAAGACTTGGAAACCAAGTTGTTTTAACTGGTTGAGTCTTTGCACTTGTAACGGGCGGGGATGTTTACCAGGAGCCTTCATCTCCACAAAGCCCATGTGACCATCAGGCAGGAGGACCAATCGATCAGGTACTCCGGCCATAGATTGCGAGATGAACTTTAGGCAAAGACCTCCGCGTTGGTGAGTAGCTTTGACAAAAGCGGTTTCGATTTGTTTTTCTAACATTTTTAAAATCCTTCCTAAACGTTGATATATCGGTGATTCGTCAGGGTTAATGACGGTCGTGACAGTTGATTTACTACTCTTCTCTATACCTCTTTTTTTCTATTTTTATTCCTATATACAAGTAAGGTAAAAGAGTGTCATGACTGTCATTAGGATTGGTAAATACTGATGTATCAAGCTTTTTAAGTTGTAAAGGGTGACAGTCGATGACAGTCAACTAAGGAATTCATCAGCCTTAACTTTTAATCGCAGTCCCTTGATGAAACGACCGTTTTGTTTGTGTTGACGTTGAAAGCCAGCATTTTTGAGGGCCGTGTAAAAGTCTGACGTGCTGCGGATATATTCACCGATACTTTGACAATATTCGCGATACTTTTGATAAAGATCGCCTGACTTTTGTTCATAACTGGGGTCAAGTTCACAATTCTCATGAAGAAAATGTCCTAGCCAATCGTTATCAGCGTGGTAGGATCGTACCGCTTTGGTTACGGCAACGGGGGTGGTTAACTGGTAATTTTGCTGAATGATTCGCTGGGCACCCTCAATAATCCACTGCAATACCGCTGGACCAGCTTGTTCGGTTAGATACTGAGCATAGTTTTTAATGTCATTCCGTTTAGCAATCGTGGCTTTAAAGGGAATTACAATCAATCGGCGCCAGATTCCTTCATCATTACCACCTACGTGGGGCAGGTAATTGGTGTATAACACGATGGTGTGGCTGGGCGTAAAAGAGAAAGGTTTCATGTATTTCTTTTCGGCATAGATTTCATCAGTTGAACAGAGTTGCTTGACGATGGAAGTGTTCAGTCGCTTACCTTCTTCTAGTTCAGCGGAGATGATTAGCCGCTTGCCTTTGACTTCGGCCATCTCTGGTTTGACGTTTCGCCGAACACCAGTGGTCAAGGCATCAGCTGAGAGGTGACCGGTATAAGTGCCGAGTACATTAGCGATGGTGTTCCAGAAGGTTGACTTACCATTCCTCCCGCTGCCGTAAGCAATAATCAGAGCTTCCAAGTACACCTGACCGATCGCCACCAGTCCCACAATTTCTTGGACGTAATTAATCAACGCTTGGTCACCACAGAAGAAAGTAGTGAGTGCTTCTTGCCAGAGTGAAGCTCCTTGATTACCAGGAACACAGGATGTGGATTTGGTGATTAATTCATCAGCTTGAATTTCCTGTTGACCGTGCATCCCTTTCTTTAAATTGAAAGGTCCGTTGGGCGTGTTCAACAAAAACGGATCAGCATCAAAATCATTAATCTCTTTGACGAGCTTTGGTCGAGAATTAGTTAAGATCCCGTTAATACCTCGAGTGCTGCGTTCCTTGAGAATAAAGGCTTCGTAAGCTTTAGCATTTTCGTAATCCTTGAATGCGGCTAGTTGTTCATCATTAAAAGTACGACTAGCTTTTGTTTTACCCATTGCTTGCAAAGCGGATGTCACACCATTTTGCTGAATCTTCTTATAACTATTAGTGACACGAAGCTGAGCATCAGTTAATTGTTTATCGCTAAAGCGCTGGACTTCACCGAGAGCTAAAGGTTCCGATTCCTGCCAAACCTTCCCATCGAACCACATAAAACCTGATTGGTTGGTATAGCAAACCCGCTCTTTGCAGTTGTTGACAAAGACATAAGATTCACCAGTATCCGAGTAATCATCCGGTTGTAGATCGTCATTGGGCTGATTGTATTCTTCAGGCGGAATATAACCTTTTTGACTAGCCATGCGCTGACCAAATTTGGTGGCACTATGCCAGATGTTTTTTAATTCCTGCTTGCTTAGTGGTGGATCACATTTAGCAGCTTCTTCCCGAAATGCCTGACGAGCTTCAGCAGTATTGCCAAGACGCATAATGATGCGACCGGCAAAATGTGAGAGGGTTGCATTACGTTGACCTTCATGGATTGATCCGATGTTTTGCTGAGCAAAGTAACGCTCGGCCATCATAAATTTGTCCACGGCTTGTGATCCTTCATGCCAGATGGCTTTAGTACTAGGCACACCAAAGACAAACCGGGCCGCATCAAGCGCATTGTCATCAAAATAGGGAAAGTATTCTTGAATTTCGTGTTTTAGTTCGGCGTAGGTTTTAGCATCCGTAATCTCAGTAATCGGAAAGTAGACGTGAAACTTAGGCCGGGGTGTTTTATGGTGCTTGGCCTTCATATTGTTTCGCGAGAAAGTAATGGCGTAGGAAACATCATCGAAATAGTTAGCAATGTTTGCAGGTTTGATCCAAGTAGTCGGATCGTCAGAATGATCGTTATCGCAGTCCATGATCAGGCAGTCAGCTTTGATGAAGTTGGCAATAGCGCGTTGGTTATTTGTAAATTGACCGCAGACATGGTCATAATGGGCAGCCTGTTCTAATTCCTGTGCGTTAGTGATAGTTTGTTGATGAGGATAGATCGTATTGCTAGCCTGACCGGAATTACCTGCCATCGATAAAGTAAAATGCATCTTTAGTTGGCCTCCATTTCATTATTAAAGTAGCGGATATTTTTATTTTTACGTTTGGCAAAGCGGATGAAGTAGCACATATCGTGCGTCGGTTTACCAAATGACCAGGCTTCGGCGCATTTAGTCAGTAGCACAATGTTAATAAAAGTGGCTACTTGAAATTCCTGTGAATGGTGCAGGTTAATAAATTGAGGTAGGTAAAGCTGTGGACAAATGGGAATGCCGCCATGTTGATAGACAAATCGGCAGTAAGACTGCACCTTATGAACGATCACTGGATCTTTTTTCACTACTTCCGTAAAGGGAGCGACTACGAAGATCAACGGTCGGTAGTTGGGATTAGGCTTATTGGTACGTAGCTTGGCGATAGCTAGCGTTGCTTCTGACATAGATTCAGATCCTTTCTTAATAATTTATGGGACTAAAAAAGCCCTCACTGATAAGCCAGATGAGGGCGAGAAGTAAACTATAAAAATTAATCTTTTTTGTAGAAGCCTCCGACAAAGCCAGCAGCATTGAGGATTAAGCCATCAGCCCAGTCAGGGACCTCGGTCATAATCTTAACTATTGTGTCGAGCGAGCGGTCTGTCGGAGCATCAATCACGGCTTCATCATGAATGTGCATTACGACAGGGTTACCAGCTGTTTCTAAGCGACGCATAGCCCCGGCTAACAAGTCCCGACTAGTTGCTTGGACAATGTTTTCTACCAGCTTGGCCCCATAGGTTTCAATTCGATCCCATTTTTTCACGGTGTTGTTCCCCATGAAGGTAATCGATTCAGAACCAAACCGGTTAATGCCAATTTTAGGTTGGGGGTAGCAAAGATAACGTCCCGACCGTAAACGAAGAAACATGCAGCCACTCCGGTAAATAAACTTCATTCCGTGGGTAGTTTGCGGGAGGTGCGTTTTAATACATTCTTTAGCTGCTTTATCAACGTCCCACCAAAACTGCACAATGTGAGGACTAGCATTACGCCACATTTGAACCAGTGGTGGTAATTCATCATCGGTTAGGCCAAGATTAGTGGCACCCATGGCTTTGAGCGCACCAATAGAACCGCCATAGCCCAGGGCGAGTTCCGCAATTTTACCCTTTTGACGGAGTTCACCATTGATTCCATGTTTGACCACCGGGACACCAAACATCTGGCTTGCAGATACACAATAGATATCTTCATTCTTGGCAAAGGATTCTTGTCGCCATTTTTCATTAGATAGCCAAGCAATCACCCGTGCTTCAACCGCTGAGAAGTCAGCCACGTAGAAATGATGATTTTTGCTAGGGATAAAAGCAGTGCGAATCAATTGTGATAAGACGTCTGGCACTGAATCATAAAGCATTGCAAGTGCTGGTACGTTGCCTTGCTTAACTAATTCGCGAGCTTCTTCGAGGTCTGGCATTGAATTACGGGGAAGATTTTGTACTTGTACAAGGCGACCAGCCCACCGACCCGTCCGGTTAGCACCATAAAATTGTAAAAGACCATGGACACGACCATCTTGGCACATAGCTTTCTGCATAGCCTGGTACTTTTTGACACTTGATTTGGAGAGTAACTGACGGAGAGCTAATACTTGATGAACCGTGCCGGTAGTGGTTTGTAATAGCTGTGCCACTGATGCTTTGGATAGTGAATTAGTTTTAATACCTTGCTGCTGGAGCCAGTCTTTTAGCTGTAATGGAGAGTTAGGATTTGCTAGACCTGTTAATTCTTTAGCAGTTTGTAAGTACTGGTCATGGAAGACGTTTTGACATTTGATCGCATTGTTAACCAGTTGTTGGTCAATCCGGATACCGCGATCATTAATGTCTTGATCCATCCAGTAGTTTTCCCATTCATTCTGTGGGACAGGGAAGCATTCAAGCTTCTGGGTGATTTCCATTTCAACCTCGACGTCACGCTGATTGTATTGCTTAAACTGTTGCCATTTATCAGGAGCATGGTAGGGGAAGTTACGAGTGCGATTTTGATTGGCCTTCGTAGGTTTGCAAGGTGTACAGAAGTAGCGCACAAGCTCTTTACCAGCAGTGATCTTTTGCCGTGGTAACCCTAACACGCTTCCAACATCTCGTAGTGATAATGGCAAGCCGAGAGTGGCAGACCAAACACGAGAACAATGCCAACCAGTTGGCTTTAAGCGGTGACCAACAAAGCGTGACAGACAGACCCGTTCAAATTGAGCATTAAAGGCACTTTTAATAATAGTAGGATCATCTAACGCCTTAATAACCTGAGGAGGAATTGATTCACCCTGAGTGAGGTCTATAACCTTTACTGGACCGAAGTCGATAGCGTAGCCAAAAAGCAGGAGTTCAAAGTCTTTACTGTCTGCATAACGATAGACACCAGTCTGATTTAGGTTGGTGCTGGAATAAGTTTCAATATCAATTGAAATTTGCTTCATCAGGAATCCTTTCTACAAAAAATGGGTAGTCAAAGTCGACTGCCCATCTTTTGGTTTAAGCTAAGAAATCATCGTTATTGCTATCATTAATCGCTGTGAAGTCATCGCTGGCACTAGCATGTCCACCTAACGGTTCGCCATCACGGATCTTTTGAATATTGCCGAGCCCACAAGCTACTCCGCGGTTACCATTGGTGTTAAAGGCGTAGAAGTTAATGGAAACCCGAGCATAGCAACCACTGTAGACTTCGTTTTGGTCGAGAATTGGTTGGACATGCTTGTCAACAATCTGTGGTGCGGTGATAGAATTAGCGTTGATAAAGTAGCTGTTCTGATAAGCTTCATCATCACGTTCGACATCACCATCGCGGAGTGGCAGTTTTAGGGTAGCCTTGTTTGGCTTCTTGTCACCAAACTTTCCAATTCCTTCCTGGATGGCAGCATCGATAGCTTTTTCGATGGCAGTGACTGTCTTTTGATCGGACTTGGGGATGATTAGACTAACTGAATACTTTTCCTTACCACCATTGATAGACTTTGGTTCCCAGACGTTAGCGTAAGAGAGACGAGTGTTGATACCAGTAACGACTTTAGTTTGTTGTGACATATTATTTTTCCTCCTTAAATTCATCTTGTGGGTTTGATTTGCCAATACTCTGACGCCGATCATAATTTGGTACTAAAGTTGGTTTACCCGCAGGTTTAACAATTTCTTGACTAAACAGTTCGGTGAATTTTTTCTTACCGACCTGTTTTTCTAGTTTTTTAATCGGTAATAGCTTCTTTTGGTAAATATCATGGTAGCCATGTTCTTCAGCAATTTTTGCTACGGCTGCTTCATCCTTGTAATGACGCACAGACCGTCCTTCGACAATTTTGTAGCCGGGCCATTGCTTACCATGATTGATGGCTAAGTTGGCAGCATAGTCTTTAACTTCGTGAGCCCAGCGGTTTAAATCGTCGATATGCTCGAGGACCTCAGTAACCTCACTATCTGTTAGCAAGTTCGGTGACCGTAGTTGAAAGCGGGTGAGCTTGTGATGATAGTCATAACGGGCTCGCAGTACAGCATTGCAAGCAGAGAATTGGCACCAGGGGCCATAATGGACGGTGCCTTGACCAGCGAAAGCAAGTTCGGCTTTTTCTTTTAACTCGGTATTGGCCCAATGCATTAGCTCTTTAGCGTTAATGGTCCAGGTACTAATATTGGCCATGCGAGGTTGAAAGATTGTCGTTTCAACTTCATCTATGTTATATAGACTACCGAACATCTCTAATGCTCCGACGGCATAAAGTTTCATCTGTGGATTGTTCTGGGCTTCCACTCGGACACCCTTGCCATATTTGAAGTCGATAATGTGGAGTAGGTGATCAGAAACAATTACGCAGTCGCCAGTACCAAAACCTTCAGGAACATATTTAGAGAAATCCAGTTTCTGCTCTACCTTGATCGTGGCATCAGGTGCATACTCCTTAGCTTTATGATATTGTTCCAGGACATAGCTTGCGTAATCATCAGTTAGGTCTTCCATCTCATCTGATTGGTAGTCAGAAGTAGGACGCTTGAATTTGTCACCAAGCAAGCGATGAATTTTATATTCACCGAGGGCATGGGCAGCCGTCCCTTCAGCAGCTACATTAGAAGTAGTGTGGGGGAAGTATTGCTCTAGTCGTGGGAGTGGTGAAGCACTTAGCCAACGATTAGCACTGGAAGCTGATAATAATGCGTGGTGGGTTGGTGAACTCATTGTCCTAATCCCTCCGCACTGTAGTAAAGATCTTCGTAATCTTTAGGGTCCACGTCAGAAAGCTTCTCCGCATCAAACTTATGGAGCAAAGCTTTAACTTGGTCGGTATAACCTTCGGCGCTCTTCTTTGCTAGCATCTTGCGGACAGTTACTTTATCTTCAACTGGATCGCGCTTTGGCTGCTCATCTTTAAATTGCTCTCCATTTTGGTTGCTTGATAGCAATCCATGAAGGGACAGAATAGCTTCTTTGGTCTGATCGATTAAGTTCTCAGCTTCCTTGAGTTTCAAATCAAGATCATTCATTGCGCTCATAGGAATCCTCCTTTACTTCGTTAATCTGTAGCTGTTGAACATCTTTGCCAAGTGCGATCACCATCAAGTGATGTGCTTTACCAAGCAGCAAACGCAGCAGTCGTTCACGGATCGTGACGTTGCGCATGTCGATGATGCCATCTTGAGGGTGCTTGGTAAGCTTAATTGACACTTTATTAGCCATCTTTTATCTCCTTTCAAATAACTGTGTGGGTCATTCCTCACATCTATTTGCCAGGAGAAGAAAAAAAGTGAACCATCTCTGGCTCACTTTTTCTTAATTACTTTTGATCCCGTAGAATTGTCGCAGCTTTGCTAAGCCAGCTTTAACATGTCTACCAGCCATGACATTACTGATACCCATATTGTTGGCGATTTGCCTTTTTCTGAGTTTCAGACAGTAGTAGCTCAGGACAGCATACCGCTGTTTGACAGTTAAAGTCTTTAAAGCATCTGGTAATTGATTAGCTAATTGTTGGCGTAGTTGATTGTCTTCATTTTTAATTAACATATCTAACAAATAATCTTTCCCGTAAACAGACGTGATTTCCATAGAATACCTATCCGCTAACGTATCGATTGCATTAATGTCTGGATCTTCTAATGAAGTAGCAAAGAACTTGTCTTGATGCCTTTCATTTCGATGATCTGAATTGTATTGATCATGATTAAAGTCAAATACAATATTTCCCTGCGCTTTGGTAATTGTAGTTACCTGCTTTCCCATGTGCTTTACCCTAACGATTAACTTGCCGTCCTTTTCACCGATTAATTCATACTCACTGTTATCTGTTTTCATTAATAAAACCTCCATTCCGGTCTCCCGAAACGAAGGCAAAGGACAAAAAGAGCCACTGGTAGTGTGCAAAACAGTCCGAAACTTATTCGTTTCGGGACTGCAGCAAACCTTCCAGTGGCTGGTTGCAGTTAAAGTATTCAATTTGGTAAGCATGCTGGAACATCGTTAGCTTGACGATGCATGCTGAATTAAATAGATAAAATTCACGATCGCCTAAATAATATTGAGAAACGTATATGTAAACGGTATACTTAAATAGTGAATTAAATCATTATCTTTAATTCACAATTAGTATATTGGAAACAAGAATTTGACCCCGGACAGTTTGAGACAAAATCGGGCATTTTTTGTCCGAAAGTAGAGTGTGATTAATATGGAATTTTCTGATTTCTTTGACATAATGTGGACTTACCTGGCTGACCCAGAATCTAAAGAAAGCAACAAAGAAGGCCGACCAGAGTTCCTTAAAAATTTAATTGATATGTTGATCCGTGAACCGCAAACAGAAGAGGAAGACCAAAAAGCGGAAAACGGAGATTTAAATCCGTTAAATAATAAGGAAGCAGACACGATTAATAAGTACTGTTCTGGATCCAGAAAAATTCCAAAAAAAGATGCAAAAGATATCTTGAAAAGAATCAGTGATGGAAATCGATTTTTTGAAAGAATTGTTTTTGCAGCTCCTGGGGCAAAAAAAGGTATTAGAGATGAACTTAGAAAAAGAAGTTTTAATGTTACTTCTGCTTCATTAGGTAAAGTATGTTTTGACATAATGAAAGCCTTCCTAGAAAAATTTAAGGAAGGAAAAAGTTCTGTGACTGAATCCGATATTGCAGATGATAAAAAGAATGTTACCTACTTAAAGTTAGTCCACGATGTTCGATTTAAATGTCCACTATGTGGACGAGAATTGATTACTGATGGAGATACTGAAGCAATTGCAGGATATGATGTGGTCCATATTTTTCCAGCCAATCTATCAATGGAAGGTAAAGCAGAATTTTCCAAAATAAAAAAAGCACCTGAAAATTCAGATGCTTTGGAAAATAAAATTCCCTTGTGCTTAAATTGTGCAAATCTTTATCTCGAGAATCCAACATTAAAGAATTATCAAACCTTAGTTAATGAAAAAAGACGTATTGATATTGAACACAAACTCGCCAAAGGACTTAATCAGTTAACCTTAGAAGATAATTTAATCAAAGTTATAAAGGGCTTAAAAGAGATAAAGCCCGATAAGATTACTAATCCCATTTCTTATGATGCGCATAAGATAGAAGAAAAGATTAACAATGACTATCCTTTGCAAGGTGCTGTTCAATTTTATGTTATGGGTTACTACAACAAAATAAGAGATCAATTCTCAAGTATGGAGGGTAACTCGTTCAGTTTTGATGATCTGGCCACAACAATTAAATTGGCATATATCAAATTTAAACGAGAAGGATTAAGTCAGAGTGAAGTTTTTAATCATCTGGCTCATTGGATTCTTGAAAAAGAACATTTGGAAAATGATTTTATAGAAGCGGCGAGAATTTTAGTTGCTTTCTTTGTACAAAATTGTGAGGTGTTTGAAGTTGAAATTGCCCAGTAAAGTTACTGATTATAAAGAGAGTACACTAGCCAATCTACCTAAAATTTTAAAAGCCTTAGATAAGGATGCTATGAATCCACAACAACTTTTTGCAGCCACAAAAAGATATTTTGATGATGTTGGCGAATTTGTTGAGTCCTTAGATTGTTTATTTACTTTGGGTAAAATTCGCATTGATAAAGAGACAGGTGTGATACACAGTGTTAAAGCAAATTAGTTGTGATCAATTTATTATTGATGGAAAGGTTCGAGGACCAATAAATTTTGGTAAGGGGCTAAATGTTGTACTAGGTGGAAAGGGTGGAACTAATTCAATAGGGAAATCTACCTTTTTAATGATCTTAGATTTCGTGTTTGGAGGGAATGATTACGTAAAGAAGGATAGTGACGTTCAAAAGAACGTTGGACAGCATACTATCAAATTTATTTTTGAATTTAATGGTAAAGACTACTATTTTTCAAGATCCACTGAGGATTTTCAAAACATCAATGTCTGTGATGAAAATTTTAAGCCTTTAGCGGATAAAAGGATGACAAGGGATGAATATTTAAAGTTCTTGTCTAAAAAATATAATTTGGACCTACCTGGATTATCTTTTAGAAACGCTGTTAGCAGATTTATTCGGGTCTATAACCGTCAAACAGTGAATGAAAGAAGACCGTTGCAAGCTGTTAATCAGGAACAAGGCAAGCAACAGGTTTATAGTTTGTTGAAACTATTTGATAGATATTCTCCGATAGAGGCGAGGGAAAAAGCTGCAAGTGACGCTGATAAAGCCTATAAAGTATTTAAAAATGCAGGTGCGTTTAAGTATGTGCCAATAGTAGATACTAAAAAGCAGTTCAAAGAAAACGTTGATAAAATTTCTGAACTTAAAGATGAGCTATCTGATCTAGAATCAAAAAATAATGAAGGAACATTAAATCTAGATGAAATACAGGCTGAACATCTTAGAAGTATTAGAGAAGATTTATCAAAATTGAGAGATTACAAGAATACATATATTAGTAGACTTAATGTTGTTAAGGCTAATGAGCAAGCTGGGCCTGGTAAATTTAGAAGTAATTATCGAGAATTACAACAATTTTTCCCAGACATTGATTTAAATAAGATAGAAGAAATCGACAAGTTTCATCATCAAGTTACCAAGTTCTTGAAAGAGGAATTTGAAAAAGAGAAGAACTCTTTAGAGAAAAATATTAGTGAAATTGATCATCATATTAACGAGCTAGTAACTGAAGCAAGGAAAATTAAAAATCAACAAGCTCCTAACGTTCAAACGGCTATTCTTAATGACTATGCTGATAAAAAAGCTGAACTTAAAAGGTTGGAAGACGAAAATAAAAATTATGAGAAGAAAAAAGAACTTAAAGAAGCGCAAAAAGATCAAAATGAAGCTTTAAAAACAACTGTGAATACTCAGCTTGCGGAAGTTCAGCACTTACTAAATGAAAAAATGGCCAAGCTAAATGAAGAGATATGTGGTTCATCCTCTTTTCAGCCGCCCCATATTGAATTAAAAGCTAACAATTATTCCTTTGAAACTATTAATGATCAAGGAACAGGTACCTCATTTAAAGGTCTAATTCTTTTTGATCAGGCATGCTTAGAGTTAACCAGATTACCGTTCTTTATTCATGATTCTTTGATGTTCTCTAACATTGAAATAGATCGCAAGGATAAGATCATTGAAATGTATGGAAAGGAAAATAAACAGGTTTTCATTTCTATTGATACTATTGATCTTCTTTCAGACAAGGCACAACAAATTATAAAAAAGCACACTGTTCTTACGTTAGAGCGTGGTGGTAAAGAGTTATTTGGGAGATCTTGGAATGAACAACAATCAAACTAAGTTAAAAATCAACTATAAGATGAGCTACAAAAAGTTATGGAAGTTACTAATTGACAGAGGCATGCAAAAAAAGGATTTGCAAAAACAATGTGATATTAGTGCAGCATCTATTGCTAAGCTAGGAAAAAATGCCAACGTTACTACAGATCTTTTAATGAAGATATGCTCAGGGTTAAATTGTAACCTTGCCGATATTTGTGAAACAGAACGCATCAACACAGGAGAATAATTAATGCAAACAGATAATGAAAGATATAACGAAACTGTGCAGCCAAACACAGCTTTCTTAAATGAACTGAAAGAAAAGCTACCTGAATTTTTTACCAAGGATGGGTCTTTTGATCTGGATAAGTTTAAGGACCAATTAAAAGATAAGAATGTCAATGAATTAAGTGAAGGTTATCAGTTAGATTTTATTGGTAAGGATTACGCTCGGCGCCAAGCTGGTGAAATGCCATCAACTGTAATTGTTCCTGATGAAAAGCAAAATCAGGGTGAGGGGAAGGACAGTAAGAACCTGTTCTTTACCGGCGATAATTTGGAAGTACTGCGTCATTTGCAGAACAACTATCAGAATAGAATCGACGTCATTTATATTGACCCACCATATAACACGGGTAGTGATGGCTTTGTTTATCCCGATTCCTTTGAATACAGTGACGACAAGTTAAAAGACATGTTTGGACTTGATGATGATCAGGTTGAGAGATTAAAAAGTATTCAGGGTAAATCAAGTCATTCGGCATGGTTGACATTCATGTATCCCAGACTAGTTTTAGCCAAAAGATTGTTAAATGATAATGGCGTTATATTTATATCGATTGACTCGAATGAGCAAGCAACTCTTCGAGAAATACAAGAAGAGATCTTTGGTGAGAATCAGTTTATTGCCGAAATAGTTAGAAATACAAATAGTTCAAAAAATAATAGTTTGTTTATTTCTACTAGCCATGATTATTGCCTTGTTTATGGAAAAGATAGACAATCATTAGAAAAAAAGTATGCTGAAAGAAAGTGGAGTGTTTATAAAAACAATATTTCTGAGTATCTAAAGCGAGTTAAAGATCTCCAGAATTCAGGTTTAACAAATAATGAAATATCTGATGAACTGAAGCAATTAACAAAGTATCCACGATTTATAGATTTTACGAACTATTGGTATATTGATAAAAGAGGACTTTATAGAAAAGATAATATTGGTGGTGTAAAGAATGGAAATATGGAACCATTATATAATCCCATTACAAAAAAGAATGATCCCGTTCCACCCAATGGTTATAGGTATAGCCCAGAAAAATTAAAAGAGCTGGTCAAAGAGGATCGTATACATTTTCATACGGATGGCAGTTTACCAGCTGTTAAAAGGTATTTGAATGAAAATTTGAAGCAGAGGCCCAAAGCCATTATGAGCGATGATCAGAGGCCTGATGATAAATTACTAAAATCATTTAAGACCCCTTTTAGCAATCCAAAACAGTTAGCGTTTATTACTAGAATACTAAGTATTTTTCCAAGCGATGCTACATTTTTAGATTTTTTCGCAGGGTCCGCTACAACGGCTCATGCAGTGATGAGTCTTAACGCTCAAGATAACGGAAAAAGGAAATTTATAATGGTTCAGCTCCCAGAAAAGACGTATCACACAAATAAAGATGGAAATGAAGTACCAACTGATGGGGGAAAGGAAGCTTATAAATTAGGGTATAAATCAATAGACGAAATTTCACGACGACGTATTAATATGGCTGCAAAAAAGATTCGTGAGGATAATGAATTAACCTTGCCAAAAGATTTTGATGGCAGTTTTAAGCACTATCGAGTAGTAAAGCCAGTCAAACAAACCCTAGAAGAAATTGATGACTTTGATCCAAATAACACCAATTTATTTACTAACATGGTCGATGGATTTTCTAGCAAGAGTTTGGGTATTGATGGGGATGCTACTGGGGAAGAAACGATTCTTACCACTTGGCTTGCAAAGGATGGTTATTCCTTTGATGCTGACGTTGAGGAAGTTAAGTTCGGCAATTACTCGGCCCACAAGGTTGAAGATAATCGACTTTACTTAATCAACGAAGGCTGGAGAGCAGATCAAACTAAAGAATTACTCAACCAACTTGGTACTTGCCAATTAGAAATCCAAAGTGTGGTTATTTTTGGCTACTCCTTTAACGTGGCAGAACTGCGTGAACTGGAAAATGGCTTAAAACAGCTAGACAGTAAAGTAACTTTAATCAAGAGGTACTAAACCATGAAGATTAAACTAGAAACTTTACAACACCAAACTGATGCCCTAGCTGCTATTGATAAAGCTTTCCCAGGCATGGATACCATGAGTAATAATCCAGATGCTAATTACATTTATGCCAATCCACTGATTAGGTGTCGTTATAGGGATGAAGCCAATATTGACATCAAGATGGAGACGGGAACTGGGAAGACCTATGTCTACACCCGGATGATGTATGAAATGCACCAAAAGTATGGCCTATTCAAGTTTGTCATTGCTGTACCGAGCCCAAGTATTAAGGAAGGTACTCGTAGCTTTATTAGTAGCGATTATGCTAAGCAGCACTTTAGCGAATTTTATGAAAATACCCGGGTCCAATTAAACGTCATCGACGCAGGTGACTTTAGTGCGCGTTCAGGACGACGCAATTTTCCGGCCCAGCTATCAGAATTTGTGGAAGCAACACGGCAGAATGCAAACCAAATTGAAGTATTGTTAGTTAATCAAGGGATGCTGCATTCTAAATCTATGCACCGTGATGATTATGATCAGACTCTTCTTGGTGGCGAAACTTCACCAATTAAGGCCATTGCGGCAACTAGACCTGTAGTCATTATTGACGAGCCGCAGCGATTCCCACGGGGTAAAAAGTTTTATGAAGATATTAAAGCAATGAAGCCCCAATTAATTGTCCGTTTTGGGGCTACTTTCCCGGAAACAACTACTGGTCGGGGTAAGAACAAAGTCGCTAAGATTGATTACTATCGTGGTGAACCTCAATTTAACCTTGACGCCGTTGATAGTTTTAATCAAGGCTTAGTCAAGGGGATTGATATTGATTATCCTGACATGACTGAGGAGCAAGCAAATAATCTATATAAGGTTAAGCAGGCCAAGGCTAAGGAACTTATCCTTATCAAGGGCAGTAAGGAATACCCGCTTAGTGTAGGTGAAAATTTAGCGGATGTTGATCCAGGCTTTGAGGGTAACATTACCTATGCTGGTGGAACAGAACGTGAACTATCTAATGGACTAGTACTTTCAAAAGATATGAAGTTGATTCCTGGTACCTTTGCCCAGAATTATCAGGATGAGATTATCTCCCAAGCATTAGATTGTCATTTCAAGGCGGAGGAAGAAAACTTCTTGCGCTTAAATTCAGGTGATAACGCCCCTAAAATTAAGACACTGTCTTTATTCTTCATTGATAGTATTTCTAGTTTTCGTGGGGAGAATAATGGTAAGGGTTGGCTTGCCCAACATTTTGAAGCTATTTTAACTAAGAAGCTAAAAAAGCTAATTGACCGTTATGAATTAGCCATCGATGATCGAGAAAAGGAATACTATGCCTTCTTACAAGCAACATTAAAAAGTTTACAGTCAGAGCATCAAGACATTTATGCTGGTTATTTCAGCGAAGATCGTGGAAGTTCAGATGCTGATATTCAAGCTGAAGTTGAAGACATTTTAAGCAATAAGGAAAAATTGCTTAGTTTCAAAGATAAGGATGGCAACTGGCTGACTCGTCGCTTTCTTTTTTCAAAGTGGACGCTACGTGAAGGCTGGGATAATCCAAATGTCTTTACGATTGCTAAGTTACGTACTTCTGGTTCAGAGATTAGTAAGATTCAGGAAGTTGGTCGTGGCTTACGTTTACCAGTTGATGAAACTGGACACCGTCTTAACCAAGATGAATGGCAAAGTCGATTGTCGTTCTTGATTGGATATGATGAGCGTGATTTTGCCCAGAAACTGGTTGGTGAGATCAATGACGATTCACCAATTAAGTTGAACCAAGAAGAACTTACGGATGATATGATCAAGCTGATTATTCAGGCCAAACAAAAAGCTGATCCGCAGTTTAATGAAGATCAGTTGCTTGATGATCTAGACGAGCACAATGTCATTACACGCTCTAACAAATTTAAAGAAAATGTCGAACTGGATGGTAAGACAATGTCTGGTTATGATGCGTTGTGTCATCTTTACCCAGAGCTTGTGCAGAAGACTAAAGTGGCTAAAGATAAGGTTCGGGATAAGAATTCAAAGGATAACACAGTGGTTAAGCTGCGAAAACAAAACTGGCAGCAATTGAAAAATTTGTGGCTGCAATTGGCCAAGCGACAGATGATTAAGTTTGACCCATCAGTTAATCAGGATGCCGAAACTGTGGCTCGTAATGTCTTCAATGATAGTGATAATAAGATTTTTGTCTTACAGCGGCCGCAAATGGTCCACCAAGAAGTCGTTACTGATAATAGTTCGGCGTCTGTTCGAGAAACGCAGGCAGATTACAGCACTGAATATTTGACCATGAAATATGGTAAATTTCTTAAAATCCTGGCCCAGCAAACAGACCTCTCTGTAAACTTATTGAACAACTTAATGATTAAGGCCATTAAGAGGTTAAGGAATAATACCAACTACATCAATGAAAAGACACTGGGGAACTTAATTCGAACTTTTAATAATCAATTTAACGAACGAATCAAGACTTCTTATAGTTATGAACCCTTGAAATTTTCAGCTTCTACTTCGATTTATAATGCCAAGAAACATGAATTTGTAGATTCAGTACCTGCTAGTGTCCTGGGTGTATATCAGTCAAATTCAACTTCTGATGAAAAGTACTTGTATGATCGGCCACCACTACGTTATGACAGTGCTGATCCAGAATTAAAGATTTTACAGCGCTCATATGGACCTAAGATTAGTGTCTTTGGTAAGTTACCAAAGAAGGCAATTAAGATACCTCGCTTCGATAACGGTACTACTACACCCGACTTTATTTTTAAGATTGAACATGGTAGTAAGCCAATCTATTTGGTGATCGAAACCAAAGCTGAAAACATGCGTTTAGGTGATGAAGAAATAAGGATTATTCAACAAAAGTACTTCGATCATTTAAAGGAATCTGGAGTTTACTATCAGATGGCTACTAGCGAGCAGGAAGTACATGATTTGATCAATAAATTGGAAAATGGGGAGTTGAACTGAAATGTTGTCGCTAATCGAATTAGCTAAAGAGGGAAAGTTAGAGAAAACCGGTGCCAAGCCCAAGTTACCGATTAAGGTTGATGGGGTTAGCTCTGAAACGTTGGATGTTTACAAGATTCCACTAGAATATGTCTATTACAACGATAAGAATGGACGAATTGCGACCGGAATCTCTCAGTATCGCGATGAATTACACCCAGCAAATGATCAAGAAGATCCGCAATATAACAATTTTGTTGCTAAGTTGATTGAACAGGATAATTCATCAGCATTAAAGCGGACTGAGAAATCGATCCAAGAATCTGGTCAACAGGTTTATGGTTATGTCCTTGATGATGGTCGGATCGTTGATGGTAATCGTCGTTATACTGCCTTACGTGATATTCACCAAACGTCTGGGCGAACGGTTTATTTTGAGGCCGTTGTTTTACCATTCTCATATGACAACACTACTGAACGAGCTAAAATTAAGAAATTGGAATTGGCCATTCAGATGGGTGTTGAAGAGAGGCAAGATTATGACCCGGTGGATTTGGCAGTTGACATTTACCAGACTACCAGTGGTGATAACCCAATTATGACCCAAGCGGATTATGCAGCTGACTCACATATGCGTCCGACAGAAGTTAAGAAATATTATGATGGTGCGGTCTACATGAAAAAGTTTCTAGAGTTTATTGGGGCTCCAGAAAATAACTTTAATATTATCAAAGAAAGCAAAGTTTGGTCGCTGTTCTATGAAATGGGTAAGTCACTGTCCAAAAATTTTGGTGATGATCCAGAGTCACAAGTTCGTAAAAATGAAACCATGAATTCTTACTTTGGCGTGATCCTTTATCAAATTCACGTGGGCGTTAGTGGGAATACTGCCAGAACTCATATACGTGAATATAGTAAAAATATCGTTAACAGTGTGGATAACGAAGACTTTAACGATGATGTTGCGGACATGGTGGACGATTTATCCGACTCTCTCCAGGATGATGAAATTAAGAACACCTCTGATTTAATGCAGAGTTTGACTGATGAAAATGAAACGGTTGAATCGCTAGGGGATACATTTGATACCTACATGCGAAATGCCCGCAACAGTGAGTCTGTAGATAAGTTCATTCGCAATATCAAGCAGAATGTGAAATACTACCATGATCTGAATGAAGATGGCGGATTAATTGGAAGTTTACGTTATAACGAGGTTAGTGAGGATCAGTTAAAGGAACTTCAAAAATATATGCGGGATTTAAATCAATTAAGTAAGGAGTTGTTCAGCAAGTATGGAGACGAAATCAGATAGTCCAATTATCATTAAAAATGATACGGGCCTGTTTCAATTATTAGATGACGATCGCCATACTCTGAAAACTAAGACTGCTCAGCGCGGCTTGTCAATTTTTGCTCCTTACTTCGAAGATGCTAAACAACGAACATTTAAACAAGATTTGACTTATGTTCAGTTACTTGAATTAGTCAAGAAGCTTAATCGTCGTCTGAAGCGTAAGGGATTACCCGAAGTCCAAACGAGTAATAAGTTTGATCAGTTTGTACAGCAACGACAGTATTACATTAAAGAACAAAGTCAGGCTGGGTTAACTATCAAAGATGGTGATCCTCGTTGGCAGCAAGAGTTTGATAATTTCAAAACAACTGTTAGTCAGGAGATTACGCGACCACTAAAACCAGAACAGGAAAAGGCTAGTTTCTTCATGACTATCATGAAACGGGCCGCTAACTTTTCAGTTCCTGGTGCGGGGAAGACTGCAATGATGTATGGAACTTTTGCCTACTTGTCTAGTCCTAGAGTGAATGAAGTTGATAAGCTCCTTGTAGTGTCACCATTAAATGCATTCGCTGCCTGGCGGACAGAATTTGAAGCTGTGTTTGGACCAAAACGGCAGCTGCATTATCTTAATATGCGGGATAAGAAGTACAACAATAATCCTGGAGTAGTTAAGCATGATTGGGTTCAAGCAGATGTGATCACGATTAACTATGAATCTTTACAAAGTAAGCTGAACATCATCAATGACTTACTGGATTCTAAAACTATGTTAGTTTTTGACGAAGTTCACCGAGTAAAAGGTATCGGTGGTCAGCGTGCTAAGGCTGCTCTAAGCTTGAGTCAAGCGCCGCATTATCGGTATGTTTTGACTGGAACGCCAATCCCAAACGGTTTCAGGGATATTTATAATTTCTTGCACTTGATGTATCCAGATGAATATTCCTCATTCTTTGCTTGGGATTTAACGACCCTAAACAACATTGATTCTGAAGACGTGAATAAGAAACTATCGCCATTTTTCTGGCGGACCAATAAGCAGGACCTTCATGTACCGAGACCAGATCCAGACATTATTAAAGAAGTAGCTCCTTCAAAAAATCAGGAGCTACTAGCACAGGCAATTTATGAAAATGAAAACGGAACTCTAGCAACGTTTATTAGGTTGTTGCAGGCTTCCACAAACCCCGAATTGCTGGCAACTAATATTAACTATAAAGAACTAGGACTGGTGGATGCTGATTCCGGTGTTTGGGATAAACAGTCATCTACTGTGGAAAAGGAAAACGCCAGCAGTGGGGATGCGTATAAGAAATATAATTTAGCCCAAGTTGAATCTCCTAAGTTTGAAATGGGGATTGACTTAATTGATAAATTAGTTAGCCAAGGCAAAAAAGTCCTGGTCTGGGGTATGTTTGTCGGAACAATGCAGAAGATTACTGATACTCTAAATGGTATGGGGATCAAGACCACCTTGGTTTATGGGGCCACTCCAAAGCAAGATCGTGAAGGAATGATTAATAATTTCCGGACCGGTGATGTTCAGGTACTTGTATCAAATCCTAATACTCTGGGGGAATCTATTTCTTTGCACCAAACCGTACATGATGCTGTCTATTTTGAATATAATTTCAATTTAACTTTTATGCTGCAGTCACGGGACCGGATTAATCGTTTGGGCCTACCTGCAGATCAATATACCCGTTACTATTATCTGATGACTAAGGGTGATGTTGCCCACATGAGTTTTATTGATAGTACGGTGTACAAGAAATTGAAGGATAAAGAAAAAGTTATGCTTGATGCCATTGATGGTCAATTGCTTGTCCCTGAATATACTGATGACTATCTGAAAGAAGTTAAGGATATTGTAATGGGAAGGTATAAATAAAGGAGAATATTGGGTATGGAAACTATTGTCCCATCAGTTGATACAACTAAGGAAGAATTACAAGAACGAGTAGATTACATGGTTAATACGGCCTCACACCTTGAAGAACTAGCTGAAACAGATGAACATGAAGCAATGAAAGAATTTATCGCGTTAAAAAATTTTGCATATGAAGAGTATCATGTGTTAACTTTACAAAAAAATGAAAAAGCAGTTAATAGTAATGTGCATTTATCCAATTATCGAGGATTTTTTACACATTTACATTTTACGGCTGGGAAAGTGCCCCTTAGACTTCTTCACTGGAATCTTGATGAATTCCATCAGGCAAATATGGGGTTTAGACTTTAGTTTTTTCCACAAACGCTTTAAGTTTAATTTGTGGCCTTTTATGTTCCCACAAACCAATAAAATATGGAATCTGCTATTAATCCCTAAAATGTGAGCAATTCCGGCATTCTGTAAGCGAGTTAACAAACACAATGTTTTGGGTTAAGAAAAGATAATGGGTTAGCGTAGCGGCTAATCCGGAATGTGTAATTGACAACATAAGGTCGTGGCATGTTGAATCCGTAACAGTGCTTGAACGTACAGATAAGTAGGTAACAAACGCCGGTACTACGACATTCTTAATAAATTGAAAGTGTACTAATTTCTTCCTTGATGATTGGAATTAGTGTTTGGGGCTAGTGGGTTGAATAGAAAGTGTGCCGGATTCTTTGGTTGTGTGTGCAGATGCCCAATTTGTAAAAAGGAAGTGGGGGACATAAAATAGGTAATTTGGGCGATTTATAGTGGGCGCAAAAGGGTAATTTTAGCAGGGAAACAGTAATTACCGCCTAAATATTTGCTCATTTTACTAAGCATTTTCTTGACCTTCCATGGTTTTGTATAATTGAAGGTGAGAAATGAGGCGAGACCATTATGAAATCTAATAAACGTATTAGGTACGGCTATATTTTACAAATAGTGGTAATAATCGGAATACAAATTATTAGCCTTTTAACTCAACCTTCGAGGTTTGTTACGGCTATCGTTTTGATAATTATTTTGGGAGCATATTTGACTGATGAATACTTCTGCCTATCAGGAACAATTCGTAAAGTAAATGTGATTGTTCAGATACTATTCCAACCATTTGCTTTTTCATATACGGCTGGGACTTTATTAACACTCATTACCCCTTTTAAAATTATGCCGGTAGTCAGTCTCTGTATTTTAGTTTGGTATACAATATCATTTTTTCCATATATTCAGCAATTTATTGCTCCAATTAAGAACAATGGTTTACGGCTATTCTGGCTTATTTATTTCTTCCAGATAGCGATTTCACCATTAGCTTATTTTGGAATAACCTCTTCGACTAATCCTTGGTTTGGGGCCTTCTTTTCAACTGGTCTGATTGGTGCAGTTGCGTATTCGATTGGTCTAATAAAAACAATGCAGGCTTGGCACTTTGGTGATCCAATTATATTAATTAAGAACCGTTCCAAAGATAATGTTTTAGTGATTTCAGTTTTTGCCATACTAGTTGCCTTGTTCATATACAGTAATCTAGTGAACATCAATACTTGGGCTAAATTAAGTTCACTGCGCTTTTGGCAATTGTTGTTAGAAGCAATGGAAGCGGGAATCGGTGAAGAAGTATTGTGCCGATTTGGTATTTTGACCTTGTTATTGTATTTTGTTAGGAAACTAAGCTTAAGAATACCGATTGCCATTATTGGTAGTTCGCTTCTTTTTGGCCTGTTTCATTTCTTAAACCTGACAGGTCAGGGGTTGGCGTTAACGATCTACCAATTTTGTTTTACCGCTGTATCAGGTATTTTCTTCTCATTATTATTCTTATATTCGGGCCATTTAGAGCTTGTTATTGTAATTCATTTTATGATGGACTTGCTTTCATATAGTGCTACTGGCGATTCGTCATTGAGTGGTAATATTACCTTGAGTGAGTATCAGTCAGTTATTAATTTAACTTTCTTGATGTTGGTATTACTGATTTGGATGATGTTTGGCAAGAGGCATCAAGTAATGGAAAAACATGCTAAGCTATTAATATCTAGAGGAAACGACAAGTAGTTTATAAAAACGGTAGGAAACTATATCACGGGTTATATCTTAACTTTAATTACTTCACCATCTTTGAACGTGAGATTCATATACGTTGGAAGATGGTGATTTTTAGTATCTTTTAGTAGAGCTATTTTTTGTCTAATTATTACTGAATGAATTTCTCAAATATAAATGAAAAATACTGGATACCGTGATACAATACTCAAAATTTAACGACGATATGATAGATGGACTAAAATTAGTAATATATTTTTGTTGGACAAGTTAAAGGAGAAAAACAATGACCCAGATAAATTTTGGGGATGACTTAACGTCCCAATTGACAAACGAAAAGGGCGCTCAGGCGCGGAAACCCTTAAAAACCTGGTTTATCAGTCCAATTAATGTTGAAGGTCAGACCTACTACCTCCATGTTGAAAAGTTAACGGGGCTGTTAGTGATTACTAAAGAGCTATCCTCCTTCACTGAAGTTTTTGCGGGCGTTCTTTACTCCATGGGGTTCCTGACGGAGAAGCAACAAGACCGTATTTTCGATCGAGTAGTGGATTCCGTTCAGTATCGTTATAACCCAGATGAAACAAGCTCAATGATTGCGGTATATAAACAATGTATCCACGATCACCAAGCAGAGATTACAAAGGTAACCAAAGCAGGTGTTCAACTACCGGAAGATATGTTCATGAGTGACCTTTCTCTTTTCCTGATTACGATGCTCGGTGAACAGGGGAGCCAGGTGCTAAACCATTTTTGCCAAATCGTTAATGAAGAAGTACCGATTAAGGTGGCTAAGCCCCGGTCTGGTGCAAAATATTGCACAGTTAAACCCCGATTTCGTGATCCACGGGACTGGCAGGAATTTACGGGTGAACTCTCCACAGATAACCCAACTGTTGTAACAGCGATTAAAAAGAATAATCAAAAGATGATCAACCATTTTCTTAAGAGCCGGGATGGTGAGATGATTATCAACCATGGGGCAGCCCGCGCTGTGCTGGAGGGTTACCTCAACGACTATTTGCTGCATGAACAGATTCGCTTGGTAACCACTAACTTAGCATTGGTGAATGTCTATTACTGTTTTATTCTGATGGCTGGGCAGGATGACTTTCCTATCGAGGTTTTCGAACGGTTCTTTACCTTCTTGAGCCGCACGGGAATTGTTAGTCAGGCGACGACGCAACACGTTGTGGACAATATGCAGGGTGCATTGGAAACTTTTGATCTTAATTTGGGCGAAACGTCCGGTGATCAAATAACCGAACTAAGTGACGATGAGATTGATCAGCTCTTTACTGACCTTCAGGAGTTTAATCATCAAGAAGGTCAAGATAGATCGCAATCCATTCATCCTGAACGGTTAGGATTAACATATGAAGTTACAGTTACCTTGAATGACTTTAAGCCACTGATGTCGAGGAAGTTTTACATTGCTGGCGATCAGCCGATTGCTAATTTGCAAGCAGTGATCATTGAAATATTCCATGGTAATTTTGAACATATGTATGATCTTGTTAATAAACAAAGTGGTGACTATTTTATCCTACCTGATTTTATTGATGAGGACTTTCTACCAGGCGGTGGGAAATATAATGTTGTTAATGCCGAAGCAGCGACAGTCTCAATGTTAAATAAAGGCGATCAGCTAGTATTCCATTACGATTATGGGGATGACTGGGTATTTAACGTTAAAATTAGTAAAACAGTTGCTAATTATGTTGGCTATCAGCCAATTGTGGTGGATGCCCATGGTTATGGCATCATTGAAGGAATTGGCGGTGTTGGTGGATTAGAAAATTATTACCAAGACTACCTGCATGGTCGGGTTGATCCGGCAATTAAAGAATGGCTCGGTGGTGAATTAATTGACCTGGATAAGGTTGATATTAATGAACTTAATCACCAGTTGCGGATACTTGAAGAATGAGATGAAAGTCTCTATACACGACTGGAAATTATTTCAGGAGCTCCATAGTAGTCACGTCAATCTCCCTATAGTATAATATACTTATAAAAAGTAAGTAAAAGGAGAGCCCCATTATGCAGACAGTGAAAAATATCATTATTGGTTTTGGTAAGGGTGGTAAAACACTAGCCAAGTTTCTTGCTCAAAAGGGCGAAGAAGTATTAGTTGTCGAAAAGTCTAAGCAAATGTATGGTGGTACTTGTATTAACATTGCCTGCCTACCATCTAAGCGGTTAATCATTGAAGCAGCTAATGGTGTGGACTTTGTTGAAGCCGTCGACGGTAAGAATGATATGACTGCCATGTTGCGAAACAAGAATTATCATATGCTAGCTGATGAAAAAACAGTAACGGTGTTGGATGGAACGGCTCGTTTTACTAGTAACCATCAAATTGCGGTTACCACTGATGATGGGGTTCAAGAATTTACCGGTGAGCGTATTTTTATTAATACAGGTGCGCAGCCGATTATTCCAAATATCCCGGGCTTACAAGAAAGTTCTGCCGTTCTAGATTCGACGGCAGCCATGGAACAAACTTCACTGCCTCAGCGCTTGGTTATCATTGGCGGCGGATATATTGGCTTAGAATTTGCTTCTATGTTTGCTACGTATGGTTCTAAAGTGACCGTTCTGGATAATCATTCTGACATTCTTCCACGAGAAGATGATGATATTCGGGAAGCAGTCAAGCAGGATTTACAGCAAGCAGGCATTGAATTGGTGTTAAATGCACAGGTAAATCAAGTCGCGGATCATGTGGTTACCTATGAACAAACTGACAGTCGCCACGAGATTACTGCAGACCGAATTCTTGTTGCTACTGGTCGGCATGCTAATACTGCAGAATTAGGATTGGAGAATACTGATATTCAATTAGACCCACGTGGTAACGTAATTGTTGATGACTATCTCAAAACAAACGTTGATAATGTATGGGCAATCGGTGACGTTAAGGGCGGTCCTCAATTTACCTATATTTCTCTGGATGACTTTCGGATTATTCGTGATCAACTATATGGGGATGGTCAACGCCGCATTAGTAATCGGATTAACGTACCAACCACCGCATTCATTACGCCACCGTTGTCGCAAGTCGGCTTGACGGAAAAAGAAGCCACAAAACGTAACGTCAAGTACAAATTGAAGAAACTACCCGTGGCAGCGATCCCCAAAGCACGTGTCCTTAAGGATCCCCGAGGATTATTTAAGGCGCTGATTGATCCTGACAATGGTGAGATCCTGGGTGCAACTTTGTACGGCCCAGAAAGTCACGAATTGATTAATACGATCTCACTGGCTATTAATAATCACATTCCAGCTAAAGTATTGGCTGAACAAATCTACACACATCCGACGATGACGGAAGCGTTCAATGACCTATTTAAATAAGATCAAAATTATATTAGTTGGATAAAGTCCTAACTAGATAAGGGATTTTGGTAAACAAAATTACCTAAGTAAAAGCGTGACCATAGTTTTTTCAAACCGTGGCCACGCTATTTTAAATGGTATAACTTTCTATAACATTGTCAGCACTGCTAGGTATACGCAGGTAACAAGGATGAGTAATAGGATAAACTTGTAAACCCACTTCCAGTAAACCGTAATGGGGATCCGTGAAAGAGCTAAGGCGCCGACTAACATTCCTGCCGTTGGGGTCACCGCAGTAATCAAACCGGTCGCTGCCTGGTATGAGGTAACAAGTACGCTGCCATCCACGTGGGCAAAGTGGGCTAGTGATCCCATGATGCCCATCGTGGCTGCAGCCAAACCAGAACTAGAAGGAATCAGGAAGGATAGGATAATAAAGAAGATAAAGGCAAAGATGATAAAGGCGGCTTTTGGCATTCCGCTCAATGATAATTCACCCCAGTGAAGGATCGTTCCTGTGATCTTACCATTGTTCATCACTACCTGGATCCCCCGGGCAACGGCAACAATAATGGCAACGTTTAGCAGTTCACACATTCCCTTCATAAAGGAATCAACAAAATTAGCTTCCTTGATATGACCAACAAACATGATTACCACTGACATGAATAGGAACAGCATCGTGATCTCATTGAAGTACCAGCTACCCAGTGCGGTCATGTCCGCACCTAAGAAGTTACCCAAGAATGGCACACTGGTCAGCCACTTGGTAAAGGTGTCAAAAAACGTCCAGGATTTATTAATGCTGGTCCATGGTACTAGACCAACAATCATAATGATAAAAGTTAGAGCAAAAACGACTAGAACATGTTTCTGAACCTTCGTTAACGGTTGCGGTTTACTGCTTCGCTCCGCAACTTCAAAGAATTTCATATCCGCTTTCCGTTGTTTATAAACCAGGGATTTCGTTGGATCTTGCTTAATCTTGTTCGCATAGTGGAGAATAAAACCAATGGTTAGGGCGGTCACAATCACCAAAAGGATAATCCGTGAGCCGAGGCCTGAGCCTGGGGATATTTTAATGATTCCGGAAGCAACCCCGGTTGAGAACGGGTTAACTGTTGAGGCTAAATCTCCAACCCGGGTCCCCAGGATAATTATCCCGGCTGCGACAAGGGAGTCATAGCCAACTCCCATCATGATCGGCACGATCAATGGGAAGAAGGCTAGGGTCTCTTCACCCATTCCATAGGTGGATCCACCGATAGCGAAGATAATGGTCAAAATAACGATTAGCCGTTTTTCGTGCCCCTTGGAATTGGTAACAATGGACCGAATGCCGTCATCTAGAGCACCAGTCTTATTTACAACGCCCAAAAAGCCACCAATGACCAGGATAAAGAGGGCAATGTCGATTGCTCCCGTGGTGGCTTTGTTACCGATCATCCCAATAATCGGTGCCATGAAGACATCCCAGATTCCCTGAGGATGGGAGGCAACCGTGTGATAGGTCCCGGAAATCATGTTTCCAGCGGAATCAACCTGATATTCACCGGCAGGAACAATCCAGGTTAGGACAGCAATCAGTACGATCAGCATAAATAAAATCGTAAATGCTGACGGCATATGGAATTTATGGTTAGTTTTTACTTGCTTCTCCATTTGGTTCACCTCAATCGGCAAAGAATTCCTTAGCTACTTGTTTGTAAAAGTCAACGGACTTATGAAAGATGTCAATTTCAACGTACTCATCGGTTTGGTGTTGCGTATTGTTGCCTGGCCCAATTTCAGCAATCGTAAAGTTGCCTTTACCATGTAAGAATTCCGACCCATCAGAGGCACCAGCTTGACCAATTGCTTTTACTGGGCCATCAAAGATTTCATCATGAACCTTTTCCATCAGCTTAATCAATGGGGCATCCTTATTCCCCGGCATAGCTTCTTCGGGGAAGCTATAACGAATACTCAGATTGTAACCAGGCTTTTGGTTAAGTTTGTCCACTAATTTATTTAAGGCATTGAAAACCACCTTGTTTGGGTATTCTGGAATGGTTCGGATATTACCCTTAATGATTGCCTTGGCGGGAACAGAATTGATCTGGGAGCCGCCTTGAAATACGGATTGGACGTGTGTCAGCCTGCCTAAGATTGGGTTAACCTTATCAAACTTTGCCATCAGTGGCTTAACCTGGGTAGCGAAGTCCACCAAGTGATCAATCGCATTAATGCCATTTTGGGGTTGGGAACTGTGAGCCTGTTTCCCAACCGATGTCACAATATAGTCAACGACCCCCTTAGAGGTGTAACCAATTTCGGACATGTTGTTACCGGGTTCAGCAATAATCAAGCCGGCCAATCCATCGGCATACCCTTGCTTAGTTAACTGGGCGGCGCCGTATTCACCGGTTTCTTCACCAACGGTACATAATAGGCGGATCTTACCAGGGACGCTATTGTTATCGAGCATGTCGAGCATGGCAATAATTAGGGCTGCTAAGCCGCTCTTCATATCTGTTGCGCCACGACCATAGAGTTTACCTTCCTTAATCGTGGCCTTGAATGGATCGAATGACCATTGACTAGCGTCCCCTTCAGAGACAACATCCTCATGTCCAGAAAAGCCTAACATTCGCTCACCAGAACCAATTGTGATAACCAGGTTATCACGGCCAGGGGCATATTGAACGCGGTCGATCTGGACACCCTGATCCTCATATGGCTTGAATAGTGATTCAATGTAGTCGGCAACTTCTGCTTCGTTATCATTAACCGATTTGATAGAAATTAATTTTGAAAGAATTGCGATTTGCTTATCCTTTTCCATAAGAGCCCCTCCCAATAGCTGTTGATGCTAATAACTTTATTCATGTCACTATTTAGTCAATATGATATCTATATATCAATAAGAGAACAAATCAATACACAAAAAACTATTAATATTATTTAGCAGCCATGATCGTTCATCTATTTGGCACGATTCATTTAAGAAGATTCAGCCTATTGCGTTACCAAGTATAGTAATCATGGGAGCAGGATACATATCAGAGTCACCACACAAAATCTGCATCATGGGAACTAACTCGTTGTGAACTTGATGGCTATTTGTATTTCCCGGGAAATATTGCTGGCGGGTAATTGGCGGTTTCCTGACGGGTAATTGTCGTGGCAATTAGCCATAGAACTCTTATCATAGAGGTAGAATTTAAGGAGATGAGAATCTATGGTAAAAAATAAGATCAAAGAGCTACGGACAGCATGTCACTTGTCACAGGAGCAGCTGGCGGAAAAGGCCCAGGTATCGGTGCGGACAATTCAACGGCTAGAGGCCGGGGATGATGCCAGCATTTCAACGTTAAACTTGGTTGCGGGGGCACTGGGTGTCGCGGTCGGCGACCTCTTTCCACATACTGATACTACGCAGGAGCAGCAGGAGAAGATCCAATCGGCGGATGAACAGTTGCAATACCAGCTTCAGGCTCGCCATGATGAGTTTCGGACCTTTAAGCACCTTTACTCAGCAATTTTTATCATTGTAATGTTGGCGTGGGGAGCATTATTTCCCTTGGTACACAATGACATCTATTCTTCTTTAATGGGTATTTTATGGATTGGTGCCTGGATTATGATGGGACCGTTAAAGAAATGTCTAATAATCAAGAAGATCGATCCTAAACTTGATCACAAGTTTCCACTAACGGCCAGCCGGGTCGATAAGGACAAGTAGCAATAACCTACTGTGCTATACTTAATTGAGTGAAAGTAACATCGGGTAAAGATATTTTCCAGGAAACGATCGGGAATTATTGCTGACACTAATAATTACGAGAAGAGACTGATTGGATGCGTGAAATACCAATTAAACAAGCCAAAGCGATTCTCAAGCGAGCGTTAAAAGGAACGACCGTTCAGCGGATCTGTCTGCTGACCAAGAAGAAGGATCGTTCCTTGACAATCGAAACCCGGGATGGGACCTTAACCTTGATTGAGCAAGGTTATGTTGTCGCCACTCAGATCTATCGGTTGCCAGGCGGGAAAGCTAAGCATGCGGTGACAACGGCATTTAAGCGAGAATTTCCGCGTAGTCATCGGGTGTACCTGAGCTAAATAATAGGAGGAGAAAATGCAAGTGGAGTTTTATGAACGCGGCTGCAAGTCCTTCTTTAAGAAACATCAACGCCAGCGAGAAGGCGTGGAGAAAATGATTGGTACTGCTATTGCCAGAGAAGCTTCAACAGGGATGACTAAGGTTAAGCTGGCGACTAGGAAGAAGGTTGCCGGGCAAAGTGTCTATGAGTTTCGGCTGAATCTTGGGAAAATTGGCTCTGCTAGAGTAGCGTTTATGGTGAAACAAGATCGGGCAATTGTATATTTCATCAGTAGTCACCTGCAGAAGACGACATTCAGCCACGAATTTGATCAGATTATTGCGAGAATTGTCTAGTAATGGTGAGGAGAACTTTGAAATGAGCAAATACAATCAATTGTGGAAGTGTATTGCCGATAGCGGACAGGATCAGTTAATGATCCCTTTTAGTGAGGTTGAAAGGGTAACAGGTGTTCCACTTGACCACTCTTTTTTGCAGTACAAGAAGGAGCTACTGGACTATGGTTATCAGGTTGATCACATTTACCTAAAGAAGCAGCAGATTCAGGTTAGTCGAACTAAATAATAGGAAAGAGCCAGTCGCCGGGATTACCGGGGCTGGCTTTTTAGTATATTTAAAATCTGAAATTAACAGGAAGCGTTAATAATACTTGCCTTAAGATTCACAAACTTGGGATTTAAGTCCTAACATATAAAAAGATAAATTAACTTAGAATAGCAATTACATTATTATTCTATACTAATGTATAGAATAATATACCATTAATGGGCCTAAAGACTTATAAAAATACATTATTATAAGTCTTTATGGATTAATTACTTTATAAGTGATAATATCGGCTTGTAAACGTTTACACAATAATTTAATGAAATACCTAATGTTCAGAAGAGGTGAGATAAATGATTTATGACTACCAAGGTAAAAATGCAATTGTAACCGGTGGTGCTAAGGGCATTGGGAAGGAAGTCGTTAAGGGAATCGTTAATGGTGGTGGTAAAGTTGCTCTATTAGATATTGATGACACAGCTGCTAAAGTAACCGCTGAGGAGTTTAATGGTAAGGTTAAAACCTATCATGTAGATCAAGGAAATCGTAACGAAGTTAATGAACAATTTAGGAAAATTATTGATGATTTTGGTAAAGTTGACGTTCTTATCAATGTTGCTGGGATCATCAGTGCTAAATCCTTTGACGATCTGCCACCAGAGGAATGGGATCAGACGATTAAGATTAACTTGACTGGTCCATATAACACTGTTCATGCTATTTGGCAGCATTTTAAGGACAATGGTGGTGGCCGGATTGTCAATGTTTCTTCTGTTGCTGGTAAGATTGGTGGCGGATTACTGGGAACTGTGGCATACGCATCTTCTAAAGCTGGATTAAATGGATTTACCAAAGCTATTGCCAAGGAAGGTGGGAAATATGGTATTGCTGCTAATGCGGTCGCTCCTTCATTCACTCATACCTCAATGACAACTTCGCTATCAGAAGATCCAGAAAAGAATGCTAAAGTAATTGGTATGATTCCGCTAGGACGTGCAGCTGAGCCAGTTGAAATTGCACAAATGATTCTCTTCTTTGGTTGTGATGCAGCTAGCTTTATTACCGGAGAAATCGGTGATTGCGACGGTGGTATTGTGATGGATGGCTAAGAAGGGATCGATAACTATGAGTTCTACTAAAAAATTAACAAAGAAAAAAATCTCTATTCCCGGTGGAAATATTATTATCCCCATGTTTATTGGTGCTTGCATTAATTCAATCTTTCCTTCATGGCTGAAAATAGGTGGCTTTACCACTCCATTAGCACAAGGTTCCGGTGCACTTGTCGGGGCATTCCTTTTCGTTATTGGTGGTTCCATTTCTTTCAAATCTACAGGTGCCGCAATCAAGCGTGGTGGAACGATTATTCTGACAAAGGTTATCGTTGCAGTTGCACTTGGTTTGTTTGTCGGTAAAGTTCTTAATAATAATTTTCTTGGACTAAGTGCATTAGCAATTATTGGAGCAATGTCATGTGCTAATAATGCTATGTATGCCGGAATTGTCCATGACTTTGGTGATAATATTGACCAGGCTGCTGTCGGAATTACCATACTTGCTGTAGGTCCTTATATTACAATGATTGCCTTAGCTTCCTCTGGATTAGCCTCTTTTTCATTCATTACATTAGTTGCTACGATCCTTCCATTATTAATAGGTATGATTTTAGCCAACCTATTTCCAACGGTTAAGAAGATTCTAAATGATGGAACGAATGCATCAATTATTGTTGTTGGATTTGCATTAGGTTGTACGATGACTTTTCAGCAAATATTTACTGGTGGGTTGTCGGGTATTATCTTAGGCTTTATTGTTACATTTGTTGGTGGTATTTTTACGATTTTCACTGACCGACTGACTGGGGGATCTGGAATCGCTGGTGCTGCAATCTCTAGTTGTGCTGGTGCAAATATGGCAACCCCAGCTGCATTAGCGACCGTTGATGCCAGCTACAAATCAGTCGTTGGGACGGCAACTGCTCAAATTACTGCCGCTGTGGTAGTTACTGCGATTTTAACGCCAATTTTAACTGCTTGGGTTGCTCGGTATAATAAAAAGAAAGCAACTCAGAAGGCCTGAGCCTGATAGTTAAGTTTCTATAAGAACGCTGATTTTTTGTTTATGGATTAGGAATTTGTTGTTTGGAAGTTTTAACGCCATTATTAAGTTATAAGATTTTAATGGTTTTATTTAGATCAATATGCTAAAAATCGAATCAGATAAGTGATATTAATAATGAGCTCATTCCTTGTGATAATTAAAATTAGGAATGAGCTTTTTCTATTTCTCTACTAAAGTACTAAAATAAATGCAAAGGAGGCAATACCATGCCATACGATTTCAAAAAAGAACAACGCACTCTATATCATCCGGGAAAGCGGCCAGCCCTTGTTGATGTGCCCGCAATGAAGTACATCTCCGTGCGCGGTCAGGGCGATCCAAACTTACCAGATAGTGAGTATAAACATTCAATTCAATCCCTCTACAGTGTGGCCTACACCATTAAGATGAGCAAGAAGGGGCCCCATCAAATTCCGGGTTACTTTGACTTTGTCGTACCACCGCTAGAGGGCTTCTGGTGGCAGGAAGGCAGCCAACCGATTGACTTCACCCGTAAGGACCGCTTTCACTTCATCTCCTGTATTCATATGCCGGACTTTGTTGATTCTGCCACCTTTGACTGGGCGGTCCAGACAGCAGGTACTAAGAAGCAGCTTGACCTTACTGGCGTTAAGCTTCTTACCCTCACCGAGGGTCGCTGCGCTCAGATTATGCACGTTGGCGTCTACGATGATGAGCCCGCCACCATTGCCAAGCTGACCCAGTTTGTTGCGGACAATAACCTCCAGTGTGACTACTCAGCCACCCGGCGCCACCATGAGATCTACCTCTCCGATCCGCGTCGTACCAAGCCGGAAAATCGCAAGACGGTGATTCGGATTCCGGTGAAATAATTTTACTGCACTTATTTCCCGGGTAATACACAACCCAGATCGTTCGTAGTAAAATTAAAGTGATTTGTGTAAGGAGGGATTGTTAATGGCATCAGGTTTTATTTTAGCTAACCAGCGCGGAATTGCGGTCTCAATGGATACCATGGAAGCAAGTTCACAGGGAGAGGAATATCGGGGCGTTAATCGGATATTTCCCCTTGGTGGGCAACATAAGATTGTCGCAATTTCTCGTGGCTTTGATAAGTTCATGAACATTCCGGTTGAAATTCTAATCCAACGCTTTGCTCATCAACTGGATGATCAGCCATTAGACAAGCTAACCGACTACCCCGTCGCTTTTGCAGATTTCTTAAACGATCAGCAATCAGGGTTAACCGATGAATGGTACCTTCGTGACAATGTTCGGTTTGTACTTAATGATTTATACAACTTTTATCAGCAGAATCTTCAGAATCATGGCCAGCAATACCCGTTTGAAAAACTCTTCAATCAAGCGGTAGCCCAGCTTGTGCAACGGTGGCAACCACAGAAGAGCGATCCGACAATTTGTGAAATCAGCAAGGCAGACTTTATTGAGCAGTACGGTTCCCAGGTCGGGCAAGTTGCCAGTGAGTGGCTTAAGGAATTACTTAGCTACGGTCCACAGACGAATGGTGGCAGTTTCGCCACCCAGCTGCAACAGCCGAGTCAATTAGACCAGCAGCGGAGTATCTTCTCAAATGAGTACCCGCAAATTTTTGACGCGATCTATCACATTATGACCGTCGGTATGCGTGGCAACCAGGCTTCAATTGTTTTCGCTGGGATGGGAAACAAGGAATGCTTTGGTAGTCTCCAATTATTGAATATTTATGGGTATTTACAGGGAATTCTTACAACCACGGACGAGGTGGAAACGATTAACCAGAATAATGCCCAGCTGATTAGCCCGGTTTCGACCTATACGCAACAGTCGATTGGGGCACAGCTGTTGCAAAGCGGGATGGCTGATACTTCCTTCAACCGTATTAAACAGATTTTAGAAGAAAACGGGATGCAAGAAAATGATGAACAACGGGTGTTGGGCGCGGTTCGCCGTTCGATGCTTGTCCATAATCAAGGGATTCAGCAAACCATCGTCAACCTTAGCCCGAGTGAGCTAGCCCGCATGTCGCGGACAATGGTTGAAGTCAATAGCTTTGTTTCGCGCTTCATGATTCGAAACGCTGGCGTGGGCGGCGATATTGAGACCGTGATTATTACTTATCAGGATGGTGTTGTCTGGCTTCATCGGCAACAAAACATTGATTATCAATTGAATCCAGCATTGCTCACCCGGCATGGCAATGCAGAAAATTAGGAGGCGCCAACATGACAGCAGAAATTGGTATTGGTAACCAGGCGGGGATCGTCCTTGCGGCAGATAGTGCCGTTAGTGAAACAGATTATAGGGGGCAGGTCCAGGCAATTTATGACTCCGCCCAGAAATTGTATACCCTTGGCTGGCAGCACTATATTGGACTTCTCACGTATGGTAATGCCTCATATGAAGGAACTCCGTGGAGTGTTCTCTTTAATCATTATCAGCGTCAAGTAGGCAGTGACCGCTTGCCGCACGTTACGGATTATCAGGCCGCCTTTCTCAATTACCTTTGCAAGGAACAACTGGTTAACCTTCCCGTAACGGATCGTCGGTCGACCATTTACCGAGTTGCAGATTCACTAACGTATAGCCTCTGTCAAAACTTCCTTACCGAAAATCGTAATAGTGATGAGGTGGCTGGATATGTACAGACGGCTTTAGAAAACATCATTAATAATTATCATCAAACTGACAACCAGCGTTTGGCCGTTAATGATTATTCCGAAAGCGATTTTCTTAACGATTATACTGACTCGCTGATGCGCACTAACCAAAATCAGCCTGAATCGGCGGGAATCATCGTCAAGCTGATGAAGTACTACGCGCAACAGATTAATCTAGAACTGAGCGGCGATAATAATTACCATGGTCTTTTTACCGATACAATGCGGCTCTTATGGCTTCGGGCAATGTATTATATTCTTTTTTGGGGGACTGAGTTCTGGAAACTGGAATTGGAATAGCACCTCCGGGATAGTGATTGCTGGTTATGGCAGTCAGGATAATTGGCCAGTCCTCAAGCAGCTTAATATCTATGGCTGTGTCGGGACTCACCCGATTTATACCGTCGCCGATATTGATCAGGTTGGTCAGCAGGAAGCTGATGGCAGCATTCAGCGAAGCATTTTCTTACCGCTTGCACAGACGGATGTAGCGAATACCCTTCGTTTTGGAATCAGTGATGATATCTATGGCGAGATGGAAGATACCCTGATGAATAAGACCGACCTGCCGAGTGACGTCAAGCAGCGGATAATGCAACAGATTACTGGTTACTTATACTCTACCTACGGAGGCCCGTTCGCCGCAGAAATAACAATGTTGAACATCCCCGAGCTTGCCGAAATTGCGGAGACCATGATAAAGGTTACCAGTTTTGAACGCCAGTATAATGGTGACCACTATGCGACGGTGGGCGGACCAATTGATATTTTGGCGATTACCCCGAATGATGGCCCGGTCTGGATTCACAAGAAGCACTATTTCGACCCTGATACGCGTGATAATCTTGGTCGGCTGCTTCGTCTGCAGCATGGTGAATAGGAGGGGAAGATACCGATATGTCGAACACGGTGATTAGTACGCAGGCTGATTTCGAACATGCATTTTTGAGGGGCGACGGCGATCTCCAACTGGCCCCAGGAACCTACAATTTACCAATTCCGGAAGATGCAGATAAAATTTATACGTTCAATGGCTCCATCGTTGGAACTGGGGATTCCCCAGATGACGTAATCCTGATTGGAAAAGTTGGTACAAATGACCACCTAATCCTTAAGAACTTAACGATGTGTAATGCTGATTATCTTGATGGCGTAATTGTTTTTAATGATTCTGTGTTATTGCTTCGTGATGTGAAAATGACGCGGCAAGGATCCTTTGACGCGGAAGAGTGCTACCCATTACGATGTGATACAAATGCTAAACTAGTAATGGATAACGTTACGGTTAATTACCCTTCGTGGGGAGGAATTCGCTGTTATGAAGGCGTTCAAGCTAATATTAGTAACAGCGAATTACAAGGCTTATTCTTATACAATGGCGGAAGCATATCGTTAGTTGATGTATCAGCTGGCGAGATTCTCGTAAATGGCTGGAACGTCGCAGCTACTAATTTACAGCTATATGATCATCCTGGGGATAAGGGCCACATATCTTTTGGCCCAAAGTCTGAATGGTATGAGAAATTAAAGGGTAAGAAGTGGTTGCTTTATGCTAACCAAGGTAACATCATGGTGAAGAATCTTAAATTGCCAGATGAGCTTTCTGCTGGAGTGAGCCCGCTGGGGATGTCTAGTGGTCAGATCATCGGTAATGTTGCAGATCCGGAACAATATGAGTACCAGCCCTGGGTAGACGTTAAAGAGGGTAAGGTGGAATTAGCTGGTGCTGACCAGCGTAACCCCTTTCAAGATGGTGATCATCAGTCGGACCATGAGGCGGTGGCCGAGCTTCAACAATTAATCGGCCTGGCGACGGTTAAGAAACAGGTAACTGAGTTTATTCAAATGGCCCTAATGAACAAGCGGCGGAAGCAGGCTGGCCTGACTCCAATTAGCAATTCATTTCATTCGCTCTTTGAAGGTAATCCGGGAACGGGGAAAACTACGGTTGCCCGTCTCGTTGGGCGAATTATGCATGAAGAGGGGATCTTGCCAACAAGTAAGTATGTGGAAGTTGATCGGGGTGACCTGGTGGCCGGATACGTCGGGCAGACAACCACGAAAACGAAAAAAATCTTGGAGAAGGCGACTGGTGGGGTCCTGTTTATTGATGAGGCGTACGACCTTGTTCATGGCAGTGATGATTCATTTGGCTTAGAGGCACTAGACTGTATCATGAAGTATATGGAGGACAACCGGGATAAGCTGATGATTATCTTTGCTGGTTACACCGATGACATGGAGAAGCTGCTTCAGCAAAATCCGGGAATGAAGTCACGGGTTCCAAATGTCTTTAATTTTGAAGACTACAGCGCTGCGGACATTGCAGCAATTGGGCGTCTACAGCTTCGTGGTAAGCAGATGCAATTTGACCAGCCTAGCACTGAGACACTCTACAATCAGCTTATTCAAGAACACTATGAGAATAGTAACGATCATAGTAATGGCCGGTGGATTCGGAATCAGAATGACTTGCTATTACGGCAAATTGCGGTTGCGATTAGTCAAAATCCAGGCCACCCGCTTGACCAAGTATGGGCCGACGATATTACGCGGGCGTTTAGCGGTGATGGCCTTAGTGATGGTTCAAGGACAGCGGGGAAGGGAGCAACTAGTGATAGTCAACCAACTGCGCCGTTGCCACCGCTCAATGACGATCCCCTGCCGTTCTTGACCGGGGATGAATTAAAATAGTAATAAGAAACGTTTTGGTCAGTTCGCTGTCCAGAACGTTTTATTTATAATAAAGAGGTGAGGTTACGTGTTCATTCGTCAGACGGCACCCTGGCCGATTCCACCGGATGCCCGACAACAGCTGCAGATTAAGTATGGTTACCGTCAGGTCAAGTATACTTGGCAGCAAGCAGGTTGGCACTATGAGGCCCGTTGGCACGAACGCACTCCGGCAGCCAAGCTGATTACCTGGTCCAGCTGGCGCCTTGACCGGGTTCGCCCCGGCATGGGTTACGGACCCCATGCCCAGCCCCGCTTAGCAGAAACAAGGGTAGGAGATCGTTGGCTACCCCTGCGGCGGGTCCGTTTTGCGGCAGCCCGTTATAATCATGGACACGCGACAATATCAGATATCCGCCTGCTCAGGGCGGCCCATCCGGCACCAATCGATAAAAAATTTCCCGGGAAATAAGGGGGAGGACGATGAATGAAGAAGTAGAACTTAATCGTCGATTAGTTAGGCAGGTTAACGTATTGGCGGGGGAGGGGTGGCCACGCCCTGCTCGCGTGACCTACTGGAACGCCCTTAGCCGAAGCCAGCTGACGTATCGGCGTCTTAATAATATGTTCCAACAGGCTCATCACATTGGCAGCTCATTGTATATGGAGATATTGCGGGCTAGTGGATTGACCGCCCGTCAACAGCTTACCCTCATTCTGGATGGTCACCTTCAAAGCTGTGTTGATCAGGACGGCTTCCTTCAACTGACCAGTCATGACTACCGTTTGAATCCAGCGATGTCACCGCTTAGTCCCTTCTATGCCAACTTTCGTCAGTTGGTTCGTGACGCCTACATCGGACCGCTCGGACTACGAGCTGATGAGCTGGGGCACCGCCTCCACCTCTTCCGGGCCTACCTAGATCTCCAGGCGATTAATTACATTCGTTCCTATTGTAATAATCTGCCAACAACCGCCCGGGACTTTGATCGCCTCTGTCAGTTTGCCCATGACCACCATATTGCCCTCGATTTTCGGACAGCTGCAGCCTATCATAACCGTTATCACGGCGCCCTCACATACCCGCAAAACATGAAGGTTCAACTTTGCCGCAATTCCCTCGTTCGCCGCGCAAATCCAGCCCGGATGATTGAGTTTATCGTCAACATTGACACCGGCGACTTTGTCAGTGAGTGGAACGTTTATCGCACCCGACCAGACGGGGCGGTGGACGGTGATCCTGACCACTACTCTCCAGCGGCCCTATACCAGGTAGCAAATACCGAGTCCTTCAACTACGGAATCCCTCACGGCGGCTACTTCGTCTGGCCCCGTGATCGGCAATCTCACCGCCGACTGGATATTGATCAGCCCCGAGACAGTCGCATCCGGGCTCGTGCTAAACATTACTGGAAGACACCACGCCCGTATACTGACTTGGTGAAGGGCCCCGATGACATCTCGGCTTGGCGAAGGGTACCCGTTGCTAGCAGAAGCCAGCTCTATCGTGCCTTTATCGCCGCCAATCCAGAAAATCGGAACTGGGGAATCAATCGCTTTTTATTGATGACTCCACAATACCGCCGTTACCACGTCAGCCATTGATGTGATAGAATAAGGCCATCTTAGGTACTTGCAGGCGATACCTAGACCAACATTGCCGTCGACGGAAAGGATTCAACATGCGGATTAATGTTTTGCAACACACGCCAAATGAGGGACCGGGTTCGATTCAGGACTGGGCCCACGCGCATGGCCATGACTTTTATGTTTATCATCCCTACCAATTCGGCAACCTGCCAACCGCTGCAACGACGAATCTCCTGATTGTTCTGGGTGGCCCGATGAGTCCCAACGATGATCTGCCCTGGATCAAACAGGAACGGGTGCTGATTAGGCAGTTGCTTGACCAGCACAAGCCGATCTTCGGCGCTTGTTACGGGGCTCAACAGATTGTAAAGACGCTAGGCTATGCGATCACCAAGGCGCCACACAAGGAGGTTGGTTGGGCACCGGTCTATCGTCAGTCCGATGCTATTCCGGGGGTCCCGGACCAGCTGACCGCCCTTCACTGGCACGAGGAAATGTTTCAAGTGCCAAAGGAGGCCCGGTTGCTGTTCTCCAGTGATCTGGTCAAAAACCAGGGCTTCCTGCTTGGCGATAATGTGATTGGCCTCCAATTCCATTTCGAGCCCCAGATTGACAATGTACGGGAGATGGCGGTTAACGATAATCAGTATCCGCTGGATCACAATGATTTGCACCAGGATCCGCAGGAGATTATCGACCACGGGGTGCCAGCCGCCAACAAGGCGGTGATGTTCAAGTTACTGGATTACATCACTAAATGAAAGAATTGGGGCGATATTTCCTATTATTAGGAACGTCCCCTTTAATTTTGGGAAATAGATTAAAATCTTGCTCATTATATCCCCAAAGTGGTACAGTTGAGTGCGAGATAAAAAGATGGGGGTGGAGAAGCGATGACTGGAAAATACGATGCGATCAAGGCGGCATTAAATGAGCCCGCAATGAACGCCAAGATGTTTGCCTGTCGCTTTGGATTGGAAGTAAAGAAACACCGAGTACTGACGAATGGGCGGGCCAGTCGTTACCAGTACCCGGTTAATCTGCGTTCCCGGCGGCATAACCTATACCTAAATTCCGGCTTTACTGATGATATGATTGACTTTGAAACCGAACCAGTTGTTGGGAGCAAACGGGCGGTACGTCATTTGAAGGCCCTTGAACAAATTATGATTGCCCACCTACACGAGGATGAACGTCTCTGGCCACTGAGCATGGCCCCGGCACCACTCTACCAAAATGACCTGGACTATCTTAAGACAGCCTTTACCAAGCCGTGGGACCAGGCCAACCATGACTACCTGGGCAAAAAATACGGGATCGCTCAGGAGATTCTTGGGGACGTTCACGTCAACTTCAGCCTGGACAATGATTTGGTCCGGGAACTTTACCAACGCTTCTATACCGACCGATACGCGAGCCAGACTGACTTCCAAAACCACCTCTACTTCAAGCTGGCCCAGCGTTTCTATCTCTATCAATGGCTTTTCACCTACCTCTTCGGCGCCAGTCCGGTCACCGAGGATATGCCGCAGAGTTTCCCAGATGATCTTCAATTGCCTGTGCGGAGCCTGCGCTGCAGCAACTATGGCGACGACAACCTGGCCACAGAGCAGGTGACCTATGCATCATTAGAAGAACACTTCAAGCAACTTCAATCCTATATCGACAACGGAACCTTCTATAGTTTGAAGGAGTTCTTCGGGCCGGTTCGGATGCGACGGCATAACCACGATAACAATGACCTGATGGGGATCCTCAATGACGGGATCAATTACCTGGAGTTCCGAAACTTTGACCTCGATCCACTGTCGCGGACGGGAATCAGTGATGATACGATCAATTTCTTGGAGCTTCTTCTCCTGGACAGCTTGGTTTCACCGTTACCGGATAACCTGGCTCATCGCCTGATCGAGGCTCGTAAGCTGAATAACGAGGTGGCGCTCCAGAAGGCTAAGGATGAAACAAATTGGATGAAGGAAGCGGCCAATGAGTTGATGGTCGAGCTCCAGACTTTTGTCGAGAATTTCAATGCTCCTCGCGAGTACCGGCTAGCATTGACCTTTGCCCAGCGGCGAATCGATGATCCGTCGCTGACCATCAGTGGCCAATTGGCAGACCAGCTGGAGAATGGGAATCTCCTGTCGTTTGGCCTGAAAATCGCCAATGATCGTTATACCGCTAATATCGGCTACCAGCACCCTCTGCAGGCCCTTAGCAATGAGTATTCTGACGATGCTCAACGCTTGGTACGGGCGGCAATCGAGCTCGGTGTTCAGACTCGTCTGGAACCAACCGCAATTACCCTATCGGTTGGTGATCACCAGGAGGTCTATCAACCGAACGGGGAGTTTGATTTCAGCAAGGGTGCCCGTGAGTTTGTCCTCAACGTTTTCCCTGAGGCTCAGGCGTTCCAGGAAGAACAATAAACAAAAGTTAAGGGGAAATACGAGCTGTGGCCAATAATTGGGCCCAGCTTTTTTATTACCCGGGAAATAAAGGTGAGAATAAATGAGTAAGATTGGAATCATTGGATTAGGACATGTTGGCCGTCTCCTGGCCCACCAGCTACTGGTGAGCGGGGAGGGCGATGACCTGGTACTGATTGATCAGGATGACCAGTTAGCCCTGGCCGTCATGACCGACCTTCAGGACGCTGCCACCGCCCTGGCAGGTCATCCCCGGATTGTCATTCAGGATTATGCGGCCCTGAAAGATGCACAGGTTGTTATTGTGGCGGTGGGGAAGAGTAGCTTGATTGCTGACCAACCGATGGCCGAGCTGACTTTCAACCATACTGCTATTAAGCAGGTGGCTGCCCAGGTCAGGGCAAGCGGCTTTGGGGGGATCGTCCTCAACTTGAGTAATCCTAACGAGGCGGTCACTGCCTACCTCCAACAGTGCCTTCTTTTGCCACCCAAGCAGGTAATAGGGATCGGTACCGTCCTGGAAACTGCCCGATTGCACCGGGCAATTGCCGCAGCTGCCAAGCTTGCTCCGGCCAATGTAAGTGGTTTCGTCTACGGTCAGCACGACGGCCAGCAGGTTTTTGCCTGGTCGACGGTTCGGGTTAACGGACAGGCGCTTGACCAGACGATCAACGGTCACCAACTTGACCGCCAGCAGCTCAAGATCAACGCTGACCTTGATAACTGGTACACCCTGCAGGGGTTGGGCTACAACGCCAGTGCGGTTTGTACCTGGGCGTCCCGGATCATCCGGGCAATCCTGACCGATGAGCAGTTGGCCCTGCCGGTGGCGATCTTTCAACCTCAATACGAGGGTTATGTCAGTTTTCCGGCCCTGATCGGTCGTCAAGGAGTGGGCAATCTATTGTTGCTTAAACTCTATCCGGTTGAGGAGGCCGGAATCAAAACCGCCGCAGCAACGATTAATCAGCAGCTTGCGGCACTACAAAGGATGGATGAAGATAATGATTAAACGATTAGCAGTATACTGTGGGGCTCGTGACAGCTACGATCCCCGTTACCTCCAGTCAGCCCACGAACTTGGCTTGACGATGGCCCACCACCAAATTGAACTGGTTTACGGTGGGGGTCAGTATGGTCTGATGGGAGCTGTTGCCCAGGGCGTCCTCGACGGTCAGGGGATTGTTCACGGGGTGATCACTAAACAGCTTGCCGGCCGTGGGGTCACCTTTCAGGCGGTTACCGACCTTCACTTAGTTGACGACATGGACACCCGTAAGGAGACGATGATGGAGCTGGCCGATGGGATGCTGGCGCTACCCGGCGGCCTGGGTACGCTGGAGGAGGTTAGCCAGGCAGCATCTTGGATGACGCTGGGTGACAACGATAAGCCTATTGCCTTTTATAACCTCAACAACTTCTATGCGCCACTGCAAAAGCTCCTTGTGGAAATGAACAAAACCGGGTTCCTCGAACAGCGTTATCTGGATAGTCTCTGCTTCAGTGCCGACTTTGAACGGGTATTGAGCTTCATGAACAGCTACCGGGCCCCATTACGGCGGCAGTACAAACACGAAAAAAAGTAGTTTAAAAAGAAAAAGGCCGCTTCATAGCGGTCAGATTATTGTAATGGTTGAATCACATAAACCTGGTCATCGGCCTCATCGGTTAGGGAGACGGGGCGATTCTCGTTGGCCCGGATCGTGATGTGGTAGCCGAACTTATCAAGGAAGACTAACTTGTCGGCCTTAATCTGTTGAACGGTTGCCGGAATGGGCTGGTTATCGATGCCCAGTTTTAATTCAGGAGAAATGGTGATTTTATGGGATCGATCGCGTTCTTTATCATAGTATTGCCAAGTGCCAGTATAAAAAATCGGTAACGCGGTCGTAGTGTTACTCTTCTTCGCGTGACTGAACCCCAAAGTGCTGCTGAGTCCAGCCATAAGTCCCGCGCCGAAAAGTAACATTCCCTTTTTCTTCATATTTCATCAGTCTCCTCAATTAAGTATGTGATAAGTCAAGTTTAGCTTCAATTTTATTATACACACATTTGTATTATGAGAAGATTTCATTTCTGTTAAAATCACGCAATAATTGGTAAAATTAGGTGTAAACAAATTAATTTACGTAAAGGGAGACGAGAAACGGATGCTTAAACTTGGAATTATTGGAACGCACATTATCACTGATCAGATGTTAGATGCCGCGAAGACGACCGGTAAGTACCAATTGACAACGGTTTATTCACGGACCCTGGACCGGGCTAAGGAATTTGGTGAACCATATGGCGCTACCGAATTCTACGATGACTTGAACAAGTTCTTTGAAGATGGCGACTTTGATGTTGTTTATATTGCCTCACCAAACAGCCTCCACTACCAACAGGTTCGTTTAGCAATCGAAAACGATAAGTTCATCATTGTTGAGAAACCGGCCTTCGTCAACCCGACTGAGTTCAGCGCAATTGAATCTTTGCTGGCAGCTCACCCGAAGGCCCGGCTGGTCGAGGCAGCCCGGCACATCCACACACCGCTTTACCAGCAGGCCCTGGCCAAGGTCGATGAGATGAAGAAGAACCACTGTCAAGGGGCTACCATTACTGTTATGAAGTACTCCTCCCGTTATGACAAGGTCCTGGCTGACGATAAGCCATACCCGAACATCTTTACTTTGCAGTTTGCCGGTGGAGCCCTGATGGACCTTGGAGTATATGCTGTTTATGGTGCGGTTACCCTGTTCGGTGAACCATCCACGGTTGTCTACTACCCAACTCTGGCCAAAACCGGGGTTGATGCCAAGGGCGTGGCTATCCTGAGTTACAAGGACTTCAGTGTCACCCTGAACTTCGGGAAGACGGCCAATTCTCACCTCGACTCCGAGGTATATGGTCTCAAGGACACCCTAGTCTTTGACAGCATCTTCAACACCAAACAGGTTACCTACTATGACGCCGACCAGAACGCCCACCCATTGGATGCTCCGGTTGAGAAGAACTCGATGACTGATGAGATGAATGACTTTGCTGACCTCTTCAACAACCCTGATGATGAAGCAGAAATGAAAAAATACAAGCACTGGATGGATTTAGCTCGGACCGTCAACGCAGTTATGTACTCGATGCGCCAGTCCGCTAACCTCGTTTTCCCCGCTGACAATGATCAGGAATAGGATGATGTTTAATTGATCAAACAGTTTCAAGAACACTTTAATGAACGTTACCAGGAACCAACAGCAATCCAGTCGGCAGTTGCGGAAGCCTTGGCGAATGATAAGTCGGTCTTGGGGATTGCCCCGACTGGCTCCGGCAAGACGCTGGCCTTCACACTGCCGCTATTGCCCAAGGTAATGCCGGGAACTGGAACCCAGCTGCTGGTCCTGTCGCCGTCCCAGGAACTGGCCTTGCAGACGGCCCGTGTGATGCGGGAGTGGGCGACCCTGATTGGTGTCAAAGTCCAGTCGCTGACCGGGGGCGCTAACCTCCGCCGTCAGGTAATGAAGCTTCATGAGCACCCGGATGTTGTCGTTGGGACGCCGGGGCGGGTTCTTCATATGCTGGATAACCATCACCTGAAGCTGGGCCACTTGCAGACTCTGGTAATCGATGAGGCGGACGACCTCCTCCAAGACGATACCCAGGCTGTGGTTGAAGATATTGAACGGGCCACGCCACTCAGCACCCAGCTGGCCTTCTTCTCGGCCACCAAGGCGCCGGTGTTTGACGACCTCGACGTGATGTTTGGTCGGGACATTGTGACCTACGACGTCCGCAATACCGACCATTCGCGAGGTCCAGTCAAGCACGGCTTCATGAGTGCCCGGACTAACCAGCAGAAGACGGCTACACTACGGCGGTTGGCTAGTGTCAAGGACTTCCGGGCTCTGGTCTTCTTTAACAGCACCCGGACGCTGAACTACGCGGCTAGCCGCCTTCGTCATGAACACGTTGCCGTGGGGACCCTTGGTGGTCGGCAGCGACAGGTCCAACGGGAAAAGGCTATGCGGATGTTCCGCAAGCGCCAGCTGAAGCTCCTGTTGACTACTGACCTGGCAGCGCGGGGCCTTGATATTCCAAAACTGCCGGGGGTAGTTAACTTTGACCTGCCTCAGCAGACCAATACCTACATTCACCGAGCTGGACGGACGGGCCGGCAGGGGGAGCCGGGGGTCGTCTTAAACTTCGGTGATGACCATGACATTCGTGATCTCAAGAAGTTGCTCAAAGACACCGATTACCACCTAGTCCAGATGTACATTGGCAATGATCTGCTGACCGACCAGAAACCGGTAGCCGGTCAACAGGTGGTTTCACTGGGCAAGAAGGCCAGCCGCCGACTTCAGGAAAAACAGCACGACGATGGCAATCTTCAAAAGCAGGTCCACAAGACTCTGGCCAGCTTTAGCAAGCCGCACCGCAAGCGCCATAAGAAGAACCGGAAGAATAAGGGGATTCGGCTCAAACATCGGCGTAAGAATGCGGGTAAGTAACGAAAAAGAATATTACCGTCTTTACCTTCTTAGAAGAAAATGCGATAATATTCTTTGTTTGGTCCCATAGTATAATTGGATAGTACATCCGCCTCCTAAGCGGTCGATTCCGGTTCAAGCCCGGATGGGATCATCAGTGTAAACCGTGTCGAACCGTTGCGACACGGTTTTTGTGTAAAGTCGGTTCATTTAAATGAAAAGGGGAGATCAACGTGCAGGGGCCGTATAAGATTATGTCGTTATTTGGAACACGGGCAGAAGCATTGAAGCTGACCCCGGTGATTGAACGGATGCAGGCGGCACCAGCCATCTGGCAGCCGATCGTGGTCACTACCGCACAGAAACAACATCAACCCCAGCTCCGGCAGGTCCTTGACCGCCTGCATATCACGCCGGACTTCAACCTTGATGTAGTCGATGGACCGGAATACGACCTAGTCGAGCAGCTCAGCAAACTCCTCCATAACCTGAACAACGTCATGCACGCTAGTCAGCCGGACATGATCTTGGTGGCCGGGGACGCGACGACTAGTCTGGCTGCCAGCCTGGTCTGTTTCTATCAGCACCTGCCCCTAGGACATGTTGAGGCTGGTCTGCGGACCTATGACAAGGAGGCGCCGTTTCCCGATGAAATGCATCGCCGTCTGACCGATGACTTGGTGGATCTTTACTTCGCGCCGACAACCCGAGCCCGGGATAACCTGCTCAAGGAATCCCACCCAGCTAAGCAGATTTACGTTACCGGGAACACCTCAATTGACGCGGTTGAGGAGGCGCTCACGCCGGACTTTCATAGTGAACTTCTCAATCAGCTGCCGGCAAAGCACCGCTTGATCATTCTGACGATGAGCCGGCGAGAAAACATCGGCGAACCGATGCGTCAGGTCTTCCACACGGTTCGGGACATTGTCGAGACCAACTCGGACGTCGAACTGGTCTGCCCCTTGACAGCGGATCCCGAGGTGATGAGTTTAGCTGAGGAAGTTCTCGGTGACCGTGACCGGATTCACCTGATTAAATCGTTGCCCCACAAGGACTTCTTGAATATCGCGGCCCGCAGCACCCTGATTATTACCGATTCCGGGACCATCCAGGAAGAAGCTCCGGCCCTGCACAAACCGGTTCTTCTTTTGCGGGAAAATACGGAACGTCAGGAAGCCGTCGATGTGGGAGCGGTCCAGATCGTTGGTACCGATCCAACCAGCATCCAGCAGGCTGTCTTCATGCTGTTGAATGACAGTCACGCCTATCAAAAGATGGCTACATCGCCAAACCCGTTTGGTGATGGGCACGCCAGCACCCGCATACTGGGGATCATTGCAGATTATTTGAAAGCAAAATAATTTAAGAAAGTTTCGTAAGTAAAAGAGGCCTTCAGTGTTGAAACGCTGGAAGCCTCTTTGTATACTGCTCTGTTTTTTCTGATTATTCTTTATTCTTACCGTGCTCCACGATGTCGCGGTTATCATGAAAAATCAGCCATTTTGAGAAGATATAGTTGGCGATCACGACGATGACGTTATCGATAATCTTGACGATCAGCTGTTGGATTGGGCTGTCGAATTTTAGCAAGCTGATACCGACGTACATGATGATCACATCCATTATTAGGGTCAGCCCCCGGTAGAAGTAGAACCAGAAGAACTCCTTCAAGAAGGCTTTAACGGTCGAGTAGTGAGAGCCAAAGACCCAGACCTTGTTGGTGAAGTAGGCGACCAGCACTGATAAGAACCAGGCGATCACGTTGGCCAGCTGGTAGTTCCAGTGGATTCCGGAGCTTAGGAACTGGAAGACCACGATGTTGACGACCGTGGTGACGACACCCCAGAAGAGGTAGGCGATAATGGAGCGGTACTTGTTGAAAAGACGGATGAGCTTAGTCATTGGCCTTCGCCGCCTTCTCGACCAGCTGCTTGGCAAAGGCGTCCAGCTTCTTGATGTCGTCTTCGTCTGGGGCCAGGTTGATGTGGACGTTTTCAGCTCCCTTGATAGCACCGGTTTTGGCCAAGGCGGCACCGAACTTGTCGACGGCTACGCAGAAGTCGTCCCCATAGAAGGTATCGCCGGAGCCAGCCACCCCGTAGACCTTCCCAGTTAGTTGTTCCTCCTGGAGATCATCATAGAAGTCGAGTCCTTCTTCAGGCAAGGCACCCTCATCGTAAGTGTATGGACAGATGACGCAGATATCGACGTCGCTGAAGTCGGCGGGGTCGGCCATCGTCATCTCGGTCTCCTCGACGTCAACGTCCAGGTCCTCCAGGGCATCGGTGATGATGTCGGCCACGTCCTCGTTATTACCGGTGATTGTCGCGTAGACCACAAGAGCTTTCATTAATAATTCCTCCATAAATAGATTGTTGCCACTTAATTATAACAGTTTCATAGTATAGCATGCTGGGGAACTAGTGGTATACTGTTAAAGATAGATATGTCAAAAAAGGAGACATGATTAAGAGAATGATTACGTTAAAATCACCTCGTGAAATTGAAGCGATGGAAAAGGCCGGGGCCGCATTAGCGGGAATGCACCTCGGGATTCGTGAGTTTATCCGGCCGGGGATGTCCAGCTGGAAGATTGAAGAATTTGCCCGCAAGTACTTCAAGGCAGCTGGCGCTAAGGCTGAGCAGATTGGTTTTGAAGGCTACAAGTACGCCACCTGTGTCAGTGTCAACGATGAGATCTGCCACGGCTTTCCTCGTAAGAACCTGATTCTGAAGAAGGGAGACTTGGTTAAGGTCGACACTGTTGTCAGTGTTGACGGCTTCTTCAGCGACTCCTGCTGGTCCTACGCGGTCGGCGAAGTTAAGCCGGAGATCGCCAAGCTGATGGACGTCACCAAGCAGGCCCTCTTCATGGGAATCGACCAGTGTGTTCCGGGCAACCGAATCGGTGACATTGGTGCTGTAATTCAGCACTACACCGAGGACGAGAATGGCTACGGCGATGTTCGTGAATTCGTCGGCCACGGGATCCAGCCAACGATGCATGAAGATCCAATGGTACCGCACTATGGTGAACACGGCCAAGGGCTGCGTATGAGAAACGGTATGACGATTACCGTTGAACCGATGATCAATACTGGTACCTGGGAAGCCGACACCAGCGATCCAAGCGGTTGGCTGGCCAAGACGGCTGATGGTGGCTGGTCTTGCCAGTATGAGCACACCCTGGTCATTACCAATGATGGTCCGAAGATCCTAACTTCACAGGATCCGGCAGCTGATGCCAAGTACCTTTACGATGATAACTATGCTGAATATCTCGACCACTACGGCAAGATTGCCCGTGAGATCGCCGAGCAGTTCAAGTAAGGCAAGGGAAGACACCCAATTTTCGGGAGGCCTTCCTTTTTTGTATGCAAATTGTTGATTTAACTTTTAAAACGAAATATACAAATGAGGATTTTGGATGATTCACTTTATTTTATTAAGTAAAACTGGAGATATAGCTAAATAATATAAGGCGACTAATTGCTTCCTTATTTTAAAAATAAGTTTTTTTAGAATGAATTGAATAGCACAGTAGTAATAAATTGTTTTCCAAATCGACAGATTCATGCATGAATAACCATTTTATTGAAGAATATACATCGATAAGGTCGAATATACATTCAAAAGTGCATATTTTTGATGAGAAAATGATTAGAATTAGTCATGACTGCTTTTATTTCTATCAGAAAAGACTATACTTAGATTATTAAATGATTTCTTATTTTTATTTAAGAAAGCAAATTTTTTTGGAGGTCTAATAAATTGGACGATCAAAGTGGTAATACAAAGAAAATGATTACTACCTTCGGCCTAGTGACGATGATCATTACCTCAATCTTCGGATTTGGGAATGTTTCAAACGCCTACTTGCAAATGGGTTACGGTAGTATTATCTGGTACGCATTAGCCGGGATTTGTTTCTTCTTCCCGTGTGGCTTAATGATGGCCGAATATGGTTCGACGTTTAAGGACGCCAAGGGTGGTATCTACTCCTGGTTGGCCGGTTCGATTGGTGAACGGATGGCCTTCATCGGGACTTTCGTTTGGTTAGCATCCTGGATTGTCTGGATGGTATCGACCGCCTCCCGGATCTGGATCACCTTCTCTGCATTGATTTTCGGGAAGGATACGACTCAGCAGTGGCACTTCTTAGGCCTGACCTCGACCGAACTGATCGGGGTTCTCGGGATTATCCTGATGCTGGTCTGCACCTACTTCAGTTCTCGTGGCATGACGGCGATTGCTCGAGTTGGTTCGCTTGGTGGGATCTTTACCGTGGTTGTTAACATCATTTACGTTATCGCAGCAATTATTGTTTTAATCGTTAACAAGGGTGTAATTGCCCAGCCATTCCATGGTGCCAAGGATCTGATTCTTTCACCAAACCCACAATTCCAGACGCCAATTGCCATTATTTCATTCGTTGTTTACGCCATCTTCGCTTACGGAGGGATGGAGTCCTTGGGGTCCGTTACTGATAGTATGAAGAACCCTGAAAAGACGTTCCCACGTGGCCTGATCATCGCCTCCATCTTCACGATTGGGGCCTACGTTATCATGATCATCATGGCTGGTTGGTTCGCCAATTACAATGGTGACTTTGCTAAGGGTTCCACCAACCTGGGGAACGCCACCTACGTGCTCTTCAATATCCTGGGGGTAAAGCTGGGCTTGGCACTTGGCTGCTCTCACGCAACTGCCCTGGTTTGGGGGGCTGCCATGACGCGGATTGTTGCCTTCTCACAGGCCCTTGGTTTCCTTGGTGCCCTCTTCGTCCTGATGTATTCTCCAATCAAGGCCTTCATCCTGGGTTCCAACCCAGAACTCTGGCCAAAGAAGCTAACCAAGCTGAACAAGGCTGGGATGCCTGCCAACGCTATGTGGCTGCAGGTGATCATCGTTTCCATCATCATCTTCCTGGTGGCCTTCGGTGGTTCCGCTGCGCAGAAGTTCTACACGATTCTGACCGACATGGCCAACGTGTCAACCTGCTTCCCATACCTGTTCTTAGTTGGTGCCTTCCCATTCTTCAAGGCAAAGAAGGATCTCGACCGGCCATTCGTGGTCTTCAAGAACCGCTTCTGGACTAATGTCTTGGTATGTTTCGTTGAAATCATTCTGATTGTCGGGATTATCTTCACCTTCGTTCAACCAATGTTGGATCACGATTGGCAGACAGCCTTCTGGACGATCGCCGGCCCAATCTTCTTCGCCGTCGTTGCCCTGATCTTCTACCAGATTTCTGCTAAGAAGCACCACATCAGTGAAAAATAGTTAATTTATCCTTATGTTAAGGTCCGCTAACAAATTGCTAGCGGACCTTATTTTTTGTTCCCGGTCTGGTATAATAGCCCTATATCTTTGGGAGGGTAGTCATGACGAAAGAGCCGGGCAAAATGAAGAGTTTTATTACGCTGTTGATGGAGCATTTCCAGATGGCGCAGATTTCGAGCTCGGCAGCGGTGCTAGCCTACTACACCCTGCTATCGATTTTTCCGGCTGTCCTGGTGATTGGGAACCTTTTACCAATGATGGGACTCGATGCCAAAACGGTTCTGAGCTACCTTCAGACGGCGGTTCCGGATGCCGTCTATGGCTTCCTCCAACCATTGATTTATGACTTTCTCCAACGGGGAAGTGGTGGTTTGCTGACGACCGGGGCCCTGATTGCCCTCTGGTCGACCAGCCAGGGAATTGCGGCCTTTCAGCGGAGTGTCAACCTGACCTACGGGGTGGCCCGCAACCAGAACCCGGTCAGCAATCGGGTGATCTCCTTTATCTGGATGATTGTCGTGTTGGCCATCATCTTCGTGATCGTTCTCTTGTACGGGCTGGGTGAGCAGGTCCTGAAGAGTGTCCAACCGATCTTCCACTTCCGTCAAGAATATATCTACCTTTTCAACTCTTGGCGCTGGCCGGTAACCTTTGCCGTCCTCTTTATCGCCCTCTGCCTTCTTTATTACTTTGTGCCCAATGCCAAAGTTCGCTTGCGCTATGCGGTGGCCGGGGCTTTCATGGCGGCGCTCCTCTGGATGGGGCTGTCACGGCTGTTTTCCTTTTACACGGTTATCTTCCGCCACAGCGTTATCTCATACCGGACGATTGGTGCCTTTATTGCCATGATGGTTTGGCTGGACTTCTCCGGCTACATCATTATGCTGGGAGCCGTTCTCAATGCAACTCTCCAAGAGGCTCATGAGGGTGAGTTGCACGAGCGGGAGCATTTCTGGCAGTTAGGTGACAATCGGCATAATAAAAAAGAGCAGTAGCCGGGTTGGCTACTGCTCGCTTTGTTCGCGGGAGGATTACTTTGCAAGGGTCTTGGCGGCTGCGTCATTGAAGAGCACGGTGTCGACCGTGTCAACATACTTGGCAGCTAGTGGGGTGACGCATAGTTGTTCGTCACCTTTGACGAAGAGATTGGCGGCAGCGATGAGTTCCATTGCTTGCCGGACAGTCTTAGCGTCGAGATTGCTGTTGGCATAGCCAAGCTTGAGCAGGTGCTTCTTACCCTTGCTGGTCTTGAATGTGAGGTTGAGTGATTTCATATTGACTTACCTTCCTTTGCTTGCTTAGTCGATAGCGACGTGATCCGTGACAATGACGTTGACACCAACACATTTTTCGTTGGTCAACAAGGCAACCGCCTGGGTCAGGCTGATAAGCTGGTCATTGCTGAATTGCTGACTAACATTATTGAAGAGGTGGTTAACTCCTTTAGGATGTTGGTCACCAACCATCGTGACTTGAACCTTTGCAGCCTTGAATTGACGTTCCATACTCATGTTGAGCACTCCTTTACTGTTAGTGTTGATAAGTAGCGGCCGCTGCTTACACTTATACAGACGGTTGAGGAGGACCAATGTAAAGGAGAATTTTAAAATGGGTCAAATTACTAAAATTGAAGCCCAAAAACGGCGCGGGCGTTACAATGTTTATCTGGATGGCAAGTACGCTTTTCCGGTGGCCGAGAGTGTCCTGATCAAGTTTCGTCTAATGAAGGGACTGGAGCTGGATAAGAAGCAGGTGGCCGCAATCACGACCGCCGACCAGCAGGCGCGGGCCTACTCGCGAATGTTGGACTATCTAGCCCACCAGTTGCGAACGGAGAGCGACATTATCAAAAAGCTCCACGATTTGGAAATACCGGAGCAATTTATTGCTCCGATCATGCAGAAACTGCGCGACCAGCACCTGGTGGACGATCACGAGTACGCTGCCAGTTATGTGCGAACGGCGATGATTACCAGTTTTAAAGGCCCCGGTGTAATTCGTCAGCACCTGCGAATGAAGAAGATCGGGGAAAACGACATCGACGACGCCTTGGCCCAGTTTACCCCTGAACAGCAGCAGGCCAATGCCAGCAAGCTGGCTGAGAAGCTTTTCCGTCGCTATCGCAATCAACCCCTAAGGCGTCAGGAGCAGAAAGTTCGTCAGGGGTTGTTGACTAAGGGCTATGCCGGTGGAATCTTTGACCAGATCCGTGACCAGGTGAGTCCTCAGGAGGATCTAGACCAGCAGGAGGACCTGTTGGCAAAGACGGCGGAAAAACTCTGGCGGCGCTACCGGCGTTACACCGGCCGCGACAGGATCCAGCACTTTAAGCAGGGGATGTACCGGCGGGGGTTCGACCTCGATCGGGTACAGGTCTGGTTGGACGAGCAGGAAGAAGGGCTTTCCTAATGAGGAATTTATTGGTATTATTTAATTTGATTGTATTTTACTAAAAATAGGAGTTTACTATCTTGAAAGTAAAAATCTTAGTTGCCGTTCATAAAAACTACCGGATGCCGGATGACCCAATGTATCTGCCAATTTTTGTCGGTAAGGAAATTCATCCGACGGTTAACCATACTTTTCAAGGTGACAACACAGGAGATAATATTTCTGCGAAGAATCCTCACTATAATGAATTAACTGCTCTCTACTGGGGATGGAAGAATCTCGACGTCGATGCCCTTGGCCTGGTTCATTATCGGCGTTATCTATCCTTGGGTCATTCTAAGGATCTGTCAACTATCCTTAATCAGCAGCAGGTTGAACAGCTTTTCCAGAATGCAGATGTAATCTTGCCGAAGAAACGGCATTATTACATTGAAACAAACGAATCTCATTATCTGCATGTTCATGAGCACGCGCCACTAGAAATTACCCGACAGGTATTGAAGAAGGATTACCCGGAGTATGTGCCCGCCTTTGAACACGTGATGAAGCAGACTAGCGCCCACTACTTCAATATGATGATTATGAAAAAACAGCCTCTGGATGAGTACTGCAGCTGGCTGTTTGAGGTGCTGGGCAAGGTTGAACAGCAGGTTGACTATGCTGACTATACACCGTACGAACAGCGGGTCTTCGGTTTTTTGAGTGAACTCCTGCTCGATACTTGGTTGGGAACTCACCCGGAATACAAGACGGTAGAGGTTAACCGAGTCTTTCTTGAGAAGCAAAATTGGCCGCTGAAGATCGCTAAGTTCTTGAAACGGAAGGTTACCGGTCATGGTGAGCATTAATTAGTGAGGTGTTATGATGCCAAAGTTATCGATTGTTGTTCCATGCTATAATGAGCAGGAGTCAATTCCACTCTTCTATTCGGCAGTGGAGAAAGTTGTCCACAAGATGCCGGTGGAGATTGAGTACTGGTTCATCAACGATGGGTCAGCTGACGATTCGCTGGCGGAGATGCGTAAGCTTCACCAGGCAGATCCTAACCGGGTTCACTACGTATCGTTTTCCCGTAATTTTGGCAAAGAGGCGGGGCTTTACGCAGGGCTTCAGGCGGCCACCGGCGACTATGTTGTAGTTATGGACGCCGATCTCCAGGATCCACCTGAGTACTTGCCGATCATGTACAAGGAAATATCCAGTGGTGACTATGACTGTGTGGGGATGCGCCGAACAGACCGAAAAGGTGAGGCACGATTTAAGTCTTTCCTGAGTGATCAGTTTTATAACGTTATCAACAAGATCTCGGACACCAAGATCGTTTCAGGGGCCCGGGATTACCGGATGATGACCCGGCAGATGGTGAATGCTGTCCTGTCACTGACTGAGTACAACCGATTCTCAAAGGGGATCTTTAACTGGGTCGGTTTTAAAACTAAGTACCTTCCCTATAAAAATGTTGAGCGGGTGGCCGGGACGACGGACTGGTCAACCTGGAAGCTGTTCAAATACGCCTTTGACGGGATCACCGATTTTTCAGAGGCGCCACTAGCAATTGCTACCTGGTTCGGTGGCCTGTCAGCATTTATTGCAGTTATTGGTTTAGTTGTCGTGATTGTTCGTCATCTTGTCATTCCGGGAAGCAGCGTGAATGGCTGGGCATCCCTAGTCTGCATCATGTTACTCCTTGGAGGAATTCAGCTACTCTGCTTGGGAATTGTTGGCCGCTATATCGGCCGTATTTACATGCAGACGAAAAAGCGGCCAATCTATATCATTAAAGAAAAAAAGTAAAGGCATAGGAGTATGGAAGAAAAGGTAAAAATCAAGCAACAATCAAAAACGTACCTTTTCTGGAAAAGGTTCTTTGATATCGTGTTGTCCAGTGTTGCACTGGTCTGCTTCAGTCCTATCTTCCTGGCGATCTTTATATTGAGTCGCTTTGGCAGTAATAAGGGGCCACTGTTTTACAAACAGGTACGGATTGGCTGGCATGGGCGACCTTTCAGGATCTATAAGTTCCGCTCGATGGTGGTCAATGCTGACGCTATCCTTGAGAACGATCCAGAACTGTACGCAAAGTATGTTGCTAATAATTATAAGCTAGAGCCGGAGGAAGACCCCCGGATCACGCGGTTAGGTCGGTGGTTGCGGAAAACGTCGATCGACGAGATTCCCCAGTTCTTGAATATTCTGCGTGGAGAAATGAGTATTATTGGTCCACGGCCGGTCGTTAAGGATGAGCTATCCGAGTATGGAAATCGAGTAGATAAGTTTTTGTCTGTTAAACCGGGGGCCATGGGGTTGTGGCAGTCCAGCGGCCGGAGTAACATTCCGTACCCTGAACGCTGTGACGTGGAATTGGAATATGTGGATAAAGCCTCACTGGTATTTGATATAAAGATTATGTTTAAAAATATTATCAGTATTTTCAAGAGCGATGGGGCGTATTAAAGAGTTAAGGGAGTTTAACTTTGAAGTTTATTCAATTAAAAAAGGTAATGACAGCTCCACTAAATGGGCAACTTGTTTACCTAGGTATATTGTCTTTCTACCTTTTCTTTTCTTTTTTACGTAACACTACATTTGATCCTTATCTAGGTAGTAGGGTATTTAACGTAGCTTCTTATGTTACAGTTTTGCTTCTAATTACTAAATTCTGCTTTTTTGACTTAAAGAAAAATTCAAGAATTAGTTTAATTATTACATCTATCTTATTTTTAATAGCAGTTGTTGTATGGCATAGATCTAATTCAAATTTGATTTTAGTTGAGACGGCTTTTATTCTTGCAGCTAGGAATGTTGCATTTGATGAGATTGTAAAACGTTATTTCTATGTAGTTTTAGTCTTGTTAGTTTTAGTGGTGTTTTTTTCATTATTAGGTGTTATAAAGGACCTCGTTTTTGTTGTTCATGGCAGAGCAGTCAGATACTCATTGGGTATTATTTATCCAACTGACTTAGCAGCACATATTTTGTATCTGTTGTTAGCACACGCCTATTTAAATTTCTCTAAGCTGAATTGGCGATATTATTGTGGATATCTTGTGATTGCATACCTCGTTAAGATGATCACTGATGCACGTTTAAGTGTATTATGTATTGTTCTGATGATACCAATTTTAATGTCGGCAAAGCTGGCACAAAAAAATAAGGATAGTCTTAGTTATCATTTATTAATTACTTATTGGATGTATATACCTTTACTAGCCTTTACCATTTTTGCGGGGACGTATTTCTTTGATGCTCAGAATAAGATTTATTTTAAGATTGATCGCTTATTATCTGGGAGGTTAGGATACGGTCACCTAGCAATGGATCTTTATTCAGTTACTCTCTGGGGACAAAAAATTGTTGAGCACGGTTTAGGCGGAAGTAGTGGCTTACAAATATTTCATCGTAATAATGCTGGATATTTTTTCATCGATTCATCATATCTTCGTCTGATTATGATTTATGGAATTGTTGCAGCACTAGTATATATATTAATAATGGTTTTTGTTTCAATAAAGGGAGTAAAGCTTCAGGTTTACCAACTTACTGCAGTTATGTTGGTAGTAACCTTAAGTTGCCTAGTTGAACAGCACTTATTAGAACTTTCTTTTAACCCATTTTTACTGGCATTATTAGCGAACATTTTATGTGAGAAAGGAAAAGAAAATGAAAAATCAGCATTTAACTTTAGAAAGTATTCTAAAGATTGTTCTTAAGAATGCAATAATGATAGTGATTCTAGCCTTGATAGGAGGTAGCTGCTTCTATCTAATTGCAAAACATAAGGAATCAAAAACATACGTTGCTGAGCGTAGTATGGTAATTGACCATAACTTGACGGGAAAACAGGCATATACTTCTTTTAAAACTGATCTCAATATGGTACCTACTTATCGAGATATGATCGAAGGAAGAGAAATTGCGACTAATGCATATCGTCATCTCCCTAAGAAGATAAGGCATAGAAGTAGCATAAAAGACCTGTCTGGTAGTATTAGTACAAACAGTCGTCCGGATTCATTGGTCATTACTGTTAAAGCAACAACCAATAATTCTAAAGAATCCGTAGCTTATGTAAATAATGTAGCCGAAGCTGCTAAAATAGAATTACCCAAAATGCAAAAAGGAATTGGGGAAGTTCATGTTTACTCTAAGGCAAGTCCCAAAAATATTGGAGTTGTGACCCATAGTTCCGTTAAAAAATACACTCTTGTGGGACTAGCGTTAGGGATAATTGCTGGAATGGTTATATCATTTAGTAGGATATCGTATAAATACGTTAGGTAGTAGAAAGGCTATGGATTATGCAAGCTGTTTTAATATTAGCGCATAAGAATATTAATCAGGTTATCGAATTAGTTGAACGTCTTTCAATGACGTTTGAAATCTATATTCATTTTGATCGAAAGGTTACATTAAATGAAGATCAGAAGAACTCTCTTGACAAGGCCAAAGTTAATTACTTCTCAAAATACGATGTGAAGTGGGGAAGCTACAGTATAGTTCGCGCAACAGTAGAAATGATGAAGATGGCTCTGAAAAATCCGGAAATTGAATACTTCCATTTAATTTCTGGACAGGATTGGCCGTTAAAGGATCCCAAGGAGATCTATAAGGAATTTGAGGATGATAACAAGATATATATGAATTACTGGCGGGCACTGGATATGCGGAAAACGGGAGAACCCGAGATTTGGTGGGCCAAGTATTATTTCAATTATGATCAAGTTAATCGTCGAACTACATTTGGGAAGCTTTATCACCGTTTACTACTGTTAAGTCAGACAGTATTGCGAGTTAATAAGCTAAAAAAGTATAACGTAAGCCCCCAAGAAATCTATGCTGGCCAAGAGTGGGTAGATATTCCACGTGGTGCCCTAAGCTATGCCATTGATTATTATGAAAAACATTCAGAACTGCAAAAAATTTTTTCAACTAGTTTTTGCTCGGATGAGATGTGGTTACAGACTATTTTATGTAACTCTCCAAAGTATCGTTTGCGGATTGACAAGAATATTCACCGCTTCATTGAGCTAATTGAAAAACATGGTAGCCGACCGGCAATTTTGGATGAGGATGACTTTACCAAAATTAAACAGGGTAACTACTGGTGGGGAAGGAAGATTGAACGGCCTATTTCCAATAAATTAATTGAACTTCTGGATGCGGATAATTAAATTTAGAATACAAAAGAGCCTTACATGAATAGGGCTCTTTTTTCAGTGGAAAAACTCTGCTAAAATATATGAGATTATAAATCGAGAATGAAACGAGGATTACTTATGATTAAGTATGATTATCTGATAGTTGGTGCCGGTCTCTTTGGCGCCACCTTTGCCTACGAAGCGGCTAAGCGTGGTAAGCGTGTGAAGGTAATTGAGAAGCGCGACCACATCGCCGGTAATATCTACACCAAGGAAGTCGACGGTATCCAGGTTCACCAGTATGGTGCGCACATTTTCCATACTTCAAACAAGAAAATTTGGAACTACATCAATCAGTTTGCGGAATTCAACCGTTACACGAACAGTCCAGTGGCCAATTACAAGGGTCAGATGTACAATTTGCCCTTCAACATGAACACCTTTAATGAGATGTGGGGCGTTCGGACGCCCAAGGAAGCGCTGGATAAGATTAATGAACAACGTCAGGAAATGGCTGGTAAGGAACCCCGGAACCTGGAGGAACAAGCGATCTCACTGATTGGTCGTGATATTTACGAGAAGCTGATCAAGGGCTATACCGAGAAGCAGTGGGGACAAAAGGCCACGGAGCTGCCCGCCTTTATCATTCGACGCCTTCCGGTTCGCCTGACCTACGATAATAATTACTTCAATGACTCTTATCAGGGGATTCCAATCGGTGGCTATACCCAGATTGTAGAGAAGATGCTGGCTAGTGGCCTGATTGACGTGGAAACAGGTGTGGACTTCTTTGATAAGAAGGACGAGTACCTGCGTGAGTATTCCCGGATTGTCTTTACCGGGATGATCGACCAGTTCTTTGGCTACCAGCTCGGTGAACTTCAGTATCGGAGCCTAAAGTTTGAGACCGAGGAAAAGAATGTTGGCAACTACCAGGGAAATGCGGTTATCAACTACACGGACGCGGAGACGCCGTTTACCCGGATCATTGAGCATAAGCACTTTGAGTTTGGCAAGGGTGATAAGGACAAGACGATCATCACTCATGAGTATCCAGCCGACTGGCACCGGGGCGATGAACCTTATTATCCGGTTAATAACCAACAAAATAATGAACTGTATAAGAAATATGCTAAACTAGCTAACGAACAGACGCCAAATGTACTGTTTGGTGGTCGCCTGGGCCAGTACCGTTACTACAACATGGACCAGGTATTACACGCTGCATTGATGGCGGTTGATAAGGAGTTTGACTAGTAGAAATGAAGGTTATTAAAAACTATTTGTATAATGCCGGGTACCAGATCCTCCTGATGCTGGCTCCTGTCATCACCACCCCGTATGTATCGCGGGTGTTGGGGGCCCATAACAACGGGATCAATACCTACACGAATGGTTGGGTAACTTTTTTTTATTTGGTCGGTCAGCTCGGAATTGCCTTGTATGGGAACCGGGAAATTGCTTACCACCGTGACAACAAGTATGACCGCTCCAAGATCTTCTGGGAGATTATCTCTTTACAGATTATGACCAGTTCACTGTCGCTGATCGCCTACTTGATTGCGGTCATGCTGTTTAGTAGTGCTTTCAGGGTCTACTTTCTTCTGCAGGCGTTCTGGATTGTTGCTTATGGGCTGGACATCTCTTGGTATTTCATGGGGATGGAGGACTTCAAAAAAACCGTCACGCGAAACACGATCGTCAAGTTGATCTCGATTGCGCTGATTTTTATCCTGGTACGGAATGAAAATGACCTAGCACGCTACGTTTTTCTGCTGGGCTTTGCGCAATTAGCGGGGAGTGCAACCTTATGGCCATACCTGCGTAAGTCGATCCAGTGGGTAAAGATTCGCTATTGGCGGCCCTTTAAACACCTTTACCCAACGCTACTCCTATTTGTTCCGACAATTACCACGCAGATCTACCTGGTGGTTAACCGGATTATGCTGGGAAGAATGGCTCCTCAAGCAGCCGTTTCTCAGTTTGACTTCGGTGATAAGATCGTTAAGTTAGTATTGGCGGTTGTTACAGCGACAGGAACGGTGATGTTACCCCATATTGCTAACAAGTTTGCTGCAGGTGATATCAAGGGAGTGCGAGCCAGTCTGTATAAGTCATTTGACTTTGTGACGGCAGTCTCGGTACCAATGATGTTTGGTTTAATGGCGATTGCCTATAAGTTTGGTCCATGGTTTTTGGGGAACCAGTATGTTCCAACTGGTGGGGTAATCTTCTATGAAGCACCAGCAATTCTAATGATTGCCTGGAGTAACGTTACGGGTACGCAGTATTTAATGCCGATTCATCGGGAACATGAATTTACAATCTCTGTAACAGTGGGAGCAGTTGTCAATATTATCGCTAACATGTTTTTGATTGCCCACTATGGAGCGAATGGTGCTGCAGTGGCCACGGTAATTTCAGAATTTGCTGTTACTGTTATGCAGTTATTCTTAATTCGTGGAACTATTCGGCGACGAGAGTTATTTGCACCGATTTGGCGTTATTTATTAAGTGGTTTTTTTATGTATTTAGTGGTTTCACGAATTGATGAGATTATGCGAATGACCATTACTAATTTGATGTTGCAGATAACGTTGGGAATATTGGTGTATGTTTTGGGATTATTTATATTAAAAGCACCAATAATAAATCAGGCAAAATTATTAATAAAGGAACATAATAGGTAAAATTTATGGATAATAGTATTTCAGTAATAGTGACTGCTTATAATGCCGAGCAAACTATTAATAGGTGTATTGATAGTTTACTGAGCCAGTCTAATGTTGAAAATTATCAAATTATTGTATTAAATGATGGTTCCTCTGATAGAACTTTGGAAAAGTTAGTAAGTTATAGTGAAAATCCAAATGTAAAAGTTGTTAGTAAAGAAAATACTGGTGCTTCAGATAGTCGAAATATAGGCCTTAAACTAGTTAATACTAAGTATGTTACTTTTGCTGATGCAGATGATTATGTTGATGATACATACTTAAGCACTATGTTAGATCAATATGAGAAGGAGCCAAAGTGTGATCTAGCTATTTGTGGATATCAAAAAGAAAATACTGATGGTCAAGTTATAATGATCGGAAAAGGGCAAAAGGGTATATTAGAGCAAGAGCAGGCATTACATGATATTTTAGTTAGTTATGGATTTGAAGGCTATCTGGTAAATAAACTATTTAAAACTCAAGTTATTAAAGAATATGATTTGAAGTTTGACAAAAACGTCACTTTATCAGAGGATTTACTTTTTTGTATTCAATACTTGTTGAAATGTAAAAAAATAAGCTTCAATCCTAGACCAGTGTATCATTATATACGTTATGAAAATAGTCAGCTTCACAAAAATCAGATTGGTGCACCTTTTAACACGAGTGCAATTAGTATCTTGGATACATTTGACAAAATACAGCAATTAATACCTGAAACTTATCCACAAGTGAAGTGTGCGGTCAATGCACGTAAGTGTTGGTTTGCAGTTACATTATGGCGGGCAATCGAAGCTGCACCTAACCGTCGAAAGGTATCTAAGAAGCTACTTCAAAATCTAAGGAAAATTGCTAAAAAGTATCGAACCGACTTCATGCAAAATGATGTGCTACCACCACGTGATAAAATTATTTATTGGGCCAATTGGTTTTTCCCGAGAGGCCTTGCAATTCTGTGGAATTTTGCTGGCCTGCATGATCATAGTTGATTTAGTTTACAAGGAGGAAAATATTTTGAAAAGTGTTTGTGCGGTCTTAGTAACGTATAACAGAATTGAATGTTTAAAAAAAGTGATAAAGGGGCTGGAACAACAAACCCATCCGATTTCCCGAATTTTCGTATTTAATAATGCAAGTACGGACGAAACCTTAGAATACTTATTGGATAATCATTTTAAACAAGTGGTCGACTCAAGTGAACTAGGTAAATTGGATGAGCAAGATACAAAAATTGTTTTTAATTCAAAAGAGAATTTAGGTGGTTCTGGTGGTTTTGCGAAGGCAATTGGATATGCTGAAAATTTTAATTATGACTATATATGGATAATGGACGATGATGTTCTGCCAGAAAGTAATTGCTTAGAATTGCTTTTGAAAACTATGCGGGAGACTGGTACTCAAGTAGCGTTACCAAGTAGAAACGATGCTAATCATCAGGATTTTATCTGTGAGAAAATGGATTTTTCAAATTTTCTGAAGTACTGTCCATATTCGCAAAAAATTGCAATTCAATACCCTTTGAAGGATGATTACTATTTTGTCGGTGATATGCCGTTTGAAGGTCCATTGGTTGAAACTAAATTAGCAAGTAAGGTTGGCGTCCCTAATGCAGGCTTTTTTCTTGAGTATGATGATTCTGACTACGCTCAAAGGCTATTAAAGTATTCAAAAATTGTTTATGTTACGCACGCAATACTACATAGGCAGTTAGCCAAAAAGGGGCAGCAAAGAAAGCTTAAACGTGATCGTTATACCTGGCGTACATATTATACATTACGGAATAACATTATTTTTGAACGAAAATATGGTGAGAATTGGTTAGTTCGTAATGTTAGTCCACGTTTATTACTAATTCATAAGACAGTTAAATCTATTTTGGATGGTTATGCAAAGAATAACTTACCATTATTATTTAAAGCGTATAGTGATGGTATTCATGGTCGGATGGGAAAGAGAGTATCCCCAAATTATTAATAAGTAGTTAATGTTTTTTAGAGGTAAAAATGCGAAAAAGAATTGAATGGATTGATATTGCACGTGGAATTGCAATATTGTTTGTGATAATTGGACATTCATTGGGAAAGTATACAACGTCATATTTCACAAATCTTATATTTGTTTTCCATATGCCTATTTTCTTTGTATTGAGTGGCTACTTGTATAAGAAAAAGCATAAACAGAAGTTCTTAAAGTCTTCTTATTTTAATTTGATAGTTCCTTATATAGGGACGGTGCTTATTGCGTTTTTGTTATATACATTTTATCGATTTCACAATAATAATATAATTGCTCCTTCACGCATTTTCTCGTATAAGGATCTTATCGTTTCTTCTATTTATGGTATTGGGTCTGTAGCAACGTTACCTGTTGTTCACTACAAGATAATAGGAATTGGCGCAATATGGTTTTTACTTGCATTCTTTATAGGAACCCAGTTGTTTAATTATGTGATGTTACTACCAATTCCTGAACACGGGTTAATTATAAAAGGAATCATTATTGTAATTTTAGCTTTTTTTGGTATGTATATGCAGACGTATGTATATTTGCCATGGTCAATTAATGCAGCTTTAGTGGCCCAAGTATTCTTCTTTGCAGGTTATATTTTTAAAAAGTTTAACTTATTGGGATATAAAGGGAAAATTTTTCTACTATTTTCAATTTTATTATGGGTAGCAACGGCAACGATTGGTATGTTTGGGTTAGATAATGTTAATTTTCCTAATATGTACATAGGGATAATTGGCGGTATTGCATCTAGTTACGTTGTTATGCGTTTTTCTATGTTTATTAGTAGTAATTATGATAATTATTTTTCTAAGGGAGTAAAAGCAGTACTGTGCTTCTATGGAGTTGAATCACTGAGTATATTTTGTTTTCACTTAGTTGATCTTGACTATATCCAGATCTGGCCTCTAATAATGAGTTCCTGTAGTAAAGTTATGCCATACTATGGTTCAATTATTGTTGGGATACTTTATCGTATTATTTTCGTGACGATTATTACGTTAATAGTTCCTCATATTCCGGTCTTAAGGTCAATTTATATGCATCGTAGATACAGATTTAGAATAGATGAAAATCGTATGCTATAATAGTTTTATTCAATCAAAGGGGAGAAATTATCTAATGATTAAACATTACAAAATGTTTAAAAAAGGCAAGAACTGGTGCTTTATGGCAATTGCCACGGTTGCAGTTACTTTTGGTGCATTAAATGTTTCAACGCAGGCTAACGCTGATACCAATAGTGCGGCAAATGAGCCAGTGGCTATGCAAAATCAAAGTACCGCGACTAGTTCTAGTGCTGTTAATTCGGATCCAGTAGCAGCCAATAGTGCGGTAGTAGCGTCAGCAAATAATTCAGCTGTTTCTACTAATATTGATAATGCTTCGGCTGGTGTGGTAGCGGCCAGTGCAAGTAATACGCCAGCACAAGCTTCCGCCGAACCAGCCAGTGCTGCTCAATCAGCAGCTCCACAGGTTGAAGCCAAACTTCAGGTTGCCGCTCAACCAGCACAGGTAAACGGCTGGCAGACACAGGAAGGTCGAACTTATTACTACCGGAATGGTCAGAAAGTAACTGGTACTCAAACCATCGGGAATGCTCAATATTACTTCAACGACCAGGGGCAACAGCTAAAAGACTACTTCTTAACTCAAAACAATCATACCTATTATTTTCAAAAGAATGGTCAACGATTAAATAATGGATTTTACAGTAACTGGGGTCAAACCTACTATTTTGGTAATGACGGAGCTCGTTGGGATAATCGGTATTACAATAATTGGGGTAAAACTTATTACTTCGGCAACGATGGAGCTCGTTGGGATAATAAGTTTATGAATGCCTGGGGCCAAACTTACTACTTCGGCAACGATGGGGCTCGTTGGGATAATAAATTTATGAATGCCTGGGGCCAAACTTACTACTTCGGCAACGATGGAGCTCGTTGGGATAATAAGTTTATGAATGCCTGGGGTCAGACTTACTACTTTGGCAACGGTGGTGTCCGTTGGGATAATAAGTTTATGAATGCTTGGGGTAATATATATTATTTCGGAAAGGGCGGTGCTCGGTTAACAAATCAGACCGTTAACCTGGGTTACGGTGATCTTACCTTTGACAGTCAGGGACGCTTGAGCTCCACTAATGCATTCATCGGAAGTATTGTTAATGGTGCCATCCAGGGCTGGACTCAACACAAGATCCTTCCCTCTTTAACTCTCGCCCAAGCAATCCTCGAAAGTGCTTGGGGGAAGTCTTCACTTTCCGCTAACTACCATAACTTGTTTGGAATTAAGGGTAGTTACCACGGCATGTCGGTAAATATGCCAACTTATGAGGAGTATGGTGGTCGGTACGTATTGATTCACGACGCATTCCGTCGATACCCAGATAACAATGCAAGTGTTCAAGACCACACTGACTTTCTCGTTCAAAATAGTCGTTACCATAACTTGATTGGTGTTAAAGATGCTAATACAGCTACCTACTTGATTCGAGCAGATGGCTATGCAACGGCTTCAAGTTATACAAACTCTTTACGTAGCATTATTAACACGTATAATTTGACTCGCTATGACCAAGTTGCTTTCCGTCTATAATCATTTATAAAAGGCCAGAGATGGTCTTTTTGTTTTTAAATATGACATTTTATTTACAATAATATTGCAAAGATTATTGTTACTTAACAATAACCTGATTTTCCCCGATGCTTACGAAACTTGTGATAAAGTAATAAAAGTTGAAATTCATTTAAGAAGTTAAATATTTATTAAAGAAATAAGGAAGGTAGGATTCATTCATAATGGAACAACGGACACACGTGAAAATGTTCAAGAAAGGCAAAAACTGGTGCTATATGGCAATTGCTACTATTGCAATGGTATTTGGGATTGCAACAACCACGGTTGTGAATGCGGATGTTGCAACCGATCAGAACACGGTTACTACTTCTCAACAGATTCAAAGCGATTCGGTACAGTCCGCTGATCCTGCTGTTACTGCCAATAGCAGTGTTGAAGCTAGTGAATCCACCATAACTGCTACAAGTGAAGTATCCGCCAGTGCGGCAAATCAGGCTCCAGCAGCAAACACTAGTACTAGCTATGCCGTTGCTGCTACGCAACCGGCTCAGTTAAATGGCTGGCAGTCACAAAATGGTAATACTTATTACTACAATAATGGACAGAAGGCAACTGGTGTCCAAAACATTAATGGTACTAATTACTACTTTAACGATCAAGGTCAACAACAGAAGGATTATTTCCTTAATCAAAATAATCATACTTACTACTTTGGTAAGGATGGGAAGCGTTTGGATGATGGCTTCTACAATAATTGGGGACATACTTACTATTTCCAAAAAGATGGTAGTCGTTTAGACAACGGTTTCTACAATAATTGGGGACACACTTACTATTTCGGTAATGATGGCGCTCGTCTGGATGATGGCTTCTACAACAACTGGGGACACACTTATTACTTCCAAAAAGATGGTAGTCGTTTAGACAACGGTTTCTATAATAATTGGGGACATACTTACTACTTTGGTAATGATGGTGCACGTTTAGATAATAGTTTCTACAACAACTGGGGGCACAAGTATTACTTTGGTAGTGATGGTGCCTTGGTTCAAAACCGTGACGTTACTGTTAACGGTACAAAATACCATGCTGATAATGCTGGTATTCTGACTGAGAATACGATCGATAAGAAAGTTGATCGGGCTCTTTCTCAACGTGGTGTTCCTTATGTATGGGGTGGTAATACGCCGGCTGGTTTTGACTGCTCCGGTTTGGTACAATGGGCATATGGTCTTGGAGCAAATTACCGAACGACTTATCAACAAACTAAGTTAGGTAGCCACCATTACAATGTTTTTAGTGCGCCAAAGGGTGCCTTGCTCTTCTTCGGTAGTGATTCTGCACCATATCACGTTGCCATTTCCCTTGGGAATGGTTCTTATGTTCACGCTCCAGAACCAGGTGATGTTGTTAAGATTGGTTACTCTAAGTACTTCAAACCAAGTTTCTTCATCAATATGTAATTGATCGTTTTGGTTCGTTACGTTCCAGAAAATCTGTTATAATAGTATTGATATAGGGATAATTAAGGAGAAAGTATATAAATGAAAGCAAAAAAGTTAGTTACAATTTTAACAACGGGCGCAATGATGTTGACTCTGGCCGCTTGTGGAAACAACTCTTCTCAAGGATCCTCTAAGAATTCAGATGTTGCTTCAAGTAAGGTTACGTCTAAGAAGAATGCTACAAAAGCTAGGAAAGATAGTAGCAAGACAACTTCTTCGACCACTTCAGGTAAGAATAGTGATTCCAAGACTAACAGTGACAGTTCTTCATATGCAGTATCTTCAACTTCCTCTAGCAATAACGGTGTAGCATCGTCTAGTGTAACACCACAGAAACAGAGTTCTAGTTCCCAACAAGCAACCATGTCTGCTACTGACGCCAAGAATATTGTTAAGGAACACATCGGGAATCAATTGAATAATCGTGGTGTTGCTGGACAATCTACCAGTGACCTCCCGTCAATTGATTCGATTGATGGCTACACGGCCACTCAGAATGGAACTAATAATTGGACTGTTTCTGGGAACGGTCATACCTATCATGTAACTGCTAGTTCTGTTACTGGGAATTAATCTAATAATTACAGCAAACTTGTTAAATAGCTCAATGCCATAAATTATGGTGTGGGCTATTTTTGTGTTAATAGTGATCTGATATCATACTTGATTTAGCTATTTAGTGGATTTACAATGAAGACATACTGGGAGTGTATAATTTAGGGGAGGTTAGATTTAATTGAAACAGCAGAATTATTCATGTTTGCTTTATAGCAAACGAATACTTCTAGTTGCAGCTGCTGCGTTAACGGCTACTATTGGAACCTTTACAGTAACATCATCAGTTAATGCTGATGATCAGGTACCGGTGGTAGCCGTGCAGCAGGCAACAGCGTCGTCAGCAATGCAAGACGTTAATGCAGGAAGCTCAATTTCAAATGTTAAGAACGATAGTCAGAGTCAAGATATTCAAGTAACAGCTCAACAATCTGTCGCGGGTGCAAATAATAAGTCCGTTAAGTCGTCAGCGCCGACGACTAAGGGATTAGTACAGAATCCAGTTAGTCATAAATGGTCATACTACAATGATGCCGGTCAAAAAGTAGTTGGTACCGGTAATACTGCAGGTACTCTTGCTTATCGGAACGTAAATGGAAAAACCTATGCGTTTAATAATAAGGGTGAGGCCTATACCGGTTTCCTAAATGGCTGGAATAACCTTTACTACTTTGGTAATGACGGAGCTCGCTATACTAACCAGTGGTACTACAACTGGGGACACTACTACTACTTTGGTAGTGACGGTGTTCGATTAACTAATCAGTTCTTGAACAGTAAGCAAGTGCCAACAAATGATGGTAGAGGCGGTATAAGCAATACGAGTCGGAACCATGTTTATTATTTCAATTCCAAGACGGGAACGATGGCTCGGAACCAGTTCTATAACAACTGGGGTAATACTTATTACTTTGGTAACAATGGTGCTCGTTACACCAATCAATTCTATAACAACTGGGGTAACACCTACTATTTTGGTAAGGAAGGTATTCGTTACACTAATCAGTTCTACACCAATTGGGGTAATGTATATTACTTCGGTAACGATGGTGCTCGTTACACTAATCGCTGGTATAGTAATTGGGGTCATCGCTATTTCTTTGGCAATGGTGGTGTTCGGGCAACGAATACTTACTTCAATGCTCTCGGAGCGGGCGGCGACTACGACGCGCACTGGGCTGATAACTCAGGAATAGTTAGTGATGTTCACTACTTTAGCCAATATACACCGGTTTTTGCTCCGTGGGGGTGCGCAGGTGCGTCACTGGCAATGCTTTTGAGTATTAGAAATGTTTATCCAAATCTGTATGATCTGATTCACAACGAGCCAAATGTATATGGTAGTCGGAACCAAGGATGGTCTGGTGGCCAGTCTGGTAACGTCGTAACAGGTGCTGGATTTAATCACGTTATTCAGCCAAATGCATTGAGCGCTTATGGTAGGAAGTTTTTTGGTGGTGTTCGTGATATCTCTTATACGAACCTGTCAAATATTGCACGAGTTGTTCAAAGTGGGCACCCAGTTCTCTACTATGGCTGGTCTGCTTATGATGCTGGTGGCAATCGTAACCACTGCAAGATTATTTTAGGTTATAACGCTCGTAATAAGTCCTTCCACGTTTATGACCCACTATATGGTTATCGTGGTCGTTGGACAGCTCACTCAACTGGTGGTAATGCGTATGACTTAGGGAATAATGCCTGGGTTCCTGCATGGCACATTCAGAGAGAAATGAGTGGTCAGGCGGTTTCAATTTATTAATCTAAAGCAGCTAAAAAATAGGTTTTTGTTGCCGTTTTTTCTCCTCTGTTTCATAGGCTATAGTGCTTCTGAGTATACAGGTGAAATAGAGGGCTCTTTGTCAATCGGTAAGGATGAAGAGAATTCTGAGAACTAGACTAAGCCACTTTGGCTATTAGTCTAGTTCTCTTTTTTGGTAGTTCATGACTCATGAGATTGAAATTCTTCAACGAAAGAAGAATTCTAATCTGGAAATGATTTTGTACCCGATTGTGCTGTTTTAATCTTACGGACTGGCAGTGGGTATAACCCTTTTAGTAACCAATTCAATTAATCAGCCAACAGCTCTTGATAAACCTTAGCCAGATTAACCGGTCATTCTTAAAACGTTTATGAAGAGAATAAAGCCTCACTATTTCCAAATAATCCTTTGAATCGATTATTACGTGATTCGTAAAATAAGAAAATGAATTATTATATAGCCAGAACACTACTGCATAATCAAACAGCAGAAGTAATTTTAGATCGCCTTGTTTACACTCTTATATGATCAAGACCAAAGACCAATCATATTGACTAGTATTTAACAATTCTATAACTGCTCAAATCATACAATCTTATTCCGCCTTTTTATAACGCCGTTTGTAAAATTAAGTTAGAAAAATAAAAAAGCCATTTGTGATAGACTTTTGAGTATCCCTAATCAAAAGAAAGGCAATCACAAATGACCTATAAACATCTTACCACACG
>NZ_PNFV01000005.1 GCF_002940945.1 Limosilactobacillus pontis
CTAGAATGACTTAATTCGTTTAATATCGATAGCTTTTCTTCTGTACTATATTTTGAATTCCTATCCACAAAAAATGCCCTCCAAGTATATAAGATGAATTTTCTATTTCATCTGTATACTTAGAGGGCATTATAGCCTACTGCCGAGCTTTGGAGTCATTTTATCTGGATAATAGCTATATTTTATACTTAGATTCTAGGCAGCTTCGTGGGTAACCTTGGAGCGGGCAATCACCTTACGAACGACCAAGTAGCCGAGCAGGATAACAGCAATGGCGATCACCGCACCGATCAGCCGCTTGCTGTCGCCACGGAAGATGGCATCCCCACCAAAGGCGTAGATAAAAGACGTCGGTGCCATCCCAACTGCCACCATCGTCAGGAAACGGCCCCGACTGAGGTTGAGGCGGGCGCCGGCGTAGTTGACCAGGGCACTGGGAATCACCGGAATCATGTAGCCGATTGTCAACCCAATCAGGGGGTGCTTCTGGTGAAGAAGGTAAGTTAGGATCTTAGACTTTTTGGTTCGCTTGGAAATGTCAACCTTGCGAATCAGGCTCATCACCGCACAGTTGCCGAGGATGTTACCAAGCCAGTTGATCAGGAAACCAACCCAGGGCCCGTAACAAAGCCCCGCAAAGATACAAATGACCGAGTTAGACATTCCGGGGATGGCGTTGAAAATCGCAATCAGGAGCAACAGTAATAGCATCGTGGCCAAACCATGGCTACGGATTAAGTGGAGGAGAATGACCTGGTTGTGCGGGGTCAGGTCGAAGAGCAGGTTGATCTCCGGCCGGTAGTCGCGGTAGATCCCGTAGATAACGATCAGGGCGACGATAAAGGCCGCAATGATCAGGACCGTTTTATTAAGGTGTTTTTTCATTGATCAGTCACCTTCCTTTGGTAGTTGAAAACCAGCCGCGGCAAACAGCTGGCAGAGGGTTTGACGCAATAGGGGATCGTGGGCATAGAGGTAGGTACCATAGACGCCACGTTTGAAGAGAACGTTAAGCGAGTTCATGATCATCCGTTTCTCCAACGCGGTGATCTCCTTAGGGTCGGTCAAGTCAGCTCGCTTCTTGAAGGCCTCGGTATCGGTGTAGCGGTCCAAGTTGATCTGGAGACGGTTGGTACCGGGCACCTGACTGATCGGCGGACCAAGGATAATCCCGGTATAATTGAGGTCAAAGCCCTGGCAGGTATAGATCGATCCGACCTCGTCGATCGTCTGCGGCAGCTCTGCCCAGGGAGTTACCGTGTAGTTGTATTGGTCCCAAGGCATCTTGAAGCGGCCCTCCTGGATATAGTGTTTACCACCATCTAAAGTCGACGGGTAGCCCGAAGTTGAGAGAATCCGGGAGAGGCCAACCGCACGATTGCGACGGACGATAGCCTGCCGCATCTGTTCAGCATCATCATAGATCCGGAAGTCATAGTGGTCACGGGCGCTCCTTGGCAGTGGGGCCAGCTGGTAATCGTTAGTGAAAGTGTTGAACCAGTCAACCAGTTCCGGACTGGCATTCATCCGAAACATCTTGGTGAGGTGATACTCCTTGTGCGGGTACTGGTCGGTAATTCGGTGCAAGCGCTCAGGCGTCCAAAGACTCTTCATCCGTAGAACCTGGTACTGGTCGAAGACAATCACCACCACCTTAGCCCGTTTAATGATTTCGACAAGCTGGTTGTCGTGGTAGAAATTATTATAGTGGTCCGGTTTGGATAAGAGGAGGTGTGCCTCGTCGATGATGGCGACATCAATTTTCTCCTGCTTCTTGTCGAGCTGGTTAATCAGGGATGTTGGTCGGGCGAAGTCTTTCTTATATAGTTCCGGCAGGCGTCCTGCGATCTCCCGGTAAACCTTGAGAATCTCCGGGTGGTTAACCAAAAAGTAGTTGTTGGTCTGGTAAAACGGCGAGGATGGATCCTTGCGCGCGGCCTTCTGCAGGCGGTCAAAGAGCTGGGAGAGGACGACACTCTTCCCGGTTCCGGCGTCCCCGACGATAGTATAGGTAGCCGGGGAATCATGTTGCAGATGGTCGGCAGTAAAATGCAGGATGTCTTCGACCAGGTTCTCCTGCTCGCTCGTCAACCGCTTGAAGGGTGAGAGCTTATCGATTGCCGCATTGCTTGTTTTTATCATTGTTTTCTTCGATCCTTTGCGCATAGTCGTCTTAATGTTAGCCTAGAAAACCACCCGTCGTCAATTTGATTACTAATGATTTTCTGATAAGTTCGCAAAGTAGTGTTAAAATAATTATATGATAACGGATTTTAAGTTATGGATATACTATGTCTAAAGGAGTGGGTATTAGATGAATCTGCATCCTGATTACCTGTTAAACGATGTGAATGAACCTAGTGATATCAAGCAGATGTCGCTAAGTGAATTGAAAGAATTGGCCAAGGAAATGCGTCAGCTGGTCCTCGAACGTGACGCTGCAATCGGTGGCCACGTTGGTCCCAACCTCGGGGTCATGGAGCTGACCATCGCCTACCACTATGTCTTTAATTCACCACACGATAAGGTGGTTTGGGATGTTTCCCACCAGTCTTACGCGCATAAGATGCTGACGGGGCGTAAGCTGGGCTTTTTAGATCCCGACCACTATGAAGACGTCACCGGCTACACCTCGCCCGAGGAGAGTGTCCACGATTTCTTCGAGATTGGTCACACCTCGACTTCAATTTCGCTGGCAGTTGGTTTGGCTCAGGCACGGGACATGCTACGACCGGAGAAGCATAATAATGTCGTGGCCGTCATCGGTGATGGCTCGCTCAGTGGCGGGCTGGCTTTTGAGGGTCTCAATAACGCCGCCAAGCTGCATTCCAATTTGATCATCGTGGTCAACGATAACCAGATGGCCATTGACAAGGATCAGGGCGGCCTCTACAAGGGCCTCAAGGAGCTGCGTGACACCGACGGCAAGTCACCGAATAATATCTTTAAGTTCATGGGGCTGGATTACCGCTACGTCGCTGATGGTAATGACCTGCAGACGATGATCGACGTCTTCCGCGACGTCAAAGACATCGACCACCCGATTGTCCTTCACGTCAATACCCAAAAGGGGAAGGGCTATGCTCCTGCCGAGGAACACAAGATGGAATACCACTGGCGTGATCCGTTTGACCTTAAGACTGGTGCTGACAAACAGCCAGTAGAGAATGGCTACAACGCCGCTGTAATGGCGGAGCTGGACCGCCAGGTTAATGCTGGGGCTCCGGTAGTTGCTATCAACGCCGCTATTCCGGGAGTCTTTGGTCTGAAGGACTTCCAGGCCAAGCATCCAGATCGTTACTTTGACGTTGGCATTGCCGAACAGGACTCGATCACGACGGCAGTGGCCATGGCCTCAGCCGGGGCTCGGCCGGTTGTCTTCCAGAATAGTACTTTCTTGCAGCGGGCCTATGACCAGCTGATTCACGACATGGCCTTGAACGATTCACCGGTGGTCATGATCGTACGTGGTGGAACAATCGCCAGCGGCTCAGCTACCCACCAAGGATCCTTTGATATCTCGATGATCAGCGACCTGCCAAACATCGAATACCTGGCGCCAACTAATGTCGAGGAAATGATCTCAATGCTGCGGTGGGCAATCAAACAGACCGATCAGCCGGTTGTTATCCGCCAGCCGGAAAAGGCATTGCTCCACGGTCACCCGAGTCAGGATGATTACAGTACTATTAACTACGACGTGGCCCACCATGGCAGTGAGGTTGCCATCATGGCCGTTGGTGATTTCTGGCAGCTTGGCGAAGAGGTCTGCGAGCAACTGAAAAAGAAGCTTAACATCGACGCTACCCTAATCAATCCGAAGTCGGTCACGGGAATTGACCAACATATTCTCCATCATTTAGCCGAAAACCATGACGTTGTTGTCACATTGGAAGACGGCAACCTAAGTGGGGGCTTTGGTGAGACGATCGCCCGCTACTACGGGCCGACCGACATGAAGGTCCTTAACTTCGGATCTCCACGAGAGTTTGCTGACAACGTACCACTTGAGGTCATGGAAGAGTGGTACCACCTCACGCCAAAGCAGATCGTCGATGACATCGAAAAGGTTATTCATTCACTGTAAGCATTAAAAATACTGATTGACGGTTTCACCCGCCAATCAGTATTTTTTGTTATCAGATTAATTTCACGCATTTTTCACTACTGGCCGTATATATCTAGTGAAGGCCAAAATAAAGGAGTATGAAAAATGCATAAAGAATTATCACGCCGTATCTACCGCTCGTCACTGATTGGGCTAGCTTCGACCTCAATTCTGCTAACCCTGGCGGCCGGTAATGCCATGGCTGACACCAACAACAGTCAGCCAACCACACTGCTCGCCACCCTCATAGGGAGAAATGAACCACTCGCCACTAGGGAAGTAGTTCGGACCATTACCTACGTAAACCCATTGACTAAGGAAAAGCACAGCATTCGCCAGGTGGCTACCTATCAGTTTGACCGCAACGGTAAGGTCGTCAAGAGCACCAACCCGATCTGGTCGGCCTATTTTGCGCCGTACTTTGATGGCTATGCCCCGCTCTGGGTGGAGATCGGTGCCAAGGCAACCGGCCCTGATTCAGCCGACGAGAAGGAGGAGATCACATACCGCAAGGTCGCGGGATCCGGGGAAGTCTTGGCAGTTCATATTTTCTTTACTGGGATCGATGGAAAGCCGTTATTGGACCTGACTCGGACCATTCAGAATCCAAATGAGGAACCGGTGACCGACTTTGCACTTCCGGCACCACCGGATGGGTGGGAGTACGCTGACCTTGAACACCTGCCAAAAACCATCAAGGTTGCTCCAGGTGCGAGTGGCCGGTATACCTTCATGATTCGTCCCGTAAAAACCCTGGATCACCATGAGGAACATCGTCAGGAGAATAAGGTGCTGTGGCGAAAAATTATTCTTCACCTTCCAACCGGTGACCAGACCATCATGCAGCAGGCCACAGCGACTCGCGAGGTTACTGTAAAGGATGGCAAGGCCACCAATGGTGAATGGCAAATCAGTCCATTTGCCGAGCTGCGACTACCCCCAATGACTGGCTATCAGACCTCCATCGACCGGATTGCCGCCCGGCAGCTGACGGCTGACCAGCTCGACCAGGCACCACTCACTGTCGAGGTAAACTACCAAAAGATGGGCGGCCCCGCCACAAAGGATGAAACGACCCAAACTGCTTCTCAGCCAGCCGTCGACACGGGCAGTCAAACAGATCAACCGATGGTGAGCGATGGGGGCACTCAGACAAATACACCAGCTGGTAGCGAGGACCCGCAAACTGATCAGTCGGTGACGAACGATCAAGGTACGCAGACGGATGAAACTACCGCCAAAGATGCGGGAACCCAGACCGACCCTAACAATCCACCAAGTAAGGACACTGGTGCCCAGACAGATCAACCAACAGGTACAGATGAGGGAACGCAAACCAATCAGCCGACAAATACAGATGCAGGTAGTCAAACTACTGATCCCCTAACCACTGATACCGGGAGTGGGGAGGATACCGTCGACATCACCGATCACGATACTCAGACTGACAGCCCAGCAACAACTGATACGGGTAGTGGGGACAATGTCGCCGATAGTCGAGATCAGAGTTCCCAGACGGATCAATCAACAAATACAAGTGAAGGGACGCAAACCGATCAGTCGGTAAGCACAGATGCAGGCAGCCAAACTGTCGATCACCCAACAATCGATACTGGAGTTGGAAATGATACCGTCGACAATATTGACCACGGTACCCAAACGGATAAGTTAACAGCTATCGATGAGGAAACACAAACCAATCAACCGACAAGTATAGACGCAGACAGTCAAACTGCCGATTACCCATCAGTTGATACTGGGGTTGGAAATGATATGGTTGACGATAACGACCAAGGCACCCAAACGGATCAATCAACGGGTATCAATGAGGGAACGCAAACCGATCAACCAGCAACTACAGACGCAGTTAGTCAGACCACTGATCACGGTACCCAAACAGATGGATCAACTACCGCAAAGACCCGGGCTGACAATGACGCAATTGATCTCATCAACCACGATACCCAGACGGCAATTGAACAGGGCACCAAAGAACACGTCGGTCAAGACGAGGAAACCAGACCGGACCAGCTAACAACTGATCCCCAACCAGTTACCGATCAGATTGCACCAGCACCACAACTAACTGCCTTATCAGGCAAAGACAGCAGTAACCAGCCGGCGGCAGTTGACCCGATAGCATTCCACAATGAATTGGATCGCTTGCAGCGACCGTTGCGGGAACTAGCGGCCGACCCCCAGCAAAAGACGGCAGCCACCCTGCCACAGACGGGAAACCAGGCGGCAGGAACCAAGGCAGCCGTGGTGGCAGCCCTAACCACCTTGACTGCGGCGGGGGCGGCCATGTTCACCCTGCGAAAGCGCCGCTAAAGAAAAATTTAAACTTTTCCTTGCATTCTTAATTTTCTAATAGTATTCTAATAGCAACGAAAGAAAAGGGAATTGGAGGAAAATAACATGCGATTACAGTTTAAAGCGATTATTCATCAACTAACCTCCACCTCAACCACAACAACAAGAACCGTGGTTGAGCACCTTTAATATACGTAAACAAGATATGCTTCGAAGCTATCCAAAGCGACTCAACCACTAAACTGATTTTGGTTTCACTGGTTGCTGGTCGCATTGGGTAGCTTTTTTGGTATCAAGAAATGGGGTTATGAAGATGGATAATCAAAAGAAAGTTAAGTTAAATCGGACGATGACGCCTGGACAGATGGAAATGATTGCCATTGGCGGAACCATCGGGAGTGGGCTCTTCATGGGGGCTACTTCTACTATCAAGTGGACCGGACCGTCGGTGTTATTGGCCTATGCCTTCGTCGGCTTAGTCCTATACGGTGTCATGCGGGCTCTGGGAGAGCTGATTTACATCAGCCCCGGAACAGGTTCATTTGCGGATTATGGATCTAAGTACATTCATCCCCTGGCCGGCTATCTGACCAAGTGGAGCAATGTCTTTCAGTTCATCATCGTCGGGATTTCGGACATCATCGCAATGAGCGAGTATCTGAACTATTGGTGGCCGAACCTGCCGGACTGGATTTCGGGTCTGGTCATGATCACGATCCTGACCCTGGCCAATCTGGCCTCGGCCAAGGCCTATGGCCGATTGGAGTTTTGGTTTGCGATGATTAAGGTTGTTACGATCATCGCCATGATTATCCTGGGACTGCTGGTGATTGTTCTTGGTCTGGGCAACAACTGGCATCCAGTGGGGATCTCAAACCTCTGGACGCATGGTGGCTTCTTCACTGGCGGCTTCATGGGCTTCATGTTCTCCCTATCGGTGATCGCCGGTTCCTACCAAGGGATCGAACTTCTTGGAATCACGGCAGGGGAGGCTGCATCACCAAGGCATGCTATTGTCAAGTCGGTGAAATCCGTTATCTGGCGGATCCTGATCTTCTACATCGGCGCCATCTTTGTGATCGTTTCGATCTACCCATGGGACGAACTCAAGGCCGTTGGTTCACCATTCGTTGAAACCTTTACCAAGGTCGGCATCACCGGGGCGGCCGGGATCATTAATTTCGTCGTCCTGACGGCGGCTCTGTCCGGGGCCAACTCCGGAATCTACAGTGCCAGCCGGATGCTCTTCAAGCTCTCCGTCGATGGGGAGGTGCCAAAGGTCTTCAGTAAGCTCTCCAAGCGGGTGGTTCCAAACGTTGCCATTCTGACAATTGCCTTCTGGATTTTCCTGGGATTTGCAGTCAACATGCTGCTGTCGATGTTCAGCGCCAGCGCCGAGAACATCTTCGTAATTGTCTACAGTTCTAGTGTTCTGCCAGGGATGGTACCGTGGTTCATCATCCTGCTATCCGAGCTGAATTTCCGCAGGAACAACCCAGACCAGCTGGTCAACCACCCGTTCAAGATGCCATTCTACCCGGCATACAACTACTTCAGCCTGATTGCCTTGACGGTCATCCTGATCTTCATGTTCTTCAACCCTGACACCCGGGTTTCAGTTTCTGTTGGTGTGATCTTCCTGGTCATCATGAGTTTGATTTACAAGTTTCACACTGTACCCAAGCTAGAAAAGTAACCGTAAAAGCAGGCAATTTCGCCTGCTTTTTTATTTTTTCTGACCATTTGTTCCCCTAAATATTGTACAATGGAAGAAAAGATTTCAAAGAGGGACAATTCTATGTACCGCATAAAGAAAAAAATTTGGCACATTGTCTTCGGGATTGTGGCCCTGCTCGTTGTCGGTGGCGTAATCCAAAAGCCGACCGAGGGGGATGCCTCCCTGGGACAGGGAATCCAACGTTTCATGACGTGGGGAAAGAACAATTCGGCCCGGTCCGGTCACTACGGCCACCAGCAGCAGGAACCGCCAACCGAGCAGCAGGCAGCGGTGGTTCTGACCCCAGCCGTGCGGCAGCAGTTGGGCAACAGTATTGTCTGGAATGGTCACGGGGCCTTCATCATCAATCACAACCAGGCCGACCTGAACACCAACATTAGCAGCGCACCCTACGCGGTCAACCAGTTGGACAGTCAGGGACGAGCTTGGCGGGGGGACGCCTGGCTGAATAAGACAACCCGTCAGTACCAGAACCGGGCCGCAACCGGAAACGGGGCAACCGACTGGAAACCCGCTGGCTTCTTGCAGGCCCATAACCTGACCGGGGGTTATAACCACGCCTATGACCGTGGCCACCTGCTCGGTTACGCGTTGGTCGGCGGGATCCGGGGCTTCGATGCCTCTGAGTCCAACCCCAAGAACATCGCCACCCAGACCGCTTGGGCTAACGAGGCACGAAGCAGTACTTCGACCGGACAGAATTACTACGAGGGGATCGTTCGCAAGGCCCTTGACCAGGGCAAGCAGGTTCGTTATCGGGTCACCGATATTTATAGCGGTGATAGTATTGTACCGGCCGGCGCCCACATTCAGGCCCAGTCTAAGGACGGTAGTGTGAACTTTAACGTATTCGTGCCAAACGTGCAGAAAAACATCGATATAAACTACGCTAATGGGGCAGTTAAACAACGGTGATGTAAGTGCTGATGTGACGGCATTTATACCGCCTTTTTATTTGGGGCGAAATCACAGCTATTACGTGCGACTGTGATGTAACTCGTGACCTGTACACAAAAAATGTCATCTCCTTAATTATAATAAGCGAGGTTGACACTATATCTCTTAACTATTAAATTAATAAGTAAAATAGTTAAATTTTTGAGAGAAGGTTTATTGTGATTAAACAAGACGAAAACAAGCAACGTTTATTTACTATGTTAGCCAATATGAATAAGGGGCTCTCAAGCGATAAAAGACTAGAAATACTGTATTTGCTTATGCAGGCACCCAAAACTGTCGAAATGATTGCTCAAGAAATTAATGCAAGTACGGCAAATACCTCACGACATCTGCAGGTACTTAGGCAGAGCCACTTTGTTAAAACCACCAAGAGGGGAAATCATATCATATATAGTTTGGCGGATAATGACATTGCAACTCTAATTAATCTATTAATTCATATTGGTGAGAATAATTTAGCAGAGTTTAGAAGCCTTCAAGAACAAGCAAACAATGATCATAACGTTGAAATGATTTCCCTGGTTCAGGCTAAAAAGCATGCTGGTAATTACTTGATTTTAGACGTTAGACCCCAAGACGAATATAGTTTTGGTCACGTCGATGGTGCTATGAATATTCCATATAATATTTTGAATAAAAATCTATCTAAGCTCCCTAAAGATAGACCAATTATTGTTTACTGCCGCGGGAAAATGTGTGGTATAACCAACCAGGCAACACAGTTTCTAAACCAAAACGGCTTTAATGCAGTAAGTCTCAATAATACATGGCAGGAATGGAAAGAATAAGAGAGCATTTATGATTTTGTCCTCATGCCCCCGCTAAGCATAAATGGCCTCCAGCGTTCAACGCTGGAGGCCATTTGTGTACTGCACTGTTTGTACTTAATCAAGGTAACAGTAATTATATTAGGGTGTTTTTAGTTGACTTTACCGCAAAACTACATTACTATTTAATCAATTAATTAAATAGTAATGTAGTTTTAAAGGAGGTGATCACGTAATTAACTAAAGGATTTTGCTAATAATACAAAATCTAGTTAATAAGGAGGGCTTTAGGATGGAAAAAAGAAAATTACCAAATTTATCACATTTGACTCCCAAACAATATGCTGTAACACAAAAAGCCGCTACTGAACGGCCCTTTTCAGGTAAATATGATAATTTTTATGAAAAGGGCATATACGTAGATGTTGTTTCTGGTGAACCGCTCTTCTCTAGCGAAGACAAGTATGACGCTGGCTGTGGTTAGCCGTCCTTTACGAAACCAATTAAACAATTATCATATCGAACTGACCATACTTGGATTATGGAACGGACTGAAGTACGAAGCCCAGAAGCGGATTCCCATCTAGGTCATGTCTTTAACGATGGTCCCGTTGCCCAGGGCGGTTTAAGATTTTGTATCAATTCTGCTGCATTGAGTTTTATTTCCTATGATCAATTAGAAAAGAAAGGTTATGGCGAATATAAAACTCTTTTTAAATAGAGGTGACAGATGTATGAGCGCAAAAGTATCTACTGCTATTTTTGCAGGCGGTTGTTTCTGGTGCATGGTTAAACCCTTTGATACTCTTCCAGGAATTAAAAGTGTTATTAGTGGTTATACCGGTGGCCATATTAAAAATCCAACCTATGAACAGGTTTGTTCTGGAACGACGGGCCATACAGAAGCAGTTGAAATAACCTATGATCCATCGGAAATGCCTTATCACGAACTACTGAAATATTATTGGCAGGTTACAGATCCTACCGATGCGATGGGGCAATTTCAAGATCGTGGCGATCAGTACCGACCAGTAATTTACTACAATTCACCAGAGCAAAAAGCGGAAGCAGAACGTTCAAAAAAAGAATTGGCATCAAGTGGACGGTTTACAGACCCAATCGTAACAACGATTGAACCCGCACAACCATTCTATCCGGCTGAAGAATATCACCAAGATTTTTATAAAAAGAATCCTTTCCGCTATATGATTGAAGAAATCGGCGGAAGAGCTGAATTTATAAAAAAACATTGGAAATAGCTTGAATTCATAATGGAGGAATTGATCATGACTGACTTAACTACAAAATTATTTTTAGATGTAAAGAAGTTTGAAACATACCAAAATCTATTAAAGAAGAATGTTCATCTTCAATCACAAAGCATTATCTCCTCACCTGATTTTCCAAATAAACATATCTACAATAAGCTGTTAAGAACTCTTGATAAAAATAGCAACGAGGTTACCAGTGCCGACTTGCTAAATAAGTACAATTTCCGAATGAGTGAAATTCAAGATGGTATCAAGGCTCTCTTGTCAGCAAATCTCATTTCAAAAGAAGACCTTTCTAATACCGAATGCAAAATTATCCTTACTAAGGAAGGAATAGCAGCAGCTAACCAACTAGCCAAACGAAGTGAGAAAATTGCCGAGGAAGCTTATGGTATTCTTAGCCAAGAAGAACAGCAGCAACTGGATAACTTGATTTTAAAGCTTACTGAAGATTACAAGCACCGTTCAGTTAACTACAGTGCTCTGGCTGACTTAAATAACTAGTATTCTTGTAAATAACTGCCTAATATCTCACACTGTCACTATAACTGATCGATGTTAGTTAATTTTGCTAAAGAGTCCAACGTTTTGCTGGGCTCTTTTTTGAGGTGAGACACCTAATCCGGCCCCTTCGAAAGGAGAAATCGTTACATTAAGTAACTTGCAAAATCCGGTAAAATCAACGAAAATAGGCTATAAGTATACTAGAATTTTTGTAAAGGATAACGTTTATGGTTAATGATCCAAGCTTAAATAAGATTCATATTGTATTCAACGGCCAGGAGACACCGCCAATGAAGGTTAGTCAGCTATTTGATGCCCACCGGTTCAACCAGCTGACGGCGATCACGAGCGGCGTTACCGCTGACTTCTTCAACCAGTACCTTAGTAATTTCATCAAGGTGGAGATCGCCCTGCGGACACCCGTGGTCAGTGATGCTAAGACAGCCGACGAGGTGATTACCAAGGAGGCCCTGGCCAATGCCTTGCTTGCCGTCGCCAACAAGCGGCCGGCCAAGCTCTTTGAAGGCCTGACCAGCAGCAACCAGGCCAACGTACTTAACGGCCTATTTACGGTTGAACTGTCGCCCGTTCAGGCCTTGCACTCGCGCTTCTACCTGCTGAGCAACCATGAAACCCACGATACCCGAGTCATTCTCGGTAGTTTCGATCTGACTGCTGATGCCTTTGACAAGGACCGTAACCAGTTCGAGGAGGTACTCGTTTTTGATAATGATATTCGCCTCTTCCAGAACCTCAGTGAACACTTCAAGAAGGACATTAAGCCAATCCTGCGGCCATACTTTACCGATAACCTGCTGAAGGCAGCCCAGACCCAATTGGATGAGGGGGCCAAGGACCAGAGTGATAGTCAGGTGGTGATCCTGGATAACGACACCACCGATCAGATTGCGGCGGCCGACATGACCGATATCATCAGCCACGATGTTCAAAAGCAGATGGATGCTAAGGTCATCCCGACAACGACTACCAATGCCATGCGTGAGGTAACGACGAATCGATCCCAGACCAAGGAGGCAATTGCCCGCGACGTCAAGCAGCATGACACTATCTACAACCTACAGAAGACCGCCGTTTCACCCCGGGCAGCCAAGCCGAAGATCAAGAGCCGTGAGAAGATCTACCAGCAGGTTCAACAGGCCTTGATCAGCGGGATGACGCCTCAGCAGCGCCAGGCCGAAAAGAAATACACGACCTTCCTTTACGATCGACCAATGGAGCGGAACCTGGTCCGCAACAACAGTGGTCTCTACGTACCAAACGACGCCGGAACGCACCCGATCCCGTTTGGCAAACTCGCAACGACTAGTCAAATCCGCGACAGTCTGCGGAGCATCGACGCGGTGATGAAGGGTTACCAGAAGTTCGTCGTCGACTACACCGACGATTACGGCAAGCGTTTCTACGAGGCGATCCTTTACAGCTTTACCGCGCCATTCCTATGGGAGATTCGGCAGAAGGCCAGCTTGAACCCCGAAGACGGTAATGACGTGCCGAACTTCCTGGTATTGGGGGCAACGGCCGGCTCCGGGAAGTCGACCCTCCTGCGGATCATCAACCAATTGACTTGGAACACTGACCGGTCCTTGATTGACTTTGGAACGATCTACCCGACCGAAACCGCCCAGAAGAAGGCGAAGACGGTCGAGGCGATCGAGCATTACATGAAGCAGGGGAGTTCTTATCCGATCCTGCTTGATGAGATCGAACCTTACTTCTTCCAGCAAGACCAGTACAGTCGGCACCTGGTCGTCGACACGATGAACGAGCTGGTCAATGATCCGCACGCTATTGCTCCGCTGATCGGGACGACCAACTACGATTCCGGCTTTACCATGCTGCGGGAGACCGCTCGGCGGACTTACTACCTGCAGATTGACAAGGTCATCGATGCACAGCTTAAGGGTGAAGCCAATAAGTACATCTACAACGTTCGTCAAACATTGAATAACACCTTATTCAAGGACTTTGTAATGCGGATGGCCAACCTGCTGGAAGACGATGAGACGCCGTGGCGTGACTTCAATACCACCAATGGCCGGCTCGATTTTCTGTCCAACACTCGAAAGATCTTCCGCGATTACTACCAGATGGCCGGGATCGAGATACCACCGTACTTTGCTGACCAAATCTGCGACGACTTTCAGGAGAGCTCCCGGAATAGTTGGGCCAAGCTCTACATCACCCAAATGGATGACTTCAAATACCGTCAGGCTGACAACAGCCTGCTCTTTGATATTTCAAAGCTTAACACCTTCAACGGCTTTACTGCCGACAGCATTGAAAAATACCGTAACGCCCTGCCGATTGAACTCTGTGTCGACGGGATCAATGGTAAGCGGGGGAAGTTTGTTGAGATCAAGGCTCCGGACTTCTTCAAGTGGATCGGGGAGCGTAACCCATACGCCACACCAGAATCGACACACAGTGAATCGTCCCATTCGATCGACAATTCCAAGCTGCCACCTTCGGCAATCACCACTGAAAAGCCGAAGAAAAAGGGCTTCTGGGCTCGACTATTCGGCTAGTACTAAAAACTCCCTAATATCAGCGTAGTACACGAAGGGTCTCCAGTGTTCAGAATAATCCGAACGCTGGAGGCCCTTTCGTGCTTATATGGGGGTGAAACCAAACTAGCAAGCTAATCCTTACGCCCTTTTAATATGTTTTTCCGTAGATCAGCAGGTCATGAAACTTGCCATTCAGGTTAGCAACCTGGTGGAGTCGCCCCCAATGAGTAAAGCCGGCGGTAGCAAAGAGGTGCTGGCTAGCCTGGTTACCCTGATAGATATAAGCAACGATAGTCCTGATCGGTAACCGGGCCTGAACTTGCTGGTCAACCAGACTCAGGAAGCGGCGGCCAATCCCCTGGCCCTGAGCAGGTCGACCGACATAGATAGAAATCTCGGCAGTAAAACGGTAGGCGGGGTGCGGATAGAAGGGCTCTAAACCGCACCATGCCACTACTCGCTTGTCTTGTTCAGCTACCCAGAGCGGAAAGTCGTCGTTGAAAGCGGCCAACCACTCCCGTCGGCTGGCCGGAGTGACTAGTTCGACCTCGTCGTTAATTGGCAGGTCGACCGACTCGTTGAAGATCGCCACGATAGCATGAAGGTCATCAGGTCGGGCCCGACGAAAGTTAATAGCCATTTTTACCACTCCTCAAAAAATTTCTTCAGTCAATCTAAACAAAATGCGCGATAATGAAAGTAGTAGTAACTTGATGGGTTGGGGATGATTGTTTGCAACGGTTAAAGAAAATCGCTAAGGTATTAGGATTTAGCCTGGGGGGACTTTGTCTTCTTCTCCTGCTTACCCAGGCGTTTCTGCTCCGGGGAACGCGGGGAAAGTCGATCAACCAGGCAAACGGGCCAAGGACGATCCGTTACTCGGAGATCCCAACCATTCTGATCCCGGGCTGGGGCGGCAATACCGTCACTTATAACCACATGATTAACCATTATCAGGACAAAAGTATCGCCCAAAAGGTGATGACCGTCTGGGTTTCACCCCGCAACCATATCCGGGTGAGCGGGAACTGGCATGGGCAGAAGAACGCCTTAATTCAAGTTCTCTTTGACTGGAACTATGATGCCTCCTTCCATCCCCAGGTCAGCCAGCTGCGTCATGTTCTCATCTATCTTAACCAACACTACGGGATTAAGCAAACTAACATCATCGCCCACTCGTGGGGCGGGACCGAATTCATGCACGCCTACATGGGGTCTAAGCGTCTTCAACGGTATCTGCGGCTCAACAAGCTGATTTTCCTCGGCGTGCCGGTAGAAGAGAGCTTGAGTGATCGTCTGCCATATCACTACCTGCTCATTCACCACTCCAAGGATAAGAACTTCCACCAGCTCCGCGTTCAGATGAAGGATTGGCAGCTGAACTACCCGATTACCATCTACAACCTGATGGGGTCCAAGGAGGGAAGCAGGCTAACTGATGGTGAAGTACCACATATCCAGTCTGAGATGCTGAAGGCCCTCATCCAGTCCCAGTCGATGATCAAGTACCACCAGAAAATCTATGCCAACACGACCCACAGCCAGCTGCACAGCCGACCGATGATCCTGAAGGAGATTGAACAGATCCTGTGGGGAAAGGAGAACTAATGATGAAAAAAGAACATGGCCAGGTTACTGGCATCATCTGGCGGGGCCCCGCGGACCTCGCCGCCTATCAGCAACTTCGCGCTTACGCCGAACAACGCCAGCTGACAGTTTCGGCAGCGGCTAAAGAACTGGTCATTAAGGCCCTGAATAATGCAAAATCCTAATGCTCATCGATTAAAATTAATTATTTTACATTGGAAATCATTCTTACTAAAATATAGTTATCAGCAATCAATGAAAGAGGGACGTATTTAATGAAAGAGATTATCGACCAGTACTTTGATGGTGAACGGCCGCTATTCGGCGAACATGACGCCAGGATTATCCGGACCACCTTTGGCAAGGGAGAATCACCACTGAAGAACGCCCGTGACCTTGAGCTGAACAAGGTAATCTTCCAGTGGAAGTACCCGCTCTGGTATGACCAGCACGTCAAAGTCGACGATTCCATCTGGGAGACAATGTCACGATCGGGAATCTGGTATACCAAGGACATCGAGATCAACAACAGTGCTATTCAAGCGCCCAAGCAGTTCCGCCGTTGTGATGATATCCGGCTCAATAACGTCCACTTTGGGGATGCTGAGGAGACGATGTGGTCCTGTCGCAACATCAAGATGAACAACGTCCAGGTCAACGGTGACTACTTCGGGATGAATAGCGAAAATATCTACGCCGATCATCTCAACATCATCGGCAACTATGCCTTCGATGGGGCCAAGAACGTCGAGGTCCATAACTCGACAATGGTCACCAAGGACAACTTCTGGAACTGTGAGAACGTGGTGGTCTATGACTCCTTCCTGAATGGGGAATATCTGGCCTGGAACACCAACCATATTACCCTGATCAACTGTACAATTGAGAGTGATCAGGGGCTCTGCTATACCAAGAATCTAACGATGAAGAACTGTCGGCTCCTGCATACTGACCTGGCCTTCGAGTACTGTGAAAACATCGATGCTGAGATCAACTCTGACATCGAAAGCATCAAGAACCCAATCAGCGGGCAGATCAAGGCCCACCACATCGATGAGATTATCATGGACCCACACGAGGTTGATCCTCATAAGACGACCATCATCACTGATGACGACTCTGCACAGCACATTAAGCAGCACTAGGGAGGATAACTAATAATGCAATATGACTTTGATACAATCCTAGACCGAAAACACACCAACTCAGAAAAATGGGCGGTGCATGACGGTGAGTTGCCGATGACAATTGCCGATATGGACTTCAAGACAGCTCCGGAGATCATGGACGCAATGAAGAAGAAGATCGACCAGGGGGCTTTTGGCTATGAGTACCCGACACCGGAGTACTTCCAAGCCGTGGCTGCCTGGTACGCTACGGAACATCATGCTGCAGTAGAAACGGACTGGATGCGTTTTGCCACCGGGGTCATCCCAGCCATCACAGCAAGTGTCCATCATTTCAGCCATGAGGGGGACAATGTCCTGCTGATGGAACCGGTCTACAATACTTTTTACAACTCTATTATCAATAGCGGCCGGCACGTGATTGCCAGCCAGCAGCTTTATGACCATGACCAGCATACCTACCACGTTGACTGGTATGACCTGGAAGACAAGCTGGCCAACCCGCTGACCACGCTGATGATCCTCTGCAATCCGCATAACCCGACTGGCTACGTCTGGACGAAGGATGAGCTGACTCACATCCTGTCCATAGCCAAGCGGCACGGGGTAATCGTCATCAGTGACGAGATTCATGGTGACCTGGTGCTGGACGGTCCAGACTACACGCCAGCCTTCTCACTGCCAACGGAAATTACCACCAACCTGATCGCCCTGGTTTCGACCAGCAAGACCTTCAACCTTGCAGCCCTTCACTCTGCCACTGGAATCGTGCCAAACCCGATCTTGCGCGAACGTTTCGACCGGGCCATTAACAAGTATGAAGTGGCAGAACCGAACCTGCTGGCCATCCCAGGGGCGATTGCGGCCTACCGGCACGGTGGCGACTGGCTCCATCAGCTGAAGAAGTATGTCCTTGCCAACCGGCACTATATTGCTGACTTTATCCGACAGAACCTGCCGGAGCTACACCTGGTCCCGGGAACGGCAACCTACTTAATCTGGATCGACACGAGTGCCATCAGTGATGATAGTAAGCAATTAGCCCAGTTTATTCGAAAGGATACCGGTCTGATCATCAACCCAGGGACTTACTATCATGGCAACGGAGCCGGCTTTATTCGGATCAATACTGCCTACCCCCGCAAGCAGATTACGGATGCCATGCAGCGTTTGCAAAAGGCCATCAATGATTTCACAAAGTAGATAATAAAAGGCAACCTACTAAAAAGGTTGCCTTTTATTATCAGAGCCTAGTTTACATAATATCTTTAGTGAGGAATTGCTTACAGCAGTCAACAATCCGTTCAGCGGCGTGCCCATCCCCATATGGATTCTGGGCCGCGGCCATCCGTTGATATTGCTGATCATCGGTTAACAGGGCCTGCATTGCCTGACGAACTTGTTCACGATCAGTTCCCACCAGCTTAAGGGTACCGGCCGTAACCCCCTCGGGGCGTTCCGTTGTATCGCGCAGGACCAAAACCGGCTTATTCAGGGACGGGGCCTCCTCCTGAACGCCCCCGGAGTCGGTCATGATAAAGTGGCTGCGCGCCGCCAGATTATGGAAGTCAACTACATCCAGCGGGGCAATCAAGTGAACATTGGCAATCCCGGCAAAGGCCTGGTGGGCTTGTTCTTGAACACGGGGACTCAGGTGGACGGGGTAGACAATATCCAGGCGCGGGTCAGCCAATGCAACGTCACGGACAGCCTGGAAGACGTTATTCATCGGTGTTCCCTGGTTCTCACGGCGGTGCATGGTCAGCAGGATAATTCGGTGGTCATCGGGAATCTGGCTGAGAACATCATGGTGGTAATCATGATTGACGGTGTACTGAAGGGCATCAATCGCCGTGTTTCCCGTCACAATAATCCGGTCAGCTGGGTGGTGTTCTTTAAGGAGGTTCTGCTTGCTGAGATCAGTCGGGGCAAAGTAAAGACTGGCCAGGTCATCCGTTAACTGACGGTTGGCTTCCTCGGGAAAAGGCGAGGCCATGTCCCAGGTCCGCAAGCCAGCCTCAACGTGCCCGACCGGGACGTGGTGGTAGAAACTGGCGAGGCTCGCCGCCATCGTGGTAGTGGTATCACCGTGGACCAGGACCATATCGGGTTGTTCCTGATCCAGGATCGGGGCCAATCCGAGGAGAACGCGGCTGGTGATCTGGTCTAAGCTCTGGTTTTTCTTCATGATCGCCAGGTCGTAATCAGGGTGGATCTGAAAGAAATCCAGCACCTGCTTAAGCATTTCACGGTGCTGGCCGGTGACAACAACGATGGGCTTGGTCTGTTCATCGGCCACCAACTGCTTGACAACCGGTGCCATCTTGATGGCCTCGGGACGAGTCCCGAAGATAGTCATTATCTTCTGCATTTAATTCATTCCTTTCATCGCGGCAATGGTCGTCAGGGTGGCGTCATAGTAGTTGTTCTTAGGCAAGGGCTTACTGAAGATGAACTTCTGACTGTCGAACAGATTGTCATAGCCATTATTACGATTGAGACTTACCGCATAAAAAATCGGTGCACTGAAGCTACTAGATTGATGATGGTTCAGTTGCTTACCAGCCAGGGTGTAGCCCGCAGTGACATAATAACGGTGGCTGAAGAACTTCATCATCCGGTTAAGGGTTTTCTGTGCTTGGGGATCCTTGCTAGCCGCCAGCATCATCGGAACCCGGCAGGCGTTGTATGAGTAGTTGCCATCATTTTTGCCGGCCACTGTCCAGGGTTTGACCGGCTTGGCACCGGTGGCGGTGACCCAGGCAAAGTCGGGCACGAGACCGGTGCGGTGCTGTTGGCTAAGGTCAGCCAGGTGGGCTAGCATCCCTTTCTTGACGGTTTGCCAGCGCTGGTCATGGCTGAGTTGATAAAACTGGTCAAAGAAGGTTGGGGCAACATCTGAGGTCCGCATCAGGCGATAATACTTGGATTTGCTAGTGGCCCAGTCACCGACCGTCAGGGCCCTGGTCTGGGGATTATACTCGTAGGCTAAAATGTCGTTGGTCAGGTGTCGTTCCAGCTTTCGATAATAGACGGCCCGCTGTGGCCAAACCGTGGCTGCCTGATCGAGGGCCCTAGCAATGAAAAGGTCCCCATCGGTCGCACTGTTAGCATCACTGACCCAGCGGCCATCTTTCTGGTACTGCCGCCACTTCATCAGGTAGGTAGCCGTTTGTTGGTGGGGACCAACGTAATCCCGGTGGGCCAGGTAGTAATTCAACAGTTGGTCAAAGTCGCGGGACTTCGCCCAACCACGTTGTCCAGCTAGGGCGGTAATGTAGAGGCCATAGCCCTGCCCCTCGGAAAGGGCGACTGGGCTGTTTCGCTGGTTGCTGGTGTTAACGAAAGCCCGCTGGGAGGACTGCTTGATGATGTAGGCCGATCGCCAGTGCTGGTAGTACTCAGCCTGAATATGACGTGGATTTTGCACCCGGACGATGATGAGGGTGGTAGTGTAAATGATAGTTACTATGGCCACCAGCAGCCACGTAAGCTTAGTTAATCGCATAGTCGTTTCCTTTCAACTAGTCATTGAACCGTTTGGTCTTCACCCAGACGTTGCCGTTGCGGCCCAGCAGGCCATCCAAGCAAACCGAACAGACGGCATGGATAGAGACAACGATGAAGAGCTGGGAATAGGTGAAGTAGGAGGCCAGGGATAACCAGACCTGCCCGGTTGTTGCCTGGCCGAATTGGGTGGCCATTGCAATCGAAATCTGGAGGGTGTATAAGACGATCATCATCAGCCAGTTCAACAGCAATATCTGCATGATTAGGATGTTACTCTCACCAAAGGTAAATGGGATAGCCAGGGCCGGGTTAAACAGCCGGGCCAACAGGACGCTCACGTTGGCGAGAAAGATGATATCTGACAAGACAATGGCCGCGTTGAACCAGAAGAAGGTGCAGGAGTAGTAGAAGGTTTCCAGCTTGACGCGCCAGTTGCTGTGGTCAAAGAGGTGGCGGAAGTTATGGATAACCACCTGGTAATTTCCCTTTGCCCAACGCAAACGCTGGAAGTAATAGTCGTGGATACGTTCCGGCTCCTGCTGAAAGGCCTCTGAATTGTAAGCCAGGGCAATCAGCTTACCGCTTTGCATGATCTTAAACGAGATATCGGTATCCTCAGTGAGGGCCCCGTTACGCCAGCCACCGATCTCCTGGACAAACTGGCGCTGGATGATGAAGTTCGTGCCGGGGATCCGGCCGATCTTAAAAAGGTGCCAAATTGCACAGTGCTGGATTCGCTGGGTAACGACGATTTCCTGATTAATACACCGGGTCAGGAAGTTCTGCTGAGCGTTGCGGGTCTTGTTACGGCCAAAAACAGCAACGTAGCGCTCCGGATTCTCTAGCGCCTTGCGGACAAGAAAGTAGAGGGCATTGGTCTCTGGCATGGCATCCGCATCGTAGACCCCGATGTAGTCGCCGTGAGCCATCTTGAGAGCATCGTTGAGGACTCCCGCCTTCCCGCCGTCACCGGTCCGTTCAATAATCTTGACGTTTCGGTTGCGATAACGGGGATCATCAAGGGCGCGGCGCATCTCGGCCGCGGTCTGGTCGGCACAGTTATCCGCAAAGAGGAGTAGTTCCACCCGATCAGCTGGGTAGTTCATATCGAGAATGGCCCGGGTTGTTTGAGCGATCACGACCTCCTCGTTGTGGGCGGGGACCACGATGGTGATCATGGGGTAGCGCAACAATGGGGTGGTCGTGACCAGCTTGGTACTGTGCTTGAGCCAGAAATCCGTAGCCCCACCGAGGGTAACGATTGACATGAAAAGGGAGATCTAAATTGAGACCAAGGTAATGATCATTAACGTTTCCTGAACCATCAGTCCTTATCCCCCTTTGAGTAGAACTGCTGATCGTAGTGCAGCATTGTCCGTTCCACCCGATAGTAAATTATCCACTGACAGACGAACAGAACCATGATGAGGACAAAGAAACTGAAGGTGATGACCATCGCCAGCCAAAAGAACCAACTAACCAATTACGTCATCCCCCTTCATATACTCCACGATTAGGTCAGTCTCCATATCCCGGTCGATGTGTCGCATAACATCTGTCAGCTCTTGATAGCTATCAGCATTTTCAGAACTGATCTTCTTATCGCCCCATTTGAACTGAGGTGTAGCGTGACCGATTCGTAGCTGATCCAAATGCTGTTGAGTCAGGCGGTTACGATAGTTATAGGTCCGCTGATGCAGATTAAATGAAATGATCAAAAAAGTTCCATGTCCCAAATAGTAGAGTGACTCGGACGGCAAGCGATCCTCCTTCAGAATTTTAGCTATTGCCCGAAGCACTTTATTGTACTCATGTTTATGAAACTGTTGGATCTGCCTGTTATGCGACCAATGAATCGCCGTTGTGTTAAGCCATTGGGCGTCATGCTGGTCTTCTTGAATGAATTGCCGCGCCTTCCGGTAGATTTTTTCGGCATTATACCTGGTCTGTAGTTTAGTTATCTGGTCATAGTGGGCTGCATAACTATTGATGTCAGCCCGGTTACGGTCGATCCATCCCCAGCCGGAAAGAATGTAGCGGCTGAGTGCACTGAAGCTGGCACAGATCGGAAAGGCCAGCAGCAAGCCCAGTTTGAGGGGCGTTGTCATCACGATGTATCCCATCAGCAAAATTGTACTCCCGATGGTGGTCAGCCCAATAATCAGCCAGGTTATGAGAATACTGGGGATGAAGGTTCCCGCAGCCATTCCCAAGAGGATCAGGATCATCATCGCGGTACTTACGGTGATCGAGTATTGTCCTGCCCACCACATCAGAAATGCAATCAGGACCCCCATCATGAAGAGGACGGTCAACCCAATTTCAACTATATGTCGCCGTATCAATTTATATTGTCTCCTTTTTTAATTTGCGCTGAACAATTTTAGCAAATTTGTTTTATGTTGAAAAGATGCATGACAACGGCCACAATCTTATTTATGTTATCAGCCTTACTAAATGTAAGCTTTTCCATAATTATTAACTGTTAATATTTTATTGCGAAGCGGGATAACCTTTTGCTAAGATAGGGGTACCATAGTAAGAATTTTGATGGAGGGAATTATTTTGAAAAACAAGACCGTTTACTTCTGCGCTGGCTGGTTTACCGACAAGCAAAACAAGGCCTATCAACAGGCAATGCAAGCAATCAAGGAAAATCCAACCATCGATGTTGAGAATTCATACATCCCACTTCAGCATCAATACAAGGGACTGCGGGTTGATGAACACCCAGAATTATTAGAGGATCGTGAATGGGCCACCGCAACCTACAACGGTGACCGGGTCGGGGTATCCACCTCAGATATGCTTCTAGCAGTTTATATTCCTGAGGAAGAAGATGTTGGAATGGGCGTTGAGCTGGGGATGGCCCGGGCCCTCGGCAAGTACATCATGGTGGTAATCCCGGATGAAGATTACGGGAAACCGATCAACCTGATGAGTTGGGGAATCGCGGATAACTTCATCAAGTTATCCGACCTGGCTAGTCATGATTTCAACAAACCAAGTTTCAACTTTTACGATGGCTCAGTTTATTAATAAGATGAAAAGCGGAAGAGTTCCACAAAAATGGTACTCTTCCGCTTTTGATATCCGGATACTATTTAGGCAATGATAGATCAAACAACTCTGCAATTTCCTTCAAAAGTCCATTATGATTATTATCGCTGTGGGTGACGCGGTCGGCCACCGCTAGCAGGTCAGCAGTGGCGTTTTTCATTGCGTAGCCACATCCTGCTCGTTGGATCATTGCCAAGTCGTTGCTAGTATCACCAAAGGCTACCAGTTCGTCCATCTTACCACCCAACTGGTTAACTAGTTGGGTCAGACCAATTGCCTTGTCGACTCCGGCAGGAAGAACATCGATCCCATAAGCACCGCTATAGGTCGCATGGACCTGGGGGAACCGTTGGTTGAGCTGGTGAACCTGACTCATAATCCAGTCAATCGCCGGTCGACGTTTAAACCAGTTAAGGTTTAGGTTGAAGATTGGCTCGTTGACTTCCGCCAGATTTATAAAGTAACAATGATGAGGATAGTAGGGAACCGCAACATCTTTAAACTGATCGCTGATAAAGGTCTGGTTAGCACCCGATAGTGAAAGCAGGTCTGGCTGTAGCTGAAGTGTTTGCTCCCACGCGAGTAGCTGGGCAATTATCGCACGATCATGTGGTTTGCTAAATTGTTCATAACCATTGCTGATTATTCTACCGCCATTCTCAGCAACAAAGTTCTTTACCAGCGGACTGTCGGCAAAAATTGTTTGAAGGGCATCGAGACTATTGCCGCTTGCGACAATCAGGTCAACTCCCTGTTGGGCAAGTTGACGCACCACCGCATTAAAGCAAGCTATATCATAATGGTCATTATCATCGAGTAGGGTACCGTCAACATCGACAGCAACAAATCGCCATTTTTTCATTTGCTAATACCTCTTTACATATAAATAGGAAGAAACTATTTTAGATTTGATGTTTTTATTACCATTTTATCAGGGATGCGCTATAATAAATACCAGATAAGGCGCCCTTAGTGTAAAGGATAGCACATGAGATTTCGGTCCTCATGATCCGGGTTCGATTCCCGGGGGGCGCATTTTTTAAGAATACAAGAGGAACACGAAAAGCCTACAATCGTTGTTAAATAAGCGTTTGTAGGCTTTCACGTATTTTTAAGAGAGAAAAAGTACGATGTCTGCACACATTAGGAAATAAAAGGGAGCCATATTTTGCCGGCAAAGAAGAAATTTACACCAGAGGAGGCACGGCAGCGGCAAATTAACCGGGTGAATGCGTATAACCGTATACATAAGCTTACCGGAACCAAAAGAAGTCACGGGCATGGGGGGGACGAACGACGCTACCCGGGAAGAGCCGGAAGAATTGCGCAGGTTGATTGATGAGAGATTAAAAGAACTTTCGAAAAATTAGAAACGTCGGGCGCTTTGCCTGATATAATCCATATATAGTGATTAACGAGGGCAAAATAAATGACAGTAAGCAAAGCGAATATTTTTGAAAAGAACCGCTGTCAGCTATATCCATAAGGAGTTAACACTTACCGACTTTTAAAGTACTTAAAATAAATAATTTCTTCTATTATATAACTTGTTTTACTGCATACAAATAGGATATAGTGTAAGCGTGGTTGAGATGAGGAGTCGCGACCTTGTTAAAGCCACGGCGTTCCGGAAGTGATTCCCTGAATCCGGAAAGGGGGATGATCTAATGGAAACAAATGTCACCCAGAAAGAGAGGGAGCCTTGTTATCGCACTGACGATCTTGGTATTGTCGGTAGCTGCGATTAACTTCGCTAAAGCTTACGCGATAATAAAAAAAGCTAATCGCAAGTAGCGACTAGCTGGTAAACTTAATTTCCGGAACGCAAAGGGACGAGAGCTGGTACCTCTTGTCCTTTTGCATATTCAGTATACCATACTAATGTTAGAAGGTCGATGCTTATTGCTGAAGCCGAAAGCATGTTAAAAGAAATAAACGAATTTGCAAGAAAATAGATTTATTCAAAGATGACGATAGCAGAGCAGCTACCGTTTTTTTATTTTACACTTATATATTTTCAACAGTACTGTAGCTTTTCACGCAAGATATTATGTAAACCAGGATTTGCTAATGACTAAACATAGTTGGGCAAATTAGTTAGTAAGATTATATTGATAATAATTAAATACAGAAGATTTAAAGTTTAATTATCAGGAATATTAAAGAGCATTCTAGTAATAACATATCACAATTAGCAAAAACAACTAACAATGCAATATAGCGGATTTGCTCTCAGACGATCTGAAATTTATTTAGATGGGTAGTTGATCGTCTCAATGTGTCTCAGAGCAAATAATAATTTTGCCCCTTTTTTTGGCTGATTTCTCGCTCATTTCAGGTGTTATTTCTTACAAATAACACTTGTAAAACGCCGCTAATATAGGAAATCACGATAAACAATTTTAATGAAATGTTATTTATCTGATATATAGCATAATAACATTTCATATTTTAGCCCGCTTTTACAGCCTAAAAATCGCCAAAAAGCAATAGATCGGCCATTAATTGTCGTTTAAGATATTATGTCAACTAAACCCCATTAAAAAACGTCACGCAATTATCGTGACGTCATTGATTAACCCGATAGTAATGACGAGGTTCTGTTGCAAATGGAGTGGGGTAATGACCGACCACCCGCAAGTCACCATTCCCAGCCGATTGGACATCACTGTCGTCCTCATTCATATTGATTGGAACGTATACCCGCATCTGCTGGTTGACCTGGCTGGCCCCAGTCTGATAATTCAGTGTTACTCCTGGCTCAACATTAAATAGGTAGACATTAAAATTCAATGTTCCATCAGTTGAAAGGGCCTGAAGATTGATTCCCCGGGCCATCATCTCATCTCCACGGAAAATCGGCGTGGCCTGGTAGATCACGTGCTTGCCGCGTTCAATAGCGTGGCGCACCTGAGCCTCATAATAAGTCTGTAGAACTTCGTTGGTGAAGTCTGTCTCTGTAAACAGGTTCCGAGGATTATCCTGATCGCCAAGTGCGCCAGCGTGAAACTGACCAGTCCGCGGGTCGATCCCGCCAGTCAGGGAGTATGCGATCAAGTGGCCCCGATTATAGACGAGGTTTCCGTCGCTATTGTTGTGCCAGCCGGTGGGTTGGATATCCTGTGATGTCCTCAGACTGGTGTTTGCGTGATTGCGGCTGTTTAGGAAGGCAGTATTACTACTAGCGGTACGCCGGGATCCGTCAAGCTGCTGATAGATAACCTGGTCGCGCCGCCAAGCCTTAGGATTAAGGGTTGACTGGCCATGATTGACTAGGATGACGGGATTATTCCCTGAATGGTAATCCAGTTGGGCCAGTTTACGATACTGGGACGCCGTGATCCCACCGGCCTGACTAGCTGGTCGCCGGTCGTGACCAGCAAATTCCAGCCGAACCTGCTGATCATGGCGAAAGTCATGGTAGGCAGCTAACCCGCTACCAAGAACCAGGCCGACCGCCAGCAGGGTAATTGTTCGATTGATATTACTAATCTTGGACAGGAGTGTCACCTCATTAAAACTCAATGTAACCATTTTAACAACAAATCATCGACGGTCAAGCTTAACCGCTTTTAAATGTGTTATCATAAATTAAATAACACCTAAGGAAGCAATATAACCGTGAGACAAATTGTATTACCAATTAAGGATTCAAATATTCTGACTGAGGTTCAGGATACCCTCCTGCATAACTTCAAAGCAGGGCGGCGCAACTACACAATCTTTCAAGTCGGCAAGGCTACCCTGCTACGGGTCAGTGATGTCCTCCGCCTCAAGCAGACTGATGTCTTCGATGACTACGGTGCCATTCGCCAGCACGCCTTTATCAAAGACAAGAAAACTGGCAAACCCAATACTCTCTACCTGCGACCAGTGACAAACGACCTGGCCATCTATCAGCAGTGGCTGAAGCGCAATCACTATGAGGGGTGGACGGAATGGCTCTTTCCATCGACCACCCGACCAGACAAGCATATCGATGAGCGCCAGTTCTACAATGTCATGCATCGGGTAGGTGACCTGCTAGACATCAATTACCTGGGTACGCATACGATGCGCAAAACCGGGGCCTACCGGGTCTACGTTCAGAGTAATTACAACATCGGTCTGGTGATGCGTTTGCTCAATCACTCCAGTGAGGCAATGACCCTGGCATATCTGGGGCTAGACCAAGTGAGTCGGGAGCAGATGTTGGATAAGATTGATTTTGGCTAGAATTGTGAGGGTTGTGTAAACCCCCACAATTTTTAAATATTTTGTGTCAACCGGTTGACACATGGCGCAAAAACAAGTATTATTAAAGATGTTGAAAGAGAAATACTTCACAAACTTGTTTAAGGAGATGGCTTTCAATGGCATTTAACAAGAGCTTGGCTGGATATTTCGATGATCTGGCTCACGTTGGGATTCCAACTGATGATATGAACAAGACGATTGCTTTCTGGGAAAAACTTGGTTTCAAGAAGCAGGGTCAATTTGACACTGACGATGCTGGTCACCAGGTTACCTTCATGAAGGCGGGGCACTTGATGCTGGAAATTTGGGACAGTGATGGTGCCGTTCACCAAACCGGTGCGATCAACCATATTTCATTAAACGTTGAAGATGCTGATAACGCCTTTAAGGCAGCTAAGGCAGAAGGCTTTGATGTCAAGGAAGATGAGGTTCAACACCTCGACTTCTGGAAGCATGGGATCAAGTTCTTCAACATTACCGGTCCCAACGATGAAACCATCGAATTTTGTGAGATTGTTAAAGATTGATTAGGAGGATTTTCTAATGAAAGCATTAGTTTTAACTGGATTAAAGCAGCTTGAAGTTCAAGACTACGATAAGCCTGAAGTTAAGCCCAATGAAGTGCTGATCCATACCGCTTGGGCTGGTATCTGTGGTACTGATAAGGCCCTCTATGGTGGTCTGCCGGGTTCTGCCGACGCCGTTCCACCAATCGTTTTAGGTCACGAAAACTCTGGTGTGATTGCTGCAGTTGGTTCCGCAGTTGAAAACTTCAAGGTGGGCGACCGGGTAAGTGTTGACCCAAACATTTACTGCCACAAGTGCCAATACTGCCGTTCATCCCGTCCAGAACTGTGTGAACACCTCGATGCTGTCGGTGTTACCCGTGATGGTGGTTTTGAAGAATACTTTACCGCTCCTGAAGAAGTTGTTTACCACATCCCAGACAACGTTTCCCTGGAAGCGGCTGCCGTAATCGAACCAATCTCCTGTGCTGAACACGGGGTTGACCTGCTCGAAACTCACCCATACCAAAATGCTGTTGTCATTGGAGATGGCTTCGAAGGTCAATTAATTGCCCAAATTCTGAAGTCCCGTGGTGTTCACGAGGTTACACTTGCTGGTTCTAATGAAGCCAAGTTGGAAAACAACCGGAAGCACTTTGGCTTCAAGACGATCAACAACCGTGAACATCCTGAAGAAGTTCAAAAGGACCACTACGACATCGTTGTCGAAGCCGTTGGTTTGCCACAAACTCAGGAACAAGCTGTTGAAGCTGCTGCCCGTGGTGGCCAAGTGCTGATGTTCGGTGTTGGTAACCCTGACTCCACCTTCAAGGTCAACACCTACAAGGTCTTCCAGAAGCAGTTGAAGATTCAAGGGACCTTCATCAATCCTTACACCTTTGAAGACTCCATCGCCCTGTTGCAATCTGGTGCCGTTGACCCACTGCCACTGATTTCTCACGTCTTAGACTTTGACCACGTTGAAGACTTCGTCAGCGGTAAGCTGAAGGGTGTTTCTAAGGCAATCGTTAAGGTAGCCGGTGAAGAAGCCTAACTAGTATCTTCCTAATTATTAGCCAAATTTAATTAACCAAAACCTGTCTCGCTTCGGTGGGGCAGGTTTTTTATTTGACGCATAAATAGCGCTATAATCATGAGTAGAGCTGGGTGGCTTTCTCAAAAATAAGCAGATATTAACCAAGAAACTGCATATGCATATCGCCAGGGTCAAAAACTAGTGAGTTAAGAAAGGACGTCTTTTTGAATGAAAGGTCACATGCGCAAAGCACATCACTTGAACCATCGTCAGAGCTTGATCTATGGAGCCACCCTCCTGCCGGTCAATACCTTCTTTAAGCTCTATCTTCGCGATCAAGAACGGAACGCACAAGAGCAGAAGAAGACTGAGCAGAGGGAAAGGCCTGATAGACACCCGTAGAACTACTAAATTATCTGACTCATGAAGAAAATTCAGGTTTTCTCTCAAATTTCCTTGCCATTTGAGACAATCCTTGATAATATAGTTTTTGTTGTCGTGTGACAATCATTCATGGAGGATTAGCTCAGTTGGGAGAGCGTCTGCCTTACAAGCAGAGGGTCACAGGTTCGAGCCCTGTATCCTCCATTGCGGCCCAGCCGCATAACTAAATATTGGGCTATAGCCAAGCGGTAAGGCAACGGTTTTTGGTACCGTCATGCGCTGGTTCGAATCCAGCTAGCCCAATATTTGGTCCGTTGGTCTAGTTGGTTTAGGACGCATCCCTGTCACGGATGAGATCACGAGTTCGAGTCTCGTACGGACCGTTTGCTTAAAGTCTTGCTTATCGCAAGGCTTTTTTGTTTTTAAACAATTTACTGTACAATGTAGATAAGCAAATAATGTAGTGGAAAGAGGGCCTTCACGATGTCTTATCAACTAGTCTACCTGCCTCAGAGTGGCAATAAGAATTATTGGACCATCAACAATAGCTTTACCCATAAGGATGACCAGCACCGCTTCTGGGCCCAGCTAGCACAATTATGTGCCGATTTTCCCGGGCTCAAGGAAAAGTTCCCGACCAGGTTTGCCAACAAGCGTGACGACCGTTTCTACATCTATACCGACGACGGGCAGGAGGTAGCGCTACTTACCTCCCAACTCAAGAATACTGAGACGGCGACGTCCCAGTCAACTACAACTCCACAACCACCAACTCAACTAGCGGTGCCACCGAAGGGTTACTATGCTATCGCTGCCCGGGTCGGTGGGATCCTGTATTACTATAGCAGTAAAACCGGAACTAACGGGGCGATGATCGGGGCACAAGACGGGATAATCCGTTTTTGGAAACAACACGAACTCAACAAGGCAATAGCGACCGTCCGAAACCTTTGCCAAAATGACAAGTTTCTTCGGAGGCTTCCAGGCCTGCGTCCAGAAATGCTAACGGTCATTAACGCACGGACTGGTACTTCCGTATGGCCGTTAAACAATGTTGATCAGGAGGCAGCAACTCCCGTGGAGGCGGAGTCTGCCAACCAAAACGCCGCGCTACTGACGGAAGTTAAACAGCTGCTTAGCAACCACTTCGACCCCGCTAAACATGAGGGAATCCATAATGACCAGGGCTTTCGTTTTGATCCGCCAACTGTCGATCTGGATCAATACGATGCCAGCAAGGTCTTCGCAGCCCTGTGCTACCTTATCGAGGCCCTTAATCAGCGGCCGGCAGTTGACGAGCTGTTGAACATTTATGACAAATTGATCCTCCAAGACTACCTACACACAGTTGAGCTGGTTGATAACCAGCAGATCGACGGTGATGCCTTCGTAGCAGCTTTCCACCAAATGCGGCAACAGCGGCGTAAGGTTAAGGACTTGAGCATCCTGTTGGACACCATTGACCAAAACATCAACCAGACGCTGCTACTGAGAGAACTACTCAAACACCAATCCCTGCGCAACCAGTACCATTTCCGTAACCGTGAGCTTGGGGCACGCCTGTTGAGCATGATCGATACTAGAGATGACCAGTAATACTCGTATTTTAAGGAATCGTCACTATAACGGTTTCCAGCGATTAGAATAATTATGATAGTCATTACCCGCATGGTATTAAAGAGGGGAGTGGGAGGGGAGTGACCTCATCCTAAAAAGGCCTCCGCTTCCTGTAATAATCATTATATCCAAATCCATATATTTTATTCCGTGATAAGAAACTCGTCGCATATTAAGACGAGTTTTTTATATTTAAGGGCTTCTAATTGGGTGCTGAAAGCCTTTTAAATTTCGCCAAATATTAATAAAAAATTATACTTTATTTATCGATATGTAATTATTTTAATTTTCAAAATTAACTTAATAAACCCAGAAATATGATTTTTTACTATGAGTTTACTACAAAACTATGCCTTTAAAAGTCTTTCTTTCATAGTGTTAATTTATATGACCAGTTAGTATAAGATGTATTTAAGAACTGCAGTTTCGTGTAAAAATAAGAAAAATTTAATTTTGATATATCAAATTGGTTGTTACACAGGAGGGAGATTTTATGGCTAAGCGGAATAGAGAACTATTACTTCAAAGTGGAACGAATGAAAAGCAACGTTGGGCAATCAGAAAATTATCAATCGGGGTTGTATCAGTATTTATTGGGACGAGTCTATTCTTTCTAATAGATAGCAATACTCGTGTTAATGCTGATAGCATAAGTAACGAATTGTCAGGACAAACGATTATTCAAGATTCTACTTCTAACAGTTTAGATCAACCCGTTAGTGAGCAGGAATCAGCTTCACCTACAACGGGTAACCAAGAGGCAAAGGCTGAAAGCACCAATCATTCAAATAATCAGGAGACTGCTTCCAACAAATCAGCTAGCAATAATAATTCATCTGAGAATTCAGAAGACAACTATGTAGCTGTAGAGACAAAGCAGTTAGCTCAGACAAGTAACCGCGCTGGTGGGGATGGTGAAATTTCAACTGACTCTATCAGTGAGAATAAAACGAAGTTGGCGAAAGCAAATGCAGACACTACGGCCGTTCCTGGCTTTTCAGTAACGGATCCAGAATATCCCAGTGAAATGTATCGCGATCCAAATCCGGAACATTATTCATTCCTCTGGGTTGGCCAGACAGGTAATGGCTACCAAACCGTAATTTCAACTAATAGGAATGGGGATGGCCAAATTCACGTCTTTGAATTGGATCAGAGCAACACCGTCCTCAATTCATTTGATTTGGATAAAAATCAAAGCCGCACGTCCCGACAGACGGGAGTCACATACTTTAACGACGAATACGCCGGACTGGTTAGAGCCGGATCACCAAGAAGATGGACACTAAAATATGAGGTTTCAGGTGGCAAGAGTGATCATCCATACAATGCCATCAGTTTTATTGTGCCGCGGCTGAATACTCAAGTAACCTCATATCACGACGAAGACGGTAACGACATCATTGATAACAACTCGGAAAAGATCGAATCGGTTGTCCAGCGAGGCTTAGACGGTCAAAAGTATACAACTACTGGGACAAAGCTCATCAATGGTTATTATGCTAAAGCGCCGTCTAATGCTCAGGGAACAATGTCACCTTATGGTAAGATTGGCAGCAAGTATGAAAAGAATTGGCACGATGGCTACATTGCTGAATTTACGCAAATCAATAATGCCGGTGATATGTCTGTTCAGATGTATCGTGAAGACCGACAAGGCAACAGAACTCCTGTCAACCGGCCGATGATTATTAAACCTGGAGATATCGACGTATATTCAGGCGTGAACAATATCTACTTGAGAAGTATTTACGTTCCACAGACAATTGATATTAGGTATGTATATAAAAAGTTAGGGAATACTGTCCCTGTTGATGAGGATAATAATCCATTTAAGGGGAACACACCAACCCAATATCCTAACGACCCGAATGACCCGACTAAAGCCGGGAAGGTTGTTATTCCTCAATACGAAGGATATACACCAAAAATTAATGGTGTACCTGTAGGCCCAGATGGCTTCATTCCAACTGATCCAGGTGAAGATACTATGGTTGTCTACACCGCTAACCCTGCTACGGCCTTGGTAAGGTTTGTTGATGATACTGATAGTCGTAACCTCACCAATGTCGAATTGAATGGGAAGACTGAGAAAACGATTGACTTTGGCAAGGCTAATGCGCAGTTGAAGTTCTACCTCGACCGTGGGTACAAGTTAGTTACCAGTGAAATCCCAACGATGGAAACCAAGTTCGACACCAAAGATGACACCGATGGACCAAGTCAGGTCTTTGTTGTCCATTTGGAACACGACACGGTTACCGTGACACCGGACAATCCAGTAGATCCAGGTGACAAGATCAACCCGAATGACCCAGATAGCCCAACTTACACGCCAGATCAGGCTAAGGTCACCGAAGATCATTCCTTGACCGTTCACTATGTCGGCGCCCCAAACAATCCAGCTGATAACCAACAACACTCCCACTGGACCCGGGAAGTAACCATCGATAAGGTTACCGGGAAGACAATCTCCAGTACCGACTGGACAACGACCGATTCCTACGCCGCGGTCAAGTCGCCGGAGATTACTGGCTATACGCCGGATAAAGAAGTCGTCAATGAACCAACTGTTCGGGAAGACCAGGAAGTTACCGTTACCTATACTGCTAACTCCGCCACAGCCCTAGTACGGTTTATTGATGAAACTGAAAACCGTAACCTCTCGAATATCGAATCGAAGGGGAAGACGGGGGAGACCATTGACTTTGACAAGGCTAACGCGCAATTAAAGTTCTACCTTGACCGTGGGTACAAACTGGTCGCTAACGAAATTCCAACGACGGAAACCAAGTTCGACACCAGTGATGATACTGATGGCCCGAGTCAAGTCTTCATTGTTCGGCTGGAGCACGACACGGTTACTGTGACACCGGACAATCCAGTAGATCCGGGCGATAAGATCAACCCGAATGACCCAGATAGTCCTACTTATACGCCTGACCAGGCTAAGGTCACCGAAGATCATTCCTTGACCGTCCACTATGTGGGGGCTCCAAACAATCCAGCTGATAACCAGCAACACTCCCACTGGACTAGGGAAGTAACCATCGACAAGGTTACCGGGAAGACCATCTCCAGTACTGACTGGGTAACAACGGACTCCTATGTCGCTGTCAAGACGCCGGAGATTGCTGGCTACACGCCGGATAAAGAAGTCGTCAACGAGCCAACTGTTCGGGAAAACCGGGAAGTTACTGTTACCTATACTGCTAACTCCGCTACGGCCTTAGTGCGGTTTATTGATAATACCGAGAACCGTAATCTTGCTGACCTTGAGTCGAAGGGGAAGACGGGGGAGACCATTGACTTTGACAAGGCTAACGCGCAATTGAAGTTCTACCTTGACCGTGGGTACAAACTGGTTGCTAACGAAATTCCAACGACGGAAACCAAGTTCGACACCAGTGATGATACTGATGGTCCAAGCCAAATTTTCATTGTTCGACTAGAGCATGATACCATCACTGTGACGCCGGACAATCCAGTAGAACCGGATGATAAGATCAACCCGAACGACCCGGATAGTCCTACTTATACTCCGGATCAAGCCAATGTTGTTGAAGACCACACCTTGACCATTCATTATGTGGGAACTCCGAATAACCCGGCTGATAACCTGCAGCACTCGCGTTGGACCCGAGAAGTAACTATCGACAAGGTTACTGGAAAGACGATCTCCAGCACCGACTGGACAACGACCGATTCCTACGCCGCCGTTAAGTCGCCGGAGATTGCTGGCTACGCACCGTATAAGGAGGTTGTCGATGAGCCAACTGTCCGAGAAGACCGTGTGATTACGGTAACCTATGTAAAGAAGGATCAGGAACTGCCAGTTCCACCTGAAGACGACAAGCCATCTCAGAATAACCAAGAACAACCTAAACCTAATGAAACTACGAATAATCAACCAAAACAGGGAAATAAACTTCCAGATCAGATAGTTAATAGTAAGACTACGGATACTAAGACATTGCCTCAGACTGGTGTGGGCCCAGACAATAACCAGGCACTCTTAGGTAGTCTGTTATTAAGCCTTGCTGTTTTCTTAGGACTTCCATATAAAAAGAAGCAACGAACTAAGTAAGTAATCCCTAGAATTTAAAAATAGACGAAAGGCTAAGCCTATTTATATAAATCCTCTTTGGGATTGACACTTTAATAATTGCAAAGTGTTAAATCTTAAAGGGGATTTTATACTAGTTGGCGTTTTAATACTAAAGAGGTAATTAATAATGGAATCAAAAGTACAAGTAAGTATTGCTTCTAATGTGAAGGAAAATGCCGAAAACATTATTGAAGAAGTCGGTTTAACACCAACGACCGTAATTAACGGGCTATACAGACAGATTATTGCTACCGGAGGAATCCCATTTAGTTTTTCTTTGACACCAAAGCAAATAGCTGCATTAAGATTAAAAGAAATACCAAAAAATACTAATACTAAGGTTCATGAAATAACCTCAGAAAAAGAGTTTGAGAAACTATTCGATGATGACTAGATAGATAATTATAGATTTGTACATAACAAAAGATCGTCTTGTTAACTATGGACAAGACGATCTTTTTATAAAAAAACTATGTTTTCACATTTTGTTGAAAATGAAAGACCGTCCACATAGAACTTTGGCCGGTTCACGGACGATCTTTCATTAATCTAAAGTAGCAAAGCCACCGTTCTGATAATAACGAGATCAGGGTAGAAGTATTCTTTTACATCAACCTGTCATTAAAATTATAGTTTTAATGAAGCCAAGCTGCAAGTCTCCCTATCTTCACAACTATTTATTTCCCTGTCGTCGCAATGCACTTGGTAAAATACCAAACATCTCCTTAAAGGTCTTACGTGCTGTACGTTCATTATTAAGACCATTTTCTTGCATTAATTTTTTGATTGGTCGATCAGTTTTCAAAATATCTTGATAAAAGCGGTTGATTCTCACACCATAAATATACTTAAGCAGAGAAATCCCTGTTTGTTCCTTAAAAATTCTTGAAAGATAGCTGGGATTATAACCAAAACGACGAGCAAGTAAGTTAACAGTTAACTGTTCTTGATAATTCTGATTAATATAAATGATTACATTCTTAAGTTGATTGTTGCTGGCTACAAATGACCTTTGTCGAGCAAACTTAGTAAAGATTATTTTTAATATCTTAAGAAGGATAATCTCACTATCAAATTTATATCCGTCAGTTTGAGCAATATCAACCTCTCCAAAGTGTTTAATAAGTTTCACAATTGTTTTATATTCTGGTAAATCTACTTGTCCATTTTTAAAATCAACCTTTTCGGGGTAATCAAGATAGCGTTCAAGTGTCGAAATTGGAATCTGAAAAACCATTGCCCTGTTAGGTGTATTTGCAACTGAATGAACAGCACCTGAAGGAACTATGATAAATTGTCCTGATTTTAATATAAATAGCTGTCCTTCAATATTAAAGTCAAGACGACCGTCAAAAACACAAACAATTTCAATACTACTATGCCAATGAAAAGGAACATAGCCGCTTGTCCCTGTAGATGACCGCCAAAAACGAATGCCAATGTTGGTATTAACAACAACATTTTCATGATGATTTTGTACCATTCTCTCACCTTAACCTGTAATTTCTTACTTAAAAATATTTAATAATCTACGGAAAGCTCAAATCATCTTGTCATGTATCCGCTTCCAATATATTATTTTACTGAAGTTGATTTGAAGAATCAACTAACTTCAAAAGTTCATTTTATTACACTAGGAGGAAATTTCCGTGAGTACAATTACAAACCCTATTATTCCCGGAATGGCACCAGATCCATCAATCTTACGGGTCGATAATGATTATTATATTGCAACATCAACATTCCACTGGCAACCGGCTATCCAAATTTTTCATTCAACAGACTTGGTTAACTGGCAACTTATTGACTATGCCTTAAAAGACACTGATCTTAACCTGCAAGGAACTAATACGCCAGCTGGTATTTGGGCACCCCATCTTTCCTACGATACTGAAAGCAAAAAATTTTGGCTTGCATATTGTCATGTTCAGAATATGGCTGGACGTGAGTTTAATGCTGAATCGTACGCCATTTGCTCTGACTCGATTACAGGTCCATGGTCAAAACCACTGTACCTAACGTCTATTGGCTTTGATCCCTCACTCTTTCATGATGAAAATGGGAAACATTATATAGCTGTACTCGAATGGGAAACACGAGAGGGCTATCAGGCACCCGGCCACATTGTGATTAGTGAAGTTGACTTAACAAATGGCAAAATTAAGGGCTGGCATCGAGTTACCACCGGTTTTACAAGCCGTGGCTGTGTCGAAGCCCCACAAATTTACAAGCATAATGGCTACTACTATCTTTTGCTAGCTTCTGGCGGAACAGGTTATGCCCACGGTGTTGAGTTAGGACGTGCCAAACAGATCTTCGGACCATACGAAGCCAACCCAACCCACGAACCGATTATTACTTCATCCCCACACCATCTTTTCTCGCTTGGAGACCCTGATGCCGGTCACTTTGAAATGTACAATCCAAACTCAACAATTCAAAAATCTGGTCATGGTTCATTAGTTAAAACTTCTGACAACAAATGGTATATTGCTCACCTAATGTCTCGACCACTTGCCGGAACTAAACTTAATCCCCTTGGTCGAGAAACCGGTCTGCAGCAAATGCATTGGACTGATGACGGATGGCTAGAAATGGCAGACGGTAGTAATTTTGCTAAGCAAACTGTCCAGGTTTCCAACACTGATGTTCAACAGGATGCCCATATTTTCGATATTGATGATCACTTCAATAATGGCCAATACGACAAGCGCTTCATGACTCCTTATCACAAACAGGATCAAAGTTGGGTTAAAGTCGTTAATGGCAAGCTTTCAATTAGCGGTCGAAATTCATTCTTCTCTCAGGTTAGTCCATCGATTATGGGAACACGAGCAACCTCACTAAATTACTATGTTCAAACTAAGCTTGAATTTCATCCAACACACTATTCAGAAACTGCTGGCCTTGGTTTATATTATGATGCTAACAATTGGTTTTACGTTCGACTTTGTCAAGCCAACAATGAAAAAGGCCTTGTATTGCGGGCTCTACAAGCCAAGCTTGGCCAACGAATAGATTTTATGTTTGATGAAGTAAGGGTTCCTAATAATACTGCAGAAATTAGGATTAATTACCATAATGGTATTGCTACCGTTAATTATCGCTTCACCGATTGTAAATGGACCCAATTAGGTCATCAATTTGATCTCTCCTACCTCTCTGATGAAGGAGTCAATGGTGAACCAGGTGAAATTGGCGGTTTTACCGGACTCTTTAATTTCATTGGTGCTGTGGATGCATATGAGCATCAATCGCATGGTGACTTCGAATATTACCAAGTTAAAACTGAAATTCTTAGAAAGGATTGAAAAACATGAAAAAAGTAACAATAAATCTTAAACGGTTATTACCAGCCCTCGTGATTGGACCAGCAAGTTGGTTAGGTCCGTACGTTGTTATGAATAGCCTCTTTCTACCGGCACTGATCCAAAAAATCGATGCCCCGAATAAAGTTCAGTTGGTTGCCCTCTTCTCAACAATGGGAATGATATTTGCAGCTATTTCTAATATGATTGCCGGAGCACTTTCCGATCGAACTCATTCTCGATTCGGGAAACGGGCACCTTGGATTGTTGGTGGTGGTTTCTGTTTCATGCTAGCCATGATTGGAGCCTCATTATGCTATAACATTCCAGCATTGCTGATCGCTTGGATGATTGGACAAGTGGCCTTAAACTTTATTGTTGCCCCAATGGTTGCTTGGATTGATTTTGCTCCTGAAGGTGGCCGTGCCACAGCTTCCTCTGCTTATGGTGGTTTAGGGATGGCTTTGGGTAACAATGGATTCAATGTTATTGGAGCAATGTTTCTTAGTCAATTCCGGCTTGGCTTTGTTATTTTTGGTATTTTTGCCTTTATTGGTACCCTTATTGCCGTCTTAATTATTCATGAACCATCAAATCTTAATGAGAAAAACCCTGAACCAGCAAAGAAGCAAAAAGAAAAGTACCACCTTAGCTGGCACTACATCACTTCGATATTCCCACGCTGGTCAATTGGTCGCGACTACTATTTAGCATTAATCGGTAAACTTTTTCAAGGTGTTGGTAACTTTGCCATTACCGGATATATCCTTTATATTATGACTGACTTCTTGCATCGAGGCAGTCAAACACAGTCATCAATTCAACTGATTAACGGAATCATGTTAGCATTTGGAATCTTGATGGGGTTTGTTGCCGGTCCGATCGCTGATAAGTTGAAAATACTTAAATTCCCGGTTGGCTTCTCAACAATCTTCTTAGCAATTGCTGCTCTTGCTCTCTTCTTTATGCGAAATACGACTGGAATCATCATCTATGCTCTATTTGCCGGTCTTGGAATGGGCCTATGGAACGCTCTCGATAATCTTTTGAACCTCGAAGTTATTCCAGATAAAAACCGTGTTGCCTTCTTCTTGGGAGTTTATAACCTCGGAAATACAATCACTCAGGCAATTGCACCTGTAATTGCGGGAACCGTTATCTCAATTTGGGGATATTCTGCTGTCTTCGGTGTATCATTCATTTTTGCCCTTGTTGGTGGTATTTGCATGCTTACAATCAAGAGCGTTAAATACTAATTTCATTTTTATATAATTTTAGACGAATAGGAAACGAACCATGATTTTGAAAAGTCAAAATTACGGTTCGTTTTTGTAAATACCTAAATAATTATTAATAACCATCCTATACTGACAAAAGGGTATGATAACAATCTCTAATAGCCGTTGTGAGTAAAACAAAAGCCGCGCAACGATCATCTCGTTGGCGCGGCTTCCATACTTCTATTCATCGATCTGCTTAAGTGCTGTTCGACAATAGTAGCAATTGATGTGACCATACTTCTTCAGCATGCTTTTAACTTGACTATGGCTGAATTCGTAGTGCTCGTGGCAATTTGGACACACAAAATATTCTTTTTTAGATAATAATTTCAATAGCGTCCCCATTGTTTTTCAAACTCCCCTAATTTATATCACGCTTACCTAGTCAACTATACACTAGTCGGATAGATCAGACAAGGCACCGCGCATTTTGTCATTGAGAATTAATATTTGTAATCTTTTTATCCTCAAAGGCAATTCTTGCAAGCGCTTTGCTAGCCTATGATAAAATAAACATAAATAATCTTTAAGGAGGAATAGCAATGCAAACAGTTAAGATTGGGGCAACGTCTCTACCCGCTGTCGGGATTGGTACCTGGCATACCGGAGATGATCCTCAGAAACGTCCTGCGGAGGTCCAGGCAATCCGAATCAGCCTCGATCACGGTGTCCGGGTAATTGACACGGCCGAAATGTACGGAATGGGCCGCGCCGAGGAAGTCGTCAAAGAGGCAATTCAGGGATATGCACGTGACCAAATCTACATTATTGACAAAGTCTTACCAGAAAACGCCAGCCACCGCCAGCTGGAACGCAGCCTTGACCAAAGTCTCCGCCGGGTAGGCACCGATTACTTTGACCTCTACCTATTGCATTGGCGGGGATCGGTGCCACTATCTGAGACCGTCGATGAGCTGGAGCGGATGGTTACCAAGGGCAAGATTCGTCACTGGGGAGTTTCTAATTTTGATGTTGCCGACTTGCAGGAACTTTGGCAACTCCCTGCCGGCCAGTACTGTGTTGCTAATGAAGACCTCTATAATCTTGATGAGCGGGGAATTGAGTTTGGCCTTCTTCCCCTAATGAAAAAGCATAACCTACCGCTGATCGCATATTCGCCGCTGGCCCAGGCTGATACCATTTCCGGACAGCTCACCACCGATCCGCTCCTGGGCGAGCTGGCGGCCAACCACCAGGCCAGCGTCTATCAGATTATGCTTGCCTGGACCTTGCGCTACGGAAATGTCCTATCCATCCCCAAGGCCGGTTCTCCAGAACATGCTCTGGCTAACATCCAAGCGGCCGCAATCACCTTTACAGATGACGAGCTAACCGCCCTGGCCAAACGCTTTCCAGCGCCAACCAGTAAGCAGCCGTTAGCTACCATTTAAAACAACACAAAACCACCTGCCCAGCGGTATTACTGCCTGGATCGGTGGTTTTACTATCTAGTTTTGTTTGGCCAGTATTACATTCCCGTTGGCGGGATTTCCATATACAATGTACTTACCGCTAAGCTTAACAACCGGGGTGGCGGCACCGAGCTTCAACCCCCGAATGGAGTACTCGCCATCAAACTCGCCGACCTTCTCAAACAAGGCGGGGATGGTTGCCTGGTCAGTAATAATAACCTCGAATTCGCCATCGACACCGCCGTTGCTAAACTGAATACTGGTTCCGTCAGCCCGGGTTAACGTCACCTGACCGGTGGTCGTTGATTGCCTTATTTCTTGCTGCACTGTCTAATCCTCCCTCTTATCGTGGTCACGCTTAAGCTGCGCGAGGAGTTTCCGGTCACGGTTAGCGATAACCTCTTTACCAGCATCTCCCTGCCAGTCATAGAATCCCTGACCGGATTTTAGCCCCAGTTTACCATGGTCAACCAGCTTTGCAAGGGTTGAGTCAGTCCCAGTATCATTGGCCAAGTCTGCATACAAGTAGGAACTGATATTCTTGAAGACATCCAGCCCGCCCAAATCAGCACTGGCAATGGGCCCAACCAGGTTCCAACGGCGACCAAGGCTGTACTTAACAATATCATCAACGGCCTCTGGACTGGCAATTCCTTCATCGACAATGTGGAAGGCTTCCCGGAGGACAGCTAACTGGATTCGATTTCCGACAAAACCGAGTGCGGCCTTCTTAAGTGGAACAGCATGCTTACCGATCTTGTTCATCAAGGCCACCGTTAAATCAACCGTCTCCTGACTAGTTGCATTGCCAGGGACAACTTCCACCAATGGCATCAGTTGGGCCGGGTTCCAAAAGTGGGCAACCACGAACCGCGCCGGATACTTGAGGACACTTTGCAGAGCAGTCGGACTCAGCCCCGACGTATTGGTAGCCAGAACCGCCGTCGAACTGACCTCCTGTTCGATCGCCTGCCAAACCTGCTGTTTGACTTGCTGGTCTTCAACGACCGACTCAATTACGAAATCAGCATCTCGACAGGCTGCTGCCAGATCGGTGGTCGGCGTTATCCGTGCCAAGATGGCACCCGGATCCTCATTTAGCAACCCGGCTTTTTGGAAAGTTGCCAGGTCGCTAGTGATTGCCGCCTGACCGTGCTGAAGCCCATCTTCCTTATGATCATACAGGCGGACCGGATAGCCAGCCAAGGCAAACTGGAGAGCTATCGCGTGCCCCATTGTCCCGGCACCGACGTTCGTGATCGTCTTAATATCGGTTAATTTCATCTCATAACCTCCTTTGTTCATCTTATAACTTAATTATATCATTTCACGATCCCCAACCAGGTGGTACGATAAAGAGAAGGTGATTAAATGGCAGATAACAAGCTAAAATACCTCAGCAAGAAGATGTCCTACGCCCTACGCCACAATCCGGATAAGTATGGGATCAAGCTTAATGACTATGGATACACTGACCTTAGCTGCTTCATTGATGCCCTCAACCGGGTCCACCACCTGACTCTGACCAGGGATGATATTACGGCCGTGATCGCCCACAGTACTAAGCAGCGTTTTGAAATCAAGGGCGATCGAATCTGTGCCCTGTACGGCCACTCGCTCCCAGGCATTATCCACCATCGGGTTGCTACCCCACCGGCGATCCTCTATCACGGGACCGCCCGCCGGTTTCTCCCAAGTATCAGAGAACTAGGCTTGTTGCCAATGCAGCGACAATTCGTTCACCTCTCAACAGATATCCAAACGGCGCAGGCGGTTGGACGCCGGCACGACAGCCAGCCCGTGGTCCTTGAAGTTGACACCCATGCAGCTCAGGCGGCCGGGATTCAGCTCTATGTTGGAAACGATCAAGTCTGGCTGGCAGACGAGATTCCGGCACGTTTTCTCTACGGTTGGCCAGAAAATTTGATAAATTCTTAGAAAAAGGCTTTACGAATCCTTCTTTTCTTGCTATTATAATATTCGTTCGTTGCGAACGGATATGATTTCGGAAAATAGCTCAGCTTGGTAGAGCACCTGGTTTGGGACCAGGGGGTCGCAGGTTCGAATCCTGTTTTTCCGATTTTTTATTTTTAAACAAAAAAGCGTCTGACCGTGAAAGCAGTCAGGCGCTTATTTATTATTGCATTCGTTTACGTAAGTGCGGAACCAGCCAAAGAGCCAGTGCACCACCAATAATCCCCTGTAGGAGGTTTCCGCCAATACTTAAGATACCAACCATCCAAGTATGATACATGAAAGAATCACTGAAGAAGTAGCAGAGGGTCATCACTACCACTCCACAGACCAAAGCCAGGCACTGATAGCCGCGCCGGTTACCGGCCCGCTGACCAAGATAACCGGTCGTCAATCCCTCTAATCCGTGGGCAACTAAGGAAAACAGGGCATACTGGGGATAGCCAGATAGCAGGTCCAAAAACATCCCCCCGAAGCCCCCGACGGCCGTTCCGTAAGCGGGGCCAAGCAGCAACGCCGCAATCAGAATCCCGGCATCACAGAGGTTGATGTAGCCGTGGGTCCAAGGGATGGGGATGACAAAGAAGCGGCCCAACACTACTGCCAGGGCCAGCAGCAACGCCGCCAGGGTCAATCGCCGTAAGCGCTGGTTGTTTTTCATCGGCCGCCCTCCTCGTGCTGGTTGAAGGGATCCCAGGTATATTTGGCTCGGGGACCACCGATGTACTTGGGACGCGAGGATAAGTAGGTCGTGTGGGCCGCACCAATCGTCTTCACCGATGTCCGGACCGGGACCTGGACGAACTTAACCTGCATCCCGATTGCCGTATCCCCGATGTCCATTCCGGCATCGGCCTGAATATGCTCGACCTCAATTGGTTCTTTGAAATTTTCAAAGGCCGCAATCTGCCCTGCTCCACCGGCATGAATCTGCGGATAGACCATAACCTGCTCGAGGTCATGGTCCTTGGCAACCGCCCGTTCAACCACCAGGGCCCGATTGATGTGCTGGCATCCCTGAACGGCCAGGTGAATGCCCAGGGGACGCAGGGTATCAAGGATCGTCTTTATAATGGTCCGGCCAATTTCAATGCTCGAATCATCGCCGATCCTTTTTCCCCGCACCTCACTCGTGCTCAGGCCGAGAACAAAGATGTCACCGGCTTTCAGCTGGGCCTGATTCAGCAGTTCTGTGAGTCCTTGCCGGGTCTGCTGCTTAACCTGCTTCAAATCTACCATTTGATCAATCACACTTTCTCTCATGTTTTTCTCATTGATTGTTAATTATTTTAACACAGCTAAAGAAAGCCGTCACCTCGCTTACGAAATGACGGCTTATTCGTTGTTTATCGTGGGTCTGGATCTGCCCGCTTGACCAGCTGCATGATCAGGTAGTCCCGGGCATCTTGTTCTGACATCTGAACCCCGTTGATCGTCAATGGACCATCGTTCAGCTCCGTAGCATCCCCTTTGCCCTTCAAGATCCGGTCTACTAGTTCTGGATTGTCATAGTATCGATCCAATAGTTCTGCTGTTGACAGCTGCCGAAGGACCTCAGCGTAGGCCCTGTTCTTCTCCATCCGCATTGCTAAAGCTTCCTCTCGTTTAATTACTTACTTTTTATTATAGCACTTTCGTAGCGTAAGACGTGAAGGACTCTTCTACCATCAGAGATAAGGTATAATAGGGTTATCAAGGATAATGGAGTGAAAAGATTGGAAGCAGATAAGTACCTCAAACTAATCAATGTGGAATTGGCTAAACTCCCCGACTATGTCAACGAATACTACCTCGGAACCAGCCATGCCGTCACCACCACCTACCAGTACCTGACCGAGATCCGCCGCTTCTTCGACTGGCTACGAGTCAGCGGTCTGGTCAAGGCAGACGATAACCAGAGCATTCCCGTCGACGCCTTGGCCAAGCTGCGCCGCAATGATATCATGCTCTATATCGACCAGCTTGAGCACAGCACCAACGCCCAGGGACACCTGAACTCACCGACTTCGATCAACCGGTCTATCAACGCCCTGCGTTCCCTCTTCAAGTTTTTGACGGTCACCGCTGATGTTAAGGATGGCGAGCCCTACTTCTACCGTAACGTTATGCTGAAGATTGACTCGCTCAATGACACCAAGACCCTGAATTACCGGGCCCACACCCTAGCTTCACACATGTACCGGGGACAGATGAAGTTTGACTTCATCCACTTCATTGAAAACGAGTACCCGAAGCGATGCGATAAACGCGCCCGGCAACCATTTCAGCACAACCGGGAGCGCGACATCGCCATCATCACCCTGATCCTGGGTACCGGAGTCCGGGTCTCAGAGGCCGCCAACGTGAACCTAGGCGACCTCAACCTCAAACAGCTTCTGCTCGACGTCACCCGGAAAGGTGGTCAACGAGATTCCGTGCCAATTGCCCCCTGGGCCGTCCCCTACCTGAAGCGCTACCTGGCGATTCGAGCCCAGCGTTATCATGCCGTTAAAAAGGACGTTGCCTGCTTTTTGACCGTCTACCATGGTGAAACCCGACGGATGACCGCCAACTCAATTGAGCGAATGGTCAAGAAGTACTCAACCGCCTTCGGACATCCCCTGACCCCGCACAAACTTCGCCATACTCTTGCCTCAGAGCTCTACGACGTCACCAAGGACCAGGTCCTGGTGGCCCAGCAGTTGGGACAGAAGGGGACCTCAGCGACTGACCTTTATACCCACGTGGACCAGAAGCAGCAACGCCAGGCTCTCCAGGAGATTAGCGACCACCCTGACCAACACTAAAAAACTGCCGATCAGCTAGTCGGCAGTTTTTATTACTTAACAATCGTTGCGTGCGCATGCTTAATAGCCAGCGCACTTAATTCTTGGCCGATTCCCGGTCGGCTCGGTACCAGATACTGACCATCCCGTGGCTGATAGCGGTAACGGCCCGACTCATAGTTGGCAGCCTTGAGGTTGATCTCATGCTCCTCGTGTATCAAAAAATTGCTGCAAGCTGCCTCAAACTGCAATGCAGCCGCAGTCGCAATTGGGCTGCCACAAACGTGCAGCTGCAGACCGACACCATTTGCTGACGCCAGAGAAGCAATCTTGACAGCAGCAGTAATCCCGCCGCAAGTGCCCAGGTCGGGCTGAACCACCGCTACGTCCCGAATCAGTGACAGGTAGGTCTGCGGTCCAGCGAGGTGTTCGCCTACCGCCAAATCAGCCCCGGTCACCCGGGCAAGCTGGATCGTCTGCGCCGGGTCAATTGTCGGAAGCAGCTCTTCATAGTAGTCAATCTCCAGCGGGGTTAACCGTTGAATCAACTGTTGAGCTGAGCGCCGCGTTAGATTAGCGTGACAATCGATGATAATCCGTACATGAGGACCGACAGCGTGCCGAATTGCTGCGACCCGCTGGTAGTAGCAATCAAGTTGAGCCGGGCTTAGCAGATGCCGGTTGGGGAGCATGGAATGGCCGCGCTCCTGGGTAACAGGATCAACCTTGATGGCCAGGTATCCCGCGTCGACCGCTCGCTTAGCCAAACGAGCAAAATCATGTGGGGTGGTCACGTAGCGGGAAAACGGTCCCCACCCGTATTCAATGTGACTGGCATAGGCCGGCAGCTTTCGGTGCAGGCAGCCGCCCAACAGTTGATAGAGGGGCTGGTTAATACAACGCGCCTTCAAGTCCCAGAGGGCGGTGTCAAGGGCGCTAATGGCCGCGTAAATGCTGGTTCCGGAATTCTTTGCCCAAAAGGTATGCTCATAGAAATCCTGCCAAATAGCGTTGGTATTCCAGGGATCCTGACCAATGATCCGGGGCGCCAACTCTTTGATGGTGGCGGCAACCCCTGTAGCACCGGTGCCATAGGCAAGACCAGCTTCACCCCAGCCGGCCTGTCCCGTCGTCGTTTCAACCTTCACCACCACCGGATGCCAGATAGGCGCTAACTGCCCCCAGTTTAATTGAAATATGGTAACCTGCTTAATCGGCATGATCAGTCACCGCCTTAATAATCTTCGTGGTAATTTCCTGACTAGCACCTGCAACCAACAAGTCATCAAGTTTAGCCTGCTCCAGGGTGTTTTGAATCACCGCCTGCTCCAGCCGACAGCCATCAAGCCGTTTCTCCAGCTGATCAGCTACTGACTGGTCCATCGTAATCAGGTCACCATGAATCTTTACATCCATTAGGCAATTGTTCCGAATATTGAATCCCAGGCCAAAGCTGCCGATCCCGTGGAAGTAGGCATCGATATAGTAGTCCGTCAGCCCGCTACCGTAGATCCATTGGTGGGTGCCCAGCTTTTGTCTTGCTAAACGCTGGATATCTGCCCATTCATCATCAGTCAGTCGTCGCGTCTCAATATTAGGATTTGCCATTCGAACATGCTTAAGAATCAGTGCTTGCAGGTCATTGCGATCAAATCCCGGCTGCTTGATGAAAGGCTTAAGATTGGTAACCCGACTATGTACCGACTTAATCCCCTTATCGGCTAGTTTAGACTTTGATGGTGTCAAGACGGCGTTAGCCATAGCCGTATCAACGTCAAACATCAGGGTGCCGCCATAGAGAACCCGATCCTCTATCTGAGCAAAGGCCATCCCCGAAAACTTTTGGCCCTGATAGGTCAGGTCGTTGCGTCCAGTCTGCTGGGCGTCGATCCCTAGCTCATGCAGGGTATCCAAGATCGGCTGGATGTAGTGGGCAAACTTCGGTGTTTTGACCTTCTGCGCCGTGTCAATGTAAACAAAGGTCAGGTCCCCAGGGTCGACAAAGACCGCTCCACCACTCGGATTCCGTCGTACCAAACCAATCTGATGATCACGCAGGTAGGGAAAGTTTACCTCATGGTAGACATCCTGGTAATGGCCAAGAATCACCACGGGACCCATCGGGTGATAGAAATATAGCAACTCCTGGTCACGAAATTGGGGTGCTTTTTGTAGATAAACCGCTAAGGCCTCCGGAATTACCGGGTCCTTAAAATACTCTTCGTCAGCACTCGTATCAATATAAAGCATCTTATCCACCTCTTAGGTAAATTATAGGACTCTTTGGGTTAAACTGTTCAAAACAAATTAAGGTGTTCAGGCAAGTCAACCTTTATCATGCATGCTTTTATTTATTATCATCTTTTCTTCGGCAGGCTGTAATCAGTTATTACCCGCTAGCGCCCAATTATTGTATAATACTAACTAATACTTTTAAGGGAGCGTCGTTCAAATGTTATATAATGCAGCATTGGTCCTGGAAGGCGGGGCCTTTCGAGGACAGTACACCGCCGGGGTGGTTGATGCCTTCCTGGCCCACCACATTGAGTTTCGCAGTGTGATTGGGGTCTCGGCTGGGTCATTGTGCGGAGTTAACTTCGTTTCTAAGCAGTACGGTCGACCAGCAATGATTAATATCAACCACCGTCACGATCGTGATTACATCTCGATCACCCACCTTCTCCACCGGCAGAGCATCATCAATCTGGACTACCTGTTTGAAGATCACGGCTGGCAATGGTTGAACTTCAACGATGAGGCCTACCAACGGTCCTCCTCCCACTTTACGGCAGTCGCCACCCGTCTAACCGATGGCAAGGCGGTCACCTTCACCGACCCGGTCGGCGACGAGTTGACCCGGGTACTGAAGGCCTCCTCGTCGATGCCGATCATCTCCAAACCCCAGCGTACCAGCCAAGGACTTTGCATGGACGGCGGAGTAGCGGATTCCATCCCCTACGATATCGCCCAGCAGCAGGGCTTTAACAAAATTGTCATCGTCCGAACCCGGGACATCAACTACCGTAAGAAGCCGACCAGCCGCGCCGTGGCCCAGCTCTTGCGGCGCTACTATCCTGATTATCCGACTTTCGTCAAGGAAGCAATCAACCGACCGGCCAGCTATAATAAGCAAGTCGAGGAGATTAACCGTCGTAGTAAGGAAAAACAGTTTTTCACCATTGCCCCTCAGCATCCCGTCAAGGTCAGTCGGATCGAGGGCAACACCAAGAAGCTGTCGAAACTATATGAGACAGGCAAGCAGGAGACTAACCTCCTTTTGCCCCAATTAATTAAGTATCTGGACCGATAAGTGTTATACTTAGGTCAGTAATTGAACAATCGCATTAGGAGTGTCCGTGGACCGGACTGAGATACGCTCAGTAAGCGTGGATCCTAGAACCTGTGAGCCAGTACTCGCGTAGGGAAATGCATTCAGCAAAACCGGCAATCAGGGAATCGTGATTGCCGGTTTTCGTTTTTCAAAGGAAGTGTTTATGAAATGAAGATTACCAACCTGCCCGCTCACTTGATCGACCAGGTGCGGCAGAAAAATCCAGTTGTGCTGACGGTCGCCAACGATGTCACAGCCGGGAAGGTGGCGGATGCCCTGAGTGCCTGTGGAGTCTCACCAATCATGTCAAAGGCGCCGGAAGAGGCCCAGGCGATGGTCAGCTTGGCAGATGCCATCACTATCAACCTTGGCACCATTAACCAGTCCCAGCTCGCCTTGATTCGGGCAATCCTGGATGCCAACGCGGGTCGGCGTCCAGTCGTCCTTGATCCGGTCGCTGTTGGCAGTGCTGACTACCGGCTGACCATTGCTAATCAGCTGCTGAGTGACTACTACTTCAGCGTTATTCGGGGCAACGCCAGTGAGATTGCGGCCCTGGCTGGCTTCGCACCTGCTGGACATGGAATTGACGCCGGGAGTATACAATACGACCCGGTTCTGGTAGCCAAACAGTGTGCCCACCACTATCATACCTGTGTCCTGCTTACCGGGCGTACCGATGTCGTGACGGACGGCCAGGATGTCTTTCTTAACCCTACCGGCTCGTCAATGCTGACGGTCAACGTTGGTAGCGGGGATATGCTCTCCAGTCTCACTGCCGCCTACTTAACTGTCGGTGAAAGTCCCATCACCAGCAGTGCCGTAATAGCCACTGCTTTCAGCATGACTGGGGCAGCGGCGGCTCAGCATACACTCGGGCTCGGTCAGTGGCAGACCCGCTTCTTCGATGAACTCAGTCAGCTGACTAGCGAACGCTTTACCGCCCAGCTAACGCACGGAAAGGATGATAACAATGACCAATGATTTTCCCCAGGCCCTGACAATTGCGGGGACCGATAGTGGTGGTGGTGCCGGAATCGCCGCTGATTTTAAGACAATGCAGATGCGCCATGTTTTCGCAACCATGGTGGTAGTAGCGGTAACCGCCCAGAATACCCTGGGCGTCCAGGATGCCTTCCCGCTGCCAATCAAGATAATTGACGAGCAGTTTGCCTCCCTAGCCAGCGATCTAAAGATTCGGGCATGCAAGACGGGGATGCTAGCGGATGCTGACCATGTTCGAGCGGTGGTCCGGAACCTGAAAAAGTATGACTTTGGTCCGCTGACCGTCGATCCGGTAATGATTGCCAAGGGCGGTGCACCTCTGCTCAGCGAGGATGCCATCAGTGTGGTCCGAAACGAATTAATACCGCTGGCCGACCTAGTAACTCCTAACCTTCCTGAGGCAGAGAAGCTAACCGGAATGACCATCACTACTGAAAACGAGATGATCGCTGCCGGAAAGAAGCTCCAGACCCTAGGCGCCAAAAACGTTATCGTCAAAGGCGGCCACTTCAACAGTGCCGATGCAGCCAACGATTTTGTTCTCCTTGCTGATGGTCACCATTTCTGGATGACGGCATCCCGAGTAGCTACCCACAACACCCACGGGACTGGAGATACTATCTCAGCCTGCATCACGGCAGAACTAGCCAAGGGACATTCCATGGCGGAGGCTATCCGAACCGGCAAAGCCTATGTCGAGGCCACGATCCGCGACGGCATCAACGTCGGCCACGGCCACGGGCCCCTCAACCACTGGGCCCAGATCAAGGGGGATGACTGATGATGAAGTTTAATCCAAAGATTCTCCGCGTTTACCTAGTCGGCGGTACCCAAGACGTTGATAACGATCCCGAGCGCTTCCTGCACGACGTTGAAATTGCCCTGCAAGCCGGGGTCACTGCCTTTCAATACCGGGAAAAGGATGGATCCCAACTCAATCGGGCGGCAACCCTTAAGATGGCCTCCCTGCTACGCGAACTCACCCACCAATACCACGTTCCCTACTTTATCGATGATGACGAGGAACTCGCCCTACAAGTAGGCGCCGATGGGGTCCATGTTGGTCAGAAGGATCAGCGGATCGAAACGGTAATTCAGCGGGCAGGCGGCCAACTGATGATTGGCTATTCCTGCAACACCACGGACGAAATTGCCAAGGCCAATCAGTTGCCGGAGGTGGACTATGTGGGCGTCGGTCCGGTTTTCCCAACAAGTTCCAAAGCCGACGCCGATCCGGCTCTCGGCCTCAGCGAGCTGACCCGTCTAAATACAGTCAGCCATCACCCGGTTGTTGCCATCGGCGGAATCAGCCATGCCAACCTCGCCGCTACCCTCAAAGCAGGAGTAGCCGGAGTCGCTGTTATCTCAATGATTTTAGGCAGCTCAGATATCACTGGTACAGTCAAGAAAATGTGCGCAGCCTACGAAAAAAACTAGGCTGCAGGTCCAGGTTCATTTCTTTTTCCATCATCATAAAGGCAGCTGCCGAAACGGTAGACAAGAAAAATAGAATGCGCTAAATTAGGATGGTAAGGAGGAGAAAATGATGGCAGAAGACCAATATCAATACGATGATAACGGCTTTCGGGAGGATCTGAAGGACCGCGATGATGTCCTCCACCAGCCGGACGCTGACCGTTCGATATGGACGACTCAGGAGTTGGACTATAATCAGACGGTGGCGGTCCTAACCGGCAAGGAAGCCGTTAAACCAGAGATGCAGTTCAAGGACGACGTCTTAGATAAGGTTCGTCAGGAGCTGCCGAAGATTGACGACACGGCCGTTGACAAGGTCATTGAGGATAAGTATCAGCAGATCCTACTGGCCCGCTATAATGTTGACCAGGAGGAGAACGTCACCATCCACGATGACGACCACCAGCAAAAATAAAAATGGTGTCCATCTAATTTGACGGACACCATTTTTATTAAGCAAAAAAGGCCTTAGTCTGCAACCACTTTGACAGGGCAATTGAAATTGCCACTCCCATTGCCAATGGCAGGAAGGCAGAGAAGTTCAAATGACAAACCTCAAACAGCATGAACATCGCCATTAGCGGTGCCTGCTGGGAGGCCGCTAGCAAAAAGGCAGCACCGAGAACCGCTGCCTGAGCCATCGTGACCCCTGGAACAAGGCTGACGTATACCATTCCAGCAAAGGCGCCGATAACCGCCCCAACCGCAATTGATGGCGTCAGAACCCCACCGTAACCACCACACTTCATAACGAACAAGGTCACGAGCACTTTGGCCACCAGACCGAAAAGCAGTACCAAGATGACGGTCCTGCTGTGACCGGTCGTATTCATTGCCATTTGGGCCAGCCCCCGGCCATTTCCCATAATCTGGGGGAAGAAGGCTGCGATTCCACCGGTTACGGCGGCTATCGCTGGCAACTGGGCCAGGATATTAATCTTGGTCGTCCGGTGGGCCTTAGCCAGCCCAATATATTTTTTGAAGAGGGTGCCAAGAAAGCCGCAGACAAGTCCAAGGAAGAGCGCCAGCGGCAGAATCTGTAGTGAAAAGCTCTTGGACCCAACCAGGTAGTATGGCTGATAGCCCTTAACGATCGAACCGATCAGCGTCGCAATCACTGACATGGTCAGGCTGACGGCAATGACCCGAGCGTTGATCTTCTTGTATAAAAGTTCCATACAGAAAACGGCTCCGGTGATCGGTGCAATATAGACACCGGCAAACCCGGCACCAGCCGCAGCAGCAATAATCATTCGTCGGTCCTCAGCATCCAGATCCAAGAACTTGTTATCGCGGAAATGGTCTGCCCACTTTTGCGCCAGGGCTGCCCCAGCCTCACGAGGCGCCAATTCCCGACCAATAGAGTTACCGGTTCCCACAAAGAATATCTGGGTGTAGACGTGGATCATGGTCTTAATTAGTGGCATATGCTGCCCCGCAACAGTTTTGCCCAGCTTGACGGGCTTATAGTGACGCTGGAGGAGATACCAGATAATTGCGGCGATGATTCCCCCAATCAAGACCGAAGTAAATCGCCGCATCCCCCCAGCCGAGATATCGACAGGGATCAGATTGGTCTCCTGAAAGTGCAGGAACAATTTTTCGGTCAGATCCAGGGCCACACTGACCAGCAGAGAACTGAAACCGACGATAATGCCCAGGGCTACCGTTGCAATTGCTAGTGGAATGTTCTTTGTTATCTTTGCCATTTTTCTTCGCTCCAAACATTAGATTGAAAATCGATAATTATTTTAACATGTTTAGCCACAACTTACAGAACTATCCTTGTTTCATGCCCCTGTAAATCGTTATAATAGATGCAGTCTGACAAAATTCTAGGTGAAAATAATTAAAATGAAAAAGTATCGAAAACTGTTTATCGGGATTAGCTGCTGGCTGATCTTTGCCATTTTTCTCTGGGGAGTCTGGCAAAACCTTGGCTGGATCCACCGGCTTGACCAATTCGGTTACCAACTTCTCCAGCCCACAACGCCCCTGCGCACTCGGATATTCACGATGATTACCCACCTTGGTGATCCGCTTCTTCTCCTACCCCTGTCCCTAGTCGTCTTGGTCGGCTGCTGGTGGTGCCACCAGCGTGCTTGGGGGCTTCGGTTTGCCGGTCTCCAGCTCGTCGGTTACTGCCTGGTGATTGCCGTAAAATACAGCATTTTACGTCCCCGCCCTGATCACAAGTTAATTCCAGCAAATGGGTTTAGCTTTCCCAGCGGCCATACCTTCGCCACAACCGTCTTCGTTCTTGCAATCCTGACCCTGGTTTGGCCCCATCTCAGGCGGCACTGGCAACGAATTGCCAGTTCAATTCTGGCAATGGTCTGGATCTTTCTAGTGATGGCTTCCCGAGTTTACCTGCGCAATCACTACACTAGTGATGTCTTGGCCGGACTGTTCCTAGGCACGGGCTGGTGGTTGCTAGCCACCAGTACCCTGGACCGTTTCGTCGTTATCCGTCACCGTCAAATCGGCGGTTGAAAACGTTTGACAAGTCGGTATAATTACTTATGAATGAGAATATAATTGGAGGAACTGGCATGAAGAGCCGATTTAAGATTGGAATACTTTTTACGGTTGGCTTCACCCTGCTGCTTGGTTTACTTTGGACCAGTCTGGTCGCCGCAGATCGGGTGGCAACCGAACCCAGCACCAGCCAGAGCATCAAGAATAATGCTCCAGCAGACGACAGCAGTGCAGCTAGCAGTCAGGATAGCAACACAAGTAAGGCTGTGACGTCAGGAACCGACACCAAACCTGGCAAGGCTACCAAAAATGGTCAAAGCACGGTTGACCGTTCCGAAAATAACCCAAACGCCACCAGTACCAGCACCAAGGCAGACAGCCATTCAAGTTCAAGTAGCGCCGTCTCCGCAAATAGCAACAGTCAGACAACGGCTACGATTACCGTACCGGTCGTCAGCAGTAGTGACCAGCAGACAGCGGACCAGGTAGTCACGAGCGAGTCTGACAACAACATCGATACTAAGCACGTTAAGAAAGTAACCCTAACAACGCCAAGTGACTGTCGGCTGAGTAAGCACCAGGATCTTGACCGACTCGCCTCACTGCCCCAAACTGGAAAGGAGACCCTGCTCTTAACCGGTGGGGTCGTCTCCCTGGTCTTGATGCCAGCAGTCATAATAATTTTTAATACCCTCGTCTAGGGACACTTAAGTTACAACGGTACATTTGGATCATAAAAACGGCCAACAGAAAGCAAATGCTCTCTGCTGGCCGTTTCACATAAGTAGGTAGGCAATCACTACCTACTTTGTATTTTAACAATCATTTTATATTTATACAATAGTAACTATGTATATTAAGACAGGTAGGCTATTTTGTTGCTTTGGCCACTGCCTGCTGACCAAGGAGGTTAATGAAGTTAAATGGCCGGTCAAAGTTTGGCTGGAAGAGCATATCAACCATTGCCATGAAATCAATCGTATTCCGGTTCTGAATCATTACCGAAACTGCATTGGCGTACATGGAAATGTCATAGCTGCTCATGAACTGGGCCCCGAGGATCTGGTTATTACTCCGGTCCCAGACTACCGTTCCGATAACCTCAGCATTGGTCGGCATGAACTCCGGACGATAGTTATCCGTAAACGTAACGGCATCGGCATCGAAACCGGCTACCTTAGCGCTGGCTAGGGTCATTCCCGTCGAGGCCATCGCGTGATCGTAGAGCTGGAGGCCAGACGTCGATTGGGTCCCCATGTAGGTCATCGTATTGCCGAAAAGGTTTGTCCCAGCGATGACTCCCTGCCGAACCGCATTAGTGGCCAACGGGACGTAGGCCTCCTGATTAGTTGGGTTGTAATGTACTGCCACCGCATCACCGGCCCCGTATACGTCAGGATCCGAAGTCTGCATGTAGGCATTGGTCTTGATAGAGCCATCCTGGTTGAACTCTAGCTGACCCTTGAAGAGTCCGGTATTAGGCCGGAAACCAATACAGAGAATGGCCATGTCGGCGGGGTAACTCCCCTTATTGGTGTTGACCGTAACTCCATGACCATTAGCTTCAAATCCAGCTACCATCTCGTCAAAGGCTAGTTTAACGTTATGGTCTTCAAAATCCTTGGTAACGATGTCTGTGTATTTGGCATCATAGTACTTGCTAAGCAGACGGTCGTTACCATCAATCAGGGTCACGTTCTTGCCCTGTTTGCTGTAGGCCTCAACCAGTTCAACACCGATGTAGCCACCACCGATAACCACAATGTTCTTAGCATCCTGGGCAACCTCAAACAATTTCTTGGCGTGGTTATAGTTCTTGCAGAGGTAAACGTTAGGGTTATCAATCCCTGGTAAGCCAGGGATGATCGGCCAAGATCCCGTAGTAACCATCAGTTTATCGTAATGGTCCTCACTGGTAGCTCCGGTATTAAGATCCTTGACCGTCAGCGACTTATTCTTCAGGTCAACATGAGTCACCTCATGCTCCAGTTTAACGTTGGCTCCCAGCTTAGTCAGAATCTCCGGGCTGGAATAGAACATATCGTCAATGTTCTTAGTAACCCCACCGAGATAGGTTGCAATCCCACACGACAGGAACGAAACATTGTCGTTCTTTTCGTAAATAGTTACCTCAGCATCAGGATGATTGCTTAACACTTGATTAGCAGTGATAGTACCGGCATGTGTACAACCAACGATAATGATCTTCATTTGCAAAGCCTCCTAAACTTAAGCAGATACGGACTGTCTGTCCATGATTGCGTTACCATGTTCATTATAACAAAGCAGTCTATAAAATGGTACTATTTGCTTTCGATTTTCTACTATCATCCGATAATCACTTGTTAAATGATTGATGTTGCCAAGCAGGCAAAAGACCAGTAAAGTAGAATATGATCATTATTGAAGGAGTACTAATTATGGAACAATTTTTTCTGATTACCCTTACTGCAATCTTTATCATTGAGAGTTTCGTTGAAATCCGCTACTTTGCTCAGATCCGGAATATCTTTGTCCAATCTGGCCGGGTAACCCCTACTAAACGAGTCCAACGCATCATCAAGATCGAGAGTATGTGGTCTTGGATCTCGTGGATCTTTCTTTTTCTCCTCTTTGTTCTTCCCGATTTCTACACGATGTTGGTAATCTGCGTGATCACCCTGATCGAAACCTGGGTTGTCTATGAACTTTATAACGCGCGTAACTACATCCAAAAGATCAACAATAAGTAATCAAAAAAGATCAGTCAAAAAATAGCTGATCTTTTTTATTACTTAGACTGATTATTTGGCTTCTGCCGGACGGTAGGTGTGCAGGCGTTGAGAACCGACATTGATCTTGCTTGGGTCGCCTTCCCGGCCCGGCTTCATCTCAACAATCCCTAGCTTGATGGCACCAACTGGGCAAACCAACGCACATAATTGGCAACCAACACACTTGTCCTTATCGAAGACTGGCAGACGCTTATCGCCGTCCCAACTCAGTGCCTGGTGGGCGCCGTCTTGACAGGAAATGACACAACGACCACAGCCGATACACTTATCCCAGTCAATCTTTGGGTAAACCTTGTAGTTACGGTTCAATTGGTTGGTAGGAAGGATGTTCTTATTAGCCAGACCAACCAGTTCACTCAGGTGGTCAACACCCTGTTCTTCCATGTAGTGCATCAGACCGTTCTTCATATCCTCAACGACCCGATAACCGTACTGCATGACGGCAGTGGTTACTTGGAGGGTTGTAGCCCCCATCAGAATAAACTCAGCAGCGTCTTCCCAGGTTTCAATACCACCGATTCCCGAGATTGGCAGTTGTTCCAAACCAGCAGCGGAACGAAGCTGTTGCAGGAACCGAAGGGCAATTGGCTTAACTCCCTTGCCGGACAAGCCAGATACGGAAGACTTGCCGTCGATGTTTGGCAGACCGACATGCTTGTCCAGGTCAACGTTGGCAACGGACTTAACAGTGTTAATCAGTGAGAAGCCAGCCGCACCGCCCTCAAGGCAAGCCTTGACAATAGGAACCATTGACGTGATGTTTGGCGTCATCTTAGGCATAATCGGCAGGCTGCTGCCCTTCCGTACGGCGATAACATCCTGCTTACACAATGCTGGGTTGGTACCAACATCGGACCCCATCTTGTGTGAGGTCATCTGTGGACATGACAGGTTCATTTCAATGATATCGGCACCGGCTTCTTCAACCCGCTTGGCCAGATAAGTCCATTCATCATCGTTTTCACCCATGATTGAGGCAATCAGCACCTTATTCGGGTATTCTTCCTTCAACCGCTTCATGTCGGCTAAATCCTGCTCCAGAGGGTGCTCAGAAAGCTGCTCCATGTTTTTAAAGGCAACAAAAGGAGTATCTTCCTTAGTTAATTCATCAAACCGTGGTGAAACTTCATCGATCACGAAACGGTCCGTTGAAACAGTCTTATAGACAATTCCGCCCCAACCAGCATCATATGCCCGTTTGCACATCTCGTAACAGTTGTCGACTGGCGATGAAGACAAGCAGAATGGGTTTTCAAAATGAACCCCTAAAAAGTCGACTGATAGATCTTTTTTAATCATTGTTTTGTCCTCCTAATACACGATCGATTTCCTCGGCAACTTCCTTACCTTTTTGTACGGCTACAACAACCGTCTTGTCGCCATCGACAATATCACCGGTTGCAAATACCTTAGGATCCTTGGTGTGGTAGCGAGCTTCCCGGAACGGGATTTCATTGTGCTGAATGTCGATATCTAAGCCATCAGCATCAACTTTCTGACCAACCGCCAGAATAATCTTGTCGGCCGTGATGGTCAGCTCACTATCGATCTTACGGTGCTTGAAGGTGGCCCGGTTCTGGTGAACCTCCTTTGGCTCGTAGCCATCGATAATCGTCACGCCAGCCTTTTGGGCACCCGCCAGTTCCTTCTTGGAGGCCCGGAACTCGTCGAATTCCTCGTAGACAACGTCCGTAACGTGCGGAACATCCAGCTTCTTCAGGGTCGTGACAACGTCCATCGCAACGTCACCACCACCGATAACCAGCACATTATCTGGAACATCGATGTTTCCCTTATTTTCCTTGGCCCGGGCCAGGAACGAGATAGCGGATTCTGTGCAGATATTGTGTTCAAACATCGGGATTGTCTTGGCAGCACTGGCACCGATGGCAACGATTACGGCATTGTACTTGGCCTTCAGTTCATCCATCGTGATGTCCTTGCCGACCGTCACATTGTAGTTAATCTTGGCCCCAAGGTTAACAATCCGCTGGACCTCGTAGTCGACAATCTCTTCTGGCAGCCGGTATTCTGGAATCCCGTAGGTCAGGTAACCGCCGGCCTTAACCTGCTTTTCGTAAATATCAACGGCATAACCCTTCTGCCGCAGGGTCGTCGCTGCTTGCAGGCCAGCCGGGCCACTACCAATGATAGCAACACTCATGCCGTTGTCCTTACCGGCATGCAGGATCTGCATGTTTTCCTTGCGTTCCATGTCAGTAACGTAACGCTGAATCCCGCTGATATCGATTGGACCATCGATCTTGGCACGGGTACATGCCTTTTCACAGTAGCGTTCCGTTGGGCAAACCCGGGCACAAATGGCCCCCAGGGCGTTGTTCTCCCGGATAGTTTCGGCCGCCCCCTTAACGTTACGGAAACGAACACTCCGGATAAACTTAGCTGGGTTAGTGTGGGCAGGACAAGCCTTGGAACATGGGGCATCTTCACATAAGAGACAACGTGCTGCTTCCTGCATCACCGTTGACATTGTGTAGCCCTTTGGCTCTTGGTTATATTTTGAAGTCATCAGGATAACCTCCTCAAGTTACTAGGTATCAAAACAATTTAGTGATTAACGTCACTTACTACACTATTAATGATACATTTCAATCGCTTCCATAAGAATTAGGGAAATCCCCATGTATAAACGCTGTTATATTCCATCTATATTTATTTTACTATATACAAAAATCATATTAACGATCAGACCGTTATCCTCTATCCAAAAATGGTCTACCTAGTAAATCCCAATAATATCAGTAATCTATAGCGGATTTTAGATAATTGACATATATAATAGCACAGTAATTAATCCCGAATTATAACTACTATCGGAATATTTTTTCTTACTTTAATCACCGGCCTTTCTTCGGTAAATCACTCTAACTTATAACAGTATTTATATTTAACTTGATTTTGTGAATATTCAAACTTATACTTTTAATTGTAAGCGCCGTCAATAATTCTTCGATAGTTAAAAGGATGGTGATATTATGTCTATTACAGATATCTTAATAGCCCTGGTTCCTGCATTTGGCCTTGGTTTTCAAGTCATTAGCATGCAGCTAATTGGTGGTAAATATACCAATAAGGTAATGGGGATGGCGCTTACCACCTTACTGGTCGGAATTGTCGTCTTCTTCATCCGGCCACCGCACATCACTCCCGGTTTGCTGATCGGCTCAGCACTATGTGGAATTGGCTTTAGTGTTGGTATTATTCTTCAGATCAAGAGTTTTGACCTGGTTGGGGTCACAATGACAATGCCAATTTCTGTTGGTGAGCAGCTAGTCGGGACCGCCCTGGTGGGGGCAATCTGTTTCCACGAATGGACTACCGCGACCCAGTGGATGCTGGGGATCGGTGCCCTGGCATTGATCATCGGCGGAATTGCCATGACTGCTTACCATGAGAAAGGTGGTGGCGCCGGGACCAACGTCAAGAAAGGGATGATTTACCTCCTGATTTCTTCGCTTGGGTTCATTGCCTACGCCTCCTTCCCGACCGCCTTCCACCTCGACGGCTGGGAAATGATTCCCCCACAGGCAGTCGCAATCTTCATTACCATCTTCATCATGGTCGCCTTCCAAAAGGGCAACGATATGTGGAAGATCAAAACCTGGGAGAACATGATTACAGGTGTTTGTTTTGCATTTGGTAATCTTGGGATCATCTTCTCCAACGCCATCAACGGGGTGGCGGTTGGTTATACCTTCTCACAGTTAAACGTAATCATCTCGACACTGGGCGGATTCCTAATCCTCCACGAGGTCAAGACCAAGAAGGAAACCACCTTCACAATGATTGGTCTGGCGCTCGTTGTTATCGGGGCCATTATGATTGGAATTACCAAACAGTAGCATAAAAGGAAGCATGTGATGCTTCCTTTTTTTGCTGCTATTAAAGGATTATAATAAGGGGTGATAAAGAGGCTGGCGAGAAAACAGATTTTTCTCCCAGCCTCGGTGACGTAAGGATGTGCAAGAGTGAAAAACGTATTGATTGCGGATAACCACGCGATTGTCCGCCTGGGCCTGAACACCCTGCTTGACTCACTTTCTGATTTTCAAGTGATCTGCCAGGTTGACAACGGCGTCGATGCTTACATGCAAATTGAGCAAGGAAACGTAGATATCCTGATTTCCGGTCTGGCAATGCCACCAGGCGAAAGCGGCTTGCTGACAACTAAAAGGGTTCATGATGCTTTCCCCAATGTTCAGATCATGATTCTTTCAGGCTGCGAAGATCAGTCCTTAATTAACCAGGCAATCCATAACGGGGCAAAGTCTTATATCTTCAAGAGTTCCCCCACCAGTGAGATTGTAACCGGTCTGTACCATCTGGCAAACGGTGAGCGTTACCTCGACAACAATATCATGATCACCAAGCAGGACCTTGCGGAGATCAACTATGGCAATACAGCAATCGACATGGCTGGTTACCAGGGGCTTTCCAAACGGGAACGGGAGCTCTTCCCTTTTATTGCCCTCGGCTATTCCAATAAGGAAATCGCCAAGAAGCTGTTTATTTCAACAAAGACTGTTGAAGCTCATAAGGCCAGCATTATGCGGAAACTGGCCCTGGATAATCAAGCAGCGCTAATTCGCTACGCTGTTCATCATCACCTGATTAATTTTTAAAATGACAAAGCGACTGGAAGAAAACAGTATTTTCTTTCAGTCGCTTGTATTTTTAGGTATTGCAGCGTCATGGTCTATTCCGACTATGAACGGTGTTTGATCTCCTTATGATAGTTATTACGGACAGCCGCAACCTGAACCTGAACCACGCTATTACGGTTGAAACGGGCAAATACCATCGCCTCATCTAGCAACTGGTCAACCGCATCAGTTGACATCCCAGCAGCAATTGCATTATTAGCCAGTAACAGCTTGATCCGAGGCATGAAATAGGTAACGTGGTTAGTCGCACAGATATTGATGGTCTCCGTCAACACCCGGTCACTGATCGCCAAGCGATGGTTAAGGGCGTGATACTCCGCAGCATAATACATCATTGAGATAATCCGGAGATAGCGTTCCTTGCTCGTATGTGCCCATTTGCCGTTGGCATTTGCTTGGAGGTAGTTGATCACCTTAGCAAAGAAAAAGTCCGCCTGATCCATCGACCCCTGGCGAGCATATAGGACCCCCGAGCCTAGGTAAGCCAGCTGTGAGTAAATCGTCTGATGACGCTCGTCTAGCTCCTCTAGAATCTTTGTAAAGTTAAACAAAGCTGCGGACCCCGGCTGGTTAGTTAGTGTGGCCAGCATCCCACGCAGGTAGTAGTATTGCATACGGTCCTGAGATGCTGTCAGGGTGGTTGCATCCAGTTGGTCAAGCTGCTTTAGGGCCTGGGGAAAGTGTTCTGCCATCAAATTCTCCTCAATGCCATTCAGGGTTGCTCGCAGATAGCAGACGGTCGTCTCGTCGTCGCGGTTAAGGTCATCAATGGTCAGCCCCAACCGCCGACAGAGTTGGTCAAGGATACTTAGCGACGGTACTTTCCCGTTGTTTTCAAACTTACTCAGGGTTGATTGTGTACAGATTCCCTGACTAAGGGCTATCTGCGAGTAGCCAAGGGCCTTGCGCTGACGGATAAACTTCTTGATATCCATGTGATTTCCTCCTGGCTAACCATGGATTCCCAAGGCAATCTTGGCAAACCGGCTCATTCGTGAGATATCCCAGACGGGCTCCCAAACAAGGTTGATCTTGCAGCTTGTAACGCCGTCAACGCTCATCACTGCTGCCGTAATCTTCTCGTTCAAAACATCACCGAGCGGACAGCCCATCGTCGTCAAGGTCATTGTCACGGTACAGTTGCCGTCATCATCAACCTTGACATCATAAATCAGCCCCAGGTTGACCAAGTCAATCCCTAATTCCGGGTCAATCACCTTTTCTAGGGCATCCATGACCTTGTTTTCGATTGGCGAAAATGGTACTGCTTCTTCATCTGCCATCGTTTCTTCCCTCCATTTCAAAACAATCATTATCCCAAAAAGCGGCTTGGTGCCTGCGGAAATTGCGCCGCCAGGTATCAAAAGCCGCTCAGTTTTTATTAACCGATTGAGCCTTCCATCTCAAAGCTGATCAAGCGGTTTAATTCAACCGCGTACTCCATCGGTAGTTGCTTGGTGAATGGTTCCACGAAGCCCATAATGATCATCTCGGTGGCCTTGGCCTCGGAAATTCCCCGACTCATCAAGTAGTATAGTTGCTCTTCTGAAATCTTAGAGACCTTGGCCTCATGTTCCATGGCCACGTGTGAATTATCAATTTCATTGTACGGAATCGTATCCGACGATGATTGATCATCCATAATAATGGTATCACATTCAACATGACCCTTGGAACCATCAGAATGCTTGCCAAATCGTACCGTCCCCCGGTAGTCCGTTGAGCCACCGGTCTTGGCAATTGACTTGGAAACAATAGAACTCGACGTATTCGGGGCATTATGAATCATCCGGGCACCAGAGTCCTGGTGGATTCCATTGCTGGCTACGGCGATCGAAAGCATCGTGCCCCGGGCACCCTCACCGTTGAGGTAGACACTCGGGTACTTCATGGTGACCTTAGAACCGAGGTTACCATCAACCCACTCCATAGTGGCATTTTCGGCCGCGGCCGCACGCTTGGTTTCAAGACTGTAGACGTTATCTGACCAATTCTGAATGGTCGTGTAACGACAGTAGGCATCTTTGCAGACATTGACCTCAACGACTGCGGCGTGCAGGCTATCAGACGAATAGTTTGGCGCGGTACAGCCTTCGACGTAGTCAACACTGGCCCCTTCGTCAACAATGATTAGGGTCCGTTCAAACTGCCCAGTATTCTCCGCGTTTAACCGGAAGTAAGACTGGATTGGTGTCTTTACCTTGACCCCTTTTGGTACATAGATAAAGGAACCACCAGACCAAACAGCAGCGTTTAAAGCCGCAAATTTATTGTCAGTCGGTTGTACAAGTTTGCCAAACCACTTCTTGAAGAGGTCTGGATACTCTTTAAGGGCCGTATCAGTGTCGGTGAAGATGATACCGAGCTTAGCGAAGTCTTTCTTCATGTTATGGTAAACCACCTCAGACTCGTACTGCGCCGAGGCCCCCGCCAAGTATTTACGTTCGGCTTGGGGAACCCCCAGTCGGTCGAAGGTCTTCTTGAGGTCTTCGGGAACGTCCTTCCAATCCCTGAACTTCTTATCAGTCATCTTCTGGTAGTAGAGCATATCCTTAAGATCCAATCCAGACAGGTCTGGACCAAACTTCGGCATATCCAGTTTCTTGTAGATATGGTAGGCTTTCAGGCGGTAATCTAACATCCACTGCGGTTCGTGCTTCTCAGCAGAAATCTGGCGAACGATTTCCTCAGTAAGCCCCCGCCCGGTTGAATATACCGGCTTGACATCGTCATGAAAACCGTATTCGTAGTTTTCGTCTTTAACGATGCTTGCTGCTGTTTCTTTACTCATTGTTATCCTCCTCATCACTTTGCTTCAATAGTGCCCGCTGTAATGCCCACCATGACAAGGTGGCACACTTGATCCGGGCCGGGAACTCCATGATACTGGTCAGAATCTGGGCATCGCCAAGCTGGGCAAGCTCCGATGCTGAGCGTTGTTTACCAATCGCCATGTCGGAAAAGATCTTGGCCATCGCCAGGGCCTGCTCCGTAGTCTTTCCCTTGACGGCGTCGGTCATCATACTGGCTGAGGCCTGGCTGATCGTACATCCTTCCCCGGTATAGGCAATATCCTCGATCTTATTATCAGCAACTTTGACCTGCAAGTTAATCGTGTCACCACAGGTCGGGTTGTGCAGGGTCATCGCGTTGGTGGACGTTGGCAGCTCCCCCTTGTTGTGCGGGTGGTTAGCGTGGTCTAAGATCACTTCCCGATATAATCCATTTAATTTAGAAAGTCCCACCGTTAAAGAACTCCTTTGTCTCTTTGATTGCTTTGATTAACTGATCGGCATCGCTCTTCGTGTTGTAGAAGTAGAAGCTGGCCCGGGCAGTTGCTGTCAAGCCCAGTTCTTCCATCAGCGGCTGAGCGCAGTGGTGGCCGGCACGGACCGCTACCCCATCCATATCAAGAGCCGTAGCGACGTCGTGGGGGTGCAGGTTGGCCATGTTAAAGGCAATCACCCCCGTATGTTGACTGGGATCCTGAGGGCCATAGACCGTCACGTATGGTAGGGCCGTCAGCTTAGGCAGGACGTAATCAACCAGTTTCTGTTCCTGAGCCTGAACATTAGCCATCCCCAGGGACTGCAGGTAGTCGATTGCGGTACCCAGTCCCACGGCTCCGGCAACGTTTTGGGTTCCCGCCTCAAACTTGAGTGGGATATCCGCCCAGGTACTGCGATCGCGATGAACATCACTGATCATCTCACCACCGTACTGGTACGGTGGCATGGCCCGCAGGAGGCTGGCCTTGCCATAAAGGACCCCGATCCCCATCGGACTCATCATCTTATGGCCGGAAAAGGCATAAAAATCAACATCGAGGTTGCGAACATCAACCGGCATGTGTGGGGCCGCCTGGGCACCATCGCCAACGATGATTGCCCCGTGCTGATGTGCCAAAGCTGCCAGTTCCTTGAGCGGGGTTACGGTCCCTAAGACGTTGCTGGCGTGAGCGACAGCCACGATCTTGGTCTTGTCGGTAATCTTCTGCCGGGCATCCGCCATGTCGAGCTGCCCCTGATCGGTGAGACCGATGTACTTAAGGGTGGCGTGCTTACGCAGGGCCAACTGTTGCCACGGGATCAAGTTGCTGTGGTGTTCCATAATCGAGATAACAATCTCATCACCAGCCTCAATATTGGCCTCCCCATAAGTAGCAGCGACCAAGTTCAATCCATCCGTGCACCCCTTGGTAAAGACGATCTCATCACTGGATTGGGCGTTGATGAAATGCTGGACCTTACTCCGGGCGTCTTCGTAATCTTTCGTTGCCCGCTCGGCCAGGGTATGGACACCCCGGTGGACGTTAGCGTTGTCGTGTTCATAGAAATCCTGCAGGGCGGATAAAACCTGGCGCGGCCGTTGCGCGGTGGCCGCGTTATCCAGGTAGGCCAACCGTTCATCGTTGACCCGTTGCTTGAGGATCGGAAAATCGGCTAGAACATCATTGATACTGTAAGCCATCGGCGAGCTTCCTTTCTAGAATATCGACCATTTTGCTTTGCACATCCTTCGATGGAATGGCGGATAAGACCGCCCCCAAAAAGCCCCGGATAACCATTCGCTGAGCCTGTGGACGGGGAATACCCCGGCTCATCAGGTAGTACATCTGGTGCGGGTCGACGGGACCAACGCTGGCGGCGTGACCGGCTTCAACATCGTTCTCGTCAATTAGCAGGATCGGGTTGGCATCCCCACGAGCCTGTGGCGACATGATCAATACCCGGTTCTGCTGGTCGGCTTTGGAACCATGGGCACCATGAATGATCTGCCCAATCCCGTTAAAGATCAACTCTGACCGCTCCATGATGACTCCCCGCTGGTTGATCAACCCGGTCGTATGCTTGCCATGATTGGTAACCCGGTTATTGATACCAACCCGCTGCTTGCCAGTGGTGACCGCAATCATCTTGGAATTAGCGTAACCACCCTCACCAAGTAGTTCGGAGTCCATATCACCGACCGTATCACCGTCGTTCATGACACCAACCGCCCATTCTACGTGAGCGTCTCGGCCGATGTCAGCCCGGCGTTTGAAGTAGGTATGGGTGTGGGCCCCTAATTCGTCCAGGGATGAGAAATCAATCTCACTGTTATCCCGAGCAATCAACTCGATCATCATATTGGCCGGATTATCATGATCACCGACCGATGAAAGGTGTTGGATAAACTTGATCTGGCTACCCTGGTCGGCAATGACCAGGATGTGCGATATCAACGGTTCGTCCTGGGTGTTATCCTGGATCAATTCCGCCTCAATTGGCTTTTCCACCACCACGTTCTTTGGAACATAGAGGAACAGCCCGGCATTTAAGTAAGCCTGATGATAGGCCGTCAACAGGTTCTCCTCAGGCTTAATAGCGGACATGTAATACTTGTCGAACAGGTCGGCGTGATCGCGGGCGGCCGTGAAGATATCGGTTAAGACGATCCCCTGATCCCGGAGATGCTGGGGAATGTCCAGGCGAACGGTGCTCTGACCGAACTGGGTCACTCGGATTACCTCATCATCTGGCTGGGCAGTCGGCAAGGCGTCTGGGGATGATGGGCACCAGTTTAGTGGCCGATCCTTGATCAGTGGCCAGTCCTGAAACTTAAAGCGCTGCATCCGCGGTAACCGGAGCTTGCTCATCAGTTCTAGGCCCTGTAACCGACGTTTGCGAAATGTTGCTGGTTCATTGTTTTGCTGGCTGGCAGCCGTTAGCTGTGCCTGCTTTTGATTCTCATTCATCATGGCAGCGGCCCCCTAGTCTTCATCATCGACAAGTTTGATGTTAAGCCCCAGTTCATCCCGCAGGCCAGCGTAACCTTCATCTTCCAGCTTTTTGGCCAATTCAGGGCCGCCCGTCTTAACAATCCGACCATCCATCATAACGTGAACCGTATCAGGAACGATGTAGTTTAATAGGCGCTGATAGTGGGTAATAATCAGGGAGCCAAAGTTGTCGCCACGCATCGAATTAACCCCTTTAGATACGACTTTCAGAGCATCAATATCCAGTCCAGAGTCAATCTCATCGAGCAGGGCAAAACTTGGTTCAATCATCAATAACTGCAGAATCTCGTTCCGCTTCTTTTCACCACCAGAGAAGCCCTCGTTCAGGTACCGCTCCGTCATGGATTCACTCATATCTAACAATTTGAGATTCTTGTCTAGCTTCTTGATGAAGTCCATAACTGAAATCTGACCATCTTCTGGGCGACGAGCGTTAATGGCCGCCCGCAGGAATTCAGCGTTAGTTACTCCCTGAATCTCAGCCGGGTACTGCATTGCCAGGAACAATCCCTTCCGCGCCCGCTCATCAACCGGCATTTTGAGAATACTTTCCCCGTTCAGTAAGATATCTCCCTGGGTAACATGGTAGCTTGGCTGACCCATGATCGTCTGAGACAGAGTTGACTTACCGGTACCATTCGGCCCCATGATTGCATGAATCTCACCGGTCTTCATCTTCAGGTTGACTCCCTTGAGGATCTCCTTTTCCTGCTTTTTTTCCTCATCCTGAACAGAAACGTGTAGGTCTTTAACTTCTAGCGTCGCCATAAAATATTCCTCCTGGCATAATAATTATTCTCAACAACCGATAAAAAAATATAATTACGGTCGTTTACAAGAACGTGAACTGTTTTACAAAACCATTATATCCGAATACTTATAATAATAAAATAGGCAATTTATATTTTTGAAACGCTTCCTTGCTTTAAAAATAGTGTGTATAATAAAACTATAACTTTATATTAATAATATATTTTGAGAATATTCAAGGGGAAATTATTATGTCAAAGCAATATATTCTACATTCATTTGCGGGCATTAACCAGCCAACGGTCATCCGGCTTCACAACCTTGGCCTCTGCGAAGGTTGTCCAATCAAGGTTATCCAGCGCTATCCCTTTCACGGACCAGTAATCATTGAAGCCGACCACCAACGAATCGGGCTCCGTTACCATGTCTTCGCTTGTTTAGCGGGGGATTAAGATGGCAACCGTTGCACTAATTGGAAATCCAAATACCGGTAAGACCACCCTTTTCAATTCACTGACCGATCGGTATGAATACGTCGGCAACTGGACTGGAGTTACCGTGGAGAAGAAGCAGGGCCTGCTCAAGGGGACCGACGTTACCATCATCGACCTACCAGGGGTTTACTCATTAGATCCCCTTACCAAGGATGAGGCGGTTGTGGCAGACTATCTAATGCACAACCAGCCCAACATGATCTTAAATGTCACCAACGCTAGCCAATTACGGCGTAACCTATTGCTGACCATTGAGGTCCTGGAGCTGGGCTACCCGGTAATCCTCGTGCTCAACATGATTGATGACCTCCGCCGCACCGGATATGACTATGATCTTGGGGTTTTGAAACAGCGCCTTTGCTGTCCAGTGGTTACCACAAATGCACGCAGCCACAAAGGAATCACAGCTGTCCGTGACCAGGTCCGCCACTGTGAGCAACAAACCGCTACTCCCCTCGTCCTGCAATATCCGCCACGAGTAAAGCAGGCGATTCACGATGCGGCCACCGCGCTGGTGAAGGACTACGGCTACTCACGATCACTGGCCCGCTGGCTAGCAATCCAGTTCATCGACAAGAATAAGGTGGTGCGAGAATATGCCCGCCGCCACCATCTTACCCCACTCATCAGTCAACAAAACACCTTCGATAAGGCTAAACTGGCTGATCAGCTGTTTGAGACCCGGCTAGCCTTCATCGAACAAACGCTGAAGGATGCCCGGCGAAACATCGCTGGCAGCCATCACCCTCAGTTCACCAGTCGCATTGACCGGATCGTCACCCACCCGATACTAGGCCTGCCGATCTTTGCCCTGATCTTCTTTTTGATGTTCAAAGTCTCCTTTGATTGGGTGGGAACGCCCCTGTCCAACCTGCTAGACCAGTTTCTCTCCGGACCAGTCTCTACGACAGCTGATAATCTGCTTATCCAGGCCGGAGCCATCCCTGCCTTACGTTCCTTGGTAGTCAATGGGATTATCGCCGGGGTTGGCGGAGTACTAACCTTCATTCCCCAGATCTTCATGCTCTTTGCCTGCATTTCTCTGCTTGAGGATTCGGGCTACATGGCCCGGGCCGCACTGGTCACTGACCGAGTAATGCAGCTGATCGGGCTCAATGGGAAGTCCTTCATCCCCCTAATCATTGGTTTTGGCTGCAACGTCACCGGAATTATGGCCGCCCGGACAATTGAACAGCCTAAGGAGCGCCTGGTTACCACCTTAATCATGCCGTTCATGAGTTGCTCAGCCCGCCTGCCGATCTACAGTCTGGTGGTGGCGGCCTTCTTCCCGCATCACCAGGCCCTAATTATTCTCTCAGTCTACTTTCTGGGAATCGTAATCGCCCTGCTGATGGCTAAGCTCTACCAATTGATCTTTCACATGAAGGATAGTTCAGTCTTTGTGATTGAGCTTCCTCAGTACCACCTTCCCCGCATTGACATTATCTGGCATGGGACCTGGGATAAGGGCAAGGGCTTCATTCGCAAGGCTGGCACCATCATCTTTGCGGGTACTGTCTTAATCTGGGTACTATCAAGCTTTGGGACGACTGGATTCGTCACCGATTCTACCCATAGTTTTGCCGCCGACCTCGGTCGGGCCCTGGTGCCCGTCTTTGCGCCGCTGGGGATCGTCCAATGGCAGGCAATCAGCGCCCTCTTCACCGGTGTCCTCGCCAAGGAGGTTATCACGGCCAGCATGATGGTGATGTTTCATACCAGTAGCAAGGCGGTCCTCGTGGCTGCCCTCGGCCAGTTCGTCTCGCCGGTCGCTGCCTACGCCCTGTTGGTATTTATCCTACTCTACGCTCCATGTTTTGCCACTTTGGCCACTATTAAACAGGAAACCGGCTCCGTAAAGTGGATGCTTTATTCCGCATTCTCCAGCCTGGTCATCGCCTACCTGATTGCTTTATTAATATTCCAGGTCGGTTCACTCATCTTCTAGGGAGGCAGCATCATGAAGTTGCTAATCAATCTATTGATCATTATTGCTATCGTTGCTTTGGCAGTCTACCAGATCTACCGGCATTTTCGGTCGAGTAGGCAGGGAAAGTGCGCCGCCTGCGAGTATGATTGTGAAATCAAGCGGCTAGCCAAGCATCGGCCGCCATCAGACTAAAAAGTTCTTCATTGAAACACCCCCATAGTTGGACAAAACAATCCTACTATGGGGGTTTTAGTATGATTAAATTTAGTTTGACAGCTAACAAACCTCTGAATATAATTTCAAAAGGATAAGATTTAAGGAGGAAGTATTAAAGTGGATAATCCAATGATCAGTATTGGTCGCCTGATCAAACAGGCTGACATCAGTCTCACCCGGCAAATGAACAACCTCGCCCGCCAGAATAACCTGACTGGTAACCAGATGAACATTATTGACTACCTAAGTCGGCAAGAAAACATGGCTACCGACCAGCAGGCTATTGAGCATGAGTTCAACATCCGCCGATCGACTACGACAATTATTTTACAACGAATGGAGAAACGGGGCCTGGTTCAACGGATTACTGACCCTCACGACCGACGGCGGCGCCAGGTTCAGCTGACGGCTATCGCCCGCGAATTGGTTCCGGTGGTAAAAGATTACATCAGGAAGCAGGAAGGCCTGCTGACTAGCCAATTCTCACCTGCAGAGCTGATCATAACTGCTCGCGTACTAAAATATATCAAGGAGGCTAATTAACCCATGTCAAAAAGCAGCGCCAGAATCCCGGTAAAGGTGGTTGCCGCGGTAGTCGCCACCGGCCTACTATCATTTTGCGGGGTCATTGTCGAAACCGCAATGAATATCTCTTTTCCCAAATTGATGTCCGAATTTGGGGTGACGACCAACGTGGTCCAGTGGATGACCTCGATTTACCTGTTAATTGTCGCCATCATTGTTCCCCTATCAGCATTGCTGAAGCGGGCATTTCGTACTAAACCGCTCTTTTTAACCGCGGTGATCTTTTTTATCATCGGAACCTTTATTGATGCCCTAGCGCCAACTTTCCCGATTCTCCTACTAGGTCGATTAATTCAGGGGATTGGTACGGGAATTTCTCTACCACTGATGTTCAACATCATCATGGAACAGGTGCCCCGCCAACGGATCGGCCTGATGATGGGATTTGGTAACCTAATTACCGGGATTGCCCCAGCAATCGGTCCAACTTTCGGGGGAATTATCGTTTCCAGTCTGGGCTGGCGGTGGATCTTCTATACTCTCCTTCCCTTCTTACTAGCGTCATTACTGCTCGGTTCCTGGGGGATCCGGCAAAGGTCTGCTATCGTCCAGCAACACTTCGATATTATTAGTTGCCTACTAATTGCAATTATGTTCACCGGACTGGTTTATGGTTTCAGCAACCTAGCTGTTTTACCGCTGCTCAGCTGGCAGGTCAGCGGAGCCCTCCTCACTGGAGCGATTGCAATGGGACTGTTAAGTTGGCGATCCCTAATCATCACCACCCCTATTCTCGACCTCCGTCTATTTAGCAATCACCGTTTTAGCGGTCATGTTCTGATCTTCTTTCTAACCCAAATGTGCTCCCTCGGTTTTGCCTTCCTGCTACCCAACTACATTCAGCTAGTCAACCATAACACGGCCCTACTCGCCGGACTGGTGGTAATGCCAGCCGGCTTTTGCGGCGCTCTCTTTGCTCCGATCGGCGGTCGCCTGCTGGATACGTATGGACCGAAAAAGCCCATTTTAAGCGGTGCAATGCTAATGACTATTTCAATCCTGATCTTTACGATTTGTTCACCCGCTATGAGTAACTTAGCTATCATGATTGTCTATATGTTCTACATGGCCGGAATGGGGGCCTTGATGGGAACGGTCATGACTAGTGCTCTCGCTAGTCTTCCACAGGATAAGCAAACCCAAGGCAACGCCATCCTCAACACCCTGCAGCAGTTTGCCGGTTCGATGGGAACCTCCATAGTGGCCATGATTGTGGCTAAAGGCCAGATTAGTGTTGGCAAGACGACGGTTGCCACTGCGTTAGGGACTCAGCACGCCTTCATGCTTTTATTGGCCTTTGTCATCCTTATTTTGGGACTAATCATACGCTTTGTACCTCGACGGTTACATTGATTTTGTTTGTATGGAAATTAGTTAGAGTAAATCGCAACTTAAATATATCGGCACAAAAAAGCAGTCCAATGAGTATACTCACTAGACTGCTTAAATTATCTCTAGCTGAACAGGTAAGCCAGCCATTCCTTAATCGTCTGTGGACGTTTTTGCTTGATGCTTGCCTGCTTGATTGACAACAGGTTGGTGTCGAGGCTGCGTGCAATATTCATCCGTATCCACCCCTTAGTCTGTCAGGTAGCTGAGTGGCTTATCAACGTTAACCTTGGTTCCTTGGTACTTCTTTTTAATCCACTGTTGGATCTGCTGGTTGTGATAGAGGGTGACCAGTTTCTTGTAAGTCTTGTTGTGGCGGCTTTTCTTGGCCGTCGCAATCACGTTAATGTTGTTCTTGGTGCTCTGGTTAACCTGCTCGTGGTAGATCGAATCCTTAAGGACGTTCAGGTGACCAGTCAAAGCAATCGTGTTTCCAATCAGGACGAGGTCAGTGGACTTCAGTACCCGGGGTCCCGTCGTATCGTCGATTTCCTTAAACTTAAGGTTCTTTGGGTTGGTGGCAATCCCCTCGGTGCCGCTAGTCGGACCAAAGTTCTTCTTCAGAGTAATCAAACCAGCACTTTGCAAAAGAAGCAGGCCCCGAGAGGTGTTGGCCGGGTTGTTGGCGATGGCCACCGTAGCACCGTCAGGCACCTGGCTCAGCTTGTGGTAGCGGTCGGAGTAGATGCCCATTGGCTCCAGGTAAGTCGTTCCCAGGGCGGCCAATTGGGCCTTCTTATTCTCCTTGTTGTAGGTCTCAAGGTACGACCATGACTGGAAGGCGTTGACATCAATCTCACCGCTGGCCGTGGCCTTGTTCAGGGCAACCGGGTCAGTGAAACTCTTGACTCGGATCTTAAGCCCCGCTTTTTTGGCCTGGTCGGACTTGGCAATGTGCTGCCAAATCTGAACGTCAGGACCAATCGTCCCCAGAGTAATGGTCCTTTTGCCCAGGGGGCCACCGTTGGCCGCGCTACTCAACCCCAGGCCAACTGCGATCACCGCGATGATCCCAATCACCCACCACCAAAACGTGCGTTTCTTTCGTGACTTACGCATAAAACCTGCTCCTTTCCTAACCAGTTGCGTTATTGTCGTACCCGTTAGTCGACAACGTGCCGTTCAAACGGCTTATCTGAGATTCCCTCGCTGAGGATCTTCTTGGACCATTCCTTGGCAGAGAAGAGGGAGTGGTCCCGGTAATTTCCGCAAGACTCGATGGTCGTCCCTTGGACATCCTCCCACTTAGTCTTGTAGGCAATTTCCTCCAACGATGACTTGAGGGCCTTGGCAACCTCAGTCGTCGAGTGTTCCCCCCAGGTAATCAAGTGGAAGCCGGTCCGGCAGCCAAACGGCGAGCAATCAATCACACCGTCAAGCCGGTCCCGGAGTAGCCCGGCCAGGAGGTGTTCAATCGTGTGCAGACCCGCCGTCGGGATGGCATTCTCGTTAGGTTGAACCAATCGCAGGTCGTAATTGCTGATCTTATCGCCCTTTAGTCCCTCTTCAACAGTGATTAACCGAACGTATGGTGCCTTTACCTTGGTGTGATCTAACGTAAAACTTTCAACTTTAGCCATAATGATGATCTCCTTTTTTTATTTCTTAGTTCCAAACTTCATGTGCAATGTCTTTAATGAGCTTCAGCTTCTGCCATTCTTGATCTTCTGTTAAAACATTCCCTTCTTCCGTTGATGCAAATCCACACTGGGGACTCAGGCAGAGGTTAGCCAATGGCACATGCTCCGCCGCTTCCTGGATCCGCTTGATGATCGCCTTCTTATCTTCAAGGCTTCCACTCTTGGAGGTAACCAGGCCAAGGACAATCCGGACATCCGGTCGCTGGTTCCAGATGGTGGCTAACGGAGAAAAGTCCCCGGCCCGGTCGCTATCATACTCGAGGAAGAAACCGTCGTAATCAAGTTGAGCCAAGTACTTGGCAACCGGTTCATAGCCTCCAGAAAAAAGGAAGGTCGACTTAAAGTTCCCCCGACAGATGTGAGTGGTGATGGTCAGCCCTGCCGGCCGGTCCTTGAGTGCCCCATTGATCACCGTCACTGCATCCTCGGCTAGTTGAACATACTTAGCGTGGGCGGCCGGGTCATCGACGGTGGCATTGAGTTTGCTGATCAAGAATGCCCAGGTAGTATCGTCAATCTGCAAGTACTTACACCCCAGGTCGGCGAAGTGCTTGATCGTCAACCGGTAGGCCTGCGCCAGGTCGGCCAGGTAAGCAGCACGGCTATCGTAGAACTCAGGCCAGTTATCTGATCGGTTGTCGCGGAAAAGCATCGTTGGGGAAGGAATGGTCTGTTTGGCCACCACGTCGTCTCCTGCAACCCTCTTGGTAAATTCAAACGCCTTGAAAAATGGGTGGTCGGGATTATAGGCCACTTTGCCAGCCAACTCAGCGTTATCGGTCCGAGTTTTGGCCCCCTGGAACTTGTAGCTCTGCTGGTAGTCGTACTTGGCAACTCCCTTTAGCCCCCAGAGAAAATCGAGGTGCCACCAGCTACGTCGAAACTCGCCATCAGTTACCGCATGGAGGCCGATACTCTTCTCCTTGTTGATCAGGTCAGTAATGCATTCGTCTTCGACCCGATTCAAGGCCGCTTGATCGAGTTCACCGGCCTTGAACCGGACACGAGCCTGTTTGAGTTTGGCCGGGCGGAGAAAGCTGCCGACAATGTCATAACGATATGGTGCGCGTAAGTTTTCTGTCATATTGAGTCCATCCTTTCAATGCTAAATGAGAATAAGATGAGATCTTGGAAAATTAAAAAACGTCCCGCGGAACAAGCCATAATTTAGCTGTTCCCCGGGACGTTACTGAATTTTCACTAGTTAACGTGTTACCACCCTGGTTCGGTACGATTTCACAACCGCACCCTTATTGGGTACACCATCACTGGTAGACCCAGGCGCTGTATCGGGCGCCAGCCGGGAGTTGCTTACCAAATTGCTCGCAACTCACACTTGCTCCAAGACCATATTCACATTCCTGAGTAGCACCGGTTCTCATCGGGTCCAGTTCTCTGTAACTACATTAGAATGTTACTCATCTTTTCTAAGCATTCCTTAATTTGATTGTCATTATAGTATAACGGTTTTTGGAAAAAGGCAAGGAAAAATTTGAATTTTATAATAAAAAATCGTCCAACCGATGATTAGTATCCCCCGTTAGACGACACAAAGTATTTACATTGGTAGATCATCAAGATCGTCAAAAATGCTTTCCTCATTCTCATCGTCTGTAACCAGATGTTCTTCCGGCAACTGCTTGAATATCTGAGTCAGTTTCCCCCATCTGACCGCCTGTGCCGGCGTCTGGTAGATGACACTCACATCAAACTTTTTCGGACAGTAGTTGGGATGGTCGTGGAAGTCATAGCGTGCCGTCGCAGTTAAGTGGCCGCTAATGTCGACTAAGAAGGTGTCCACCCCGAGCTGCCGGATGGCTTGCGCATCACGGTTAAAACGTTCACCGGCAGTCTTAGCCATTGTCAGGTCAGTCGTCCCCGTCATCAGATAAGCCCCGCAGTTGCCAATGACGCTTCCCGCATTCTTGCCGAACTTAGCTCTCAGCTGTGACTCATCTTGGACCATCATGCACAGAGAGAGGTTCCGGCTCCGTGCTGTCGCTAGGTAGTCGTCAAAGTGTGACACTTGGATGTTCTTAAAGTCATCAAGAAAGAAGCGGACCTTGACCGGCAGACGCCCCACAGACTGGTGAAAGGCGTGGTGATAGAGGAAACTGAAGAGTTGACTGTAGAGGAGGTTGGCGAGGAAGTTTTTGGACGGGTCAGCGTCATCATACAGGACAAACAGGGCCGTCTTCGGCTTGAGAAGGCGTGCAAAGTCCACCTGATTGCTGGCCAGTAAGCGATCAACGTCCCCGACCATGTACGGTGCCAAGGCGGTTCCCAGGATACCAACAATGCTGCTCCAGGTTTTCTCTGACCCCTTGCTCCGGGCAACGCTGTTCCAAAGCCGCAGGGCACCTGAATGCGGATTTTGTTCCTGAACCCAATCGAAGAGCCGTTCCCATCGTCTGCATCCCCACCGGCAGGAACTCTTCGGTGAACATGATCAGGGCCTCAAGCAGGCTAGCGGGCGCATTCGTCCAAAAGGGATCATCGAATCCCCGGTGGTTGGCATTACCAGTGATGTCGGCACCGATTACCTGGTGGGCAAAAGCGACCACGTCCATTTCATCGTGCATATAGTATAACGGGTTGTAAGTCATCGAATGCTTTAGGTCAACCAAGTTCAGGACCTGAATATGATACCCCTGGGCCCGCAGACTCATCCCCGTGTTGGCCAGGATGTCTCCCTTAGCGTCTGCCACCACATAGTTGGCATTGGCTTGAAGAATATTGGGTTCAACAAATGAATAGGTTTTCCCAGTCCCACTGGAGCCAACAACCAGGGTATTATCGTTGCGAGCCTGACCGTAATCGATTGGCAGATAGGTACCCCGACCGAAAATGGTAGCCCCCGACTGATAGTGCGTTACCCACGGGGTCGTCGCTGGCCGCGTTTTGTCAGTGTTATGAAAACCAATTGTCCGCATATCTATTTCATCCTTTCCTTCCTGTCGGTCATCACTAAATGAAGTCTACTCAACAGTCATCAAAAGCAGGTCATCCTTGGTTTCGGTCTTGATAGCCGCGTTGATGTCCCAGCTATCCCCGTCACGCCAGGGAAGGCTAATCGTGGTCACCCGTCCCTTGGTGTCCACCAGGTCAACGTCGACCAGGTCCGGCATGGTGGCAAGCCGCTCATCTAACATCAAACGTTTACCTTCACCGTTAAATCCATCGGTCGGCAAGCGATGAAGGTAGTCCAGTCGAGCCTGTAAAACAAGGTAATGACAGGCATGTGACCGTTGCAATTGTCCATCCTGATCAACCGTGACATTGCTGGTGATACCGTCAATCTGAAGTTCATCGATCGCCTTCACTGGGATGGTAAAGGACTCAAAGTTTTCGGAATTTAGAATTAACTTAGAAATCTTTGGTTTGGTCATCATTTTCCCCCTAAGAAACAGTTAGCGACAATAAAAAAAGCAAAATTACACAAAAAAGCCGTATTATGAGAGCTTTATCAGTTAAAAGGTTCATTTAGCAAACACGTATAACAAAATTGGGTACACTAACCCCAACATGTAAATTTGCTATTAGAACCTCTATCGCGTTTGGATAACGCACTTTATAATAAAACTTTCATAATACGGTTCTTTAAATTGTAATTTTGCTTAGTGGACAGTATTGCTGATCCACAGTTACCATTTTACTACGTCATCGCTAGGATGCAAGTAGTATCCAGATATTTTGATAAAAAATCGCCCACCCAAACTGGCGGACGATCTTATTACGTAATCAAGTTATCTTAACAGTATTCAATTGGAATTAATTGTATCTGCTAAATTGAGTATTATTATGCATTATTTATGGATAAATTGCAAGGAAAATTTTCATCATAATCAAAAAGCCACCTCACAGCAACTGTGGGATGGCTAAATTCAATTTAGTCCTCAAAGATATCCTGTTGCTTGCCTGTCAAAGAAATCTTATCGAGACCGTTGCTCAACTTGTAGTGGTCGGCATCAACCTGTTGTTTACGGTAACCGGCTCGAACAAAGGCGTCCGTCAGGTTAGCCATAAACTTCTGGCCTGCAGCAGCGGACTTGTAGACCATCTGATCAAGGTACATCGGTTGATCGGTGCTCTCCTTAATCAGTGTTACCAAGTAGACCTGCTTGCCAGTCTTGTTGATGTCTGACGTATTTTGCATTAATGACATTCTGCATCCCCTCCTACAACATAATTATACTTATTAATTGCCAAGAACCAAGTCCTCCTGACAATTGCTATACAAAATTTAGTTTCGTATTCAGAAGTTTAGCCTGATCTGTAGGGAACCCGTCTCGACCATTGACCCCAGACACTTCATCGCTAACGTATAGGCCCGCTGAGCAATTTGATCATTAGCTGTCATCAGTTTGGCCTGGAGATCATCACCATCAAGATCACTGACTGCTGTATCAGTGGTCAGCAGGATATGGCGCCCAGCTGCAATGGTGTTCTGCTTCATATCCTCAATGGCTGCCTCGTAGCGCTTCGGATGCTCATCGCCGATTGTAGCCAGAGCGTGAGTCATCCAGTACATATTGTTAATGTCGAAGTGCTCCTTGGTATCCCGGTAAGCTGCCGGGGTATCGGTGACGTTCGTGTAAAATGGCGCCAGGGCATTGTAGGCGTTGGGGCCAAACGCCAACCAGCAGATCCCCGCTAGCTTCTCGGGAACATCAGACCTAATCTGAAGGATGTGGACCTCAGAGTTTCGCTGGAGACCAATCGGCCGGAAAGCGTGCTGTTGAGCCGGCGTTCCAAGGTCACTGTAAGGGTCATACGGCGTGTGCTGGTAATGCGAACTCAGGGCGTATTTGATGTCCTCAATTGTCAGCAGGTGTTCCGGCCGACGAGCAAATGGCATGTCCGGATCGTCAACGTCACCATGCGCACCCGGGTTGAAGAGGCGCTGGACGTACCACTGCCGCGGGATATTATAACGGTAATCAGAATCGTTGTGACTACCGAAAATGTGACGGAGATTATAACTATCGCCACCGTCAACGTTCAAGTGGTGATCACGAATTAACTGCTCCAGATCACTGGATGCCATTGTATCTGGGGATCGGAAGTCAAAGTTGGTCACCGCAAACCAGTTTGGGGCCACCACGTAGCAGTCGTCAGGGACCCGCTGAGCAACCCAGTGGTGACCACCGATAGTTTCCATATACCAGACCTCGTCTTTATCCGAAAAGGCCACCCCATTGGATTCGTAGGTTCCATACTTGGCAAGGTACTTACCCAGTAGCTGGACCCCTTCTCTAGCCGAATGGATGTATGGCAGGACTAGGGTCACCAGATCCTCTTCGCCGACTCCCTGCTTGACCAGCGGGTCGATCCCCAGCACCCGTGAATTGGTCGTGCTGGTCTCGGTTGCCGACATGGTAACGTTAGCAGCATTGATGCCGGCTTCACCCCAGATGCCCATTTTCTTGGCCACAGACGGAATCTCCGGGACCGCCGTGTAACGCATTGGGTTGGCCGGCAGTGTAAACGTCGCCTTGTTAGTCACTGATTGATACTTACGTGGTTGCTGGTCCGGTTCAACCACAATAAAACGCTTTGGATTATAGGCGTGACCGAAGTCTTCGTTACGGGCCACCAGCGTCGAGCCGTCCGCGGTAGCCATTTTTCCGGCCAGGATTGTTGTACATGCCATGCTAAGATCTCCTTTTTATTCATCAACTATATAACTACCCTTATTGTAGTCATTTAATAGACTCTCCACAAATTTTTCAAATAAAAAAGCGGTCAGAGCTAAACTCAGACCACTTAATTGGTAAACGATTAGCCTTCAAAGGCCTTAGTCAATGGTGGAACAACCTGCTTCTTCCGGGAAACAACTCCTGGCAGGTTCATCCGCTTGTTGTCACCAAGCTTATGACCGAATGCTTCCTCAACCTTATCCGTGTCGTCACCGACTACCAATAGTTCAGAGTCACTGTTTAAGATGTTAGTAGCGATCAGAATGAAGAGTTGGTAACCATTAGCATCCATCAGTTCGTGCATCTTCTTCTCCAGGTCGTCCTGACGCTTGAAGACGTCATCCAGCTCCACAGCGTTGACCTGACCGATCCGCATCTTGGTGCCACCAAGCTCGAAGGTCTTTGCGTCACCGTCAACGATAGTAGCATCGTCCTTAGCATCAACGTTGGCCCCGGCCTTCAGCATTTCAACACCATACTTCTTGTAGTCATCCACGCCGGCCACCTTAGCCAGGTACTTGACAGCTTCCCGATCATGATCAGTCGTCGTTGGAGAGTTAAGCAGCAGGGTGTCGGAGATGATGGCGGAAAGCATCATTCCAGCCAGGTCTGCCGGAATGTTGATATGCTTCTCTTGGAACATTTCCGTCAGGATCGTGCTGACACAACCGTATGGGCGCAGGGTTGCCCACAGTGGCTGGGCCGTGTTGAAGTTGGCCAGACGGTGGTGATCAACCAGGTGGGTCACCGTAACCTTGTCGATGTCACTGACACTCTGCTGTGGTTCGTTGTGGTCAACCAGCATAACCTTGCTGACCTCGTTGGCAACAGTCTTAACCACACGAGGTGCCTGCATGCCAAACTTGTCTAAAGCAAACTTAGTTTCGTCGTTTGGTTCGCCCAGAGCTACCGCCTCGGTCTCGTAACCCAATTGATTTTGGAAGTATGAGAACGCCATTGCCGCGGTAATGGCATCAGTATCCGGCTTTTGGTGTCCAAAAACTAACTCTTTTTCCATAAAAGATTCCTCCTGTTTGTTCACATTTTGCACCGATCCATTCCGTGCGTGAACCAGTCTCTAATAGTCATTTTATCATGATAATGCCAAACGTGCATGGCTTTCTAGTGGTTCGCCAGATATTCTTGCAGGACCGTCCACATTTCAACGTGCTGATGGTTGAAGAAGCGCGGTGCTGGTTTCCTCAGGTTAAAGTAACGGGTCGTCACCGTTTCACTAGGCTTGGTTGGGTATTGACGGCTGTCAACTTGGGTAACCAGGTAAAAGGCGTTGACCGGCTGCACCGTATCCCCATTTGGGTAAGTATAGGTATCATGGTCAAACATCCCCAACATTTTCTGGGGACGGACGACGATCCCGGCATCCTCTTTAAATTCACGAACCACCGTCTCGGCAAAGGTCGCTCCAAACTCCATGTAACCACCGGGAAAGCTCCAGTCACCGGTATCGGCCCGTTCCTGGAGCAGGACTTCCCCATGCTCGTTTAACAGGGCTCCAGACGCACTGGTTAAGATTAGTGGTCGGTGACCCACCAGTTTCCGAATTTCCTTGATATATGCCATTGTCCTTCCCCCTCAGTCTTGCGTTTCGTGGATGGTAGCAAAGAAACGATCGACACTGGCCTTGTACGCCACCGCCAGGGCAAGCTGACGTAGCATTTGCTGGGCAGTGGTCCGCACGACCGGGACGGCTAGCGGCTGGCCAGTAAAGGCCGCCTGCACCGCCGATTCTAGTTCCTGGCAAAAGCTGTCATAAGCACTGGCCCGGGTAAAGCGGCTATTCTGCTGGATCCTGATGGCTACCCGCAAGTCTGCCAGTGGCAGGACATTCTTGGCCACCGCAATGAAGGCTAGGTCCGCCAATTGTTCACGCCCGTATAGCTTCCTAACTGGTCGGTCAATCAGGTGGTGTTTGACGTAGTTGCTGACCATTGCACTAGTCAGCCGTACGTCTCCCAGCGGGGCTAGCTGATTATTCAGGTAATCAACCACCTGCTCTAAGTACAACCCCACTGTAGGCAATGACGTGTACCGGGGCAGGTGTAAGACCTGCCCACCTTCTTGTTGCATCCTTATCCCTCGTTTCGTCCCCGCAATTATCGCGGTTATTCAGTAGCCGGCTTCTCAGGCCTCACTGGTCGACTCCTGTAAGATACCGGTCTTCTTGAGTTGGATCTTAACCGGGGTTCCCTGAGTATCGGTGTCGATAACAAAAGTGCCGTTCGATTTAATCGATCCTAGGTGGTGGTCACCGACTGCAATATCTTGGAACATCGGTCGATCGGTAATCACTTCAAAGTTGCCGGCAAAGTCCGCGTCGTAGGTCAGAAAATCAGCAATCTGGTGTGGATTGCGTTTCAGTCGATGGAGAACCAGCTCACCCCGTCGAGAACGGGCACCGACCGTAATCTCGTCCAGTGGCATTTCCTTGAAGGCTCCCCGCTGGGTAATGGTGGCGATCCGCTGACCATCAGTGACCAGGGCTAGGTTGACCATCATGTCATCGTCCTTCAGGTTGATGGCCCGAACCCCGGCCGTTCGAATCCCAGTAACCGGAACATCGGCCACGTCAAAACGTACGGCGTAACCATCCCGGCTGATTGCTAGCAGGGATTGATTCTTATCAGCCGGTTCATAGTAATCGACACTAACCAATCGGGCCGACGGGTTCTTCAGCTTAATGGCTACACTGGCATGGCTCCGGTATCGAGAACCCGGTTGATAGTCGGTGAAGGCCGATTGCTTAACCTGACCATCACTGGTCCCCATCAAGAAGGTCCCTGGCAGGTCCAGACGGTCGAACAGCATGGCCGTGATAATTTCTTCGTCATCTGCCAGGCCGATTGTCTGAGAAATATGCTCTCCAGTGTCCTTCCAGCGGGCATCGGTGATCTCATGGACTGGCCGATAGATGACATGGCCAAGATTAGTAAACATGAATAGGTGAGCTAGGGTGGTGGTCTGCTGGATCAAGAGCGGGTAATCATCCTCGCGCAAGCCATTCTCATCCAGGGCCGAAGCCTTGAACGAGCGCAAACTACTCCGCTTGATGTAGCCCGCATGGGAGACCAGGACAACCACGTCCTCCTTAGCTACCGTGACCTTGGTGTCAACCTCAAGCTTTTCCACTTGATCCTCGATCTTAGTCCGCCGTGGGTTACTAAACGCTTTCTTAATCGTCCGCATTTCCTTGCGCAGGACCGTGGCCAGTTCCTGGTCATCATTTAAGATCAGTTGGAACTCATCGATCTGCTTGTTCAGCTTGGCCTGTTCGTCTTTTAGCTCGGTAACATCGGTATTGGTTAGCCGATAGAGCTGGAGAGTAACAATGGCCTCAGCCTGCTCCGGAGTGAACTGGTACTGGTCGACCAGGTTTTGCTTGGCATCTTTACGGTTCTTGCTGGCGCGGATCGTCTTGATAACCGCATCAAGGATCGATAGGGCCTTGATCAAACCCTCGACGATGTGAAGGCGATGCTGCGCCTTGGCCAGGTTATATTGGGTTCGCCGCCGGATTACTTGCTTTTGAAAGGCAAGGTAGGAGGTCAAAATATGCTTCAGGCCTACCCGCATTGGACGTTGGTCATCGATGGCCACCATATTGAAGTTGTAGTTAATCTGCAGATCAGTATTCTTCAATAGGTAGTTGAGAACGCCCTGGGCGTTGGCACCCCGCTTAAGCTCAATAGCAATCCGCAGCCCGCTCCGGTCGGTCTCGTCCCGGGCCTCAACGATCCCTTCAACCTTCTTAGCTAGGCGGAGGTCGTTAATCCGCTTGACCAGCTGAGCCTTATTGACTTCGTAGGGAATCTCGGTAACGTTGATCTGCTGACGGCCACCACGCAGGGTCTCAATGGCAGTCTTGGCCCGCACAACGATCCGGCCGCGCCCCGTCTGGTAAGCCTTCTTGATCCCGTCTGCCCCTTGAACAATCCCACCAGTCGGAAAGTCTGGGCCCGGAATGAACTCCATCAGCTTATCCAGGCTGGCATCAGGATGACTGATCAGGTAGATCAAGGCGTCCAGGACCTCTGCTAAATTATGGGTTGGGATCTCGGTAGCATACCCGGCGGAAATCCCCGTGGCGCCGTTAACCAGGAGGTTAGGAATCCGGGACGGCAAGACAGTTGGTTCTTTCTCTGTATCATCGAAATTCAAAGTCATTTCGACGGTATCTTTGTCGATATCCTCAAGCATCAATCCAGCAATCTTGCTCAAGCGGGCCTCGGTATACCGCATGGCCGCAGCCGGGTCCCCATCCATTGACCCGTTATTTCCGTGCATTTCAACCAAGGGCTCGCGCAGTTTCCAGTCCTGGCTGAGCCGGACTAGGGCCTCGTAAATTGAACTGTCCCCGTGGGGGTGGAAGTTACCCATGACATTCCCGACAGATTTAGCGGACTTTCGAAAGCCCTTATCGTAAGTATTGCCATCTTTATTCATGGCAAACAGAATCCGTCGTTGAACGGGTTTTAGACCATCCCGAATATCAGGCAGGGCCCGCTCCTGAATGATTGATTTTGAATACCGACCAAAACGGTCACCCATGATCTGTTCGAGTGACATGGTCTCAATTTTAGCACTCTTCACCAAAACGCATCCTTTCTATTCGTTTCATAAAAAAGAAAGAGACCGGGTAATATCTCAGTCTCATTACTGCTAGGCCTACTTAGCACTCAGCTGTCCCTTGCTCTCGACCAGCTTGTCAGATTCCTGATCATCGCTTAAGGTGAACTGAACATTTTGTTCGATCCAGTCCCGCCGCGGTTCAACCTTATTTCCCATCAGGGTGGTGACCCGGCGTTCGGCTAGCTCAGCATCTGCGATCCGCACTCGGATCAGTGTCCGGGTGTCTGGGTTCATGGTAGTCTCCCATAGCTGGTCAGCATTCATTTCACCAAGCCCCTTGAAACGCTGGAGCTGGGCTCCCTTGCCCATCTGCTTAGTCAGCTTGGTCAGCTCGGCGTTTGTCCAGGCATAGGTAATCTTTGTCTTGGCTCCCCGCCCCTGTTGGAGACGGTAGAGGGGTGGCAAGGCAATGTAAATCTTGCCAGCCTCGATCATCGGCCGCATGTACTTATAGAAGAAGGTCAAAAGCAAGATCTGGATGTGAGCCCCATCGTCATCAGCATCGGTCATGATAATAATTTTGTCGTAGTTAGAGTCCTCAACGTTAAACTCCGATCCGGCACCGGCGCCGACCGTATAGATGATCGTGTTTAATTCTTCGTTTTTCAAAACATCATCCAGCTTGGCCTTCTCGGTGTTGAGAACCTTTCCCCGCAATGGAAGGATGGCCTGGTATTTACGGTCCCGTCCCTGCTTGGCAGAACCACCGGCCGAGTCACCCTCGACTAAGAAGAGTTCGTTTTTATTGGCGTTCTTAGACTGAGCCGGAGTCAGCTTACCGGAGAAGTTTCGTTCCTTCTTGCTCCTACGCTTGCCACCGCGAGCCTGGTTGCGGGCCTTACGGGCAGCCTCACGGGCTTCGCGGGCCTTCAAAGACTTACGGATCAGCATCTGGGCAAAGTCGCCATTTTCCATCAAGGCGTAGTTGAGCTGCTCACTGACAATTCCATCAACGATCTTACGGGCTTCCGGAGTACCGAGCTTATCCTTGGTCTGGCCCTCAAATTGAAGGAGCCGTTCGGGAATCCGCACGGAGATGACCGCGGTTAAGCCTTCACGGACGTCGCTCCCCTCCAGGTTCTTGTCATTGTTCTTGAGAAGTCCAACCTTCTTGGCATATTCGTTAAAGGTCTTGGTCCAAGCACTGCGGAATCCAGCCTCATGAGTCCCGCCATCCGGTGTTCGAACGTTGTTGACGAAGGAGAGGAGATTCTCTGAGTAGCCGTCGTTGTACTGAGCAGCCACTTCGACCTCGACCCCATCCTGTTTGCCGTCAAAGTAAAGGATCTTCCCCAGGGTGTCCTTGCCTTCGTTGAGGTAAGAAACAAATTCCTGAATTCCATCCTTGTACTGGAAAACATCCTGTTTCTCCTGACCGGGCCGCTTATCGGTAAGAACAATCTTGATTCCCTTTAACAGAAAGGCCGATTCACGCAGGCGGTTGGCCAGGGTGTTATAGTCGTAGACGGTTGTAGTGAAAATCGCCGGGTCTGGTTTGAAGGAAACCGTGGTCCCGTTACCATCCCGGGTCTTGCCAAGTTTTTTTAAGGTACCAACCGGTTGGCCGCCATCCTTAAAAATTTCCTGGTAACGCTGGTGATCCCGAACAATCGTTAATGTCAGGTGGGTTGACAGGGCGTTGACAACTGAGGCCCCAACCCCGTGCAAACCGCCGGAAGTCTTATAACCGTCAGACTGTCCAAACTTTCCACCAGCGTGCAGGACCGTCATGATCACCTCTGGAGTAGGTTTCCCGGACGCATGCATCCCAACTGGCATTCCCCGACCGTGGTCCTGAACCGTGATCGCATTGTCAGGCTCGATGGTGACGCTGATCTCCTCTCCGTAGCCGGACAAGGCCTCATCGACCGCGTTATCGACAATTTCGTACACCAGATGGTGCAACCCACGGGCATCGGTCGAGCCGATGTACATCCCAGGACGCTTTCGCACCGCCTCTAGGCCCTTCAAGACCTGAATTGATGAATCATCATATTTTACTTTTTTCGTGGTCACAAAATGACCTCCCATAAAATAATTATAACGTACTAAACGTATGTTCGATAAAAATATTTTATCATTGCCACCTGCCGAACGCAAACCCTTTTCATTATCCGACAAATTGACAAGGTAGACACAATATGAATGATACTCAAAATGAGACCATTTCGCAAATTTTAATTCGCTACCAGTTTTAAATCCGAGTGGCGAATGACACGGTTTCATGCTATTCTTGATGAGCAATAATGCATTGATAACGAGGAGTAAAATAAATGATATTTAAAGTAATTGTCATGATTATCGTCGCTTACCTATTAGGGTCTATTCCCTCGGGACTCTGGATCGGTAAAATCTTTTACCACCAGGATATCCGTCAGTTGGGCAGCGGTAACATTGGCACCACCAATACCTTCCGTACCCTGGGGCCCAAGGCCGGTGTGGTGGTTCTCTTTATGGATGTTCTGAAGGGAACCCTAGCCGCATCCCAGCCCTACTTCTGGGGAGTTAGTGCCAGCATCAACCCGCTCTTGATTGGAATCTTTGCCTCACTAGGCCACACCGTCTCAATCTTTGATCACTTTCATGGTGGAAAGGCGGTGGCGACCAGCGCCGGGATCTTGTTAGCCTACAACCCACCCTTGTTTGGGGTTGCCTGCCTAATCTTCATTACTACCCTGCTATTGACTAGCATGGCCAGTATGGCCAGCATTATTGGAATCAGCGCTATTTTCATCATCGCCCTGTGCGAACATGACTGGATTCTTTCCCTAGTGGCCGGGATCTTGACGGTCGTGGTCATTAACCGCCATCGAAGCAACATTAAACGCATCTTTGCCGGTAAGGAGTCAATGGTCGGCTTTGGCCTTGGCCACTACCTCCGCCAGCGTCACCAAAAGTAAATAAGGGAGTTCAAAGAGGCCTCCAGTGTTCGGAAAATCTGAACGCTGGAGGCCTCTTCGTGTACTGTGCTGTTGCATTTCATTTATGTTGGAAATTTTAAAACGGCCGAATGCTGAACCGGTACTGGGCTACCTGTCCCGGAGCCAGTCGATGCATATCCTGCTTGTGGAGGAGCTGACCATCGGCATTTACGTTATCAGCAATCCCCCACCATGGCTCGACACAGACAAAGTTAGCCCGGGCCGGATAAGCTGACCAGACCCCCACATACTGCGTTCCCACGCTGGTCACCGTCACCCCATGCTCACCAGCGGGATCGGTCAAGGTAGCCGCAAAATCACTACCCGCTGTCTTGAAAATCACCGCATCGTTCTTGAAAGTCTCGTGACTGAACGTTAATGGCTGGTGCATATCAATCAATTGCGGGTGATTGGAATCGTTGTAAGGCCCGTGCAAGACAATCCGGGAATATTCCTCGGCTGGCTGGACGCTTAGCTTGACCTGGTCAAAGTTCGTTCCTGCCGTCAGTGGCATGTTAAAGCCAGGGTGGGCACCAATCGCGTAAATCAGCGACTGATCGGTTGCGGGGTTTTTGACTGTGTAGGTGACCTGTAGACGATCTTCAACCAAGGCCATCGTTACACCCAGACGAAAGGCAAAGGGAAAGACCTGACGAGTCTGGTCATCATCGTGCTGCTCAAAAGTGACCCGATCATTCTCCTGGCTGACTACCGCAAAACGTCGATCCCGGGCAAAACCGTGCTGAGTCTGGTGGTAGGTATGGCCTGCAAAAGTGTACTGGTCATCCTTCAATCGTCCCACAAAGGGGAACAGGATTGGGGCCTGTCGTCCCCAACTGTCTGGATCCCCTTGCCAGAGATACTCGTAGGAATTATCACAACGTTTGACGCTGTGGAGCTGGGCCCCTAGTTCATCAACTTGTACCGTCAATTGATCATTCGTTAGTGTAATCATTGTTGTCCCTCCATTGTCAAACGATTATCATTTAACCTGTAAAAAATTTCCTAACCCCACCATAGCAGGTTAGGAAACCCCTTTCAATAACTTCAACCGGGTAATTTTAGTAAACTTTGCCCGATGGTTTTTACTATTTTTACTTCTGGACAGCCTCTTGATAGTCACCGTTTGGACAAACGACCTGCTTGCCACCCTTAACTTTCTTTTCGACTAGGTAGTGACCATCCTTTGGACACTGGCGGCCAATCGGCTTGTCCCAGGAGACAAAGTCACAGTCTGGATAGCGAGAACAACCGTAGAATACCCGGTTTTTCTTGGACTTGCGTTCAACCACGGTTCCCTGGTGGCACTTTGGACAAGTGACCCCAGTATCCTTAACGATTGCTTTCGTGTTCCGACACTTTGGAAAACGTGAACAGGCGTAGAATTTACCGTAACGTCCCATCTTGATAACCATTGGAGCCCCACAGATGTCACAGTCCATTCCAGCCAATTCATCACGCATCTGGATCTTGTCAACCTGCTGTTCAGCATCCTTGACTTCCTTAGAGAATGGCTGGTAGAAACTGTCAACCACCTTGATCCAGTTTTGCTTGCCTTCCTCGACCCGATCCAGTTCACCCTCGACATCAGCAGTAAACTTGGCGTTGACAATCTCAGGAAACTGCTGCTCAATGATCCGGTTGACGATCTCGCCAAGCTCAGTTGGCTCAAAGTGACGGGAAACCAGCCGGACGTAATAGCGCCGCTGGATCGTGTCTAGAGTTGGTGCATAGGTTGATGGCCGGCCAACCCCGTTCTGCTCCAAGGTCTTGATTAGAGCCGCTTCGGTATAACGAGCCGGTGGCTGGGTGAAGTGCTGTTCTGGATTATCATTGACCATTTTAGCAGTGTCGCCCTCGTTTAGGTCAGGAAGGAGGTTATCTTTTTCCTCACCGCGTTTGTAAACCTTGGTAAAGCCGGGGAATTTAACCTTGGAACCGTTGGCCCGGAAGTCAACCCCGTTTTGTTCGAGGTCAACCGTCATCGTGTCTACCACTTGAGGTGTCATCTGACTAGCCACAAACCGCGACCAGATCAGGCTGTAGAGCTTGTATTGGTCCCCGGTAAGGTACTGCTTCATTGCTGCCGGAGTCCGGTAGACGGAGGTCGGCCGGATGGCCTCATGGGCGTCTTGAGCTCCCTCAGGCAGTTTTCCCTTCACCGGCTTAATAGCGGCGTACTCACCACCGTACTGCTCGTGGATAAACTTAGAGGCTTCGTGCTTGGCAATCGAGGCAACCCGGGTGGAGTCCGTCCGCATATAAGTGATCAGGCCAACCGGTGCCCCCTGCTTGATGTCAATTCCTTCATAGAGCATCTGCGCCGCCATCATGGTTTTCCGAGTCCGGAAGTTCAGACGGCGGTTAGCATCCTGCTGCATGGTTGAGGTCGTATACGGTGGCTGCGGCTGCCGCTTCCGCTCCTTGCGTACTACTTTGGTAATGGCAAAGTTCTTCCGCTTATCCAATTTGCCCAAGATAGCCTGAACATCAGCATTATTGTGTAAGCGAGACTTCTTACCACCCTCACCGTAGAAACTTGCCTGGAAACGATCATGGTCGTGGGTAAACTCAGCGTCGATCGTCCAATATTCCTCTGGCTTGAACTTCTTGATCTCATTCTCCCGTTGGATAATCAAGTTAAGGGCCACCGACTGTACCCGTCCAGCACTTAGTCCCTTCTTGACCTTCTTCCAGAGAATTGGACTGATAGAATACCCCACCAGCCGATCCAAGACCCGGCGTGCCTGCTGGGCATCTACCAAGTCCATGTTAATGGTCCGGGGTTCCTTGAAAGCCTCCTTGACCGCATCCTTGGTAATCTCATTGAAGGTCACCCGATTCTTCTGATGGTCATCGAGTTTTAGAATGTTTGAAACGTGCCAGGCAATCGCCTCTCCCTCCCGGTCGGGGTCTGATGCCAGGTAGATAGCCTTGGCGTTCTTAGCATCCTTCCGCAGTTCCTTGATGACGTCCCCTTTGCCCCGGATTGAGATATAATCGGGTTGATAATTGTTCTCAACGTCGACCCCCATCCGGCTCTTGGGTAGGTCACGGATGTGTCCCAGACTGGCGACGACCTTGTATGACCGTCCCAGAAACTTACCGATTGTCTTCGCCTTCGATGGTGATTCTACGATTACCAGGTTTTTTCTTGGTTTAGCGCGCCGGGTGGTCTTCCGACGGCTAGTCTTTTTTGTCTTACTTGTCGTTGTTTTGGTTGCCATAAAGTAGGCTCCTCACGTTCTAGATTAATTTCTCTTCTATTATTAATCCATTTAACCATTATCTGTCAAATCAGAAAAGCCCTTTTTGAGAAATTAACCCAAAAAGACACAATCACGCAAATTCGTCAATTATATCTTGTGCCCGCAGGATTGGCTTGGCTCCAGCCGCAATCAACTCGTTACAGCCCAGTGACCGGATGGTATCGATCCGACCCGGAACAGCGCAGACGTTGCGATTTTCATCAAGGGCCAGGTTGGCCGTGATTAGGCTGCCACTGCGCCGCTTGGCCTCCACCACCAGGAGAGTCTGGACCAGTCCAGCAATAACTCTGTTACGCTCGGGAAAATGATAAGCCAGTGGCGGCTCGCCCCAACCATATTCCGACAGGACCAGTCCCCGACTGGCCACTGCCGCCTGCAGCTGTTGGTTCTCCGCTGGGTAACACCGGTCAATCCCGCAGCCAATCACACCGATGGTCATCCCCCTGTGTTCCAGGGTAATCCGATGACTCAGCCCGTCAATTCCCCGTGCCAAACCGCTGACCACCACTAGCCGGTGCTTGACAATCTCAGGAATAAACCCCCGCAGGACGCCAACCCCGTAGGAAGACGCATCCCGAGCCCCAACGATTCCTAACCGCGGTCGCTGAAGCAGGGCCAGGTCCCCGGCATAAAAAAGAACCAAGGGCGGACAAAAAATCTCCTTGAGCGATACGGGGTAAGCCGGGTCGACGATTGTAATATGAGGTTGGTCTTGATTAACCTGGACAGCCTGATCTAATACTGGGCTAGTCCAGTTGTTCAGCAGGGCAGTCTGGGACCGCCGACTGAGCTGACAATCGTCCACCAGGCGCGATAGATCATTGAAACACCGTAATTGTTGCGCCCGGGTCCATAATCGAACTTTTGAAATTCGGCCAAGACCGCGGCAGAGACTTAATCGTAGTAAGAAATCACGTGCTTGTAACATAAAAAGAACCTCCTACTAACTAAGTACGAGGTTCTAACCCAAAAACACTAATTTAAGTAATCTTGTACCGGCCGAAACGACCGCCGGTGAATCGGCGTTGCCCCGTGGGCAGCTAGCCCAGCCAAATGCTCCTGAGTCCCATAACCCATATTCTCTGCAAAACCATAGCCTGGGTAAACCCGGTCATAGTCGCGCATCAGGTGGTCCCGATATTCTTTGGCAACGATACTGGCGGCGGCGACACTAACACTCTTCTGGTCCCCCTTGATTAGGGTTGTCTGAGGGATATCGAGCTGTAACGGTACCGCGTCAACAATCAAGTGGTCTGGCCGGTGGTGAAGGTTTTGCACTGCCCGAATCATAGCATCCTGGGTAGCTGCATAGATATTCAGCCGATCGATTGCTATCCGATCGTTGACGGCAATACTAACTTCCACGGCCTTGTTAACGATCTTCAAATACAATTGCTCACGTTCATGACGGGTCAGCTGCTTAGAATCAGTCACCTCAACCAGGTCAAAGTCTGGTTGCAAAATCACGGCACAAGTCACTACTGGCCCGGCCAATGGGCCCCGGCCGACCTCATCCATTCCTGCTACATATCGACAGCCGTCCTTCCAGAGAGCTTCCTCGTAACGAAAGCGCCGGCGAAAAGCCGCACGGACCGCATTCAGCCGGTCGATCCGCCGATAAAACCGGGTCAGCGCCTGCTGGACGCCCTTGCGTGTATCTGTCTGGAGAGTAGTAACATACGGGTCACCCCGATCAGTCAGTTGACTGAGGTGTTTCTGGATCTGTTTTACAGTCTCACTCATTGATGCCCTCCGCGTTCAAATCACCCGGTACCTCCATCGTGATTGGTCCTAACTTACCCTTGCGTAAGTCAAAGATCAGCCGCTCACTCGCCCTGTCATAGTCATCACGAAAGCCCATCTTCTCAGTGATGGTCAGAAGCAGGTCTGGGTCGGGCACCGCTTCTGCCATATCGGCAGCACTTAGCCGGTAACGCTGAGCCAGTTTCTCCGGCTGGTGTTCCCGCAAGTAGCGGAGTGCAAATAGGGCTACGTCGTCCTTAGGGTAGAGGCTATCTTTGATGGCCCCGCTCAACGCCAGCATCTGGCCCTGTTTGGCGCTGGCAAACTTGTGCCAGAGAACCCCCGGGGTATCCAGTAGCTCCAGGTCAGCAGAGGACCGTAGCCATTGCTGACCGGTTGTAACCCCTGGCCGGTTACCGGTGACGGCAACGTTACGCTTTACCAGATGGTTGAGGAGAGTTGATTTGCCGACATTCGGCACCCCGACACACATCGCCCGGATTGGCCGCTTCTTAAGCCCCTTGGCCGCTTCCTCAACAATCTTATCATGGAGGATCTCCTTGCTCTTGGCCGTCACTAGTTTGGCCACATTGTGCTGACGAGAGTCAAGAGCAAGGACCGGCTGCCCCTGCTCTTTAAAGAACTGCAGCCACTCGGCCAGCCGGTCTGGGTCGGCCAGGTCGGTCTTGGTCATGATCAAGAGCCGTGGCTTGCTACCGGCAGCCAGGGTAACCTCCGGATTCTGTGAAGAATACGGAACCCGGGCATCAACCAGTTCAAACACGATATCGACCAGTGGCATCTGTTCCCGGATCTGCCGTAGAGCCTTGGCCATGTGGCCGGGAAACCATTGAATCACTGCCATAACTCACTACCTCCTTAGTTCATTGCGTCTAAGTACCGTTGCCAAGCCGAATCAAAGATGGTCATTGACGGCAGGTACTCGGCGTTTTCCTCCAGGTACTTGGAAATCTCATCGAAATCGGTTGACTGCTTGGGAAAGCTGCTATCCAAAAAGGCGTTGTTAGCAAACTGCTCCACCTCGTCGGCATTAGTCGGCTTACGTTGGGTCATCAGAAAACGATAAAAACTATCACGCATTATTAATCTCCTCCTAGTTGTCAGTTGGCACGGTGATCAGGAAGCGGAAGCGTCCGTCTGCCATGTTGATCTCTTGAGCCGAATACTTTAGCGAACGGTGCTTGCTGTAACGATTGAGGTCGAGCAGAATCGTCTTCTTCTTAGCGTCGATTGAAACCCACTTTGGGATATTGTAGTTCTTAGCAATGTACCCCATCACAAAACGCAGTGGAATGTTCAGCTGGCCGACTGAGAGCCCTTTAGCCCGAAGTAAGACGTTGCCCTCCTTAGTCATCTGCGGAATGAAGTTGATGGCGAAGCGAACCTTGATCCCCATAAACTTGGTGTCACCAACCAAGGTAGCGTACTTTTTGCCCACCATGAAGTGGTACTTAACCTGCTGCCCCTTTAGAAACTTGTTCAAGTAGTTGGCCGACAAGGCATTGACCTGTTTGCGGTTTAGGTCTACCGTCAGTGAGGTATTGCTAACGGTGGCCGATCGACTGACCTCGGGAGCCGGTGCTGGCGCGGCAGCTTTATGAATCACCACCGCCCCACTGATGATAATCGCCGCCAATAAGACAAAGAAAGCCCACTTCCAGATATTAATACTCTTCTTCTCTAGCTTACTCATTATTATTCTACCTCTTTACGTATTCCCAACTGTGGTGGTGCACCATTACTTTGAATAGCTGTCGAGCAATGTGCTCATAGCCAGTGTGGTTCGGGTGGAAGTTATCATCAGTGGAAATATAATCGTTTAAATTCTTATCTTTATTATCCATGACCTGAATAGACTGAGCCTGGCTGACCTTGCCGTGGTTGACCTTGTTTTCCTTTGCTGCCAGTTGCTGACGAGCCGCCTTGGTTCGATACTGGCCATACGACATCAAATGATTAATGTCCACAAAGTACATCCGTGGGTACCCCTCCATCACCTGCTGAGTTGTCCGATTCCAATAAGCGATGGCGTCACTGATGGTAGTTACATCTGGAAAGTAGGTGTAAAAGGGATTGTAGATACTCATAACAAAGATCGGGGCATGCGGATTTTGTTTGCGGACCGCTGTAAAGAGTTTATTAAGCTTGATTCGGTAGGTCTTGCTGGCGGTCTTGACATCAGCATCGATTTGTTTGGGTGATTCAGTAGCATCCTGCTCCAATTTCTGCATCAGGTCATTGCCCCCGACTGTCATCGTGATTACGTTAGCCTGACGAAGATCCTGACGAATTTTCTTCTGGCTATTCAACCGGGCTAGAATCTGGTCTGATCGATCGCCGCTAACCCCGTAGTTGACAGTTGTCACCGTCGTTCGCTTATAACGATGTTCAATCTTCTTCTTGATAATTCCAACATAACCGCCGTTGTTGGTCTCGTCGCCCTGACCATGGGTGAGCGAGTCGCCTAAAGCTACCAGCTTAACATGCTTACGCTCCACATATCGAGGCTTTTGGACGCTAAGCTGTTCCTGGTTCTGCCCCCTGGGAGCGGGGGTATGCGAATGCCAGAACCAGCCAGCCCCAACCACGATAATGATCGTCAAGACAATGACCAACCAGCCTCTCTTTTTCACAAATAACACCCCTTTTAGATAAATAAAGGCGGCCGCTTATCATGACCGCCGTGTTTATTATTCAGTATAGTATAGCAGGCAACAGGCCCCCATCCCTGTGTGAGTGGCGATGATCGGAACCGTCTCCCGTACAGTAACCTTGATGTTTGGGTAAAGCTTGTTTAGAGCCTCCTTAAGCCGGGCAACTTCCTTATCAGCCTGGACGTGGGAGATACCGATTGCCTTAACCTTGGGACCGGCAGCCATCTCATCCAGCAGCTTGTCCCATTCCTTGTGAATAGCCTTGGTTCCTCGTCCCTTCATCAAAATATGGATCTGCCCGCCGTAAACCTGGAGCATCACCTTAATATTCAGCAAATTGGACAAGGCGCCGGCAAACTTACTAATCCGGCCACCAGCAACCAGGTTATGGAGATTATCAATTGCCAAATAGAGCTTGCTCTTATTCAAGACTTCCTTCATTTTAGCAATGGCATCATCGACACTTCCCCCGTTCTCCAGGATCTGGGCTGCCTCTATAACTTGAAAGGCCATCCCCTGGTCGGTCGTTTGTGAATCGTAAACCGTCACCTTGGTTTTAGAGAGCTCGGCCGCCTGTTCTGCTGCATGCACGGTACCAGAGATGGAAGCCATCATTGTCACACAGAGGACCTCACTACCATCCGCACCGAGCTTGTCAAAGGCATCAACAAACTTACCAATTGGCGGTTGGGACGTCTTCGGCAAGGACTTGGCATTCTTCATCATCTCGGGAAACTGCTCGTTGGTGATCGTTTCCTGTTCCGTATAAACCGTCCCATCGATCATTACGGTTAATGGAACAATTGTAATATTATATTTTTTAATCTCCTCTGCGGTCAGGCCGACAGAAGAATCACAAACTATCTTTACCTTTGCCATGGAAAATCTACTCTCCCTGTGTATATCTATGTTATAATTTATCTAGTTACAAAAACTAGATAAGAGGTTTATAAAACTATTATACACACTTTATTAAATGTCGAATAATTAATTTAGTTAATATTCAGTTTTTAGTATAGCAAATATCGATGAAGAATTCATCGCTGATCAACCAGAAAGGGGTTAAATATTATGATTAAAACACCGACTAATTCTAACCGGCCACAGAACCGGCAGGAACTGTTAATAGAGATCGCCAATGCAGTGACCCACGGAATTGGGGTTGGCCTTGCGATTGCTGGATTGGTTTTCTTAATTATCCGTGCTGCCCAGACTGGTGATCCGATGCGGGTTGTCACCTTTACAATCTATGGTAGCATCCTGATTCTCTTCTACATGTCATCGACCCTATTTCACGCCCTCTATTTCACCCGGGCCCGCCACCTCTTTCGGATATTTGACCATGCCATGATCTTCATCCTGATCGCCGGCACCTATACTCCCTACTGTCTGGTTGCCATCCGCGGTTGGGCAGGCTGGACTCTCTTCGGGATCATCTGGGGACTAGCAGTGCTCGGTGTCATCTATAAGAGCATCTGGCTTAAGCACAAAAGCAAATACTCGACCTTAATTTATATCCTAATGGGCTGGTTGTGCGTTTTCGCCTTCGTTCCCCTCTGGCACGCACTGGGACCGGTCGGCTTCGGCCTCTTGGTAGCCGGGGGCGTCACTTTCACGATCGGTACCCTGCTTTACAGTCGACCAACCCGCTACACGCACCTCATCTGGCACCTGTTTGTCCTGTTGGGGACAGCCTTCATGTACTTCTCTATCCTATTTTTCGTTTAATCGCCACTGTTCAAACCAGCAAACCGGTACAGGTCCATCATCGCTGACGGTCTGCCGATCCACCAAATGCCACCGGGAATAATCAACCGGCGGCATTTTTGTGTCGCCGTCGTAATGTCCGTTGATCACCGTCTTCTCTAGGACCGTTGCTAATGGCAACAGAGCCGCAAACACCCTGGCCCCGCCAATTACACAAGCATTTTCACCAATTGGAAGCTGATCAAGTAGTTCTTTTAGAGCTGGCAGGTCATGAACTACTGTCACTCCGGGAATCGCCAAGTTCTGACGGGTCAGAACGATGTTTTCCCGGTGAGGCAAGGGACGACCGATCGATTCATAAGTCCGTCGACCCATGATGACTGGATGCCCCATCGTTACCCGCTTGAAATGGCGCATATCGGCTGGCACATGCCAAGGCAGGGCATTATTCTTACCAATCCAGCCATCCAAATCCTCGGCCCACACAAAACTAATCGCTGTCATTATCGTCACCTCACACCGCTACTGGAGCCTTGATGGCCGGTTCGTGGGTGTAGTTCACCAGGCGGATGTCGGCCATTTGATACTGGTCAATCGGCTTAGGAGCAGCTGGCAGGAGCAGCTTAGGCGCCGCATGAGGAGTCCGGGAAAGCTGTTCTTTGACCTGGGTAAGGTGATTGAGATAGATGTGGGCATCCCCTAGCGTATGTATGAAGTCCCCCGCTTCCAGACCGCACTGATGAGCGATCATCTCTGTCAGCAGAGCGTAACTGGCAATATTAAAGGGAACCCCCAGAAAAATATCTGCGCTGCGCTGGTAGAGCTGGCAACTCAGCTTACCATCGTTGACGTAGAACTGAAACATGGTGTGGCACGGTGGCAGGGCCATCGATGGCACATCCTCAGGATTCCAGGCAGAAACGATCATCCGCCGGGAGTCGGGAGTCGTTTTGATCTGATGAATCACGTTGGCCAATTGATCGATCGTATCCCCCTGACTCGTCTTCCAGTGTCGCCACTGGCTCCCGTAAACCAGGCCCAGGTCCCCATATTTCTTGGCAAACTCATCGTCTTCAAGGACTCGTTGACAAAAAGCCTTTTTCTCGGCCAGGTACTGTTTCTTGAACTCTGGGTCCTTCAGCCAGCGGTGACCGAAGTCCGTCATATCCGGGCCATGATACTCTGAACTGGTAACCCATTTTTTAAAGGCCCACTCGTCCCAGATGTGGTTATGGTGCTGAAGAAGGAATCGGATATTGGTGTCCCCCCGGAGGAACCAAAGCAGTTCACTCTTGATCAGGCCAAAGGGGACTTTCTTGGTAGTCAGCAGTGGGAAGCCCTGACTGAGGTCAAAGCGCATCTGGTAGCCAAAGACCGACCGCGTGCCCGTTCCCGTCCGGTCCGATTTCTCGTGGCCATTTTCCAGAACGTAGCGGGCCAGGTTGAGGTACTGCTGTTCATTAATGTTTTCTGCCATCTTGTTGTCGCACTCCTTATCGTAGTTGGTAATAATATAACACAGATCGACCAGTAAAAAATGGGGTAGCCAAGTTGGTACCCCATTTTTTAATTTCACTCGTCGACAAAGTTGCTCAGATACTCCCAACGAGCCGTTTTCTCATCAATCTGTTTCTGGACCGCGTTCAGCTGTTTCTGCAGATCAGCCAGTTTAGTGTAATCGCTGGCCGCCGCAGCCATCTGCTTCTCCAAGTCTTGATGCTGCCGATCAAGGGCATCCAAATCGTCATCAATGTGTTCCCACTCTAACTGCTCCGCGTAGGTCAGCTTGGTCTTCTTCTTTGGTGTTGTTGCGTTCTGCTTTGAAACTGGCTTAGTCCTCTTGGCTGTCGCTTTAGCTGTCTGCTGGGCTTCCTTGGCAGTCTGCTCTTCCTTGAGATAATCCGTAAAGCGGCCAGTATAGCGCTGAATCTGGCCATTACCATGGAAAATCAACAGGTCGTCGGCAACTTTATCAAGGAAGTAACGGTCGTGGGAAACCGTGATAACCGTCCCAGCAAAACTATCTAAGTAGTCTTCCAATACCGTCAGCGTACCGATATCCAGGTCGTTGGTCGGCTCATCCAGCAGGAGGACGTTTGGCTGCTGCATCAGAATCTTTAGCAGGTACAACCGCCGCTTCTCACCCCCGGAGAGCTTCCGAATCAAGGTACCATGCATGAAACGTGGAAAGAGGAAACGTTCCAATAACTGGGTGACACTGATCTTGTTGCCATCCTTATCGGTGACGTTCTCGGCAATCTCACTGAGAAAGGAGATCATCCGCTTACTGTCATCAACCCCCTCGGTTTGCTGGGTATAATAACCGAGCTTGACGGTCTCGCCGATTTTCAGCACCCCGCTGTCCAACGGCACGCGTTGGGCGATTACGTTGAGCAGGCTGGTCTTACCAGCCCCGTTCTCACCGGTAATCCCGATCCGATCACCGGCCTGGACCAGCCAGCTGAAGTCTTGCAGGATCCGGTGATCACCAAGGGTCAAGTTGGCATCCTTGAACTTGATAACGTCCTTGCCCAGTCGCTGTGAGCCCAGATTGATTTCGATGTCCTGATCATTCTGCAGGTTGCCAACCTTGCCCTCTAGTTCGTGGAAACGGTTTATCCGTCCCTTCTGCTTGGTACTACGGGCCTTGGCTCCTGTCCGCATCCAAGCTAGTTCCTTCTTGTAGAGTTGCTGGTTCTTCTTCTCAGTCTCCTGGGCCAATTCGACCCGTTCAGCCTTCTTGGCTACAAAATCCTGGTAATTACCTGTGTAGTGATAGAGGTTACCAAAGGAGAGCTCCCAGATATGATTGGTAACCTGGTCAAGGAAGTAACGGTCGTGGGTAACGACTAGGACAGCACCCTTGTAGCTCCGCAGGAAATCCTGAAGCCAGATAACCGAATCAAGGTCAAGATGGTTGGTTGGTTCGTCGAGCAGAAGGAGGTCGGGTTGTTCAATCAAGACCTGGGCAAGGCCGACCCGCTTCTGTTGCCCCCCGGACAACTCACTAATCTGTTGGCTGGTATTCTTGATTTTCAGCTGGGTCAAAATCGTCTTGACTTGGCTATCGGCCTCCCAGGCATCCTCTTGATCCATCTTTGCCTGCATCTTGGTATAACGATCAATAGCCTGAGGATCCTCAGGATGATCACTAAACTTTTGGAGGGCGTCCTCATAAGCCCGGATCGTCTTAAAAACTGGCTGCTGGCCCTCAAAGATTGCCTCCATAATTGTCTTATTCTCATCGAGTTCTGGCTGTTGCTTCAAATAGCCAATTGTGTAGTCGTTAGGCTTGGTAATTGTTCCTTCCTCAGGACTGACCGCACCACTGATAACATTCAGCAGACTGGTCTTTCCACTGCCATTGACTCCAATTAGACCGATTCGATCGTTTTCATTGATAATAAAGTTCACATCATTAAAGAGGGTTTTCTCGCCATAAGTGCTGGTCAACCCTTCCGCACGCATTGTTTGCATTCTTTACCCCTTTTCTTTTGCAAGTTGCTGGGCTGCCGTCAGCAGGATATCCCGATCATTTGCTATCCGACCCTCGACCACGGCCGTCGTCAGGTCATTCAAAATGCGCCCTAGCCGCGGTCCCGGCTTGATCTGTCCATCGGCAATCAGTGCTCGGCCATCCACAGCTAGCTCCTTGCTGTTTTTGATTGGCAGTGCTTGATACAGTTCTGCAAGCGCTGCATCATCCTTAGCCCAACCATAGAGCTTAGCAACCTGATTAGCATCGTGGAGGGCATTCTCGCCACCGTTATACATATTCATTGCATCTAAGGAACGCTCCCGCAGACAGGACACCAGCGGCACGATCCGCTTAACCTGTCTAATCAGATTATTAGAGGCCTTCCAACGCTTGAGAAAGCTGCTGACCTGCTTGTTTGACAGTCCCAGTTGGAAACAGAGCATCGCCCAAGCCTGTTGGATGTTTTCCAGCTGCCAATTATTCAGTACCAGAAGCTGGCTCAAAGCTGCCTTTTGACCGGCCAGACCGGGACAATAACGATAAAGACCGGTAGCGATAAAGTCCTTCAGCCCACTGACTGGTCGCTGACCCAGCAGCATCTTCTCAAACTCCACCTGAATCCGCTCCACCGCAATCTTGGCCAAGAGCGGGGCATTCTTTCTAATTCCTGTCAGGGTCGACTGGTCAATCACGAAATCGAGCTTGCTGGCAAAGCGAACCGCCCGCATCATCCGCAGGGCATCCTCATGAAATCGTTCATCAGGATTACCTACCGCACGGATTAAGTGCTTATTCAGATCAGCAAGACCGTCAAAGAGGTCGATCACCTCGCCGTTCTCGCGCAAGGCTAAGGCATTGATCGTGAAATCGCGTCGCTTGAGGTCCTCAGACAATGAACGGACAAAAGTCACCTTGTCGGGACGCCGGTAGTCTTGATAACCAGACTCGGTCCGGAAAGTTGTCGTCTCGTAGCCGGTACCATGGTCCAAAATCATCACTGTGCCGTGTTCAATTCCAGTATCAACCGTCCGTTTGAAGATTGCTTTGATCTCACTAGGGTAAGCACTGGTCGCAATGTCGATGTCATGGATAGGATCACCCAAAATAGTATCACGGACACATCCACCAACAAAGTAAGCCTCAAAACCCGCCTGCTCAATTTTTTGCAAGACAGGGCGGGCTGGCGTAAAGATCGCCGGAAGCTTTTTTATTTTCATTTTATCAAGTCCTTTTTTCCGTCTGTTATCGATTATAACAAATTGGTTTTTGCTGTGCGAATTGGTTTTGTGGTATAGTTAAAGTAAATTACGACTACAAGGAAAGGAGCGGGTTCAAGTGAATTACCCATACCAGAAACAATTTCAGGAATTTCTCCGTAACCAAAAAGGTTTGGCCCCGCTGACTGTCCACACCTATGAGACCAGCCTGATCAACTTCTTCAACTTTCTGCTGGCCAACCGTCCTGCTTTCGCCCGCGATCCACGACTGGCCAACCTCACCGAAAGCGATGTGCGCGCCTACTTCAATATGCTGCGTACCCAGCAGGGTATCACCATGGGAACCTACAACAAGATCCTCTCCCACCTCAACCGTTACTTCCGCTACCTCTTTACCCATCAGCTGATCACCACCTATCCGACCCTAACCCTGCATGGGCAGGCAATTGATCCTCACCAGCGAATCTCAACCAAGTGGCTACAAAAATTAGGTGCAATCCTTCAAGATGACCATGTTCACTATTACACCCGGATGACACTCCTACTCAGCAAGCACGGTTTCACGGTTGGCGAGTTTCTTCAACCCGGTTTCTACCGGGTCCTGAGCCAGTTGGTGATCACTGATCCAGTTGAACGGGACTTTATCCAGCAATATCAGGACTTCATCCAACCCCGCCAAGCCCTACAGAACTCCCCAGATATCTTTCTCAAACAGCGCTACCAGCCAGATACACCCCAGCTGACCAACGCCGGTCTCCACAAGTACCTACGTGGTGATCAGAACTACCTTGGCTTTCACCTTGCTCCCAAGTACCTCCATCAGAGTTATGTGCTGAATCAGCTGGCTACTCATCGCGACCTGTCTGATGCGGCACTGATGGAGCGCTTGAAGCTTGATCCGGCTTCCCTGCTCTACTACCAGCGTCTTCTACTTAAACTCAAATAAAAAGCATCGGCAATTCCTCCTTACGAATTGCCGATGTTCTCTTTAAATTATACTGTCTTAATATTCTTCATACTCGTCCAAGAGATCCTGCATTGCCGTGTCGGTTGGCACCAGGGCTAGATAACGGTGGAGTTCGGTCAGCAGGTCTTGAGTGTTGCCCATCTCCCGGTCAAAGTCAATTAATTCTCTCAAGAAGGCTGGATCATCCTGATAGCTTGGTGCCGCAGCCCGGAAGTATTTACCAGCTAAGTCGAATTGCTCCGTCCGCTGATAGGAACGAGCTAAGTTCCAATATACCTGAGGATCGACCTCATCAGCCTTGATCAACGGAGCCAGGAGCTTAATATTGGCCTGGTCATCATGCTGGTGGAGGAGGAAATTACTGTACTGGAGAATGATGGTCAAGTTATCTGGAGCCAACTCGTGAGCCTTCTTGAGGTATTTAGCCATCAGCTGATGATTACCAAGGTGGCTGACAATTTCAGCTGCCTGGGCGTAGAGCTGCTCATTGTACTGATCAACTGCCAGTCCCTCCTGAATCGCACGCAGGGCCTGAGGATAGTTGCGCTGCTTAGCAAAAGCCTGGGCCAAGGCTGGATAGGCCGAGGCATACTGGTCATCATCCTTAATCAGGTTTTTCAAGGTCTTGATTGCCGCTTCCAATTGCCCAAGGTGAAGTTGGGTGAGACCGGTCTGAAAGCGAATGTCGCTCGTCTGATAAGCTGGCTTGACCTGCTTGAGGTAGCCTAAGGCCTGCTTGAACTGGCCGCTTTGGGCATAGCACATCCCCAGCCGACCGGCGATATCGACCTTGGCAAAGTCAGTATAACCATTCTTGATGAGACGGAAATAGTAGTCGATTGCGTCATCGAAACGACCGACCAGGAAGTAAAACTCGGCCAGGGCAAACTGGACTGCGGGTTCATCAGGAGCCAGCTGTTCGGCCTCCTTTAGCTTCTGCTCGGTAATCTCAAACTCCTCTTCGGTCTGATAGAGATCGGCCGCCACCAGCAAGGCCTCTAAGTATGCTGGCGAGTCAGGCTGAACTTGGGCTAGGTAGGAAAGGGCCTCGTCGTTGTGCCCCTCATCAATGGCAATTGTGGCCAGGTTGGTCCGCAACTCATCCTCGTCTGGATAGCGATCAAGCAGGGTCAGGTAGGTACGACGGGCCTGGCGGAGAAAGCCTAATCCATATAGCTCCTCAGCGAGGCTAAAAAGCATATCATCGCTGTCGTGGGCGAGTGCCCGACGAAAAGTTCCCTTAGCTGCCGTCAGTTCTCCCTTCTGCAGCTGGTCAAGCATCTGTTCTGAATATGTCAATTATGATTGCTCCTCTTCATTCATTTGTTTTTAGAATAACAGAGATTACGGCAAAAATAAAACGAGAAAGCTAGCAATGCTAGCCCTCTCGTTTTTTAGTATAAAACTGTTAATTACTTAACAGCATCCTTCAAAGCTTTACCAGGCTTGAATGCTGGTACCTTGCTTGCAGGAATTTGGATTTCTTTTCCAGTTTGTGGGTTACGGCCCTTACGTGCAGCACGTTGACGAACTTCGAAGTTACCGAAGCCGATCAATTGAACCTTTTCACCCTTAGCCAAAGATGCTTGGATAGAACTGAAGACAGCGTCAACAGCAGCCGTAGCATCCTTCTTAGTCAAGCCAGTTGCGGCAGCAACGTTACTTACAAGTTCTGCTTTGTTTGCCATTTGATTTCACCTCCCACAAATCAACGTTATTTTACTAACGCCAACAAATGTTAATTTTGAGTGGTCCAAAATTAACGAAACAATTACGAGGAGTTCGCATCATTTCAATGTTAAGGTTAGCATAGTGAAACCCTACTGGCAAGCGCTTTTCTCCAATTTTTAAGGCTTTTTTCGCTTTCAAAAGAATCATAATTTTATTGCCGCTGACGCTTGATCAAATGGATCGGTGTCCCACTAAAATCAAAGGCCTGGCGGATCTGATTCTCCAGGTACCGCTGGTAGGAGAAGTGCATCAGTTCAGGATCGTTGACAAAGATCACGAAAGTTGGCGGAGCCGTCGCTACCTGGGTTCCGTAGTATATCCGCAGACGCTTGCCATTCGTCGTCGGTGTCGGGTTGGCAGCAATGGCGTCCATCAAGACATTGTTAAGAACTGAGGACTGGACACGACGCTTATGGTGGCCGTTAACCTCCTCAATCAGGCCCGGCAGTTGATTCAACCGCTGCTTGGTCTTAGCGGACACAAAAATAATCGGCGCGTAACTTAAGTACTGAAACTCGTGACGGATTAAGTTGGTAAAGTCGGTCATTGTCCGGTGATCCTTTTCTTTTAGGGTATCCCACTTGTTGACAACAATGATCACCCCGCAACCAGCCTCATGGGCATAACCAGCGATATGTTTATCGATCTCCCGAATACCCTCTTCAGCGTTCAATACAACACAGACCACGTCACTATCGTCGATGGCCCGCATAGCCCGCATTAAGGCATAACGCTCGGTATTCTCGTAGATCTTTCCCTTCTTCCGAATCCCAGCAGTATCGACCATTGTGAATTCCTGGCCGTCTGCGGTCGTGAAACTGGTGTTGATAGCATCCCGGGTCGTTCCCGCAACATTTGAGACGATTACCCGGTTCTGACCAAGGATTGCATTAACCAGCGACGATTTACCGACGTTCGGCCGGCCGATAAAGGAGAAATGAATGCTGTCATCCTTATCGTTAGCTACATTATCTGGGAAGCGGTGGATCACTGCATCCAGGAGGTCCCCCATCCCGACTCCATGAACACTGGAAACCGGATATGGTTCGCCAAGGCCGAGCGAGTAGAAGTCGTAAATATCACTACGTCGCTCCGGATTATCAACCTTATTGACCGCCAAGACGACCGGCTTATCGGAACGGTAAAGGATCCGTGCCACCTGTTCATCCGCATCGGTGACCCCGTTCTCAATGTCGACCACAAAGATAATTACATCGGCCTCATCGATGGCCACCTCAGCCTGCTCCCGTATCTGAGTCAACAGGGGCTGATCAGAGAGCTCTATTCCTCCCGTATCAATCAGGTTAAAGTGCTTGCCCAGCCATTCACCGTGGGCATAGATCCGGTCACGAGTAACCCCCGGCGTATCCTCAACGATTGAGATTCGTTCCCCCGCGATCCGGTTAAATAGGGTTGACTTGCCGACGTTCGGCCGACCAACCACTGCAACAACAGGATTTGCCATAATTTTCACCCCTTTGAATAAAAGAAAGGCTGGGAAGAAATACCTTTCTTCCCAGCCTCTCCCGAATACAACTTAATCGTAATTAGTTGTTACGTAAGTCCTTCAGCTTGTCACCAATCAGATCACCCATGGAGAAGCCGGTCTCTTCTTCAGGAGCGTTGTTCATGGCGTTGCGGTTGTTGTTCCGACGTGGACGACGACCACCACGACGGTTGTCATTGTCTTCACCCTTTGGACGTTCTTCAAGAGCCTTCATGGATAAGCCCAAACGTTGACGTTCTGGGTCAACGTTCAATACCTTAACCTTAACCTCTTGACCCGGCTTCAGCACGTCAGCTGGCGTAGCGATGTGCTTGTGTGAGATTTGGGAAATGTGGACCAAACCTTCAACACCAGGGAATACTTCAACAAAGGCACCGAAACTCGTTAGGCGCTTAACCGTCCCAGTAAGAACAGAGCCAGCTGGAGCCTTTTCTTCGATGTCATCCCATGGTCCAGGCAGCGTTTGCTTGATAGAAAGGGAGATCCGCTCACGGTCAGGATCAACGCTCAGTACCTTAACCTTAACGTCTTGGCCAGCAGACAGAACGTCAGATGGCTTGTCAACGTGGTCGTAGGAAATTTCAGAAACGTGAACCAGACCATCAACACCACCGAGGTCGATGAAGGCACCAAAGTTGGTCATCCGAGCAACCTTACCTTCAACAACATCACCTGGTTGTAATTCGGCAAAAATCTTCTCAGCAGCCTTTTCGTGTTCAGCCTTAACGATTTCCTTGTGAGAAAGAATCAGACGGTTTTCACTTGGTTCGATTTCGATGATCTTGAATTCAAGTTCTTGACCCTTGAATTGGTTCAGATCTTCAACGTAGTGATCAGTGATCATTGAAGCAGGGACAAAACCACGTACTCCAGCATCAACAACTAAACCACCCTTAACTGCTTGGGTAACCTTAGCAGTGATGGTTTCACCATCATCGAACTTCTTTTGAATGTCATCCCATACCTTACGGGCTTCAAGACGACGGTGAGAAAGTAAGTAACTACCATTTTCCTTATCGTTACCAATCTTGGAGATGACAACTAAGTCTAATTCGTCACCTACTTTAACTGCATCATTGATGTCTTCAACTGGCTTGGTTGATAATTCCTTAGCAGGGACGACACCTTCAACCCCTGCATCTTTGATACCAACGATAGCTTGACGATCGTCATCGATTGCCAAAACTTCACCCTTGACAACATCGCCCACCTTTACAGTTTCAATGCTGTCGAGTGCCTTTAACATATCGTTGTTCTTTTCATTGTTTTCAGCCATTAAAAAAAATCCTCCTTGCAACAATCAACTCTAGAAACTATTTTACTAAAAAAAGCTTAGTATTTCCAGTATTTAATGTAATTGTTCCTGAGTTTTTTTGATAATCTTGCTAATCTCGTCTACCACCTGGTCGATCGTCAAATTGGTGGTATCCAGACGAACAGCGTCAGGTGCTTGGGTAAGCGGTGAAACCGCCCGGGTTGAGTCCTTCTTGTCCCGGAGCTCAATCTCTTTTTGCAAGTCAGCCAATGAAGCCGTTGCAATTCCCTTAGCCTGATTTTCAACATAGCGGCGACGGGCCCGCTCATGGGCTGTGGCTACCATGAAGATCTTTACTGGGGCGTTAGGCAAGACGGTCGTACCTATGTCCCGACCATCCATCACGATTCCGCCAGCTGCCGCAATCTCACGCTGCTGCCGAGTCATCTCGGTGCGGACTGCCGGAATGGCTGCTACCGCCGAAACATTACTGTCAATCTCCCCCTGACGAATGTCTTGGGTAACCTCATCGCCATCAAGGAAGACCCGCTGTTCGGGTTCACCGGGTTTGAACCCAATCTTAATCTGTTGGGCTAAGCGGATGATCTGATCAGTGTCATCCATTGCCAGACCATGACGCAGGGCGGCTAGGGTAACCACCCGATACATTGCCCCCGTATCACAATACACATAGTTGAAACGCTTAGCCACCAGTTTAGCGACTGTGCTCTTCCCTGCTGAGGCCGGGCCATCAATGGCCACTTGGATCCCCTTTGTCATAATTAACATTCACTCCAAATCTATTTTACTCGTAGTTGCTGACCAGGATGAATCGGTGTCCTGACCGTCATGTTATTCAATCGGGCAAGTTCCTGCGCCGACATCCCGTTTCGTGCAGCAATCCGGTAAACACTCTCACCGTGCTGGACCGTCACAAAACGCCGTTCCTGATCGCCACTGGTCACTTCACTGCTGCCTGCCTGACTGCTCTGGCTGCTGCTTTGCACGCTGCTGCTTGTGCTAAGTGTACTCGACGATGTGCTGCTTACAGATGAAGCAGTCCGTCGGTGTCTTTTAGCAGAGGTTGTGGACCGTTGTGAAGCTTTTTTTTTACTACTCACGGACGACGAGGCCTGCTGCTCGGTGTGCAACGGATGATTGAATGACTGCTTATTATTGACCCAATAAATCACTGGAGCGGCAGCCAGAATAATAATCAACACAATTAAAATGGTCGTAATCATTGAGTTGTGTGACCGCTGACGACGGTGTTCCGTACGCGATAAATGACCCTCGCTATCTAAATCCTCGTTGTCCGCAAAGGTCTTGTCCCACAGCTCGTCACGCTGTTGACGCGTCTCCTCATGATGCTCACTCACTAAACAAACCTCCTTCACGATAAAAGTTTAACGTCTTTGATTGTAGCGCACGTCTTTGCTCCTTGTCTAGCACCGAATTATTGATCGGCTTTCTGGTTGAAGAGCCAGCGCAGTCGCTGGCGCCAGTCCCCCCGCCGTTTGTCTGCCGGTTTGGGTGTTTCCGGCAAGGTTAGTTCCCCCGCCCACTGCGGCTGGTCAACATCGCAACACGGTGGTGGAAAGGCAGCCTCCCCCTCGCCAAAGTAGTCAAGCAGAAAACGCCGCCGGCAAGTCTGCAAACCAGTGTAATCCAGCATTTTCTGCAGGCTAACGACCAGCTGACGGCGCCGTTGCCGAAAAGCCGTCACGATCTGCTCCGGCTGGTAGCCGTGATCCAGGTAAAAGGTAAACAATTCCTGGTTGTCACCAAGAACACTGGGGCGCAGTTGGTGATGCTGAACCTGCGTCAAAAGAGTAATACTAGGCAAGCTGATGGTGGTCAGCTGACTCGTGAGGCCTTCGTCACCAGGGGTATAGAGGAGAATTGCCACACTTTGCTGACCATCACGTCCAGCCCGACCAATTTCCTGCATATAGCTTTCCAAGTTAGCCGGAAGGTGATAGTGGATGACGTAGCGAATATCATTCTTATCGACCCCCATTCCAAAAGCACTTGTTGCACATACCAACTGAATCTGGTTATCCATAAACTGCTGCTGAATCTTGAAGCGATCCACTGCCGTCATTCCTGCATGGTAAGGCGCTGTCACTACTCCTGTCTGCTCCTGAAGCCATTCCGCCATCTGACTCGCTAGCTTGCGACTAGCAAAATAGATGACGCCGGGGCCCGGCAGGCTAGTCACCAATTGGCAAAGGCAGTCATTTTTAGCTGCTGGAGTAGTCACCCGTTTCACTGCCAGGAAGATGTTGGGACGGTTGACCGAGCGAATTACCTGACGAACATGGTCAGGATCCAACCCCAGCTTGGTGAGGATATCCCGACGAACGCGCGGGGTGGCAGTGGCGGTCAGCATCAGCAAACGGGGATGACCAAGTGTCTGCCGAACCTGCTTCAATAAGAGGTACTCAGGCCGAAAGTCAGGGCCCCACTGCGAGATACAATGCGCTTCATCCACCACCAGCATACTCGGATGAACCCGGCGCAGGGCCGTCAGAATGACCGGGTTGGTCAAAATCTCCGGTGAGGCAAAGATGAAACGAAAAGTCCCTAGGCTGTGGAGAACCTGGTCGCGAGCTGATCCTTGAAGCTGGCTGTTCAGCATCACCACCCCTTTCTCCCCCTGCTGACGCAGGCGATCGACCTGATCTTGCATCAGGGAAATCAGCGGTGAAACAATAACCACTCCATGTGGTAGCAGGTATGCCGGAAGCTGATATAACAGGGACTTACCAGCACCGGTCGGCAGAACCGCCAGGGTATCATGTCCGGCCAACAGGGATTCGATGGTCTCCTGTTGCCCGTCACGAAAGTACTGGTAACCAAAGCGGTCTCGTAGTAGACGGTGTAATTGGTCGTCCTTACTCATGTTCTTTCCTCCCCTGATAGATCTGAAAGAGACGGTAGTCGAAGAAACTCGTCCCGTCATCCGGTTGACGCGACTGGAAGTGCCAAGTCGTGACATCGGCAGCAGGATACTGCTTGGCCAAGGCAACACGCTTACTCGTAGGAAGTAGTCGGTCCCAGTCTAGCTGGTCTGGACACAGAACCGCTACCTCCAGCAAGTGTTCGCGTACCGTCCCCAATTTCAAATGACGCTGAACTGCAATCTGGTCTAAATTGCGTCCCCGCCGAAAAAAATCAAGGGTCTGGACCGCACTTGTCGACAAGGGACTGGCGTTAAGCAAAGAGGCCAGGAGATCATGGAGAGGACCAGGCATGTGTTGACAGTAGGCAGCCACGCCCAGGAGAAGGTCATGACTAAGAACCAGCATATCAGCCGACGTTACCCCCAGCCGCTGGCCAAGTTGATCATTAGTCCACGCCGCCAGTTTGTGACCAACCAGACCGTCGATCAGGACCATTGCTAGGCGCGGATCAACCCCGGCCAAGCCCGTAGCCAGTTGGGAAAGGTCACGGTAGACCGTATCCACCAGTTGGCGCCGATCCGCCTGGTAAAGCCATCGCTTGACTGCCAGCAGGTGACCATAGCCGACGGTTACCGGAGCGTACCGGGTATTATGGTAGGCAAGCTCTGACACCACTTGCATCCCTAATAGGAGTCGCTGACCAAACTGATTGGTGTTGGTTAGCCAGTACCAGTTCAAAAAGTGTGGCTGGTATTGCTGGTCAAAACCCTCCTGGTACTGGACTCCTGCGGTAGTCAGGCGGGCCTGCTGCTGGTCGTCAACGACTAGTAAGCCCTGGTCCACTAGCTCGGCGATTGCTGTGTCGTATTCGCGCCGTGACAACGACCGGTTAGCTCCCAGCCACTGCAGCAGGCCATACTGCTGACCCCAAAATAGGTTGGCCACCGTCCGCCGACTCGTCAGTATATTTTCAATTACTCGGATACGCCGAGGCTGGTGATAAGAAAAGAAACGCAATATGTATGAATTCATGATCAAAACCTCATTTCCCATTCTCTCACTAGTTATAGACGGAAACAAACCTTAAATACACGAAAAAGAAGATGACATCACTCCCCAATATAACTAAAAATTCAAGAATGCAGTACACGAAGGGCCCCCAGTGCTCAAGAAAATCTGAACACTGGAGGCCGCTGCATACTTGAGGAGGTGAAAATGAACTAACAGGCTGGTTCATTTTCACCTCCTTACTTCTTAACTATTAATATCGATGAGCCTTCAACCATGGCCTCAGCTGGGTAGCAACGATGGCAAAGACACCCGTGACTAAGAGTCCCTTGATAATGTTGAAGGGTAGGACCCCGACGGCCACTAACTGGGCCACCGGCAAAGTCGACTTCCAGTTCCAAACAGCCATGTAGAGTGGAGTTAGGACCCACAGATTAAGTAACGACATAACAACTGTCAGAACCACCGTAGCCACCCCACAGCCGACTAACAGCTGTTTTTTTATTGACCATTGGGGCCGCTGCCGCCAAATCATGCAAAACGGAAGCAGGATGGCCAGTGAAGAAACGAAGTCGCTGAAAATTCCGATTAGTTCGCCGACCGAGAAGCCCCGAATCATCCCATGAATTAAACACTTAATCACGGCAATCAAGACCCCGCCAATGGGACCGTAGATGTAGCCTCCAATTAGGACCGGGACATCCGAGAAATCAATTTTCAGGTAGGAAGCCATTGGAATGATTGGAAACTCGAATAACATCAAGATAAAGGCAAGTGCCCCGAGACAGGCAATTCCTACCAACCGTTGAATTCGTAAATGCGACACTGTCATAATAACAACCTCCATTGAGATTGCCTTCAGTGGCCCCCATTCACGATAAAAAAGCGCTACCAACAACTTAACTGTCAGCAGCGCCTATCATAATTAGGGTTAATGTACGTAGAAGCTTCTTCTATATACCAGACTATACTGTCGGCTCCAGAATTCAACTGGATCAACCACATGACGTGGGTTGCGGGCTTGCACCGCCGGTCGGGAATTTCACCGCGCCTTGAAGACAACTTTTTTAAATTTTACAATTTTATTATACGGGTTTCACCGCGATCTGTCAACGTTTTCAGTGCTTTAATGCTCCAAGATATTCGTACTTTTCCATAGTTTCTCTATTATATTAGATTTATTATACGTACGATATCACTATCTATTCCGCGCGTTACAGCTGTTTCAGCTTAGTAACTTCCTCCGGCCGCAACTCCCGAAACTCGCCGGACTGCAGGCCCCGGAGATTGAGAAAACCATATGTTTCCCGATGAAGCTTAATCACCGGGTGACCAATCGCTTCGAACATTCGTTTAACCTGGTGGTAACGGCCCTCATGGATCGTCAGCTGAACCAGACTGGTCTGGCGATGCCGATCAGTCTCCTTCAACCGGGTCTTAGCCGGCTTAGTCTTGTGTCCATCAATCCGAACCCCCAAGCGGAGGCGTTTTAACTCATCGTTGGTGACGATGCCCTTAACTTTGGCCACGTAGGTCTTGGCCACCTCGAAACGCGGATGCATCAGTTTATTAGCCAGGGCCCCGTCGTTGGTCAGCAGGAGAATCCCGGTAGTATCATAATCTAGCCTGCCCACCGGATAGACCCGTTCTTCCACCTCGTCTTCATGAAGAATGTCTACCACCGTCTTACGGCCCTTATCATCGTGGGCACTGGAGATTACCCCCCGCGGTTTGTTCAACAGATAGTAGACGGCGGTCTCGCGATGAATCGGAACCCCATCAACCTCCACCTTGTCATGACGGCCAACCTTGGTGCCCAGCACAGTAACTGTCTTACCATTAACCTGAACGCGGCCTGCAGAAATCATTTTCTCGCAGGCCCGGCGGGAAGCAACTCCCGCCGCAGCCATTACTTTTTGTAATCTCTCCATTAGTCTTTTCCCCCTTGCTTACGTGACTGGAATGCCGACAGGAAGAGATCCCCACTGAGGTCGGTCGTATCAATATCGGCCCCTTCCGGCAACGGCGGCAGATCATCCAACGATGAGAGGCCAAAATAATCCAGAAAACGCTCGGTTGTAACATAGCGGAATGGCCGACCAGGTGCATCTAGCCGACCGTGGGTATCAACCAATCCCCGCGCCATTAACTTCTGTAGCGAGCCCGAACTCTGGACCCCCCGGATCTCATCAATCTCCAGGCGGGTAATCGGCTGACGATAGGCGATAATCGCCAGGACCTCTAAGAGAGCGTTGGTCAACGGCACCGTCAGCGGAATCTCAAAGTACTGCTTGATCACTGGGGCTAGTTCCGGCTTGGTTGCCAAGCGGTATGTCTGGCCACTATGGAGTACCACTAGGGCACTGGTGGAATCATTGGCGTAACGATCCATTAACTTATCCAGAATGGCGATGATAGCTGGCTTCATGAACCCCGTAATCTTAGCCATGTCACCGACCGTAATTCCTTCATCCCCACTGATGAACAGTAAGCCTTCAATCTGGGCGATATTCGTTGTTTCGGTAGTCATCACTCTTCAATCCTTCTCTGATAATTATTGGTGCAAACAACCCCGCCTGCTCAATGTGAACTGCCTGGTGCTTGGCCAGCTCCAAGATGGCCAAGAAGGTAGTCACCAGTTCATCCTTGGTCACCGTCGACGTCAAGAGGTCGACAAAACGCTGCGGCGCTACACTAACCCGGTTAAAGACAGTCTGCATCTGTTCGGCAACGCTAACCTTTTCAGCCGCCACCGTTTCAACAACCGGTTGGGTAAAGCGACGTCGCTTGAGAACCTGGGCAAAGGCAGCCTGCAGCTGGTCCAGGCTGACCCCGGGGGCCACCTGCTCGCTTACCAGATCCTGCGGTACCCGCATCGCCGGCCGAGTATATTCCTGCCGACGAAAACTCTCCTTGTCCTTAAGACGATCAGCCGCCTGCTTGTAACGTTGGTACTCCACCAACTGGTCGACCAGCTCTTGGCGAGGGTCAACCGGTTCCTCTTCGGGTTCCTCCTCATCCAGCGGTGGAGCCTGAGGAAGGAGGAGTTGGCTCTTAATCCGCATCAGGGTCGAGGCCATCACAAAGTACTCCCCAGCAACCTCCAAACGGTGAGCTTTCATCTGGTGAAGATAGCTCATATATTGGCTGGTGATGGTAGCGATCTTGATATCGTAGATCTCCATCTTAGCCTCCCGGATCAGGTGCAGCAGCAAGTCGAGAGGACCTTCAAAGCCACCGAGCTTCAGGGTTGGCTGTTGGCGATCCGCCATAGTTGTATGCTCACTCATTTGCCTTCCCCCAACTCGTGATTAGCGGTTGCGTGTCCAGAGTCCCCATCAGCCGGCGATCAGGATACTGCTCATGAATAGCGGTCAAGAGGGCGTAAACATTGCGACCAGACCGTTCGCTCGGTGTGAAGGAGAGTCGGCGTAAGAGAACATAGTCAGTTCCTAATTCCAGAATGATCACCGCAATGAAGTGATTATCCTCCTGGTCCTTCCAAAGGTAAATCTGGTTTCCCGACGTCAATGCCCAGTTGAGTTCTTCCCGAAAGCGTTGCTCATCACGAAGCTCGGGAAGCAGCGAAAGCAGCCCCAGTGCAATCTTCTGGTAGTCTTTTCGGTAGTGTACTAACATGTACTGTCAATCTTCTCCCTTCGTATCTAGGCACGCGGATGATATTTCTTGTAGGTCTGGGTCAGCTCCTGGGGAGTCACCGTTAAATACGGCTGCAGCATCCGTAACTCAGTATAACCCAGCATCTCCTGGACCACCTGGCCACTGGCCCCCCGTGATAGCATCTGGACCGCTAGGGTATAGCGAAAAGTCTGCGGGGTTACCGGTTTTTGAATCCCGGCTACTTGAACCAGCTGTTTAAAATTCTTCCAGATTCCCTGTCGACTCAGCGGTCGTCCGTGGGCATTGAGAAAGACCTCAGACCGCTCCCCATCGACCAATCGTGGTCGCACCATAGTCAGGTAGCGCTGAAGCCAGTGCACCGCCGGACGGCTTAAGGGAACCATCCGCTCGTGCTGACCACTACCCTGAAGCTGGACAAATTGAACATCGAGGTGGAGGGCTGTCAGTGGCAGGGTTGCTAGTTCAGTTACCCGCATCCCAGTAGCGTCGAGCATCTCCAAGATGGCTCGGTCACGGATCCCCAGGGGGGTCGTGGTATCAGGAACTGCCAGGAGGCGCTCAACCTCATCCTCATTCAGGATTACCGGGGGTTGGGTCGTCTCCCCTGCCGGTCGGTGATCAATCGTTTCCATCGGATTGACCGCCAGGTGCTGCTGACGAATCAGGTAGCGGAAGAATTGGCGAAGACTCGAGATCAGGCGATTGATGGTCGCCACCGACTTCCCTGCCCGCTGTTGGGCCGACAGGTAACCAATCACAGCATAGCGGTCAACCGACTGCCAATCTGTAATTCCCTGCCGGTTAAAGAAAGCCGCAGCAGCTTTCAGGTCACGCCGGTAGCCAGCTCGGGTATTTTCTGCTAAGCCCCGCTCGTCCTTAAGCATTGCAATGAAATCCGTTATCTCATCCCCCATTAGCGATCATTCCGCTCCAGGAGGACCAGCTGACCATCTTCTTCTTTGACCAAGCCCTGTTTGAGCAGGTGGCCGACTGCCCGTTTGAATTGACCCTTACTAATACCGAAGACGGCTCTGATCAACTGAGGGTCACTCTTGTCGGTGTAGGGCAGCCGATGGTGAAGGTCCTGCCCCAGCATCGCCAACAGCATCTGGGCATCTTCGCCAATTGCCTGGTAGGCCCGCGGCTTGAGCGAAAGGTTGAGGCTGTTGTGCGACGATATCCCGATTACCCGGGCCTTGACCCGCTGGCCCAGCCGCGGTTCCTGGTCACGCTCACTGGGGTGGATAAAGCCAAGGTGGTAGCCATCCGTCAAAACGTGGGTTCCGTTGATCTTCAGCCGATAGACAGTTGCATAGATATCACGATTCTGAAGCCGTGGTGACGGGGCCGTCGAAATGGTGTTAAAAATGGCGTCATCGGCCAGCTTTCCCCAGATCCGATCTTTATCATCGACCGTTAAAGCAATCATCAGCCGATCTCCCGGCTGGGGCCAAAGGTGCTTAGGCTCCGGCAGGTCGTCTAGGGAGACCACGATGTCCTTGTTGGGGAGGCCAATGTCAACGAATACCCCGAGGTCACGACGAACCCCGACTACGGTCCCAAAATCATAATGGTCAACCTGGACCGTCGGGATGTGCTCACATGTCATCTGCAACTGGTGGTCCGCGTTCTCATAAACAAATCCACGAACCTGTCCCCCAATGTGCAGAACCTGAGGACTTTCCTCCTTGGGCAGGCGGTATGTCTGACCATTTCTGGCTGGCTGAACAAAATAATAGTCGTCATTCTCATCGATCATCACTGCCGAGACGACCCTTCCTAATGCCAAGTTCATATTCTTCCCCCACTTATCTCTTCTGATTTGTATACTAAGGCTATTTTACACGGCGAACCGGTCTTTGACCAGCTTCCGAATAAACAAAAAGAGCACGACCAAAATCGTGCTCTTATTTGTTTAACGTTAATAGCGATTAGTCAATCGTCTTAACCCGCATCAGGTTAGTAGCACCTGGGACACCCAAAGGCACACCAGCAACGATGATGATCTTGTCACCCTTCTTAGCAAAGCCGAGTTCAACTGCCTTTTCAGCAGCCAGGTCAAACATCTTGTCAGTATCCTTCATTTCGGAAACAACGTAAGGTTGAACACCCCAGTTGATCATAAGGCCCCGTTCTACCCGCTCGTTAGGAGTCAAGGCAACAATGTCAGCATTTGGACGGTACTTAGAAATCATCTTAGCAGTGTAGCCTGAAGCAGTGTAAGCCACAATGGTGTGGATGCCTAAGTCCTTAGCAGCATTGGCAACGGCAGAACCAATCGTTTCAGTAACATCGGACTTGTCCCAATCGAAGGTTTCAGTACCGAATTCCCAAAGGTGGTTTTCAGCCTTGATGTCGATGGCGTTCATCATGGCAACGGACTTAACTGGGTAGTCACCGTTGGCACTTTCACCAGAAAGCATCGTTGCGTCAGTACCATCAAAGACGGCGTTAGCAACGTCAGATACTTCGGCACGGGTTGGGCGTGGATTTTCTTGCATGGAATCCAGCATTTGAGTAGCAGTGATTACCGGCTTGCCTAATTCGTTGCACCGCTTGATCATGTGCTTTTGAACAATCGGTACATTTTCAGCAGGAATTTCAACACCCATGTCACCACGTGGAACCATCAGGCCATCGGAAACTTCGATAATTTCTTCGAAGTTGTCGATTCCTTCTTGAGATTCGATCTTAGGGAAGATTTGAACGTCTTCCATGTTCTTTTCCTTGAGGAGTTCACGAATGTCAAGAACGTCTTGAGCCTTCCGGACGAATGAAGCAGAGATGTAGTTGATCTTGTTGTCAAGACCGAAACGAATGTCGCTGCTGTCCTTCTTCGTGATTCCTGGCAGGTTGATGGAAACACCTGGGGCGTTAACACCCTTCCGTGAACCAAGAACACCGTGGTTCAGAACGTGGCAAACCAGTTCCTTGTTTGCTTCGTCCTTTTCGTCAATCAACATATCAATCAGACCATCGTCAAAGAGAACGTGGCCACCAACATGCGTGTCGTCGTACAGGCCTGGGTAGGTAACGGCGATCTTGTCGTGGGTACCTTCTAATGAAGCATCCATGGAAATACGAACCTTGTCACCAATGTTGTATTCGATCTTACCGTCCTTTTGAACAGTAGTCCGAATTTCAGCACCCTTAGTATCAAGCATGATACCAACGTGCTTACCAGTAATTTCTTCGGCCTTCTTAACGTTTTGCATCCGGCCCAAGTGTTCTGGGTGGTCACCGTGTGAGAAGTTGAAGCGGAAAATGTTTGCACCCGCTTGGATCAGCTTAACGATCGTATCAACATCAGTACTTGCAGGACCAAGGGTACTTACAATCTTGGTTTTCTTCATAAATGAATCTCTCCTTTTACATTTATGCATCAACTGCGGTCTGCCAATTGCATCCCTCATTTGCACACTTGTATAATAGCACTTTTTAAAATCTGTGTCTTTAATTTTTGTGCAGAAAGTATCAAGAAACCGCTGCCACAGTGAATTTATTCAAAATTCTCATTTAGATTTAATTTTTCAGGCGTTGAAGGACAACGTTATCGGCACCAAACAACTGAACTAATGCCGCTGCGGTCGCCTTGGACTGGTCCAGCCACTTGCTTCGCTCCTGGAGATGCTTGGCATCCGTCTGAGGGTAATAGAGCAGAACCGGAATATTGCCGTGGTGATTATGCATTAACTCATTAAGGGCAGTCATCACCTGCCGGTTGGCCTTATCGGGGAAAACCCGAATCACCCAGCGCTGATTGGGTACTAACTGTCCCTGGAGGGTGCGAGCGGCCTGGATCCGATCGGCCAGCATCTGAATTCCCCGCCCCGGCCGCACTTCAACTTTACCATGAACTACCAAGACCTGATTGACAGATAACAGGTCAGCAAAGCGCTGGTACTGCTTTGGAAAAACGGTCACGTCGATGGCTCCCGTTTGGTCGGATCCAGAGACAAACGCCATCGGTCGGTGATCGCGTTTGGTATGGATCGTCTTGACATGGTTAACAAAGAGAAGAATGGTAGCATTTTTACCCGGCTGCAGGCTATCAACCGTTTGAGCATGAAGAGCCACTTTAAGCCGCCGGTACTGGCTAACCGGGTGTCCAGAGAGGTAAACCCCCAGGTACTCATTTTCCTTCAGCAGGCGGGTGGTTAACGGAAACTCGTTGCGTCGTGTGATCGTCGACTGAAGACTGGGGTCATCTTGGAAACTACTCAAGAGCTGGTCGATCCCCGAAACAAGCTCCGGCAGGGCCGTCACCATTTCCGCCCGATTGTAGCCAAGCTGGTCGAAAGCTCCAGCATAGATCAGTGGTTCGATCAGTTCCGGTTTGCGCCACCGATCATCCAGCCGATTCACAAAATCGCGCAGATCCTTATAGGGACCTCTGGCGCGCTGTTCGATAATTGCGGCAACAAAGTCACGCCGCACTCCCTTAATATCGGCTAGGCCGAAGTAGATTTGGCCGTTGTGGAGGGTGAATGATTCCATACTGATATTGATTCGTGGCCCCTGGACAACCACCCCGAGCTTACGAGCGTTTGCGACGTGCTGGCGAAGCTTAGTCAGGTTGGTTTCCGTCCCCATCAGAGCCGTGTAGAAGGCGTTCGGGTAATGACACTTCAGATAGGCCAACTGGAAAGCCAGCATCGAATAGGCTACCGCGTGCGACCGGTTAAAGCCATAATTAGCAAACTGGTCAATGTAGTCAAAGACCTGCTGGGCCCGTTCCAGAGTAAAACCGTTGGCAACTGCTCCCTTGAGGAACTTGTCCCGCATCCCGGCCATCACCGATGCCTTTTTCTTGCTCATTGCACGCCGAAGCAGGTCGGCTTCCCCGAGGGTAAAGCCAGCCATCGCTGATGCCAGCTGCATGACCTGTTCCTGATAAACCAGGATGCCGTAAGTTGGCGCCAAAATCTCCCGCAGTGCCGGATCCGGGATCTTAAACTTTTCCTGACCGTGCTTACGGGCAATGAAGTGATCAATATTCTCAAGGGGGCCCGGCCGGTAAAGGGCATTGACGGCAATGATATCCTCAAACCGGTCAGGATGAAGACTGACTAAAACATTACGAATCCCGCTTGACTCAAATTGAAACACACCATCGGTCTGGCCTCGCTGGAAGAGCTGAAGGGTCGCTGGGTCGTTATAGGAAACCTGGGCCAGGGTGAATTCCGGATGATCCTGATGAATCAGCTGAATGGTGCGGGCAAGGATCGATAGATTCTTCAATCCCAAAAAGTCCATCTTCAACAGCCCGAGGGCTTCAACCGTCCCCTTGGTAAACTGAGCCATCAGGAGCCCCTCACCACCGTCCTGGAGGGGCACAATCTCATGGAGAGGTTGTTCAGACAGGAGCACCCCGGCCGCGTGGGTTGAATAGTGACGGGGCAGGCCTTCCAACTTCTCCGCCACCGTCATTAGCAGTTGGGCGTCTGAATGGTCATCAATGAAGTTGCGTAGGCGTTGCGAATCACGCAGAGCGCTAGCTAGGGTCAAGTCATGACCGGCTGGCAAAGTGCCCAGCAGCTCATTGACATCGTAACGCGGCCAGTTGAAGACCCGGCTGACATCGCGAAGAACCTGCTTGGCACCCAAGGTTCCAAAGGTAATGATCTGACCGACATGCTGGTGCCCATACCGATCGTGAACATATTTGAGAATCTCCCCCCGACGATTGTCCGGGATGTCTAGGTCAATATCCGGCATCTGAGCCCGCTCCGGATTGAGGAAGCGCTCAAAGAGAAGGTGATATTCCAGCGGGTCAACTTCAGTAATCGCCAGCGCATAGGCAACTAGCGAACCAGCCGCCGACCCTCGTCCTGGGTCGGTCGTGATGTGCTGACGGTGGGCGAAGTTCATGACATCCCAGACGATCAAAAAGTAGTCGTCAAAACCCATCTGGTGGATTACGGATAGTTCGTGGGCGAGCCGATCCCGATAGTCCTGCTTGGAAAATCCTGGGGCTACCGGACGCTTCGCCAGTCCCCGCTCACATAGATCCTGCAGGTAGCTCTGCGAAGACTGCTGGTCTGGGGTGGCAAAATGTGGCAAGACCGGGGCTTTAAACTCCAACTCTACGTTGCACTGGGCGGCCAGCCGCTCCGTCTGAGCAGCGGCTGAAGCCAGTCCGGCAGCCTGGTAAGCCGCCTGCTCCTGAGCAGCAGTCCGTAAGTAATGGCTTCCCCGTTTGCGTGCCTGGTCAGCAACGTTCTCCAGCTGGCCTCCCACCCGGATCGCCTGAAGAACCTTGGCAGCAAACTGGTCAGTCGGGTCCAAGTACTCCACCGATCTGGTACCAACCAGTGATAAGTTATGACTGGCGGCCAAGTCCTGAAGGGTCGCCCGGTGGACCGGGTCCAGATCGGGGTTAATCCCAATCAGCAAGCTGTCTGAATCGGTCAGCTCGCTTAGCCGTTGCAGAAATTCCCCCGGATGAAGTGCTGAACTGAACAGGCCGGTCTGGGGTGGAACAATGACGAAGAGGTCGCCCAATAACTCGTCCACCTGGTCAATAGTCAGTGGGAGTTTCTCGCGGGCCGTCGTCTGGTGGCAAGTGGAGAGATCCATTAGGTGCCGATAGCCTTGACGGTTACGAGCAATGAAGGTCAGCATCAAGCTGTTGCCCGCTCCATCATCTAACGTCAGCCGCATTTTCATCCCCAGCAGCGGTTTGATTCCTGCAGCCCGGGCCGCATTGTAGAAGTCGACTACCCCATAGAGGATGTTCTCATCGGTCAGGGCCAGGGATGTATATCCCCGCTCCCGGGCCACCCGAACCAGCTCGGGAATCCTAATTGGGCTTTGTAGCAGGCTAAATGAGCTTTGCACATCAAGTGGCGTAAAGGCCAAGATGCTCTCCTCCTTTCGTATACAGGTTGATTATACCAAATCTTTTCGCACCAGCCGCCATGAAACACTCAAATTGGTTTGCCTCTTTCCCATCCCCGGCCCTTTGTGCTAAAATTAAGGAGTTAAAAGAGGGGATGACTTACATGAATGCATTATCACGAAACATTATGGCCGGGATCTGGGCACTGATCCTCGGTGAGGTTTTAGCCTACATTACCGGTCAGCTCGAAGGCATGACGCCCGACTACACAATGGTTGGGATCCTGGCCGTGGTCATGGCCCTGATCGCTGTTAACGCAGTGACGGCCATCACCGAAAGTGCCAACCCAGCCAAGAACAACAAGTAAGCTAATAAGCAACAAAAAAGATCAGCGATTGATTTCGCTGATCTTTTTTTGTATCCGTGGATCACTTACCTCGTTCCACATTCAAGCGATTAATTTCCAACAGGGTATCAAGCGCCCGTTCCATAGTCTGCAAGGAAACATATTCAAACCGGCTATGCATGTTCTCTCCTCCAGCAAAGAGGTTAGGGGTCGGCAGACCCATGTAAGAAATTGTCGAGCCATCGGTCCCACCCCGAACCGGGTAGATATCAGGCTTGATATCTAGATTCTCCATCGCTTGTTTGGCAATTTCAACTACGGCCATGTGGTCCTTGAGAGCGTCCTTCAAGTTGTAATACTGGTCATAGAGCTTCATCGTGATCCGTTTAGCCCCCAGTTCATCATTGAGGCCGGCCACAATCCGTTCCAGCAGGTGTTTGCGCTCGATAAAGGTCTGTTTATCGTGATCCCGAATCAAGTAGACCATGGCAGCATGATCTACCGTCCCATCAAACTTGTATAGGTGGAAGAATCCCTGCCGGCCATCAGTCCGTTCCGCCCGCTCATGGGCTGGCAAGCTGTCGTGAAGGTCAATTGCCACCTGAATAGCATTGACCATCGTCCCTTTGGCAACCCCAGTATGGACATCGTTACCCTTAATCTCAATCTCTGCCTGAGCTGCGTTAAAGGTCTCATACTCAAGCTCGCCCAGCGGACCACCATCGACCGTGTAGGCGAAGTCGGCACCAAAGTCCGTCACATCAAAATGATCCGCCCCAGTTCCGATCTCCTCGTCAGGTCCTAGGCCAATCTTAATCTGCCCATGCTTAATCTCTGGATGCTTCATCAGGTAGGCAGCCATCGTCACGATCTCAGCCACCCCAGACTTGTCATCGGCTCCCAGCAGGGTTGTACCATCGGTGGTAATCAAGGTGTTGCCCGCATACTTTTTTAAGGAAGGAAAATCAGCGGGGTCCAGCTGGTATTCTCCATCACCGAGCTTAATAGCTGAGTGCCCGTCGTAATTCTCAATAACCTGCGGACTGACGTTATGGGCGTTGAAGTCCGCTGTATCAACATGGGCGATCAGGCCAATTGTCGGTACTGGGTAATCGATATTGCTTGGAATCGTAGCCATCAGATAGGAACTCTGCTTATTGATATGGACATCATCCAGACCAATCTGCTTGAGTTCCGTCGCCAGTTCATTTAGAAAGGCGGTCTCCTTGGGATCGGACGGAACTGTTGTTGACGCCGGATTTGACCGGGTTTCCGTCTTGACGTACTTCAAAAAACGGGATAATAAACCATCATACTTTTCTACAACCATTATCGAACATCTCCTTTGATTCTCACATCACTGCTTGTCTGAGGCCACCATGAACGTGAAGGGATCCGTGTTGATCCGGTTCTCAATCACCGTGAAGTCCCAGCCGTATTCTTGTTGCCAATTGCGGATCAGAGTCGCCAGTCCTTGTTCGGCTACCGCTTCAATGTGGTGACCCGGGTCAACGACGGTCAAGTGGTTGGCAATCATGTCGTGAGCGAAGTGGTAGCTTACGTCACCGGTAACGTAAGCATCGGCCCCCTGTTTGACCGCCAGCTGATAGAAGTCCTGACCAGCACCGCCCAAGACGGCTACCCGGTGGATTAGCCGGTCCCGATCGGCCGGGTTGGCAACCAGGCGGAGACCGGTAACGTTGAAGGTCCGCATGCAGTAACGCGCAAAGGCATCTGCATTCATCGAACCGGCAAAGTCGCCAATTCGCCCCATTCCGACCGGCTGTCCGGTAACCGGGTCGCTGCCGGCAGGTACCAGGGGCTGGCAGTTACTGAGCCGGAGTTTGGCGGCCAGCCAGTCGTTCATCCCCCCATTGGCCGTATCAAGATTGGTGTGGGCAGCGTAGACTGTAATCTGGTGAGCTAGCAACTGAGCGTACATGGCGTTCTGTGGATCCCGGGTGTCAAGGTTTTTAGCCGGATGAAACATCACCGGATGATGGGCAAAGATGAAGTCAACCCCCGAATCGACGGCCTCCTGAACAATCTCTGGACGAACATCAAGGGTCGTCATTAATTTCCTGATTGGCCGATCAGGATTGCCAACTTGTAGTCCGACGTGGTCCCACTTCTCGGCCAGTTGCGGGCTGGCAAACTGTTCAAACCGTTGAATCAGGGTGCTACCATTAATACTTGTCATCACCTAACGCCTCCGCTACTAATGCTAACCGTTTCTTCATCGCAGTAATCCGTTCGACCGGCACGTTCTGGGCCTGTTCAATCTGATTGATAACCGCTCGCTGCCGCTTAGCATAATCCTGCCATTTGGCAACAAAGACAGGTCCTTTCTCCTCTAACAGGTGGGGACCAAACATCAGCTCATAGTCGCTGTAACAGAACGGGACCACTGACGGCTCGGCTACAATGACTTCATAAATATGATCATCCTCACCAACGATCTGTTCAGCCATAATCTGATAACGGTTGACCATCAGCCACCGCCGCAAACGATCTTCGCCAACGTTTGGCTGTAAAACCAGTCGCTGGACTCCAGCTAGATGCTGCTTGCCACGCTCTAATATTTCGGCAATCAGGGTTCCTCCCATCCCAGCGATTACAACAGTATCAATCCGATCAGCGGGCGTGACCGCGTCCAGGCCATCTGCCAATCGTGGCTTAACCCAATCAGTCAGGCCGTGCCCTTTGATCTCACTGACTGCGTTCTTGTAAGGGCCCGTAACGACCTCTCCAGCCACCGCATAGCTGATCTTCTTCGTTAGGGCTAGGGCTGCTGGCAGGTAGGCATGGTCCGAGCCGATATCGGCCATCCGGGCCCCGGCTGGCACATAACTAGCCACCGTGGTCAGCCGTTTTGATAAGTGTTTCTCATCCACGTTAACATCCCTCTTTATTGTCATTTAATTCCAGTATAGCAAAAAGCGCCCCCGGCCGTGAGACCAGTGAGCACTTTTTCAGTAATTTAGTTCAGTTTCTTAACGAATTCACCGATTCGGTGCAGGCACTCTTTAAGGTCTTCATCAGATGAGGCATATGAGAGACGAACGTAGCCTTCCCCACCTGCTCCAAAGGCACTGCCGGGCGTAACCCCAACCTTGGCCTCCGTAGCTAGACGCTTAGCAAAGGTAACATCATCCTTGCCGAACTGGTCCGGAATCTTGGCGAAGATGTAGAAAGCCCCCTGCGGCGTTGACATTTCAAAACCGAGCTTACGCAGGCCATTAACGACCAGGTCACGACGATGTTCATAAGTCTTGCGGAAACCAACCGGATCCTCTCGACCATTGTTCAAAGCCTCAACAGCAGCAGCCTGAACGTTGTCTGTGACTGTCGTTACCAAGTAGGCATGCATCTTCCTGATGCTAGCCATTATCTGGGCAGGCCCAGTGATGTAACCAAGACGGTAGCCAGTCATGGCATGAGACTTGGATAGCCCAGAGATGAAAAGGGTTCGTTCCGGAATCATGGTAGCAATTGAGTAGTGTTTGACCCCGTAGACCAGGTCGCTATAGATTTCATCAGCAATCGCGTACAGGTGGTGCTTGGCAATAACCTTCGCCAGGCCTTCCAGCACATCCCGTGGATATTCACGACCAGTTGGGTTGGATGGGTAATTAAGGATGACGGCCTTAACGCCCTTACCCTCACGTTCAATGACCGCTTCCAGATGTTCAGGAGTCAGAACAAAGCCATCCGCAGAAGTGTCAACCTGAACAGCGGTGGCCCCGGTCATGGCAACCAGCGGGAAATACAGGGAAAAGACCGGCGTTGGGATAATGACTTTATCCCCAGTATTCAGTAAGGCGAAGAATGCTGCGACAACGGCCTCCGTAGCTCCCACGGTTACAACCACCTCATGGTCGGGATCGTAGTCAACCCCCCGGGTATCCTTAATGTACTTGCTGATAGCCGCCAGTAATTCCGGCTTCCCGGCCTGGGGAGCATAGTGCGAGTCGTTTTCTTGAATGCTCTTGATGGCCGCTTGCTTGACGTGTTCTGGTGTGTTCATGTCCGGTTCACCCAGAGTCAGCTTGATGATCCCTGGTACCTTGGAAACTTCCTGATCAAAAGCCCGGATCCCAGATGGCTTCTGGGCATCAAGCCGGTGATTAATCGTTCCTAACAAATCGTTTGCTAATTCAGGCATAGCTTCATTCCCTCTCTAATCATTAAATTATATTAAGTTTATTATCAAACTACGGCCCGGTCAAGCTAATTTTAATTTAGTTTTAACTTTTATTTAATAAAGATAGCAAAGATTAATAAAACGGATTGCCGCCAAATTGGTCGCAATCCGTCATTTTATCGTATTTAATTAATAAGGAACCTGTTTACTCCAGAAAATCCTTCAACTGCTTAGAACGAGATGGGTGCCGCAGCTTTCGCAGGGCCTTGGCCTCGATCTGCCGAATCCGCTCTCGGGTGACGCCAAAGACTTTGCCAACCTCTTCCAGAGTTCGCGTCCGACCATCGTCCAGACCAAACCGTAGCCGCAAAACATTTTCTTCCCGATCGGTCAGGGTATCCAAGACATTCTCCAACTGCTTCTTCATCATCTCGTAGGCCGCGTGATCGGCTGGACTGGTGGCGTCCTGGTCCTCAATAAAGTCACCCAGGTGGGAATCATCCTCCTCACCAATTGGGGTTTCGAGGGAAACCGGTTCTTGGGCAATCTTCAGGATGTTACGGACCTTCTCCGTTGGCATATCCATCTCAGCCCCAATTTCCTCAGGCAGCGGTTCCCGTCCGAGGTCCTGGAGCAGCTGCCGCTGAATTCGGATCAGCTTATTGATCGTCTCCACCATGTGAACCGGGATCCGAATCGTCCGGGCCTGGTCAGCGATTGCCCGGGTGATGGCCTGGCGAATCCACCACGTAGCATAAGTAGAGAACTTAAAGCCCCGGCGGTAGTCAAACTTCTCAACCGCCTTCATCAGGCCCATATTTCCTTCTTGAATCAGGTCCAGGAACTGCATTCCCCGGCCAACGTAACGCTTGGCAATGGAAACTACCAGCCGCAGGTTCGCCTCGGCCAGTTCCTGCTTGGCCTCCTCATCACCCTGTTCGATCCGTAGGGCCAATTGAACTTCCTCGTCGGCGGTCAACAGGTTAACCCGGCCAATCTCCTTCAGGTACATCCGGACTGGATCGTTGATCTTTACGCCAGTTGGGGCCGAGGTATCCTTCATGGCACTCTGGGACAGCTTCTCAGTTGCCTTCAGTGCCCGGGGGTCAGGATCACCGTTGCTATCAACAACACTAATACCAGCGTCCTCAACGTTTTGCAAAAGGTTATCGATCCCGGCAGCGTTCAATTCAAAGGGCTTAGCAATCTGCTCGGTCAGATCGTCGTATTTGACCTCCTTTTGCTTCTTGTAATGGCGAATCAGTTTACCAACAGCGGTGTCGTATTCATGTTGATTAAAACTACTGCTGTTTGAGATAACAAGGTCTTTCTTCTTACTCTTTGCCATACTATTTAGTCTCCTCCGCTTTATACTGTTGTTGCTTCTTTAATAGTTTTACCAGATCAACCGTCAGTTGGGTAGCCAGTTCAGTATTGTTTAACGTACTTGCCTCCTGAAGCTGGGCTCGGACCTGCTTGATCTGATCCTGCAGGGGCGTCTGCTGGATTAATATGTGCAGGCAGTCATCGATTACCTGCATATCTACGTCCGGGTTTACCGTCAGCTGCTCAACCTGACTGAGCGTCGTCCGCAAGTCTGGATAAGCTGCTAAGTAATCGAGAAAGCGGGCCGTCGTGTAGTCGCCATACTCCGAGAAGTAGCTGCTGGCAACCATATATAAGGACTCGTATTTCTCGTGGACGAAGTGAAAGTGGTCCTGGGCCCGAACATGACTCCAGACGTTAGGGTCATGAAGCATGTACCGAAGCAAGATCTGTTCGGCCAACTCGGTCCGGCCAATTCTAGTCGTGGTCGGCTGGACTGGCGGTGCATAGGCTGCCGCCGCCTGCTCATGATAGACCTGACCCGGTTGAGTCGGCTCCAAGTGCATTGCACCCTGCAACTGGTGGAGTTGCCCCTGCAGGGCGGCTTTGTCCAATTTGAATTCATTAGCCAGTTTCGTTAAGTACATATCCTGAGCCAGTGGTGTATCCAGACGGGCAATTTCTTTGAGAACCGCGTCCAGGTAGGACATCAGCTCCTGCTGGTTATTCAGATTACGGCCGTTACGTAGAAAACGCAGGTAGAAGTCTGTCGGGGTTTCTTCCTGGTTATGAACGTAATTGCGAAACTTGACTGCCCCATTCTGCTGTACGTACTCGTCGGGATCAACCCCCGCCGGCAACTGAACGATCCGCACCGCCAGCTGTCCATTTTGGTGGTCCTTAACCAGATTAATTGCTCGATCAATTGCGTTTTGTCCCGCTGAATCACCGTCATAACATATGTCAAGCTGTTTCGTCGTCCGGTTGATGATATGGACCTGCTCCTCGGTGAAGGAAGTTCCCATCGAGGCAATACCATTTTCTATTCCAGCACCAAAAGCCGAGATTACATCCATGAATCCTTCAAAGAGGTAGAGACGACCATCACTGCGGGCCGCCTTCTTTGCCAGGTCCAGGTTAAAGAGGGTCCGCCGTTTGTTGAAGATCGGTGTTTCCGGACTATTGAGGTACTTGGGCAGGTCGGTCTGAGCGGTACTGAGCAAGCGGCCTGAGAAGGCAATAACCTTTCCTTGGGCGTTCTTGATTGGGAACATCACCCGCTCAACAAATCGGTCCTGAAGCTTGCCCTCCCGATCCTCGGTAAAGAGTCCCGACTTGCGCATCAGCTGGTAGTCAAGTTTCTGTTGGGTACAGTACGGGGCCAAAATTCGCTGAACGGGAGCGAAGCCGATTTGAAACTGCTCAATCAGGTCACGAGACATCCCCCGCTTTTGCAGGTAGCGCCGAGCCGGCTCACCAGCCGGGGTGTTGAGTAGGATATGCTGATAAAGCTGGGCCGCCTTCTCATGCAGATCCAGCAGCTGTCCCTGCTCCCGGTCATGTGGAGAGTCCGCCTGTGTCGTGGTATCGGCCGTATAGGTAGTCGGCAATTTAGTGCCACCTAGCTTGGCAACCTCCTCAACGGCTTCCACAAAACCAATGTGCTTATAATCCATTAAGAACTGGAAAACATTCCCACTCCGCCCACAACCGAAACAGTGGTAGAACTGTTTTTCGGCATTGACGGAAAAGGACGGGGTCTGCTCCTCATGAAAAGGACACAATCCGGTGAAATTCTTCCCGGCCCGTTTGAGCTGGACATATTGCCCGATAACATCACTAATATCAACTGAATTACGAACTTGATCGATTATCTCACGTGGTATTCTGGCCATTGAATCACCCCACTTGATAGGTTCGCGAACAGTAACGAAAGGCCGCAACCCAACGGAATGCGACCCTCCAATCAATCATTTAACCATAATTCACTTAATATATATGGTACCACAAGTTGCGAGAATTTCAAATATCAGGCCTCGTCACTTGACGATTAGGTCGTTAAGGTTTCCCACAACAGCGGTCAGCCGAGCCAGAATTGTCAATTGAGCTAACCGGTTTTGGCGAACGGCTTCATCTTTATCCATGATCATGTTCTCATCGAAGTAGGCACTGATAACGGGAGCAAGATCACGCAGGGCGGTAAAGTTTTCAGCCACAGTCCGATCAGCGAAATGCTGCTCAACCGTGTTAACGGCATCGTGGAGCTGTTGCTCTGACGGATTAACGAACAGGTCAGGGTTAACACTTGGCATTGCGGCACCAAACTTCCCCTTCTTGGCGATCCGAAGAACCCGGGTTAAGGCCTCGACTGCACCTTTAAAGTCAGCATCGTCCTTGTGGCTATCGATGGCCTTGGCTGCTTCGATCACGTTAGCAATGTCAACACCCTGAGTATCGGTGACCGCATCGACAATGTCGTGACGTAGCTTCTCACCGTTGAAGAGCTGTTTAAGCCGGTCAAGGAAGAAGGCCCGAACCTGGTCCTGGTTAGCACTCAAGTCAAAGCTTGGTTGCAAACCAGCCTTGTTGAAGGCGGCGATGACTGCGTCCTGCATCCCCATCAGCGGCAAGTGCCAATTGCGGTCGTTGATGATCCGGACAATTCCAAAGGCTTGACGCCGCAATGCATACGGGTCATTAGAACCAGATGGAATCATCCCAACGGCAAAGAAGCTCATGATGCTATCAAGTTTATCAGCCACAGCCAGGATAGCACCAATCTTAGTCTGTGGAAGATCACCCTCGGCAGAGATTGGCATATAGTGCTCACGGATGGCAACGGCTACATCATCCTTCTCGCCGAAGATCTTGGCATAGATCTCACCCATGATCCCCTGCAATTCAGCAAACTCACCCACCATCTGGGTAGTAAGGTCAAACTTGTAGATGTGGGCGGCCCGATCGAGGTCGGCCAGCTCATCATCACTTAAGCCGAGACGTTCACCGAGTAGCTGAGCAATCACGGCCACTCGCTGCATCTTATCATACATCGAGCTGATCTTATCGTGGAAGCTAACCCGCTTGAGCCGTTCAACATACTGGTCAATGGTAATCTTTTGGTCTTCTTCATAGAAGAATTTAGCATCTTCCAGCCGTGGGACCAGCACCCGTTCGTTCCCCTTGATCACATTGTCCAAATACTCGCTGTTTCCATTACGAACAGCAATGAAGTGCGGCAAGAGATTGCCGTCATGATCACGGAGATAGAAGAAACGCTGGTTATCCTTCATCGAGGTAATCAGAACTTCATCAGGCAGAACCAAGTACTTCGGGTCAAAGGAGCCAGCAAAGGCAGTTGGCCATTCAACTAGGTTATTGACCTCTTCCAGGAGATCGGCATCCTTGTCGATTACCCAGTCGTGTTCTTTGACAATGGCATCTATCTGATCGGTAATTACTTGCTTGCGCTTAGCCTGATCGGCAATCACGAACTGGTCGTGAAGAGCCTCCTCATAATCCGTCGCCTGCTTGAGTTCAATGTCGTGACCCAGGAAGCGGTGGCCCTTGGTTGTCCGGCCAGCTTCAACGTCGAGAATCTTAAATGGTACCACCTGATCGTTAAGCAGAGAGACCAGCCAGCGAATTGGCCGAATAAATTGGAGGTTGTTATAGCCCCACTTCATCAAGGTTGGGAAATTCATCGCCGTGATAACATCCGGCAGGCCTTCGAGGACCTCAGCCACTGGTTTACCGGTAATATGCTTCTCAACAAAGACATATTCGACACCCTTAACGTCCTTGAATTCAATGTCATCAACTGTGGCTCCTTGCCCCCGAGTGAAACCGATGGCAGCCTTGGTCCAGTTACCGTCAGCGTCCTGGGCAATCTTCTTAGCTGGACCCTTAACAGATTCATCAATATCTGGCTGCTTATCAGCCAGGCCCGAGATCAACAGGCCCATCCGCCGTGGGGTTGCGTATTCCTTGATATCATCAAACCCAATCCGTTCTTCCTTCAGGTAGTCAGCCACCCGCTTGTGCAGCTGCTTGATACTTGGCGTGACCACGTGGGCAGGCATCTCTTCGACACCAACCTCTAATAAGTATGTATTAGCCATGTTTACTTATCCCCCTTCTGTGCTTTCTTTGCCTGCTTAGCAGCGCGCTTTGCTGCTCGCTGCTTCTCACGTTCGGCCTTCTTGGTGTATTCGTCAAGGGTCTTCTGACGCAGTTTTTCATCATGGATCAAAGGGAAGCCGCGCTTGCGCCGCTCCTCAACGAAGGCCTTAGCGATCGACTTGGCCATAATCCGGATCCGATGCAGGTAACCGGCCCGCTCGGTCACAGAGACAGCCCCCCGAGCATCAAGCAGGTTGAAGGTGTGGCTGCACTTCAGTACATAATCATAGGCTGGGTGAACCAGGCCGAGCTTGATCAGACGCTTAGCTTCGGTCTCGTAGTCGTTGAACGCCGCCAAGAGCATCTCCTGGTTGCTCTCCTCAAAGGCGTACTTAGAGTGCTCATACTCTGGTTCCTTAAAAATATCACCGTAGAGGACCCCGTCAGCCCATTCAAGATCATAAACAGAATCGACATTCTGGATGTATTCAGCCAACCGTTCCAGGCCATAGGTAACTTCGGCGGCCACTGGATTCATCGGCAGTTCACCAACAACCTGGAAGTAGGTAAACTGGGTAACTTCCATCCCATCAAGCCAGATTTCCCAACCAACACCGGCACAGCCCATTGAAGGGTTCTCCCAGTTATCCTCGACAAAACGAATATCATGCTCCAGGGGTTCAATGCCGAGTTCACGCAGGCTACCCAGGTAAAGGTCCTGGATGTTGTCTGGTGATGGCTTCATGATCACTTGGAACTGGTGGTGCTGGTAGAGCCGGTTGGGGTTCTCCCCGTAACGACCATCTGCCGGCCGCCGAGACGGTTCAACATAGGCAGCGTTCCACGGTTCCGGCCCGATCGCCCGCAAGAAGGTATAGGGGCTCATCGTCCCGGCACCCTTTTCAGTATCGTAGGCCTGCATCAACATACACCCCTGCTTGGCCCAGTACTGTTCAAGCGTAAAGATGATGTCTTGGACACTTAGCTTTTTCGTTGTCATCATTATTCTTCCCTTCTCTAAATAAAAAGTCCCTCCAGCTACTACAAAATAGTAACTGCAGGGACGAGGTTGATTCGCGGTTCCACCCTGCTTTTTTGCATTCCTGCAAAACAGCTTAGTTTATCCAGCTGATAGAGGGCCCGTGATGGCTGACCAGTCTGGGGCTTTCACTCTCCCCCATTCGCTGTCCTGGTACTGGCCATCATTATTCTCCGTCGTGGCTGCATGTATTCAATTGAGGTGTTTCTTAAATACGTACCTAATAATAGATAATGTCCTTTTGAAAGTCAATCTTTTGACGGCAAATTTCCCATCTTTTGTTCCCAGCGGTGCATTTCGTTGATAAAATGCTTGCTCTTGAGCTTCAAGCCCACTTGATCATCGTAGATAGTATCGATGACCGCCTGGATATGGCGCTTGGTCACCGGATTAATGCTGATCCTACGTACCTGTTGGAGGTTAGCATGGGCCAGGCGCTGAAGAAAATAGACAGTCCGCCGGTTGAGATGAAGACGGCGGGGATCAAGGTACCAATGCCGCTTACATAGCATTCCCCCAGACTCCTCCGAAAAATCAAGGGGACCCTGGTCCTGACCGCAAACAACACACTGGTCCCAATTAGGGGCCACCCCAAACATCGTCAGCAGCTGGATCTCAATGATGTTAGCCACGACTTGCTCGTCAACCCCCTGATCAATTCGTTCCAGGGCGGCGGCCACCTGTTTAAACCATGCCCCAATATTACGCCCATCGGGAAAAGCATGGTCCACCAGGGAGAGGATATAAGTGGCATAGGCATTCTTGCTGACATCGCCAATAATGTTGCGGTACTGGTGCGTTTCGCTGGCAACATTAATAAAGCTCAGCCCATCGTCAGCCAGGGAACCGATGTAGCTGCCGTGGGTGAAGGGCAGAATGTCCGCAGCCAATCGGAAGCCACGCTTTTTAGCTCCCTTGACAAAGAACATTGCCGGGCCGATCTTGTCAGTCAGCATCTTCACCAGGAGATCGCGTTCCCGGTAGTCCTGTCGGTAGATAATGATCCCATTAAAATCGGTCACTTCCCGGGCCACGACCAGCACCCCCTCGTCTTAGTAATCTTTATTCCGGTAACCGTAGTCCTTCAGCATGGCCGACTTATCACGCCAGCCGGGAACCACCTTGACCCACAGCTGGAGAAAGACCCGGTCGCCGAGCAGGCGTTCAATATCCTGCCGGGCCATTGTGCCGATTTTTTTAAGCATTTGTCCCTTCTTACCGATGATAATCCCCTTCTGACCGGGGCGTTCCACGATAATGTTAGCCGAAATATGGATGTGCTCCTCATCCTCACGCTTGATCGAGGTAACGTCAACTGCAACCGAATGCGGAACTTCCTCCCGGGTCAGCATGAAAATCTTCTCCCGAATCATCTCGGCCACCACGAACCGCTCAGGATGATCGCTGATCTGATCAGCCGGGTAATACTGTGGACCATGAGGCAGGCCAGCAATGATCTTATTCAAAAGCCCATTAACATTGTTTCCCTGCAAGGCTGAGATCGGCACGACTGCTTTAAATGGCAGGGCATCCTGGTATTGGGCAACGATGTTAGGAAGGTCGTTGGGGCTAACCCGGTCAATCTTGTTAACTACCAGGTAGATTGGCTGTTTAACCTGCTTGAGACGGTTAATGATGAAGTCATCCCCAGCTCCCCGTTTCTCCGTAGCGCTAACCACAAAGAGAACCGCGTCGACCTCATCCAATGCGGACATCGTTGACCGTTCCATGAAATCACCCAGCTTAGTAGCCGGTTTATGAACCCCAGGAGTATCAATGAAGACGATCTGGGCCTCCGGGCTGGTGTAGATCCCTTGAATCTTATTACGAGTAGTCTGAGCAACATTGCTCATAATGGCCACCTTCTGGCCCACGATGTAATTTAACAGCGTCGACTTGCCAACATTGGGCCGGCCAATCAGGGCAACAAAGCCGGACTTGTATTCTGGATTATCCATATATTTCTTACTTCCTATCTAATGATTAATGCGTAGAAACGCGGTACGAAGATGATTGCCCCCACGGCTAGTGCAAAAAGTGCCGCCAGGAGGACACCTCCGGCTGCCACATCCTTGGCTTTTTTTACATTAATATCGTAGTGGTGACTGGACAGGAGGTCGGTGACCGCCTCCGTGACCGTGTTTAAGAATTCAGCAGCAAAGACCAAGAAAACCACTAGCAGGATCCAGAGCCAGTCTGCAGTACTGATCTTTAGGTACCAGCCGATGATTACCGCAAGCATGGCTGCCAGGACGTGGAAGCGCATATTGCGCTCCTCCTTAAGCATTGCCACGATCCCGTCAAAAGCGTGTCCCATCGCCTGAAAGAGGTGGTGGTTCTTGGTCACTTGATGTTTATCGTTTGAGTCCATATTCATCGAGAATCTCCCGCTGTAGTGCAAACATCTTCTTTTCATCCGCAGGCTGCTCATGGTCGTAGCCGTTCAGGTGAAGGAAGCCGTGAACCACTAAAAAGCCCAGTTCCCGTGCAGACGAGTGACCAAGGAACTTGGCCTGTTCAACGACCTTATCCATGGAGATGAAGAGGTCACCGAGATTGGTCGGCAATTCAGCTGCCAGTTCTGGATCCATGATGATCGGTGACTCGTCGCCACTCTCTTCCGCCGCAAAGCTGAGGACGTCAGTAGCCCGGTCAACCCCCCGATACTGAGCATTGATCTTCTTAATTGCCGGATTATTCATTAGCGTCACTGACATTTCGGTATTCTCCGCTAGGTTGAGCTTCTGGGCGGCAAACTGCAGAACCTGCTCGACGAGGTTATGTTGGTCTTGACTGATGCCGTTACTTGTCCGATCGTAAATTGTCAGATCCATCCGTCTGATCCTCCTTTGCTTTTCCTGTCTTCTTGGTTCCTGCCTCCTCGTAAGCGGTAATGATCCGGGCAACAACCGGATGACGGACCACGTCCTCGGCGCTGAAGGTAACAAACTTGATTGACCGAACGTCCTTAAGGATCCGCTGCGCGCTGACCAAACCGCTACGAACACCGTGCTTCAAGTCGATCTGAGAGATATCCCCATTGACCACCATCTTGGAGCCAAAGCCAAACCGGGTCAAAAACATCTTCATCTGAGCATTGGTGGTGTTTTGGGCTTCATCTAAAATGATGAAGGCCCCATCGAGAGTCCGACCCCGCATGTAGGCTAAAGGTGCAATCTCAATAACACCACGTTCCATCAACCGTTGGGTGTGATCAGGGCCGAAGATATCATTTAAAGCGTCGTAGATTGGCCGCAGGTATGGATCAACCTTTTCTTGAAGGTCGCCAGGCAGGAATCCAAGGCTCTCCCCGGCTTCGACGGCGGGGCGGGTAATGATAATCCGTTCGACCTCTCCCCGCTTCAAGGCCGCCACTGCCATTGCCACCGCCAGATAGGTCTTCCCAGTTCCTGCGGGACCAATTCCAAAAGTGATATCGTTATGCTTCATGGCATTGACGTATTGGCGCTGACCAAAGTTCTTTACCCGGATAGCCCGGCCACGACGATCCTTAATGATCGTCTCACTGTAAAGATCTGCAAAATACTCTAACGTCCCCCGGTGGGCCATTTTCATAGCACTGACGATGTCGGTGCTATGAATACGAATTCCCTGGTTCAAAAGGTTGATCAGCGCATGAAAGACATCCACTGTCATCTTGACATCCTCTGTACGCCCCTTCACCTTCAGGTTATCGCCAAATGGATTAATGGTAACGTCCATTCCCTGCTCAATCAAGCTGACAAACTTGTCCTGAGGCCCGAGAATACCAACCTCGATTTCCGGGCTTTCGATCTGAAATGTCTGTTCAATCTCGTCGTTTTTTTCTACCAATTATTTAAGCTCCTTCTAGTGGTTAATCTTCAATTGATTATATCACAGCCCAAGATAATCATATAACCAAAAAAGCCGGATGACCGGCATCCAGCTTCATTAGTTACTGTTGATTCTTTTCGATCAATTCCCTAGCTGCCTTGATCTGCTGCTTCACCTGGTCAAAGCCGGTTCCCCCCAGGGAGTGACGACGAGCCACTGCCGTATGGGAATTGAGAACCGTATAGACGTCGGCAGTAATCTGTGGATTGATCTTCTGGTACTGTTCCAGTGGAATGTCAGCCAGGTTGGTCCCAGTCTTCAATCCCGTAAGGACTAACTCACCGACGATCTCGTGGGCCTGACGGAAGGGAATACCCTTGGTGGCTAGGTAGTCTGCTAACTCAGTGGCGTTGGCAAAGTCGTGGTGGGTGGCGTGTTCCATCTTATCTTTGTTGACATGGAGGGTCTTGATCATCCCTACCATCACCTGCAGGCTGGGAACGATCGTCTTAACCGCATCAAAGACTCCTTCCTTATCCTCCTGCATATCCTTATTGTAGGCCAACGGCAGTCCCTTCATCACCGTCAGCAATCCGGTTAAGTCACCGAAAATCCGTCCCGCTTTTCCCCGGATCAGCTCAGCCATGTCAGGATTCTTCTTCTGGGGCATGATCGAACTCCCCGTCGAATACTGGTCGGCCAGTTCAATGTAGCCGAACTCGTAACTACACCAGTAGATTAACTCCTCACACAGGCGAGAAAGATGAACCATCAGGATGCTGGCGTTACTCAGGAATTCCAGGGCAAAATCCCGGTCCGAAACGGCATCCAGAGAATTAGCATAGGGATGATCGAAGCCCAGCAGGTCGGCAGCCAGTTTGCGGTCAATCGGGAAGGTAGTACCAGCCAGGGCCGCAGCCCCTAGTGGTGAAACATCAGTATGCTTCATATTAAATTGAAACCTTTCGACATCGCGCTGGAACATTTGAAAATAGGCCATTAGGTAGTGCCCATACGAGATCGGCTGGGCGTGCTGCATATGGGTGTAGCCCGGCATCACCGTCGTTACGTTGACACTCGCCTGGTCAACCAGGGCTGTCTGCAGCTTTACCAGCAGGTCAATAATCTTAGGCAGGCGTTCCTTGACGTAGAGGTGGAGGTCGGTAGCCACTTGATCGTTTCGACTCCTGGCGGTGTGAAGTTTACCAGCAACCGGGCCGATCTCCGCAGTCAGCAGAGCCTCAATATTCATGTGAATATCTTCGTTTTCCACCGTGAAGGGTAACCCTTCCTTGGCTAGCCGGTCCGCCAGCTTCTCCAAACCGGCAATGATCTGATCAGCGTCGGCAGCTGAAAGGATCTTGGTGGTCTTCAGCATCTTCACGTGAGCCAGCGAGCCCATGATGTCCTCCTTGGCCATCACCTGATCAAAGTCGATAGAGGCCCCAAAGTTGTCGACGAGTTTATCTCCCGCTGCTTCGAACCGGCCACCCCACATCTTCTTAATCGGCATTATGAACCTCCTCTGATTGATGGTGCTGGCTCTGGTTTTGAACCTGGGCGTAAACCTTATCCGGCAGTTCCCAGAGCTTGATGAAGCCGGTAGCGGCCTCCTGATCGAATTCGTCGGCAGCGGTGTAGGTTGCCAGGTTCTTGTCGTAGAGAGAATTTGGCGACTTCCGCCCCTCGCAGATCACATTACCCTTGAAGAGCTTAACCCGAACAATCCCGTTGACAACTCCCTGGGTGGCATCGATAAAGGCCACCATCGCATTCATCAAAGGTGAGTACCAGAGACCATTGTAAATAATTTCGCTCATCTTCTTTTCAACAAGTGGTTTGAAGTGGGCAACCTCCCGCTCCTGGGTCAGATCTTCAAGATCCTTATGAGCGGCAAGAAGGACGGTTGCGGCTGGACACTCATAAATTTCCCGGGACTTGATCCCGACCAGCCGGTTTTCTACGTGATCAATCCGGCCAACTCCATTCTCGCCAGCAACCTTATCGAGCTTCATAATCAGTTCATCGAGAGGTAGCTCCTCACCGTTAATTGCTGTTGGCACTCCTGCTTTAAAGGAAATTTCAAGGATCGTCGGCTTATCTGGGGTATCTTCAATCGGTGTGGTCCGAGCGTAGGCATCAGCCGGTGCTGCTACCCACGGGTCTTCCAGGATTCCGCACTCATTAGCCCGCCCCCAAAGGTTCTCGTCAATCGAATATGGACTGGCCTTGGTGATTGGTACCGAAATACCGTTATCCTTGGCATACTTAATTTCCTCCTCCCGTGACCAGTGCCAATCCCGGATTGGATCCTCAATCTTCATGTCCGGTGCCAGGGCATGGATCCCGGCTTCAAACCGAACCTGATCGTTTCCCTTGCCAGTACATCCGTGGGCAATTGCCGTTGCTCCATACTCGTTAGCCACCGCCACCAGTTTCTGAACAATCAGCGGACGAGAAAGGGCGGATACCAGCGGGTACTTCTGTTCATACATTGCATGAGCCTGCAGGGCTGGCAGAACAAACTGCTCCGCAAAGTCGCGTTTGGCATCAATCACTACAGACTTCCAGGCACCAATTGCGTCCCCCTTTTGCTTGATGGCCTCCAGGTCGAGACCCTCGCCAACATCAATACAGCAGGCAATCACGTCGTAACCCTTGTTCTTCAGCCAGGGAATTGCCACCGAAGTATCAAGACCACCGGAGTATGCTAAAACAATCTTTTCTTTTGTCATATGTCTCGTCCTCCATTTGTTTGATTTAAGTTTGATAATGAATATACGCTACACATGAATAAAAATCAACAAATATTCGCAATTTTTTATTTATATTGTAAAATATACCGTATTTTTGAATAAAGATTGCAAATAAAAACCCATCACGGTGCACATCGTGATGGGTAGGTAAAGATTCTTAGTTTTGGTAGTTGATAGCTTGCTTGGTAACAAGTGGATAGGCAACCAGGTCGCTGCTATTCAAGTTAGCGTTGCGCATGGCAACCGCGTTGATCTGATTATTCTCGTAGGTCGTGTAATAGAAGGTCCCAGTCGTCAGGTTAACCCCATCAGAGTAAATCGTATACTCAAAAGTATCGGGAGCAACCTCGTCCAGACCCTTCTGCTGTTCAACCGCATGCAGGAGGTGGAAGTAATTCGTAACGTTTTCGGCCTCATCCTTGCCAGCTGGTGCGTGCATCTTGGTGAAAGTTTCCTTGACAAAACGACTCTCGGAATCCATTCCACCTGGCAGGAGGTGAGATCCAATCCCCCGACTATAGCTATTCAACTTAATCCCAGGAGTCAGGGTATTGGTTGGTTCAGCCGGAGAGATACTCTGGTAATTGGCCAGGTTGGTCATTTGCTGTGGAAACTCCGGATTATTGGTCAGAACACCAACCGGGTTATCGTAAACATGCAGACCAGTTACCGTTGATTCAACAACAATTGATTTGCCAGACCGGTCAGCAATCAGCCAGTGCAATGGTGATAACTTAAGCTGATCAGAGAAGTTGATGTTAACCAGGCTCAGGTTAGCCATCAGTTTTTTGGCCTCGGCAACGTTCTTGCATTGACCGAGGACGTAGGGAATGAACTCGAACGGTGAGACATTATCCTTGCTATCAGCCACTGGGAAGAAATGGGCTGGGCCGTCAAAGTTCAGGCCGGCCATTCCCAACCCTTCCTCATTGACACCGTCAAAGTAAAGCGGGTAGTTATCCTTTACCAGGGCCATCCCGATAATGGCATAATGGTGATCCAAGCTGGGCATCTTACGGAAGTTGAAGGTGTAATCCCGCGGGGTGATTACAACCTCTTCACCAAAGGAAACTTCCAGGTCGAGATTCCGACCAAAATAGCCATCGCCGGCGTTATAAATGATTGAAGTACACACACTAATTTACCTCCAAATACTATTTGGCTTATATTCTAGCACAAAAGCTGGTGTTAATAATCACCATACTCGCATTAATATAATATTAATACGTTCATTAATGCAACCCTATAAAATAGCCAACAAAAAAGCCAGCCCCACATTGTAGAACTGACCTATTGGACCTTATCAGTTGCTCAGGACGTCCTTAACAGTCTGATTGACCAGCTTGCCATCAGCTTGACCCTTAACCTTCGGCATTACGGCCCCCATGACCTTGCCAAAGTCCTTCATGCTAGTTGCACCGACCTCTTGAACCGTCTCACTGACGATCTTCTTAACATCGTCAACAGTCAGTTGCTTTGGCATATACTTTTCAACGACCTTCATCTCGTTATTAGTCTTGTCAACCAAGTCCTGACGACCAGCCTTCTTAAATTCTGCCAGTGACTCCTTGCGTTGCTTGTATTCCCGTGACATCACAGCTACTTCCTCATCTGGTGTCAGGTCATGGCCAGCTTCAATCTGGGCGTTTTGGACCGCCGCCTTCAGCATCCGAACAACGGCCAAGGTGTCCTTGTCCTTGTTCTTCATCGCAGTGATCATGTCAGTTTGTAATTGCTTTAATAAACTCATTGTCTTCTCCTCCATTCAAGAAAAAAGCTCCCACCGCAAAAGGTAGGAGCACACAATTTTAGTAACGACGACCACGCTTGTTCTTGCGCTTCCGTGCCGCTTCAGATTTCAACTTCCGTCGTACACTAGGCTTTTCGTAGAATTCACGCTTACGGTATTCTTGCAGAGTTCCGTTACGTGAAACTGAACGTTTAAAGCGTCGAAGAGCGTCGTCTAAAGATTCATTCTTACGAACGACTGTTTTTGACATGTTGATTCCCTCCCTCCGAGCTTAAAGTTACGTAACAAGGCTACGAAAGTTCGCCTTTTCACTACAAAAGGTATTGTACCTAATCAGGGCTTTCATGTCAATAATTCTTTTAACAAATATCAACTTAATTTCGACGATAATTCATATTCTTCCATAATTATCCATTATAAATTGCTTTGATCATGGGCCGATCCGCTTCTTCACAAATATTAGCTACTTTTATCATCCCTTCATCCCCGGCTTTAAGCCAAGGTAATCCCTTTCATCAATATTGTATATTTATACTATTTTCCCGTTTCTTATTGCATAAGTATGTATATTGGTGTATATTGCTAACAATCATAAATTCAGATTAAGGAGCCAACACTATGAAACATCTCAAGCAATTATTTATGTTATTCATCCTGTTATGCTCACTGGTGATGCCAAGCACAGCCCTTGCGGCTACCTCAACAAGCTCATCCAGTGCCAGCAGTGCTGTCAGCTCATCGTCAACTAGTAGTCAGGCGGCCACGGACGATTCACTACAAAAGATTAAGCAGAAAGGCACCCTGGTTGTCGGAATGAGTGCCGATTACCCGCCATATGAGTTTACTACCAAGAAGAATGGCAAAACCGAGTACGTCGGCTTTGAGGTTGACCTGGCCAAACAGTTTGCCAAGGATCTGGGTGTCAAACTGGTGATCAAGAACATGGACTTTGATTCCCTGCTTGTCGCCCTTGAGACCGGTAAGATCGATGTTATTATCTCCGGGATGAACGTTACCAATGAGCGTAAGAAGAGTGTTGACTTTTCTAATACCTACTACTCAGGAAACAGCTACTTCCTGATCAACAAGGCAGACAAGGAACGGTTCAGCACAGCCAAAGACTTCAAGGGCAAGACTGTCGGCGCCCAAAACGGAACTCTCCAGTCAACAATGATCGATAAGAACATGCCCGGTGTTAAAAACAAGGGGCTGGCCAAACTGTCCAACCTGGTCATTGGCCTCCAGTCCCATAAGGTTTCCGCCGTCCTGATGGATGAAGCCACCGCTAAGGCCTATGCCGCTAATAATTCCAACCTCTATGCCTTCAACTCGAAGCTGCCATCAACAGCTGGCGATATCGCCATGGCTTTCCCTAAGGGGGATAAGTCCTTGGAGGCTGCGGCTAACAAAACGATCAAACAGGTTAATGACGAAGACCTGGTCAACAAGCAGTGGATTCCCCAGGCTTCAAAATACATGAAGTCCTATAAGAAGCAGAATACGGTGCTCTCCTACTGGCGTTACTTCGCTAAAGGGATTGAATACACCCTGATCATCACAATCGTCTCTGTCATCTGCGGGTTTATTCTCGGGACCCTCTTCGCCTTGATGCGTCTGTCCAAGAATAAATTGCTCCACTCGATTGCCGTTTGCTACATTGAATTTCTCCGGGGTACTCCAATGATGGTTCAGATCATGTTTGTATACTTTGGAATTGGGGCCATTATTCAGTCGATGCCAGCCCTGGTTGCCGGGATCATCGCTGTTTCACTCAACTCTGGGGCCTACGTTGCCGAAATTATCCGTTCTGGAATTCAATCAATTCCACTTGGCCAGACCGAGGCAGCTCGAAGTCTGGGAATGAGTAAAAAGACAACCTTCCAAGAAGTTATCATGCCCCAAGCACTGAAGAACATCTGGCCAGCCCTGGGCAATGAGTTGATCACCTTGCTGAAGGACAGTTCGCTAGTATCCGTCATCGGGGTCAGTGAGCTGATGTATCAGACTCAGCTGGTCCAATCGGCTACCTACAAAGGTGTCCTGCCGCTTTTTATCACTATGCTGATCTACTTTGTATTGACCTTTACCCTCTCCCGGATTCTGTTGCACTTTGAAAGGAAGATGAAACATGCCCACTAAGATGATTGAAGTTAAGAAACTACAGAAAAAATTCAAAAATAACGTGGTCTTAAAGGATATTACTGAACACGTTGACCAGGGTCAGGTAATCTGTGTCATTGGGCCATCAGGAGCCGGAAAGAGTACTTTTCTCCGTTGCCTCAATGCCCTAGAGCAGCCATCCAGCGGACAGGTACTTTTCGAAGGGCAGAACCTGGTTGGACTCAATGATAAGCAGCTCGACCAGATCCGGCAGAAGATGGGAATGGTCTTTCAAGGTTTCAACCTCTTCCCGAATATGACCGTCCTCAAAAATATCATGATCGCACCAATTAAAGTCAAGGGAACCAGCGAAGATGAAGCTAAGCAGACCGCAATGAAGCTGCTCACTAAGGTTGGCCTGGCCAATAAGGCTGACCAGTATCCCGACCAGCTCTCCGGTGGACAGAAGCAACGGGTCGCCATCGCCCGGGCCCTGGCAATGAATCCAGCGGTGATGCTTTTTGATGAACCAACCTCAGCCCTTGACCCTGAAATGGTTGAAGAGGTATTGAAGGTCATGCGGGACTTGGCAAACTCGGGGATGACAATGGTGGTTGTCACCCACGAGATGGGCTTTGCCAAGGAGGTTGCCGATCAGATCTGGTTCATGGCCGATGGCTATATCCAAGAAACCGGCCACCCAAGTGACTTCTTTGCCCATCCAACCAGTCCCCGGGCTCAGGAGTTCTTAAAAAAGATTTTGAAATAAACAGCATAAGAAAAGGCTCACTTCACGGCGAGCCTTTTCTTATGCACTACTTAAGTTTCTTAATCAATCAGGCACCATTTTCGGCCGTCAGGGCTACACCAGACTGAAGCCCACTACCATCAGCCATCGTGACCGGAGTATATCAGCTAATGGATAAACCCGGTGAATCCCCTTGCAATCGCGTTAGCAGCCTGCCTGGCAGTTAGGCTCCCTTTAAATGAATCCGGCGCAATAACAAACTTCATGTAGTAAGAACGGCAAAAGGCTGGGAGAAAAAACCTGTTTTCTCCCAGCCTCTCTTTTAGTTCTGATTATTATAAAGTAGTTACAGAAAATAAGTTTTACTTATCCAGCTTATAGTCGACGTCTTTGCCAAACTCAATCTTCAAGTCATCAAGCTGTTGCTGGCTGACCTTACCAGGGGCAGCGGTTAACGGTTCCACGGCCTTGGAATTCTTCGGGAAAGCGATTACGTCCCGGATGTTATCGGCCTGTGACAGGAACATTACCCAACGGTCAAGGCCAATAGCCAATCCACCCTCTGGCGGCATTCCCAGGGTAAGGGCCTTGAGCAGGAAGCCGAAACGAGCCTCCGCACGTTCCTTAGTGTAGCCCAGGGCCTTCAAAACCTTTTCCTGGACCTTTGGATCATGAATACGGATGGATCCGCCACCGATCTCCTGACCATTCAGGACAATGTCATAACTCTGAGCGTGGGCCTTGTGTGGATCCTCACCGTCTTCTAAGTAGTGAAGATCTTCCGGATTCAGCATAGTAAATGGGTGGTGGGCCGCGATCCACTTGCCAAAGCCTTCGTCGTATTCAAACATTGGCCAGTTGACCACCCATACGTAATTCCATTGGTTCGGGTTGGTCAGCCCAAGTTCATGACCAAAGTGACGCCGCAAGTAACCCAGTGAGTCGCAAACCACGTGGAAGCTACCGGCAACGAAGAGGATCAGGTCACCGTTCTTAGCGCCGAGTTCCTGGTTGATAGCTTCAGCCTTGTCAGTGAGGAATTTAGCAACCGGACCGCTATAACCATCATCCGTAACCTTAACCCAGGCCAGTCCCTTGGCCCCGTACCGTTTGATGTAGTCCTCCAGCTTGGAAATGTCTTTACGTGAGTACTTGTCGGCCCCACCTGGTACCGCAATAGCACGGACATAGTTGCCGTCTGCCACCGTTCCGGAAAAGACCTTGAAGGAGGAATCCTTAACAATGTCATTTAAGTCGTGAATCAGCATGCCAAATCGGGTATCAGGCTTATCAGTCCCATATTTATCCATGGCATCCTGCCATTCCATCCGTGGGAATGGCAGCTTGACGTCAATCCCCAAGACTTCTTTCATGACGTCCTTGATCAATCCCTCGGTCATGTCCTGAATATCCTGTGGTGTAGCAAAGGACATCTCTGTGTCGACCTGGGTAAATTCGGGTTGACGGTCACCACGCAAGTCTTCGTCCCGGAAGCACTTGGCAATCTGGTAGTACTTGTCGACCCCGGCAGCCATCAGCAACTGCTTGAATAATTGCGGTGACTGCGGCAGGGCGTAGAAATGTCCAGGGTAGACCCGAGAAGGCACGATGTAGTCTCGGGCCCCTTCCGGCGTCGACCGGGTCAGGTCCGGAGTTTCAACGTCCAGGAAGCCGTTCTTCTCAAAGTAGCGGTGAATGACATGGGTCACCTTAGACCGCAGCATCAGTTTCTTCATCATCTCCGGCCGCCGGAGATCCAGATAACGGTACTTCATCCGCAAGTCCTCTGAGGCATCGACCCCGTCGGTGATATCAAACGGTGTCGTCTCAGACCGGGCCAAGACAGTAACCTTCTCAACGGCCACTTCGACCTTCCCTGTCTTCATGTCAGGATTGATTTCCTTTTTAGCCCGGGGCTGGACCTTCCCGGTAACCTCCAAGACGTACTGGTTACGGACAGCATTGGCTACTTTAAAGGCTTCTGGATTTTCCTTTTCGTTAAAGACTAGCTGAACGATCCCTTCTCGGTCCCAAAGGTCAATAAAGATCAGGCCACCGAGGTTACGGCGCTTGGCAACCCACCCCTTTAAAACGACTTCTTGGCCAACCTGCTGTTCGTTTGTGTCCCCACAATAATTGGTTCTCTTCATTCTCGAGTGCTCCTTTTCATCCATAAAATAATAAAAGAGCACCCCTGCGTCTGCAAGGGTGCTCTACTGCACGGTACCACCTTGGTATCAACTCAATGATAACGTCAACAAACTGACGGGACTGCGTCCAACCATAAAAAGGGTCAATCGGTCCCTCGCAATGTGGGCTTCCACCATCCCCACTCGCTGGTTCTTTGGGGGTACCGAGCATTCTTTTATTACTGGTTATGAATATCAAATTTTCATTTTTTACCTTACTCGTCCCGGCCCCAATTGTCAATATCCCATCCCATAATTCCCCTGTTTTGAATCCCTGGCCAACGCTCGTTATAATTAACCTAAACACAAAAAAGGAGTGGTTTTTTGAGTACGTTAAATCATCAGTGGTTTCAACAACTGCCATTCAAGCAGCTAACCAGCTACCAACCCGTCAGTGGTGGTGACATCAACGAGTCTTACCGCATTGAGGCAGACGGCCAGTCCTACTTTATCAAGATCCAGCCCAACCAGCCAGCAAAGTACTTTGCTCACGAGATCAATGGGCTGAAAGCCATTGGCAAAGTCATCAATACCCCGACACCTATCCACAACGGAGAAATTAATGGCAACGCCTACCTGGTCTTAAACTGGCTGAACGAAAGCAACGGCAGCCAGGCCGACCTTGGCCGGGCTGTCGCCGCTATGCACCAGCAATACAGTCCCAATAACAAGTTTGGCTTCGTCGATAACCATCGCACCAAGGCCCTGGTCAAAGATAACTCATGGAACGCCAGCTGGCCTGATTTCTACGTCCACCAACGCCTCTTCCCCGAGGTTCAGGTAGCCAGTGACCGTGGCCGATGGAACCGGTGGCGGCAAGAACACTTCGACCAGATGGTTAAACAGTTCAGTGCTTATTATCGGGAGCACACGGTCCGGCCAAGTTTGCTTCACGGTGACCTATGGGCAGGCAACTTCATGTTCTCAAACGACCAGCCCTACCTGATCGATCCCGATGCCATTTACGGCGACCGGGAATTCGACCTCGCCATGACAACAGTATTCGGCGGATTTGACAACAATTTCTACCGGGCCTACGCTGCCGATTATCCGTTCACCCCGGGAATCAACGACCGGCTGCCGTGGTATCGCTTCTATTACCTCTGCATGCACCTGGTCCTCTTTGGTGAAAGCTATGGTGGTGCTGTCGATCAAATCCTGGCTCAATACTAGACATAACAAAAAGATTCGTAACCTCGCTTGAGATCACGAATCTTTTTACTTTTCATAGATGATAGTGGTTGGTCCGGCGTTCTCAAGATCCACCTTCATCTCGGCCCCAAAGTGTCCGGTTTCGACATGAATCCCGGTCGCGGCAAGCTTCTGGTTGAAGCGCTCGTACAATGGCTCGGCAATGTCAGGCTTGGCTGCCCCGGTGAAGCCCGGTCGGTTGCCATGTCGGGTATCAGCATACAAGGTGAACTGAGAGATCGACAGAATGGATCCACCGACGTCCTTTAACCCCTTATTCATCTTACCATTCTCATCCTCAAAGACCCGCAGGTTAACAATCTTATGAACAAGGTAGTCAAGTTGCTCATCTCCGTCGTCAGGAGCAAAGCCAACCAGGAGCATGTAGCCCTTATCAATCTTTCCTACAGTGGTCCCGGCGATAGATACCTGGGCCCGGTTTACCTTTTGTAATACAACACGCATAATTTCCCTCCTAGCGAATGACCCGCTTAACAACGTAAACGTCTCGAATGTTCTTCAGGGCGTTCATGATCAACTGTAACTGCTGCCGGTTACGAACGCCGATCGTCAGGCTGATCGTCACCATCTTATTGTGATCGACCTTCCCGTTGACCGAGCTCAAGAAGCGGGTACTGTTATTGATGGACCGCAAAACGTCATTCAGCATCCCATTACGATTATATCCCTGAACCTCGATATCGGCATCGTAGTTAGTCTTGTCGCCATTGGGATTAGCCCAGTAGACACTGACAATTCGCTGGCCGCTCTTTTCAGCTGCCTTGATGTTCGGGCAGTCCTTGCGGTGGACTGAGACCCCGCGACCCTTGGTGATGTAGCCGACGATTTCATCCCCGGGGACCGGATCACAACAGTGACTCAACCGGACGAGAAGGTTATCGACTCCTTCGACCACAATCCCCTCGCTAGAAGCCTTGGCCTGCTTCTGCTTAGCCCGTTCGTCAGGCTTCTCTAATGTCTTATGTTCCTCAAGGAGGGCTCGTTGGGCGGCCGCTTGACGGTCACTTTCTTCCTTCTGGCGAATATCTGCCGTAAACCGATTTCGGACGCCCACAGGGGCCAGGTCACCGAAGCCGATCGCTGCATACATGTCATCGGCAGTGCTGTAATGAAGGGCCTGCGCCACATCAGCTGCCTTCTTGTCCGTTAGCAGGCCAAACGGGTTGTAGCCGGCCTCACGCAGCTCACTTTCAATCATCTGCTTCCCCTGCTCAATGTTCTGCTCCCGATCATGAGCACGGAAGAACTGACGAATCTTATTACGGGCCCGCCGTGTTTTGACCATATCCAGCCAGTCACGGCTTGGCCCCGCCGAGGACGGTGAGGTCAAGATATCAACAATTTCACCGTTCTTGATCTCATAGTCCAGGGGAACGATCCGACCATTGACCTTGGCCCCAGTCGTATGGTTTCCAACCTCCGTGTGGATTTGGTAGGCCATGTCCAAGGGACCGGACCCCTTAGGCATCTCAATAACGTCTCCCTTAGGAGTGAACGCATAAACCTTGTCGGTAAAGATGTCGCTTTGAACCCCCTGCATAAACTCATCAGTACCGTTGCTTTCCTGACGCAGCTCAAGAATTTCCTTGACGATGTTCAGTTTCTGACTGTCACGGGTCTGTTGAACCCCATTGGTCTTGCCTTCCTTGTAGGCCCAGTGAGCGGCAACCCCATATTCAGCCACCTCATGCATCTTATGAGTCCGGATTTGGACTTCCAGCGGCCGGCCCTCGGGTCCAATCACTGTAGTATGTAAGGACTGGTAGCCATTAGTCTTAGGCATGGCAATATAGTCCTTGAAACGGCCTGGCATCGGCTTCCAGTTAGTGTGAATAGCCCCCAAGACAGCATAGCAATCCTTGATGGTGTCAACTACCACCCGAATCGCTAATAGGTCATAGATCTGACTGAACTGCTTATGCTGAGTCACCATCTTACGGTAAATCGAGTAGATATGCTTGGGCCGCCCGTAGATCTCAACATTAGGTCCCAGCTTCAGATCACTAACGGCCCCCTTGATCAGACCGATGGCATTGTTAATGTAGTCGACCCGCTGGTCACGCCGCGAGTTCATCAGGTGAACGATCCGATAGTACTGCTGCGGATTGAGGTAACGCAGTGACAAGTCCTCCAGCTCCCACTTGATCGTGCTGATTCCCAGTCGGTCGGCAATTGGGGCATAAATCTCTAATGTTTCGTTGGAGATTCGCCGCTGCTTGTCTGGCCGCAGGTGCTGAAGGGTCCGCATGTTGTGGAGCCGGTCAGCCAGTTTGACAATCATCACCCGGATATCCTTAGACATTGCCAGAAGCAGCTTCCGGTGGGTTGCTGCCATCTGCTCCCGGTTGGACTTGTAGTGGATCTTGCCCAGTTTGGTATCACCATCGACGATCATGGCAATGGTCGGGCCAAACAGCTCCTTGATGTCGTCCAGCGTTGCCCCGGTATCCTCGGCAATGTCGTGCAGGTAGCCCGCACAGACCGTCTCCGGGTCCATCTGGAGATCAGCCAGAATCCCTGCAACCTGGATCGGATGGATAATATAAGGCTCTCCAGACTTACGCCGCTGGTCACGATGGCAGACGGCGGCAAAGTGGTAGGCCTTCTCAACCAAGGCCACATGCTCATCATTCATATAAGAAGCAACCATTCTGCGCACATCATCATGTGTCAGCTCTCTCGTTTGTGACATTCCCATTCCCCCTTCGTCAAATTTATTTCTGCCGGCTGGCCCAGGTCAAGTAGCTGACTGCCCAGTAAGCAGGTGCAAAGTAATAAGTAAAGTGCGGCATGAAAAAATAGGCCGCCAGCAAGAACAGCACGGGGAAAACCAGCAGGTTGAAGACGCTAAGCTGCCGTCGGGCCACCCGGTTTCCAATCCAAATGCTATAGATACCATTGACGATTAGCAGAAACCAAACGATCCAGTGGACCCGGGTTAAGAAGGGTAAACGGTCAGCTAATACGGGAACCAGCATCCCGAAGACGATTCCGAGCCCCCAAAGCGTTTTATCAATCGTTTGCCATTTGCTTTTGAAAATTGCCATTTTACAACACCTTATTATCAAATTTTGCTTTTTTATTGTATCACAATCCGTATCATCATTGATGACGCGTAACTGCCAACTCACTGGCATAGGAAACCGCCGCCAAAAAATAAAGCGGTGCCGTCTCCGTCCTCAGGATCCGGGGACCAAGGCCAATCGGGATTACTCCGGCCTCCTGCATCTGATTGATTTCCTGACTGGTCAAACCACCCTCGGGGCCAAAAATCGCTAACAGGGACTGACCCGGTACCATTCTGGTCAGCAACCGGTGAAAAGCACTTGTTTCTCCTTGCTTAGCCGACTCCTCCCAGGCCACCACCCGCTGGTCTGCCGGGTTCTCAGCTAGGGCCGTCGTCAAGTCTGGACAATAATCTACCCGAGGCTGCCGGTTGCGGTGGGACTGTTCGGCCGCCCCATCAGCAATCTTCTGCAGGCGAGCCAGTTTCTTAGCCTGCTTGTTCTTTGCCCAATGACTGATCGAGCGGGCAGATTCAAAGAAGACAATCCGATCAGCCCCTAGTTCGGTAGCCTTCTGTACAATCAGCTCTGGCTTTTCCTTGGTTTTAGGCAGACCGCAGAGCAGGGTGACCCGTAATGGCAGCTCACTGTCGCGATTGAGATTACAGACAATCTTGACTCGAGCAGGATTCGTGGCCGTCACCGTGGCCAGGTAAACTTGGTGATCGGTTAAAACCAGTTCTACCTGGCTGCCAACCTGAGCCCGCAAAACGGTAACTAAGTGGTGGGCAACATCCTTAGGCAATTCAAACTCTTGCTGACTAGCTGATTGATCGATAAAGTAGCGTTGCATCAGTCCTCATCCTCCGTTGGCTTGTGAGCGGTAATCCCGTGCCAGTCGCCCATTTTGGTCTCACTATCAATAATAAACCCTTGGTCCTGAATCTTCTGTCGAACCAGTGCCGACTTATCGTCAATAATCCCCGAAGTTAGAAAGTAACCACCAGGCTTCAGATTGGCAAAAGCCTGCGGAATCAGCGGTACGATAATTTCCGCGAGAATATTGGCCACTACCACGTCAACCTGGGTATGAATTCCGTCGAGCAAGCTGTTGACACCCACCTTAACATCCTTGGCAACTGGGTTCAGATCCAGATTTTTCTGGGCGGATCGAACCGCAACCTCGTCAATGTCATAAGCCTGGACTGTGCCGGCCCCCAGCTGCTTAGCCGCAATGCTCAAAACCCCAGAACCAGTGCCGACATCGATTAGGGATTCACCACCACGGATGACGTTTTCCAGTGCCTGTAACATCAGCTTAGTTGTTGGATGTGTCCCGGTACCAAAAGCCATCCCTGGGTCGAGGACCAAGAGTTTCTCTTGAGGCTGGTCCGGCTGATATTCTTCCCATTGGGGCACAATCGTCAGTTCATTGGTAACCCGTAGTGGGTGATAGTACTTCTGCCAGACGGTCGCCCACTGTTGGTTATCAACCACGGCAGCCGTAACTGCGTTGTCTCCAGGGTTTAAGCCATAGTCATGAAGTTTGGCAACCCGCTGTCGAATCGTCGGCAGGAGTTCAGGGACAAAGGTGTTAGCTGGAAAGTAGCCCGTCACCGCTGCTCCAGATGTTCGATGCGGGATTGTGTTTGGGTCGACAATCTCACCATGTTTGCCGTACCGTCCAGGTTTAAGGTGGGCAAAGTCGGCGGCATCGTCGATCTGAATTCCCTGAGCACCTTCGTTAGTTAAAATATAGCTGACCGCCTCAACGGCCTCGCTAGAAGTGATTACGGTTACTGCTGTCCAATCCACTTAAAATCCTCCTTAAATAATAAAATCGTGGCCACAATATCATGGTCACGATCAAGTTCTGCGATCACTATTCTCCGTCTCCATCATCGGCACGTGATCGTTCTTTCTCCCGCCGCTTTTCCTTTTCCATGTGGTGCTTCAGATAGTCGATTAGATCGGCCTCCGTCAGGAAGATGCGCGGATGATGTTGATGATGAAGTCGGACGTCAATTTCGTTGATCTTCAAACGGCCAGTCCATGTATGGGAATACCGAATGATTACCCGATTATTTAGCCTGTGTTTACCAAACCGAAAGACATAGACGTGCTGTGGCGTCATCATTGGACGAATATATTCTTTTTTATACATTAAATCATTTTCACGCATAAACTGCTTCGTTCGATTCAGAATGGTAACCACCTCCTCCATCGTATTTTTCGCGGCTAATTAGCCATTTAGATAACTATATTTTATCACAAGGTTAAGAAAGTGCCAAAGTTTAATTCACTTCCTTCCTTGACAGCAAAAGGTGGTGATATACTGCTAGCAATATTAATAATGGAGGAAAGAAAATGAGTATCCTGATACTGCTACTCGCCCTATGGATATTATGGAAGCTGGGCATCTTCACTCTCAAGATTTTAGGGATCTTGTTTATAATCCTGCTAATCGGTGCCCTGGTCCACGTTCTGCTATGGCCGATGGTTGTAATTGCCCTCCTGGTAGCCGGTTACGGAGCCCTCAGCTAAAGGCTTTACTAAACAAAGGCAATTTGTATCAAAAGCGAATCTTACTTCACAAATTGATAGCTTTTTTCACAAGGAATGCTATAATCAAATATGAGAGGAATCTCAAAATAGCACATATAGGATGAAAGGGAGACTGTTAAATTATGTCTAAGAATCATCAAAAAGTTGTTCTCGTCGGTGACGGTGCCGTTGGTTCTAGTTACGCTTACGCAATGGTTCAACAAGGCCTGGCCGAAGAATTCGCCATTGTTGATATCGTTAAGAAGCGGACTGAAGGGGATGCTTTGGACCTCGAAGATGCCACCGTCTTCACTGCCCCAAAGAAGATCTACGCCGCTGACTACGACACTTGCAAGGATGCTGACTTGGTAGTTATCACTGCTGGGGCTCCGCAAAAGCCAGGTGAAACCCGGCTGCAATTGGTTGACAAGAACCTCAAGATCATGAAGTCCATTGTCGAACCAATCGTTAAGTCCGGTTTCAATGGTATCTTCCTGGTTGCTGCCAACCCAGTTGACATTCTGACTTACGCCGTTCAAAAGCTTTCCGGCTTCCCAAAGAACAAGGTTGTTGGTTCCGGTACTTCACTGGACTCATCCCGTCTGCGGATTGCCCTTGCAAAGCTCTTTGATGTTGACCCACGTGACGTTATGGCAAATATCATGGCTGAACACGGTGACTCTGAATTCGCTGCTTACTCCAGTGCCACGATCGGTGGTAAGCCACTTCTTGACATCGCCAAAGAAAACAATGTTTCCATGGACCAACTTCTTAAGATCGAAGATGACGTCCGGAACAAGGCTTACGAAATCATTAACCGTAAGGGTGCTACCTTCTACGGTGTTGCTACCTGCTTGATGCGGATTTCTCGTGCTATTTTGCGTGACGAAAACGCTGTTCTGCCGGTTGGTGCTCCAATGAACGGCCAATACGGTGTCAACGAACCAATTTACCTTGGTACCCCTGCTGTTATCAACGCTAACGGGATCGCCAAGATCATCGAAGTTCCACTTGACGAACGTGAACAAAAGGCTATGGACGCTTCTGCTGCTGCTCTTAGCAAGGTTGCCAAGGATGGCTGGGCAAAGCTTGAAGGCAACAACTAATCTGATTAGTTATGTCCGATCCATTAGAGCGACTGGTCATTTGACCGGTCGCTTTTTCATTAAGGGAGGCCCTCATGAAAGCATTATCGATCCGGTCCGATTACGTGATGGACATCTTTCGGGGCATCAAGACCGTTGAGTAACGCAGTTGGTCAACCAAATACCGGGGTGATCTGCTAATTTGCGGAACTGCTAAGAAGGTCCCCGGCGGTATCCCCGGTTATGCCACCTGTGTTGCCAAGCTTGTTGGGATTGATCAGTATGGGGCCCACGACTATGGTTGGCGATTCGCACCATATGGTCCCAATGGTTCTTATTGGATTAAACCCATTCCGGTCAAGGGGCAGCTAGGTCTCTTCACCGTCGATGACCAGCTGATTGTACCGGCCCCAATCTACGGTCCCAAAGATGCCACGGCCGCACGCTGGTTTACTAAGGTTATTGCACCACTGGTCTACTGAAAAGTTATATTAAACATAAAGCCATTATCAAAGGAAGGCCTAAACACATGAAAAAACAGTCAACGATGGTCATTTCCATCATCCTACTAATTATCTTCGTTATCTTTGCCCTACTCAATACGGCCACGGTTGAAGTCAACCTGCTCTTCAGCCAGGTCAGGATCCCATTGGTTCTCTTGATCTTAGTCTGCCTGTTGATTGGGGCCCTGATTATTTACCTCTTTTCTTTTTCCAACCACCTCAAAGTCAACAAGGAGCTTAAAGAACTCCAAAAGCAACCTGGTAAGCAGGAAATTGAGCAATTGAAAAAGAACGTCAAGCAGCTACAGAACGAGAACCAGCAGCTTAAAAAGGCTTTGACCACTGCACAACAAGCCGCAAACCCGGCAGCACAACCGACACAGTCAACGACAAATAATTAATCTGGTAACTAAACCAATTTCTTTAGTGACTCATTCCTTTTGGTATAAAAGTTCCCCCTAGGGTAATCCCATAGTTACCCTAGGGGGAATGTCTATAATACTCGATTTAAGTAATCTCGTAGTTTTACCGCATCTTCTTTTGATAGTTTAAACACTGCTTGTTGGTCATCTCGTTCTCTTATGCCTTGACGCATATTGGGATATTAAAGATTGGTTAACAAAATATCAATGCTATCAGGCTGCTTTAAGAAGCTAATTTCAGCTTCCATCCCCAATTGATTATCAATCTCATCTTTGCACATTGCATTATACCAATCGTCATCAATATTTAGGTAATGATCTTTAACATTCTTAAATGCTTTTCTATGCATTACTTAACCTCTTATTAATTAGTTCTTGCAGCTCTTTCAAATCATCTTCAGTGGCCAAGTCCCGTACAAACTTACGAGCATAGGAACGGTATCGATATATTCGGTTCTTATCCTTGTTCTTTGCATCCCATTTCTTCTTGGCCCGCTTCTCAGCTTCAGTGACCATAAGCATCGACCTTCTAACGTTAGTATGGTATACTATATATGCAAAAGGACAAGAGGTTGCAGCTCTCGTCCCTTTGCGTTCCGGAAATAAAAGCTAACCAGCTAGTCGCTACTTGCGATTAGCTTTTTTTATTATCGCGTAAGCCTTAGCGAAGTTAATCGCGGCTACTGACAATAACCAAATCGTCAGTGCGATAACAAGGCAGCCTCTCTTTCCGGGTGACTTTTGTTTCCATCAGTATCATCCCCTTTCCGGATTCAGGGAATCACTTCCGAAACACCGTGGCATATTGACAAAATTGCGACTCCTTATCTCATCCACATTTATATTATACCTTACTAACATATGGATAACAATAAAATCTAAATCATCACACTAAAATTGAAACTACACTTAATACTTATATGTCCATTTAACAGACACAAAAGAGTATGACCGCCTCATTATTTGATGAGCTGGCAAAAGTAAATAGTTAAAAGAAAAAGTAGACCAACATCCTGCTTTTCCCTTAAAATCCCGTGTTAGGGAAAACTAAGGGGAAATTGTTAGAATATTGGTCTACTTTATGATTTTTAAGAATTAAAAATGCCGTCACATCAACGATCACTTGTCATCCAATTGCTCATCGGTCTTCAAAACGGCCATAAAGGCTTCCTGAGGGATGTCAACCTTACCAACCGCCTTCATCCGCTTCTTACCACGCTTCTGTTTCTCCAACAACTTAGCACGCCGGTCGGGGTCACCGGTGTGGATCCGAGCAGTAACATCCTTCCGGTAGGCCTTAATGTTGGTCCGAGCGATAATCTTGGAACCGATGGCTGCTTGAATCGGGATCTCAAAGTTCTGCCGTGGAATAATTTTCTTTAACTTTGAGGTGATGTCCCGGCCCCGCTCGGCCGCAAAGTCCTTGTGAGCGATGAAACTCAAGGCATCAACCTTATCCCCATTTAGGAGAATGTCAATCTTGACCAGATTACTTGGCTTATAATCATCGATCTCATAATCCAGAGAAGCATAACCACGGGTGGAGCTCTTTAGTTTATCGAAAAAGTCGAAAATAATTTCCGACAGCGGAATATGGTAAATCACGTTGACTCGGGTATCACTAAGATACTCCATCGTGTCGAAGATCCCCCGCTTCCGCTGACAAAGTTCCATCACGGGGCCAACATAATCATTAGGCACCATAATTGAGGCCCGGACATATGGTTCCTTAATGTCCTTGATAGCGGAGGCATCCGGCATCTCGGCGGGGTTTTCAACCTCCTTCATCGTCCCATCTGCCAGATCAACATGGTAAGTAACTGACGGCGCGGTGGTGATCAAGTCAAGATTGAATTCCCGCTCCAACCGTTCCTGAACCACGTCCATATGCAACAAACCTAGGAAACCACAACGAAAACCAAAACCCAAGGCCTGAGACGATTCTGGCTCAAAGGTCAGGGCAGCATCGTTTAACTGCAGCTTTTCCAGGGCATCCCGAAGGTCATTAAACTTAGCATTATCAGTTGGATACAGCCCGGCATAAACCATTGGGGTCATCTGCCGGTAACCCTCCAGTGGCTTCTCCGTTGGTCGGTCGGCATTGGTTACTGTATCCCCAACCCGGGTATCCTTGATATCCTTGATAGCAGCAGTTATGTAACCTACATCGCCGGCCATCAAGACATCACGAGCTAAGGGCTTCGGTGAGTTGATTCCAACCTCAGCCACCTCATACTCGGTCCCGCTATTCATCAGGCGGATCCTGTCCCCTTTCTTAACGGTTCCTTCAAAGACCCGCACACTGAGGACCACCCCACGGTAGTCGTCGTACTTGGAGTCAAAGATCAAGGCCTTTAGTGGCGCAGTTAGGTCACCAGTTGGTGCTGGAACATCTTTGACGATCTTCTCCAGGACTTTGTCAACACCCAATCCGGTCTTGGCACTAACGTCGACGGCCTCACTGGTATCCAAGCCAATTTCGTCTTCAATCTGTTTCTTGGTGCCCTCTGGATCAGCGGATGGCAGGTCAATCTTATTGATAACCGGCAGGATCTCCAAGTCGTTGTCCAGAGCCAGGTAAACATTGGCTAGCGTTTGGGCCTCAACTCCCTGAGTGGCATCAACGACCAGAATGGCCCCCTCACAAGCCGCTAAGGATCGTGAAACCTCGTAGGAGAAGTCGACGTGCCCTGGGGTATCAATCAGGTGGAAGATGTAGTCCTGTCCATCCTTGGCATGGTAGGTCAAGGCCACGGCGTTTAACTTGATGGTGATCCCCCGCTCCCGTTCGAGGGGCATGTCATCCAAAATCTGATTTTTCATCTCCCGCTTGCTAATCGAGTCGGTCATCTCCAAGATCCGGTCGGCTAAGGTCGACTTTCCATGATCGATGTGGGCCACAATTGAAAAGTTACGAATGCGCTTCTGGCGCGCCTTCATCTCATCTAGACTCATTGTCATCTGCTATGTCACTCTTTCTACGAAAATACTGTTTTTAGTATAACAAAATCTGGGGCGCGATGAAAACACAAAAGGACGGCCACCCTAAGCAGTCGTCCTCATCTTAAATTTTAACGATCCTCAAAGGCGTCCTTGAGCTTGTCTAAGACGGACTTCTTGACTCCCTTGACATCCTCACCGCTGGCAGCAGCAAAAGCCATCATGGCCTCGCGTTGCCGTTTGTTTAGGCTCTTAGGCGTTCGAACGTGGACGGTAACGTGTTCATCACCGTTACCTTTACCATTAAGGTGTGGAACTCCCTTACCACGCAGGCGGAAGTTGGTTTCAGACTGGGTGCCGGCAGGGATCTTCAGGTCAACGTCGCCATGAACTGTCTTGACCTTAACCTCATCGCCCAAAGCTGCTTGGGCAAAGGAAATATCACGATCGACATAGATAGTCGAGCCATCCCGCCGGAAGTCACGACTTGGGGTTACCCGGAAAACAATATAGAGGTCGCCGGCTGGACCACCGTTAGCCCCGGCGTCGCCTTGTCCTTGAAGCCGCATTTGCTGGCCATCATCGACCCCAGCTGGGACCTTGACCTCCAGCTCATGTTTCTCCTGAACGTGACCGCTTCCGTGACAGGTGGTACACCGGTCTTCCGGCTTGATAACCTTTCCCGTCCCGTGACATTCAGGGCAGGTCGTCTGAGATTGCATGTTGCCCAGTGGTGTCCGCTGAACGGAAACGATGAACCCTCGACCACCACAACGCTGACAAGTCGTCGCTGACTTACCAGGCTTGGCACCTGTCCCGTGACAGGTCTTGCACTCCTCATCGCGATCATACTTGATCGTGGTCGTCTTACCGAAAACGGCGTCCATGAATTTCAGCGTCATCGCATACTGAAGGTCCCGACCCGGCCGCGGTGCCGTCGGGTCTTGCCGCCGTTGGCCACCACCGAAGAATTGGCTGAAAATGTCATCAAAGCCGCCACCACCAAAGCCCTGGCTAAAGCCGCCCTGGCCACCGCCAAAGCCACCGAAGCCGCCAGCGCCAGCCTGGGGACCAGCCGACCCATATTGGTCGTACTGGGCCCGCTTCTGCTGGTCACTCAAGACATCGTAAGCCTCGTTGATCTGCTTGAACTTTTCTTCAGCCCCGGGGGCATGATTGACATCGGGGTGATACTTGGCGGCCAAGCGCCGGTAAGCATGCTTGATATCCGCCTCGGACGCGTCCTTGGAGACACCTAAAATGTCATAGTAATCTTTTTCTGCCATATATATCCCTCACAAGTTGATTTGGTTTAGTTATACCACAATTAGCAAACGAAAGTAAAAGCCAAAGTCCGCACGTGATGGCCTTTGGCTTCTACATTACTTTTGTCAACAGTTGAGATTACTTCTTGTCGTCAGGCGTTACGTCCTTGAAGTCACCATCAACGGTGTCACCGCCATTACCATTTTGGTTATTGTTGCCATTGTCGGCACCACCATTGTTCGGGTTAGCACCGCCCTGAGCACCACCTTGGCCACCCTGAGCCTGCTTGTAGAGCTTGACGCTAAGGTCTTGGACAACCTTGTTCAAGGCATCCTTTTTAGCCTTCATGTCATCGAGATTACCGCTTTCCTTGGCCTTCTTCAGGTCGTCGCGGGCACTCTCAGCCTTCTTGATGTCTTCTTCTGGGACCTTGCCCTTGACTTCCTTCAGGGTCTTATCAACTTGGAAGAGTTCCTGGTCAACTTCGTTCTTCAAGTCAACCTCTTCCTTCTTCTTCTTGTCAGCTTCGGCGTGTTCCTCGGCATCCTTCTTCATCCGTTCAATCTCTTCATCAGACAGACCGGAGTTGGACTTGATAACAATCTTTTGTTCCTTGCCAGTTCCCATATCCTTGGCAGAAACGTTAACAATCCCGTTCTTATCGATATCAAAGGTAACCTTGATCTGTGGAACACCACGTGGAGCAGCTGGAATATCCGTCAGCTGGAAGTTCCCTAAGGTCTTGTTATCGGCTGCCATCGGCCGTTCACCCTGAAGAACATGAATGTCAACGGCGGATTGGTTATCGGCAGCAGTTGAGAAGATCTGACTCTTAGAAGTTGGGATGGTCGTGTTCCGATCGATCAGCTTAGTGAAGACACCACCCATGGTTTCGATACCAAGAGACAGTGGCGTAACATCAAGCAGGACAACATCCTTAACATCACCAGTCAGCACCCCACCTTGGATTGCGGCACCAAGAGCAACGGCTTCATCAGGGTTAATGGAGTGGTTAGGTTCCTTGCCGGTCAGCTCCTTAACCATTTCCTGAACAGCCGGAATCCGAGTTGAACCACCGTTTAAGATCACTTCGTCAATATCATCGAATGACAGGTCAGCATCCTTTAAAGCGTTCAAAACAGGTTGCTTCGTCCGTTCAACCAGGTCATTAGTTAGCTGGTTGAATTGTGCCCGGGTTAAGGTCTTCTCCAGGTGCAATGGACCATTTTCACCCGCGGAGATAAATGGCAGACTGATCTGGGCTTCCTGAACACCAGAAAGGTCCTTCTTGGCCTTTTCGGCAGCATCCTTTAACCGTTGCAAAGCCATCTTGTCTTTGGACAGGTCCACGCCGTTTTCTTCTTTGAAGCCATCGATCAACCAGTCCATGATCTTTTGGTCGAAGTCGTCACCACCAAGGTGGGTATCACCATTCGTGGAGAGAACTTGGAAGACCCCGTCACCTAATTCCAGGATGGAAACATCAAAGGTCCCACCACCAAGGTCGTAAACCAGAATCTTTTCATCCTTGTCCTTCTTGTCCAGGCCGTAAGCCAATGAAGAAGCAGTTGGCTCGTTGATGATCCGCTTGACATCCAAACCAGCAATCTTCCCAGCATCCTTGGTAGCCTGACGTTGAGCATCGTTAAAGTAAGCTGGCACCGTGATGACGGCCTTGTCAACCGTGTCACCAATGTAGTCTTCAGCATACTTCTTCAGGTATTGCAGAATCATGGCTGAAATTTCCTGTGGCGTGTACTTCTTGCCATCAACTTCAACCGTGTAGCCAGCTTCACCCATGTGACTCTTGATGGATGAAATCGTGTTCGGATTTGTGATTGCCTGCCGCTTGGCAACTTCACCAACCTGAGTCTCACCATTCTTGAATGAAACGACAGACGGTGTCGTCCGACTACCTTCTGGGTTCGTGATGATCTTTGGTTCGTTACCTTCCATGACGGCAACGGCGGAGTTAGTAGTACCTAAGTCAATACCAATAATCTTGTTACTTGCCATTGTTAAATTCCCTCTTTTTGCTTAATTTTTATTGTGCCACAACAACCATTGCTGGCCGTAAGACGCGGTCCTTAAGCTGGTAGCCAGCCTGAAGAACCTGAACGACGGTATCCGGTTTCTGCCCATCCTTAACCGGTACGGTCTGAACCGCCTGGTGCAGTGTTGGGTCGAACGGCTTCCCATCAGCCTCAATCTCAGTAATCCCATGATCGGTCAAGGCGTTGGTCAAGTGGTCATGAACCATCTGGATACCCTTTTTCAGCTGCTTACCGTTCTCGTCAGACACCTCAATCGTTAATGCCCGCTTGAGATTATCAAGAACCGGTAAGACGGACTGGGCAAGATCTTGCCCATCGTACTTGAGGATCTGGGCCCGTTCCTTCTTAAACCGAGTCGTCATATTCTGGATCTCGGCCTCGGCTCGCAAGTACTTATCATCCTTGTCAGCCAATTGTTGCTTGAGATCCTTGATCTGCGCTTTTAATTCATCAACCTGACTGGTTGCTGATTTTTTCTTATCTTTTGACGCTTGCTTAGCAGCGGCCTGCTTATCTGCGGCTGATTGCTGCTTAGCCGTTTGCTTCTTATCCTTTTCTGCCAATTAACTCGCCTCCTATGAATCATAGTAATGCCGATAAAAGTCCAACAGACGTTTGGCCAGTTCCTGACGAAAGGCATTTACCAGGCCAATCGTCCGGGAATACGGCATTCGGGTCGGCCCTAATACGGCAATGATTCCCTTTCCGTACTGGTCAACATCGTAGGTCGCCGTAATCAGACTATAGTTATCAAGCACCTTGTCCTTGGAGATCTCAGAACCGATGCGGACGTTGACCCCCTCACCGGTCGTTCCGGTATCGAGCAGGTTCGAAAGCTCATCATTGTGGTCCAACAGGCGATACATCGTCTGCAATGCCTGGGGATCACGGGTGTTCGAGAAGTCCAACAGGTTTAATCGGCCGCCGATAAAGAACTGCTCACGTGCAGCCTTTGAAACGACATTATCAAACAGATCCAAAAATCCATCGGCGCTATGCATATAATGCATAACCCGCAACGGAATGTCATCGTTCAACCGCTTCATGACAGTGGTTAACGGAAGACCAACCAGCTGGTCATTAATCATCCGAATGACCGCCTGAAGAGCATCCAAGTCGAGGTTGCGTGGCAAGCTAAATGCCTGACTCTCAACATCTCCACTGTCCGTGACCAGAATAGCAATGACCTTATGGTTGCCCAGCGGTACTAAACGAAAACCGCTCAACCGCACATCTGTCTGTTCTGGTTTAAGGGTGAACGCGGTGTACGAAGTGAGGTTTGACAAAATATCAGCCGAGTGCGAGATGATCTCATCAATCTTCTGAAAACTGGTACCCAGTGAGTTCTGAATAACAACCAGGTCATTATCTGTCACCGCTTGGGGGTCAAGGAGATGGTCAACATAGTAACGATAACCCTCCTTGGACGGCACCCGTCCTGAAGAGGAGTGCTCCTTCGTAATCAAGTGCGCCTTCTCAAGAACGGCCATCTCATTACGAACGGTCGCAGAACTAACCTTGAACGGTAACTCCTCGGCCAGGTGCTTGGACCCCACCGGTTGACCAGTTGACGTGTATTGACGTACAATCGCTTGCAGGATCTTTTTTTGACGTTGTGTTAGCATTGTTATCACTTCCCCCTTTTAGCACTCTTTAGGGTTAAGTGCTAAACACACTGTATAATATACCAACCACTGTCCTAAAAGTCAAGAAATGTCAAACAATTATAAGAATAAATTCTAAGGAGATCTTTTACAATGAATGCAGACGACCATCGTTACGTACAACCACATAACGCCAAGGAGGCTATGACGGTCATCCAGCGCCTATTCAATAAGTACCGCAACGCCCCGTTGACCAACGAACTGCTTTCTTATCATAACAACCTGATCTACCGCCTGCAGTCCGATATCAAGCAGGCTGCCCAGCAGGAGGGCAATCCTGACTTGCTTAAGGAGCTTAACTCAATGACCGATGTCATGCGGTCCTGGACTAACCTTAAGCTGACTGGCCACCCCTTCCATGGTAAGCTTCGCCACTTCAAATTGGTTACCGATGATGGACCGCGGTTTAAGCGGCAGGTCCACAAGATCCACCAGGGCAGCAGCCACCGGGCCAGTCGACACTAAGACAACTGCTAATTGAAATAACACACGATTTTAGCTTTAAATCCCAAAAGGCGCTATAGTTAAGTTATAACAATAATAATATTGCTTTATTTGTCACGTAGGAGGTGACATCTTTGCAAGAACTTGACTGGTGTCTGCGGATGTTATTAGCAGCCTTTTGCGGTGGTATCATTGGTTTTGAACGTAAGAGCAAGGCTAAAACGGCGGGAATCCGCACTCATGCACTCATCGCTCTCGGGGCTGCTCTGGCGATGATCGTTTCAAAATATGGGTTCTTCGACCTGTTGAAGATCACCCATCAGAACTGGTCGGTTGACCCCTCCCGGATTGCCGCACAAGTTGTCAGCGGGATTGGGTTCCTAGGGGCCGGAACCATTCTAAACCGGCATGACCATGTTATTAACGGTCTCACCACTGCCGCCGGAATCTGGGTAACTGGGGCAATCGGCCTGGCTTACGGAAGCGGTCTTTATAGCATTGGAATTACCGGAACCATCTGTGTGCTCATTGCCGAGATGCTAGGCAAATACGGCGACCAGTTTGCCCTGCGACGGGGGCGGGAGTTCTCCTGCTTTATATTACTGGACGGCGGAATCAAGCGGCTGCACGAAATCATTGATCAGCTAAACCGACAGGACTTTCGAACTCCCCTAAAACATAAAGTCTATAGTTACCAAAACGGGACAGTTTCCTGTCACCTGTTTGGAGAACTCAAACCCGGAATTAAAACGGAAGAAATTTTTGCTGAGCTAGCCAATATGACCAGCGTAAAAAAGGTCGAATTAGAATAATAAGGTGAGACTGAAGGAACTTGCTATTTTTCTTCAGCCTCACCTATTTTTGTTTTCTTAGCGAATGTTCGTCTATCATATTGATAAATATCACTAATTGACAAGCTGTTTTCCCAGCGCTGGCGGTTCCTGAACAACTGCTCGCGCTGCCTGTTCATCATGCTTCATCTGAGCTACCAGTTCACCTGCCCCGGCAAATTTTTGCTCACCACGCAGGTACTGGTACCAGCGCACTTTGACTTCCTCGCCATAGACCATTTGATCGAAGTCAAACAGGTAGATCTCGACCGTCAGTTGATTATGGTCGCCAAAGGTAATGTTATGACCAACACTGGCCATACCGCCATACCAGTACCCACCAATCTGCACACTGACAGCATAAACTCCAATCCCCGGCAGACGCTCCGGAGTTGGTGTCTCCACATTGATCGTTGGAAAACCTAGTGTCCGGCCCCGAGCCAAACCGTGAACAATCAAGCCCGTGGTCTGGTAGTAGTAACCCAACTCCTGATTGGCCGCCTGAACGTCACCAGTATCGATCAACTGGCGTATCGTTCGCGAGCCCACCTTGGCTGATGAATCAGCATCCATAAACTTTGGTACCGTCACTACCGCAAAGCGGCCCCGAGCATAACCGGGTAGCCGATCCATCGTTGCCACCGCAGCTGGACCATAAGTATGGTCATACCCAGCTACGACAACCCGACTGTGGAAGGCGACCAGGTACTGGTCAACAAAGTCCTGCGGGGCCAAACTAGCAAAGCTGGAAGTAAAACTGACCAGGTAAACCAGGTCCACTCCTAATTGCTTGAGCAAATCAAGCTTGCGAGTTGTCGTTGACAGGTACTTAAAACCGCCTGGGTACTGGCGATAAGCAATTCCCGGGGCGTGACTGTAGGTCAGCACCGCCAATGGCAGTCCCTGCTGGTCAGCCAGCTGTTTAGCCTGACGGATAACCGCCTGGTGGCCCCGATGAACCCCATCGAAGAATCCCATCGCAAGCACAACCGGACCCGCCGGAATGATCTTATGATCGATCGGGTGATGAACTTTGATAACCTGCAATCTGTTTGCCTCCCTATTTCGTTGAAAACATCTTGGTTGGCTTGTAGGCCCCCTGCTTTTGATCAAGGTGGTACAAAGCCTTTACTTGATTATTATACTTCAGGACCACTTCTGATGCATCAGTAGTTAGTTCAGTTGGCTTTAACCAGCCGCCGTTTTTAACCGCCTGCCACTGCACCTCGGTCAGGTCAACCGCCGGATAGTCATGAAGGGCGTACTCCAGGGAATAGAGGTAGTGACCGATCGTTCCGGCCGTGACCGCATCTTGAACATCGGTCAGACTAAGGGTCTGGTCAAGGGTAAAACCGCCACTAGCCAACCGGGTCAGCCAGCTCATTGTCCCCGGATAACCCAATCGCTTAGCCAATTCGACCACCAGCGTCCGAACGTAAGTCCCCTTGCTGCAGACCACGTTAAAGCGGATCCGCTGCTGCTTAACGGTTGGATCGTACTTACTGCTCAACAGTTCGAACTTATCGACCGTGACGTGCCGTACCGGCCGCTCAACAGACTCGCCGGCCCGGGCATACTCATAGAGGCGCTTTCCTTTGACTTTCACCGCGGAATACATCGGCGGAATCTGGGTAACGTCCCCAGTTAACGTGCCCATCTGCTCGCGGATGTCAGCCGCCGAGATTTCGCTAGTGACCGGCTGGATAGCAATGATCTCACCATCGAGGTCCTCGGTAGTTGTAGCTTCCCCAATTAATAATTCTCCTTGGTAGTTCTTTCCCGACGCCATCAGGTAGGGAACTACCTTGGTTGCACTGCCTACGCAGATCGGTAAAACCCCATCCACAGACGGGTCCAGGGTACCAGAGTGACCAATCTTCCTAGTGTGCAGAATCCGGCGCAAACGGCTAACACAATCGAAGCTGGTCATCCCCCGCTCCTTATACAATGGGATAATTCCATCCATAGCTTGTTCCTCCACAATAAAAGCGGGGAAATTTCCCCGCCATTACTTACTTTTCCTGTTGGTGCAACTTATTAATCAGCTGGTCAATCCGACTCCCATAGGCAATCGACTTGTCCCGTTCGAATTTGATCGCCGGAGTCTTAAAGATATTAAGTCGGCTTCCCAGCTCGCTGCGGATCAGGCCGGTTGCCTTATCCAAGCCGGCCTGGGCCTTCTCACCATCCGATGCCAGGTCTGAAAGCAGGCTGTAGTAAATAGTTGCCTGTTGCAAGTCCCCAGTAACGTCGACACCCGTGATGGTGATGCCCTTGACCCGGGGATCACGCACCCGCTTCAAAAGGATGTCATCAACTTCGCGCTGGATTTCACCGGCAAGCCGATCAACCCGAAATTGTTTATTTGGCATATCTTTCTCCTTCAGTTTTACTTAACTGGAACTTCCTTCATCCGGTAGGCCTCGATGACATCCTTTTCCTTGATGTCATTATAGTTAGCAATCGTCAGCCCACACTCGAAACCAGCTTTAACTTCCTTGACGTCGTCCTTGAACCGCTTCAGGCTACCAAGTTCACCCTCGTAGATAACTACACCATCACGGACCAGGCGAACCTTGGAGTCACGAGTAATCTTACCGGAAGTAACCATTCCACCGGCAATCGTACCAACCTTGGAAGCCTTGTAGATTTGGCGAACTTCAACCTCACCGATCGTCTCTTCTTCATAAACAGGCTCCAGCATACCCTTCATAGCGTCTTCAACCTCTTCGATGGCCTTGTAAATGACCCGGTGGAGACGAATATCGATATTGCTAGAATCAGCTAGGGACTTTGCAACAGGGGTCGGCCGGACATTAAACCCGATGATGACGGCGTTAGAAGCTTCAGCCAGGGTAACATCGCTTTGACTAATGGCACCAACGGCCTGGTGGATAATATCAACCCGGACACCATCGACCTTGATCTTCTGCAGACTCTGGCTCAGTGCTTCGACAGATCCCTGCACATCGGCCTTGATAATAATCGGCAGGGTCTTCATCTTCCCCTTCTTCATCGTGGCAAAGAGATTATCCAGGGTAACGTGAGAGGTCTTCTGCCGTTCCTTATCCTGAGCCCGCTTTGCCCGAGCCTCACCGGCAGCCCGGGCCGTCTTTTCATCATCAAAAACGACGAACCGGTCCCCGGCTTCTGGGACCTCGTTGAGCCCAGTGATCTCAACTGGGGTAGCAGGGGTAGCGGCCTTAATCCGACGACCATTTTCGTTAGTCATCGTCCGTACCCGGCCGTAGGTGTTACCAACCACAATTGGATCGCCGACATGCAGCGTCCCCTGTTGAATAAGAACGGTGGCCACGGAACCCCTTCCTTGATCCAATCGAGCTTCAACAACAGAACCGGCGGCGTTTTGATCTGGGTTAGCCTTCAGTTCCATCATCTCAGCCTGGAGGAGAATCATGTCAAGCAATTCATCCAGGTTCTTACCGAACTTAGCAGAAATCTTAACGAAGATCGTGTCCCCACCCCAGTCTTCTGGGATCAGGTTGTACTTGGCGAGTTCTTCGGTAACCCGATCGGGATTAGCCCCTGGCTTATCGATCTTGTTGACTGCCACAATAATTGGTGTCTTGGCAGCCTGGGCGTGATGAATGGCCTCAACGGTCTGCGGCATTACCCCATCATCGGCAGCAACCACCAGAACGGTGATATCAGTAATGTTGGCACCCCGGGCCCGCATCTCTGTGAAGGCAGCGTGTCCTGGAGTATCCAGGAAGGTAATCAGGTGGTCATTGTAGTGGACCTGATAGGCACCGATCTCCTGAGTGATTCCCCCGGCTTCGTGTGCAGTAACGTGAGAATGCCGCAGCTTATCCAGCAGGGTCGTCTTACCATGGTCAACGTGACCCATGACGGTGACGACTGGTGGCCGAGAAACGAGGTGGTTGGTATTGCTTTGTTCTTCCTCGAAGATCTTGTCGATATCGGAAACATCAACTTCGACCTTCTCCTTGGCCTCGATGCCGTAATCAGCGGCCAGCAGTTCAATTGTGTCCTTATCTAGGGACTGGTTCTGGTTAATCATAACCCCAAGCATAAAGAGCTTCTTGATAATCTCAGCTGGAGATCGGTGAAGGATCTTACCCAGATCTTGAGCGTTCATTCCCTCGCTGTATTCCAGTACATCCGGTAACGGCTTATCCTTCCGCTGAGTCGGCTGCTTATGTTCAACTTCACGCATTCGGCGGTTTTTGTTATGCTTGTTGCGCTTCTTATTCTTCTTATTAAAACGACCACCACGTCGGTTGTCATTGGTATTCAGGCTGCCGCCAAACCGACCGCCGCCGTTGCGATGTTGGTTGTTGTGCTCGTTCTTATGACCTTTGTGTTCCTGCTTACCCTGATGCGGATCAGTGTTGCGGTGGCCCTGATGCGGATGTTTATTATCAGTGTGCTTGTCGCCGCGATTCTTCTTATGCTCCTGATGGTTAGCAGATTTATTTTCGTGCTTATGACTACTATTCGTACTCTTGACACTACTTGCCTGATCCTTCTTGGCCGACTGCTGCCCTTTAACTACTTTTCGCAGTTGGTTGGCCTGGTCAGGGGTTACAGAGGACATGTGACTCTTAATCGCCATCCCCTGTTGCTTAGCCACCGTCACCAAGTTCTTGCTTGGCATCTTAAGCTCTTTTGCTAGTTCGTAAATTCGTTCCTTGGCCATACGCTCACGCTCCTTATTCCATTGTCGTTAAATCCTCAAACTTTCTTGCAAATCCAGATTGCATCACACCAAAAACGGTTCTTGCCTGACCCGTTGCCTGACTGAGCTGCCTTCTAGTAAATTGCTGGCAGAACGGGATGTGGTAGAAGCTGCATTTATCAGTAAACTTCTTCGCACTTGCCGCCCCAGCATCACTTGCTAAAAACACAAACTTTGCCTTGCCAGTTTGAATATTTTTTAAAACGATTCCTTCCCCGCTGGTCAGCTGACCAGCACGCCGGGCTAATCCCAGCAGGCTGAGGACTGCTTGTTGATTATTTTTGAGCATCTCTTCCAAATAATTCCTGTCGTGCCTGCAGGTGATCCGTGTACTGAATCAATTCATCATAAAATGCATCATCCAGTGTAACATGAAAGGCCTTCTCAAAGGTCTTCTCTGTTTTAGCACGTTTGGCAATCTCAACATCGACTGCGATATAGGCACCGCGACCAGCCTTTTTGCCAGTTGGGTCGAGGGATACTTCGCCATCTTTGTTCTTAACCACCCGGATCAGTTGCCGCTTGGGCATCATTTCACCAGTGACAATATCCTTGCGCATCGGTATTTTTCTCTTTTTCATTATTTTCACCCCGCTGCTTAATTATTCTGCGTCAGTTGATGATTGGCTATCAGTCTCGTCAGCAAGCCCCTTGTCAATATCGCCAGTATCTTTTTGGCTTTGGAGTTCCTCCATCTCGGATTCAGACTTGATGTCAATCTTATACTTGGTTAACCGGGCGGCTAGGCGGGCATTTTGCCCCCGCTTCCCGATCGCCAGCGATAATTGATTATCAGGAACAACGACCGTGCAGGAGCGTTCTGCTTCCTTTGGTGCCGGGGTAGTTGCGGTCGGCTCGACACTGTTCTCGTCGTCATCACCTGCCGGAGTCACGTCGTCAGCAGTTGCTTCAGCAGGTTCCTCTACTGCTTCATCCTGTGGTTCTGGCTCATTGAAAATAACATCCAGGACGTCGGCTGGGTTCAAAGCGTTAGCAATGAACTTGGCCGGATCCTTAACATATTCCACGATGTCCATGTTCTCGCCATCCAGCTCATTAACGATGGCCTGAACACGAGAACCGCGCGGCCCAACGCAGGTGCCGACTGGGTCAACGTTTGGATCGTTGGAGTAGACCGCAACCTTGGCGCGGTCACCGGCCTCCCGCGCAATGTTTTCGATCAGCACTGTGCCGTCCTTGATCTCAGGAACTTCTCGTTCAAACAGCCGCTTCAGCAATTCCGGAGCGGTTCGACTAACGTAAATTTGGGGACCACGGCGGTCATCATTGACTTTAGAGACATAGACCTGAATCCGGTCGTGAACATGGTAATGTTCGTTAGGCATCTTATCACGGAAGCCCATTGCCCCCTCAACCCCGTTACCAAGGTCGACGTAGGTGAACCGACGATCTTCACGGGAAACTTCACCAGTAATGATCTCATTTTCATAGGTTTTGTACTTATCGTAGATGATCTTGCGCTCTTCCTCACGCAACCGCTGCATAACAACCTGCTTGGCCGTCTGAGCAGCGATCCGGCCGAAGTTGCGTGGCGTTACCTCTTCACGAATCTCGTCACCAACGTCGTAACCCTGCCCATGGGGAAGTTTACGGGCATCCGCCAGGCTCATGTATTCGTTGCTATCTTCGGCAACCGCATCATCATCGTCGGTGATTGTCTTGACGGCGTAAACTTTGATGTTTCCAGTCAGAGAATTGAATTCAACCTCCACATTTTTCTCACCATAGTTCTGCTTGTAGGCCGTCTCTAAGGCTTGCTCCAAGGCCTCAATCACGACTTCCTTCTTAATTCCCTTTTCCTTTTCCAAGTAATCGAGGGCACCAATCATTTCCTCATTGACTCTTGACTTGCTCACTTGAGACACTCCTTTAATTAAAACTTGATTGCCAACCGGGCCTGGGCAACCTTACTCCGGTCGATTACGATCTGCCGATGCCGGGTCTTATCCAGATAATCGAGGGTTAGTTCCTTATCCGTCAACTTGGTCAGAGTTCCCTCGTAGACCTTTTTGCCACCAACCTGTTGGTACAGGGAAACGTGGATATAGTCGTTGACTGCACGTTGGTAGTCACCCTCGTTGCGCAGCGGCCGCTCAGCACCCGGAGATGAAACCTCCAGGAAGTAGGCCTGGGGAATCGGGTCAGGTTCGGCATTATCCAGAGTCTCGCTCAGCTCATCACTGACCGTGGCACAGTCATTTAGGGTGATCCCACCATCCTTGTCGATGTAAACGCGCAGGTACCAGCTTTTCCCTTCCTTGACGAATTCCATGTCATACAGATAAAAGTCGTGTTCATCCAAAATTGGCTTAACAAGCGTCGTTACCGTTTCAACAACTGTACTCAAATGTGTCACCTCCATCATTTGCAATAAAAAGAGCGAGCATCACTGCTCACTCCCACGAGTTATTTACCATAATTAAGTTTAGCATAAAAGAATGCTGATGACAAACAAAAACGAGCACGTCGACGAAGTATCTTGCGTTCGTTACGTGCTCGTTTCGAACTGCCTAAAAAAGGCTCAGCTGATTCTCGTCTGGCAATCCGTCCAGAACATGATTTTCCGTTAGAAAATCAATCAGCGTCTTAGAGACCTTCCCCCGTTCGGCGAGGTCCTCCTTAGACAGGAACGGCTTCTCCTCGCGAGCGGCCACGATCTGCTTGGCGACGTTCAACCCTAATCCCGGCACAGCCCGGAATGGAGCGATCAGGCTGTCCCCGTCGATCAACCAGTTGGTGGCGTCCGACTTGTTGAGATCAACCATCTTGAACTTGAAACCTCGCTCCAACATCTCATTGGCCAATTCGAGGATTGTCAACAGACTCTTGTCTTTGGCACTGGCGTCGTTTCCTTGCTCATTAATCTCAGCCATCCGATGCTTGACTGCATCCTTGCCGTGGGCCATAGCAACCACGTCAAAGTCATCAGCCCGCACTGAGAAGAATGCGCAGTAGTAAACCAGCGGGAAATAGACCTTGAAATAGGCGATCCGTAAGGCCATCAAAACATAGGCCGCCGCGTGGGCCCGTGGGAACATGTACTTAATCTTCAGGCAGGAGTCCATATACCACTGGGGAACGTTGGCTTTGCGCATCTTGGCCTGCCACTCGTCAGGAATACCACGGCCGTGACGAACGGATTCCATCACCTGGAAAGAGGTTTCAGAATCCAGCCCGTAGTGGATCAAGTCGGTCATGATGTTATCACGACAACCAATCACGTTGGCAATCGTCGCCGTCCCCTCCTTGATCAGTTCTTGGGCGTTATCCAACCACACGCCCGTTCCGTGGGACAGACCAGAAATCTGGAGAAGTTGGGAATAGTTCTTCGGGTGGGTATCATTTAACATTCCCCGCACAAACCGGGTCCCAAACTCGGGCAACCCTAAAGTCCCGGTCTTACTCTGGATCTGTTCCTCCGTAACCCCAAGCTGCTTTGGACTAGAGAATAGCGACATCACACCAGGATCGTTCATCGGAATGGTCCGCGGATTGATGCCGGACAAGTCCTGAAGGGCACGGATCATGGTCGGGTCATCATGACCCAGAATATCCATCTTTAAGATATTATCGTGAATTGAGTGGAAATCAAAGTGGGTCGTTTCCCAAGCCGCGTTCTGGTCATCCGCTGGATATTGAACCGGTGTGAAGTCATAAATATCCATATCGTCAGGCACGATAATAATCCCAGCCGGGTGCTGCCCGGTCGTCCGCTTGACTCCGGTAGCTCCCGTGGCGAGCCGGTCCTCCTCAGCCCCGCGGAACTGGACGTCCTTATCCCGCTCGTAAGCTTTGACATAGCCATAGGCGGTCTTATCAGCCACGGTACCGATCGTTCCAGCCCGGAACACGTTCTTCTCACCGAAGAGGACTTTCATGTAGTTGTGGGCAATCGGCTGGTAGTCTCCGGAGAAGTTTAGATCAATATCCGGGACCTTGTTTCCCTTAAACCCGAGGAAAGTTTGGAAGGGAATATCATGCCCGTCCTTAACCAGGAGGGTGCCACACTTCGGGCAGTGCCGTTCTGGCAGGTCAAAGCCCGAACTATACTCTCCCTTAGTATAAAAGTGAGTGTACTGACACTTTGGACAGCGGTAGTGCGGCGGCAAGGGGTTGACCTCAGTGATTCCTGACAAGGTAGCAACCACACTGGAGCCAACTGACCCCCGAGAACCAACCAGGTAACCATCCTTATTAGACTTGGCAACCAGTCGTTGAGCAATCAGGTAAATGACTGAGAATCCGTTCTTGACAATACTGTTAAGCTCCAGTCGAACCCGGTCACGAACCAACTTTGGTAGCGGATCACCGTACCAGGCCTTGGCGGTATGCCAGGTTCGATCCTGAATTTCCTGCTCCGCCCCCTTCATATGTGGGGTGTAAAGGCGGTCCTTAACCGGCCGGATATCATCGGCGACCATGTCGGCGACTTGGTGGGTGTTGTCCACCACGATCTGGTGTGCCTTCTCGTCGCCTAGAAAGCTGAACTCTTTCAGCATCTCATCGGTCGTCCGAAAGTGGACGTCCGGCCGATGGGTCCGGTTCAGTGGATTAGCACCACCCTGTGAATTGATCAGGATCTTCCGATAGACACCATCATGCTGATCAAGATAGTGGACATCACCGGTAGCCACCACCGGCTTATCCAATTCATCACCCAGTTTGACCATGTTCTTCAAGATGTCCTCAAGATGAGCCTCGTCAGTGATTACATGCTGCTCCAAGAGTGGTGCATAATTTGGCTTGGGCTGAACCTCGATATAGTCATAGTAACGGGCCTTCTTCAGCGCGGTAGCATACCCCTTCTCCATCATTGCAGTAAAGACCTCGCCAGATGAACAAGCTGTTCCGAGTAGAAGCCCCTTCCGGTATTTAGTAAGCAGGGTCCGCGGAATCCGTGGTACCCGGTGAAAATATTTTACGTTGGAGAATGACACCAGCTTGAAAAGGTTCTTCAGACCAGCTTGGGTCTGGGCAAGGAGGGTGACATGAAACGGCCGGGCGTGCTTATAGGCATCATTTTCGGCCATGTGCTTGTTGAGGTCGTCGACGTAACGAATGTCGTAACGTTTCTCGGCATCCTTCAGAAATTTGTAGAGTAAGTGGCCGGTAGCCTCGGCATCATAGTTAGCCCGGTGGTGGTGCTCCAAGGCTACCTTGAATTTCTTACTCAGGGTATTCAAACGATACCCTCGCAGGTTCGGGTAGAGAAAACGGGCCAGTGGTAGGGTATCAATAACTGGTTCAGTGATCTCACTCATTTCATGCCGCCGGTAACCAGTGTTCATGAACCCCATATCGAAGGATACATTGTGCCCAGCGATAATGCAGCCATCACAGAAGTCCTTGAACATCTTGAAGACTTCTTCCTCGCTCTTAGAGCCATGAACCATCTCATCAGTAATACTGGTCAGCTGAGTGGTCTGCTCTGACAGCGGAAAGCCAGGATCGATAAACTCATCGAAACGCTCTAAGACATTGCCATCCTTCATTTTGACTGCTGAGAGCTCAATCACCTTATCGTAAATGGCCGATAGTCCAGTGGTTTCCACGTCAAAGATTACGTAAGTATTGTCCAATAAGACGTCGTGATTCTCGTTGTAGACCAGTGGGATCCCGTCGTCAACCACGTTAGCCTCCATTCCGTAGAGCATCTTGATATTAAACTTATTCGCGGCTTTGAAGGCCTCTGGGAAAGCCTGGACATTACCATGGTCCGTAACTGCAATAGCCGGTTGTCCCCACTGATGAGCACGTTGGGCCAGCTCGGTAATTGAGTTGGTGGCATCCATCTGGCTCATTTCAGTGTGAGCATGCAGCTCAATACGTTTGTCATTGGCAGGTGCCTTATCCTGCCGGGCAGTATGGTGAACCTGGTTGACATCATAGGCGTTAATCACTAGGTCGTGCATCCAGGTATCTTCCTGAACGGGTCCCCGAACCTTCAGCCAGATTCCAGGTTTGATATTGGCAAACTGTGCCTCTTCCTCGGTATTGCGGGAAAACTTTTTGACCGCAAATGAAGAGGTATAGTCAGTAATCTCAAAAGTTAAGAGCTGTCGGCCTGAGCGCAGTTCCCGAACCTCGGCATTAAAGACGTAACCTTCAACAACGACAGAACGTTCCTCACCTTGAATGTCCTTCATCTGAGTAACGTTTTCCTTTTCGCTGATCACCCGGCCAAGCTGTGCCGGTCCTTCGGCAGGGGCAGCTGCCTGCTTCTGCTTACTCTTGACTCGGGCATTATTCTTCTTGATTTGGGCCATTGCCTTGGCCGCCAGAGCTGCGTCATCAGCTTCATGCTTGGCCTTGAGCTCCTTAATCTTCTCCTGAGATGCTGACTGATCAACAAAGGGGTGGATCCGAAACTGAGGAAATCCAAGTTCTTGGTAGCGGTGCTCGATTTTGTCAAGCAATTTCTGGACTAGCATCTTCTTAACGATTTCATTTTCAACCACTAGGGTGACCCGGCCGTCTTTCACCTCGGGGCTGGTCTGAAGACAGGCCTGCTGGAGCATTGCCGAGTCATGAGCGGTTGTGTTAACAATGTACTCCCAGTAGTCGGCGATCAGCTGCTGATCAAGCTCAGTCATTGGGCTACTGATCTTAACCTGGACACCGGCGATATCACTGAACCCCCGTTCCAAGGCTGCGGTAAACTCCTGAAAGAGGTTAAAGGGCAGCGCCTGGCGGAAGATCAGATGAAACTCCCACACCCGTGAACTCTTATGGACGACAACCGACTGGACTGCCGCGTTCTGAAAGGCCGTGGCATCCTTTTCTGGAAAGTGAATCTGCTCAAGTAGTTTGGCAAACAGTTCATGCCGATTCAATCCCACACTAACGTCCTCCTATCTAAAAATGTGGCGCAAACCCAATTGATTCAGCTCTGCGACCACATTGAATGTTTCGTATTTAACTATTTATCTTGACTATTCAACTGCTTCAGCAGGATACCAACCGTGTTAGCAACTTCTTCCTGCTTAACCTCAATAGTCTCACCAGTCTTACGGATCTTGACCTCAACAATTCCGTCAGCAGCCTTTTTACCGATTGTGATCCGAATTGGCAACCCGATCAGGTCGGCATCAGCAAACTTGACCCCGGCCCGTTCCTTCCGGTCATCCACCAGAACTTCGTAACCAGCTGCTGTCAATTGTTGGTCAATCGCATTGGCCATCGCCATTTGATCGTCCTTCTTGGCGTTAACCGGGATAACGTGGACATCAAACGGTGCAATGCTGTCAGGCCAAACCAGACCGTTCTCATCGGCGTTTTGTTCGGCTACCGCGGACAGAAGCCGGGTAACCCCGATTCCGTAAGAACCCATAATCACATCGACCAAGCGGCCGTTTTCATTTAATACCTTAGCACCCAGCTTGTCGGAATAATGGGTCCCCAGCTTGAAGATATGACCGATCTCAATCCCCGGTGTGAACTTGATTGGATGACCATCTGGGGCGATCTCCCCCTCCTTGACGTTCCGGAAGTCGCCAAATTGGTCAACACGGAAATCACGGTCAATATTGGCATTAATATAGTGATGCCCGTCATCGTTGGCGCCACAAGCCATGTTAACCAGAACCTTAACGTAGTTATCGGCCAAGATCTTGACGTCCTCACCAACGCCAACTGGTCCCAAAGAACCTGGGTGAGCACCTAGGTACTTAACTGCCTGGTCTTCAGTAGCCAGAGTTAGGTCCTCGCAGTCAAGGGCGTCGGTAACCTTGGCCTCGTTGACCTCGTCGTTGCCACGCATCAATACCATAACCGGTTGATAATCATCCTCACCCATCTTAGCCATGAAGAGCATTGCCTTCAGAACCTGGTCAGCATCAACCCCCAGGCTTGCGGCCGCCTCATCAACAGAGTGGGCACCCGGGGTAGCCTTCTTGGCTAATTCGGCCGGTTCAGCGGTCTGCTGAACACCAGTAAACTTACTAGTGGCCTTTTCCAAGTTAGCAGCATAGTCCCCATCGGTGTAGGCGATCACATCCTCACCTACTTTGGCCGGGGCAGAAAATTCCTGAGAATTTTTCCCACCCATCGTGCCAGAATCAGCCAGAATGACCTTGTAGTTCAGGCCAACCCGGTCAAAGATGTTCCGGTAGGCCTGAGCCTGCTTGTCGTAGGCCTCATCCAAACCAGCCTGGTCAGCAGAAAAGGAATATCCGTCCAACATCTCAAATTCCTTTCCCCGCAGAATCCCGTAACGCGGCCGGTCCTCATCACGGAACTTATCCTGGAGTTGGTAAACCACCAGGGGCAGCTTCTTGTAGGACTTAATGCTATCCCGGATTACCTCGGTGAAGGTTTCCTCATGAGTTGGTCCTAAGATAAAGTCCCGGTCACGTCGGTCTTTGAGCTTAAATAAGTTGTCCCCGTAGCTCTCATAACGGCCGGATTCCTTCCAGAGATCGGCAGGCAGGAGGGCTGGCATCATCATCTCGACGGCATCAGCTTTGGCCATTTCGTCACGGATGATGTTTTCAACCTTCCGGATCACCCGGTAGGCCAGTGGAAGGTATGACCAAACTCCGGCGGAAACCTGGTAGATGTAGCCGGCCCGAATCATCATTTTATGACTCAGGGCCTCAGCATCACTCGGTGCCTCTTTCTTGGTTGGAATCAAAATCTTTGATTGTCTCATAAAAAATACTACTCCTCTAAAATCAATTTAATGAATGAAATAACGTTGAATATCGTTCCAGGTGACGAGGATCATCAATAGCAGCAATAACATGAACCCGATCATGGTGACCACACCCTCAGCCTTTTCGGGAATCGGCCGCCGAATGACTGCCTCAATAATGTTCAAAAGCAACTTGCCCCCGTCCAGGGCCGGAATTGGCAGGAGGTTAACAATTCCCAAGTTGATTGACAGCAAAGCTAAAAAGTTCAAAACCCCGTTGAACCCTAAGGCTGTCGCTTGGGATGTCCCTGCGTAGATGGCTACCGGACCCCCCAGGTCATTGAGACTAAATCCATGTGTAAACATACTCCCCAGCACACTAAAAATCAAGGTGCCGGCCTGGACAAACTGCTGCCAGCCGAACAGCAAACGAGCTTTGATCCCAGTCTGCTGCTCCTCAATGATCCCAATCTGACCGATTTTTTCCTTGCCCTGATGGACTGTCTTTGGCACAACAGTGACCTGGTGCTGATGATGGTTATGGACATAAGTCAGACGGACCTTCTTGCCCGGCTGACTGGAAATCTTGGTAGCAAGCTCTCCCCAATTGCTGACCGTAGCATTGCCGACCCTGGTGATCCGATCACCAGCCACCAGCCCTGCCTTGGCAGCTACTGAGCCGTTATTAACTTTACCAAGACGGTTGCTATTGGTAGGCACCCCACTGAGGGTAAAACCCAGGATAATGAAAACAACCAGCGACAGGATAAAATTGTTCATTGGGCCGGCAAAATTGGTCATCATCCGAGCAGGCAGACTAGCGGAACGGAACTGAACATCCCGCGGCGCAATCTGAACATGGGTACCGTCACGCTCAATGATCACAGCATCGTGGTTGACGGTGTAAATCTTCAACTGGTCCTCATCACCATTGACATAACCCTTGATCCAGAGGTCATCGGTAAGGTCACAATCCACGAGTTGTAACGGGATCCCCTGAAGGAGGGCTGCCTTGTTGCTAGCGTTGATGGTGACTACCTGACCCTGATCGTTGAGCTGGACAGTCACCGGAGTACCGGGACGCAGCTCATCCATATCCTCGTCATCGTTACCAGCCAGGCGGACGTAACCCCCGACCGGTAGCAGCCGAATGGTGTAGGTGGTACCGTTCTTACGACGCCACCAAAGCTTAGGTCCCATTCCAATTGAAAACTCCCTAACCAGAATACCGGCTCGCTTAGCAAAGTAGTAATGGCCGTATTCGTGGACCAGGACCAGGATTCCAAACACCAGGATAAAGGTAATAATTGTTACTATCACATGATCCCCTCTTTGATGTTGTAGTTACTAGATAATTCCGAGCAGGTGCAACATTGGCATCACGATAAGCATGCTGTCAAATCGATCCAGGATGCCACCGTGACCGGGCAGGATCTTTCCGGAATCCTTCACCCCGTAATAACGCTTCAGCGAAGACTCAATCAGGTCACCAAACTGGCCCATAATCGAAAGGACGATGGTCAGCAGGATCATCGGCAGCCATGCGCCACCAACTGGCAGGAAGTACAGGTATACAGCCAAGATGATCGTGGCCGCCACCGTACCACCAATGGAGCCCTCCCAAGTCTTATTGGGGCTAATCTTTGGCGCTAGCTTGTTCTTACCGATCTTACGACCAATCAGGTAGGCCCCACTGTCGGTCAGCCAAACAATCAGCATCCCATACAGAAGGGTAATGAAGTTGATCGACCGTGCAACAACAAAGTAGTGAAAACCCATCCCAATATAAAGCATAGCTAGGGTCAGCACCCCAACGTCGTCAAAGGTAAACCGCTGCTTGCGCAAGACTGTGTGCAGTAAAAGCAAGATCACCAGGACGTAGAAACCAAACCAACGTGTTGCCACGCTTGGTAAGAAGTCTAACCAACTATCTGGCAGGATCAATAAGGCCACACCCAGGTAGCTGACAATCGCCTCAAAGGAGATCACAAACATTTTTTTCATGACCAAGATCTCTGACATAGCGATGATTCCCAAGGCAACCGCTGCGATTGTCAGTGGCCAGCCACCATAAATGATCAGCGGGATAAAGATAGCCAGGGCAATCACCGCAGTAATTATCCGTGTTTTCATTATTCTTACTCCTTTACTTGTTTACTAGACCACCGAAACGCCGATGTCGGCCTTGAAACTCGCTGATGGCCCGTTTCAATGTTTCTCCATCGAAATCTGGCCAGTGCTCCGGCACAAATTCGAGTTCACTGTAGCCAATCTGCCAAAGCATGAAGTTGCTGATTCGCTCCTCACCACTGGTCCGAATCAGCAGGTCCGGATCGGCCAATTCACCCAATGGTGCCGTCATCAGGTGATCACTGATTGTCTGCTCCGTGATAGCGGCGGGATCGAGCCGACCTTCTTGCGCTTCCTGGGCAACAGCGCGCACTGCCCGGGTAATTTCGTCCCGACTGCCGTAGTTCAGAGCAAAATTCAGAATCATCCCGTCACAGTTTGCAGTGTCTTTAATGGCGTCCTTAACAGCCTTCTGTGTCCCCGCAGGTAAGCGGGTAATGTCCCCCATCACCATGACCTTGACGTTGTGCTTAACCAGGTCGGGAACAAACGTCGCAAAGAAGCGGATTGGCAGTTGCATCAGGTAGTTAACCTCGGTAGCAGGCCGCTTCCAATTCTCGGTGGAAAATGCGTATAAGGAAAGTACCTTTACCCCGAGTTCACTGGCCGCGATGGTCACCTTCTTGACCGTCTGCATCCCCTGTTTATGGCCAGCCACTCGTGGCAGGTGACGGGCCTGTGCCCAACGACCATTACCATCCATGATGATGGCAATATGACCGGGAATCCGGTCCATATCTAATTTTTGTTCCGTGTTTGTGTCTTTTTTACTAGAAAACACCGACTTCGCCTCCGTTAGTTGGTTTTGACAAATAATCACCCATTAATTATAAGTCTCTCGGGCCTAAAAAGCTACTTACCCGAAAAGCAAAAAACGAGGATGGTTCTGCCCATCCCCGTAAATCGTGAACATGGTTCAATTAGCCCTCAAGCAGTTCTTTTTCCTTGGCATTAGCAATGTCTTCCAAGTTCTTGATCCCGGCATCGGTCTCGTCTTGAACCTTCTTCTCCAGGTCATGGAATTCGTCATCGTTGAAGTCACCGCTCTTGTTCCCTTTCTTCAGGTCATCCATAGCTTCACGACGAACGTTACGAACCGCTACCTTGGCCTTCTCCAATTCAGCCTTAACGTCCTTAACCAGTTCCTTACGCCGGTCTTCTGTTAATTGCGGAATGATCAGCCGGATGGCGCTACCGTCATTTTGCGGCGTTAGACCAAGGTTAGAAGCATAAATGGCCCGTTCGATTTCTTCCAAAATACTACCGTCGTATGGTGTAATCAGCAGCTGCCGAGCTTCAGGTATCGTGATCGATGCCACTTGATTCAGCGGAGTTGGGGCTCCGTAGTACTCTACCTTAATCGAGTTTAGCAGACTGGCATTAGCCTGACCGGCCCGAATATCAGCCAGTGTCCGTTGTAATGCTTCACCAGACTTCTTCATCTTGTCCTTGGCACCGTTTAAAATATCTTTACTATTAGCCATGATTAGTCCCCCTCAATGGTCGTACCAACCTGCTCGCCGGTAACGACCTTCATAATGTTTCCTGGTGTGTTCAAATTAAAGACAACCAATGGAATATGATTATCCATTGACAGTGAGCTAGCCGTCGTATCCATAACATGCAAGTTCTTTTCAATCAGATCCATGTGGGTCAGGTGATCAAACTTGACGGCACTGGCATCCTTATTTGGATCAGCGGAGTAGACACCGTCAACCCCGTTTTTACCCATCAGGATGGCATCAGCGTTGATTTCTGCTGCCCGCAAGGCCGCTGTGGTGTCAGTTGAGAAGTATGGACTCCCAGTTCCCCCGGCAAAGATCACAATCCGGTCTTTCTCTAAATGCCGGATGGCCTTGCGTCGGATGTACGGCTCCGCAATCTGTCGCATTTCAATGGAAGTCTGAACCCGGGTTGGAACATCAATAGATTCCAGGGCATCCTGCAGGGATAAAGCGTTCATGATAGTGGCAAGCATCCCGATATAGTCGGCCTGAGCCCGTTCCATGCCAAGCTGCTCACCGGTAACACCCCGCCACATGTTACCACCGCCGACAACGATGGCGATCTGTACGCCTAGATCATGAACCTCTTTGAGTTCCTTGGCAACATCCTTCAGAACGGGTGGGTTGATGCCAAAGCCTTTTTCACCAGCCAAGGCCTCACCACTCAGCTTCAAGATAACACGATTGTATTTAATATCAGCCATGATTTTCCTCCTCAAATTGTCTGCCAATCGAGCATTGTAAAAAAGGACGCACTGAACTCAGCACGTCCTTTCGCCAAGCGAACCTTAGTTCATTTGGTCCTTAACTTCTTGAGCGAAGTCATCCTGCTTCTTTTCGATTCCTTCACCGACTTCGTAACGGATGAAGGACATCAGCTTACCATTATTAGCGGAAACGTATTCGGCAACCGTTTGGTCAGGGTTCTTAACAAAGTCTTGGTCTGCCAGGCAGATTTGGGATAAGAACTTGTTAAGCCGACCTTCGACGATCTTATCAACGATCTTAGCTGGCTTACCTTCGTTCAACGTTTCTTCCTTGAAGACGGAACGTTCATGGTCAAGCCGGTCTTGGGAAACGTCGTCACGCGTCATGAATTCAGGGTTGATAGCAGCAACATGCATTGCCACATCCTTAGCCGTTGTCTCATCGCCACCTTCGAGAACAACCAAGGCAGCAATTTGACCACCCTGGTGAAGGTAGGCACCAAAGCTGTCGCCATCATTCTTTTCAACCACGCTGAACCGCCGCAGGCTAACCTTTTCACCGGTCTTTTGAGTGGTGCTGATGATATCATCCTTCAGGGTACCGTTAGCTGTCTTGATGGCCAAGGCTTCGTCAACGTTAGCGGGCTTGTTTTCACTGATCAGCTTCGTAACTTCCTTAAGCAGTGCCTTGAATGGGTCACTAGCAGCAACAAAGTCCGTCTCGGAGTTCAGTTCAACAATTGCAGCAGTATTACCGTTAATGGCAACGTCAGCCAGACCTTCGGCAGCCACCCGGTCACTCTTCTTGGCAGCCTTGGCAATCCCCTTTTCACGAAGGTAATCCATTGCCTTATCCATATCGCCATCACTGGCAACCAATGCCTTCTTGGCATCCATAATTCCGGCACCGGACTTCTTCCGTAATTCCATAACTTGAGCAGCTTTAATTTCAGCCATGACTAGATCTCTCCTTTAAATAATCAATGGGATTTTCAAAAAAAGGGCTGTTTGTACTTAGGGCCACGATGGTCCATAACACAAAACAGCCCAAGTATTTAATCACTTAATGTTAGTCTTTGCCTTCAACACTGTTCTTAAGGTTCTTCAGGGAATCTTCGCTAACAGTCTCGTCTTCGGCATTGTTGTCGTCAGCAGCGGCATCTGCTTGTTGTGCATCATCTTGACCCTGCTTACCTTCAACAATGGCATCTGCCATCTTAGAAGTGATCAGACGAACGGCACGAATAGCGTCATCGTTTGATGGAATTACGTAGTCGATGTCATCTGGGTCAGTGTTGGTGTCGACCATGGCAACGATTGGAATGTGCAGCTTTTGTGCTTCCTTAACAGCGATTTGTTCCTTGTGTGGGTCAACGATGTACATAACATCTGGGATCCGTGGCATGTCTTCGATACCACCAAGGAACCGTTCCAACTTTTCACGTTGCTTGGTCAGCACAGCAACTTCCTTCTTTGGCAGAACGTCAAAGGTGCCATCTTCAGCCATCTTCTTGAGTTCCTTCAGACGAGCAATCCGTGATTGGATAGTCTTCCAGTTGGTCAGCGTACCACCTAACCAACGGTGGTTAACGTAGTATTGACCAGCACGGGTAGCTTCTTCCTCGATGGAGTCTTGTGCTTGCTTCTTAGTACCAACAAAAAGGACTACACCACCGTTGGCAGCAACATCCTTCATGTAGTTGTAAGCAGTGTCGATCATCTTGACCGTCTTTTGCAGGTCAATGATGTAGATCCCGTTCCGTTCAGTGAAGATGTATTCTTCCATCTTTGGGTTCCAACGACGAGTTTGGTGACCGAAGTGGACACCGGCTTCAAGCAATTGCTTCATAGTAACAACAGACATAATAAACCTCCAAAATGTTTTTTCCTCCCCGTGGCTCCACTAGTCAAAGAACTCTTTATAAAAAAGAGCACGCCTTCGCCTATCACCACAGGTGTGTTATATGTTGTTAAACACCGCTTAATAGTATACAAAAAAGCTTGTCCATTGACAAGCTTTTTGGCCGCTTAATTTGACTAACGGCGATGATTCAACCGGTAGAAATGATCCACACTGATCCCCTGCCGAGCTAAGTAAGCAACCTTCTTAACCCGCGTTTGGTGCTTGAAGTGGTACTCGGCACTCAGCGCGTCGTGTTTATTATCAAATGCGGTTTGAAAAATCAGCCGCAAAGGATGGCGTGTCTTGACCCGGGTATACTTGGCACCCCGGCCAGCCCGGTGAGTAGCAAACCGCCGAGCAACATCAGTGGTAAAACCGCAATAGAGGGTATCGTCAGCACAGTAAAGAACGTACATATAATACTTACAGCTGGCCATAGAGCAGCTCCCGGACCGCTGGCAGATATTGACCGTCGGCACCGCTGACGGTCAATGGCGGCACCACCTTTAATCCGCCGGGCTTACCATCCTTGATCACCTCAAGCAGAAGCATATTGGCATCCCGTCCCGGCTTAGGATGAATAAAACGCAACCGCTTAGGAATGAGGCGGTGCTCCTCCATCATCTTCAAAATTTCGGTCAGTCGGTCGGGCCGATGGACAAGATAACCATGACCATTCATCTTCAGCAGTCCGCTCATTTGCTCGGCCACTGTCTCCAGATTAGTAGCGATCTCATGGCGGGCAATCGCCAAGTAATGGTTAGGGTTTTTTCGACTCTGAGCCGTCACCGGAAAGTATGGCGGATTGCACAGAACAACATCGACTGAATCTTTGGGAATAGCCGTAAAGACGTCGGCAATGTCCATATTGAGAACCTGATAACGATCGGCAAGCTGGTTAAGCTCAACACTGCGGCGGGCCATATCGGCAATGCGTGGCTGTAATTCTACCTCGATGAAGGTCCCACCCAACTTCTTATGCAGGAAAAGGCCAATTGCCCCATTGCCAGCACAAAGATCGACGGTTCGTAACTTATGACGGTGATTGGGTCGGACAAAATCAGCTAGCAGGACCGCGTCAAGGGAAAAGGCAAAGCAACGTGGGCTCTGAATAATCTGGACATCCTGACTATACAGTTGGTCGATCCGCTCATCGTTTTTTAATAGGGAAGTAGATTCCATTTTATAATGCTCCTTTCATGATTAGCCACTTGCATCTGAACGTTTTTTTCGTCTATACTTGTGCAGTCAAAGGCAATTTTGACAATAAACGCTAGAGATTAAAAAAATTATTTGAAGATTGGAAGAACAATCATGCTTTACAACTTTTTAGTGCACCTTATTAATCCCCTACTCAACCTGATCAACGGTCGTACCAGGGTTTATAATCGTGAAAATCTGCCTGCGGGCAACTACATCATCGTCGCCCCCCACCGAACTTGGATGGATCCGGTTTTGATCGCCTTAGTCGTTTGGCCAAAGAAATTCAGTTTCATGGCCAAGAAAGAACTTTTTAAGAACCCGATCGCCGGGCGTTTCCTCAAGGCGCTCAACGCCTTCCCGGTCGATCGCAAGCACCCCGGCCCTTCGGCAATCAAGAAACCGGTGACCCTTTTACGCAAGTCCGATTTGTCAACGATCATCTTTCCGTCTGGATCGCGTTACTCCGCGCAGCTTAAGGGCGGGGCAATCGTGATCGCCAAACTAGCTAATGTTCCCCTCGTGCCAGTAGTTTACCAGGGACCGCTGAAATTCAGCCGGCTCTTCACCAGACAGCATCGGCACATCGCCTTTGGCAAGCCAATCTACATTGACCGTAAGCAACGCCTCACCGATGAAAACCAAGCTAAGATTGAGCAGCAGATGCAGGCGGCTTTTGATACCTTAGATAAGCAGATCAACCCGAACTTCCATTACGTCATGCCGCCAAAGCCAGCGGATGATGACTTCTAAAAGAAAAAGGATGCGGCAACGCATCCTTTTTTATTACTTGCGGTTTGCTTTCCGCGCCTGAGCCTTCATAGTTTGCATCATCTGGTGAAGCTTGCGGCTAGAAGGCTTTTGCCCCATCTGGAGCATCATTGTCCGCAGCATTTCTTCTGAAATTGGTGGATTATTACGAAGGTAATTTTCCATGTACTTACGGGCGCCGAAGAAACCGACAACCAAGCCAACCAGCAATGCGATGATGGCCCATAAAATTGTCATACCCACGACTAATTCCTCCTTTGGTTAGTTACCTTTCCATCTTACACGAAAGAAAGGATCTTGAAAAGAGAAAATCAGCGTCTAATCGTCACGCAGACCCTTTTTACGCTGAATTTCCCGCACCTTTTCGGGAGTAACCTCTTTGCCTTCCTTATCAAAGATCCGCATCATCTCAATGTTGCTACGCATTGCTTCACGGAAGTTCTTGATGTATTCCCGACGCAGGCGTTCTCGTTCACGTGTCTCTGCCTCGGTCAGCCCTTCCTTCTTATTCTTGTGGGCCAACTCATTGATTCGTTTCAGTAGTTTATCCTGTTCTTCTGATTCAGCCATAAATGTCTTCCCTCCAATTGGTCTAACATCTTCAACGGCTTGATTTTACCGAATTTAGTGCTTAATTGCAACTTTTCCGTTAACGGTAAAATCGTGACGAACGTACGTTTGAAATATCATTGTTACTATGCTATTCTAGACATAATAAGAATGATAATGAGGTGTTATTATGCCACGATCCGCTAAAAATAAACAGATGGCGGTCTTATCCTACATTCACAAGCAGGTTACTGAGCACGGCTATCCGCCGACGGTCCGGGAAATTTGCAGCGCAGTGGGACTTTCATCAACATCAACTGTTCACGGTCACATCACCCGCTTAATTGATAAGGGGTTCTTGCGTAAAGACTCTGCTAAGCCGCGGGCTCTTGAGATCACCGCAAAAGGACTTGACCTGCTCGGAGTTAAGCCAATCCAGACTAAAATCCCAATGCTTGGGGTCGTTACGGCCGGGCAGCCAATCCTCGCCGTTCAAGAGGCAACTGACTTCTTCCCGGTTCCACCATCGATCCAGGATAACAATGACCTGTTTATGTTGAAGATTCGTGGGAGTAGTATGATCAAGGCCGGCATTCTCAACGGTGACGACGTGATCGTCCGTAAACAATCGACGGCCCGTAATGGTGACATCGTGATTGCAATGAACGATGACAACGAGGCGACCTGCAAGCGGTTTTTCAAGGAGAAAACCCGCTTCCGTCTGCAACCCGAAAACGACACAATGGACCCCATTTTCCTACAAAACGTTAAAATTCTCGGTAAGGTAATTGGCCTTTTCCGTGACCATATCTTTTAAACTATCAATACAATAGGCCGTCAGCGTTCAGAAAATTGAACACTGACGGCCTATTACTATACTATTTTAGAATCACTGTCCTGACCCTTATCACCGTCGCTGATAGATCCGCTGGTGATTCTTTTGCCCAGCTAGGACAAATGGGGCATTGTCAGCCTGAGTATCGAATTGAATATCTGCTGCCTGCATCCCCAGCTGACTGTTAAACAGCCGCTCGTACTCGGGTACCGAAACCTGGTGCCGCTCTGCCAAATCGTGATCAACATCACTGAGGTTTTTAGCAAAGTCTGACTGAACAATGCCGCTATAGAACTCACCCTCTGCGCCGGACCCGTAAGAGAAGAGACCCAGGCGGTCACCTGGCTTAATCTGACCGTTTTGCAGAAGGGACATCAGTCCTAGATAGAGTGAGCCTGTGTAGAGGTTGCCAACCTGCCGGCAATAAACCTGGCTAGCCGTCAACTGTTCACGTAATCGGTTAGCAACATCATCAGTCCGATCCTGCAGTACCGCTTCCAAAGCCTTCTTCCCCATCTTAGTAAATGGCAGGTGAAAAACGATTCCGGCGAAGTCTGCCAACTGCCGCCCCGTTCGCTGCTGGTAACGGGTCAGAGTATTCTTGAAGAAATCGATGTAGACGTTGGTAGAGTATTTTCCGTCTACCAAGGCCTCCGTAGCATAAAGTGGCCGCCAGAAGTCCATAACATCACGGCTGTAGGAAACACTCGTTGCCTCGATGGCTAAGACGTGCGGATTAGCACTGATTAACATGGCAACCGCTCCAGCCCCCTGAGTCACCTCACCAGAAGTATTGAGGCCATAACGGGCAATGTCGGCTGCAATTACCAGGACAGATTCCTGCGGGTTGAGGGCCACCAGGCCGCGTGCAAACTGAATGGCCGCGGTCCCGGAATAACATGCTTCCTTAAGTTCAATGGTCCGCACATAGTCATCAAGACCCAACAGGTGCTTTACATAGATGGCACTGGCCTTTGAGTTGTCGATCCCCGACTCGGTTGCCACGATGATCGTTGACAGTCCCCGCACATTCTCAGGTGTCAGCAGTTTCTGCGCAGCCTGTGCACCCAGCGTTACAATGTCCTGAGTCGGCGGAACCACCGCCTGACGATCCTGCCCGATCCCAATAGTGTACTTGTTGGGATCGACACCACGCTTTTCAGCTAGTTCCGTCAGTTCAATGTACTGGTCCGTACTAGCAAAGGCCATCTTATCAATTCCAATTTTCATTCTACTCATCCTCAATCCCTTTCCATTTGATCCATCGTTTTATTTAGTAATTCGTCAACCGTATTATTACCCTGGTTAACCGCGTGTCCCTTCGTCCAAACAAAGTGGAGCTGGGGAAAGCTTGACAACAAGCGAAGAACGGTTACCCACAGTTCCTGATTGGCAACCGGCTTCCCGCTAGCGGTAACCCAGCCACGCCGGCGCCAGCCATAGAGCCAGCCCTTAGTAATTGGGTCTAGGACGTAGTGTGAATCTAAAGTCGCCACAATCACTTCATCATTTAGGTGATGGTCAAGCAGGTATTCCAGTGCCCGGATCAGGGCGGTTATCTCCATCTTATTATTGGTGGCACCGAACTCACCACCGGTCCCCGTGATTCGTTGCTGGTGATACTCAATCAGGTATGCCCAGGCCGCCTTATCCTCACGTCTGACGTGCTGACCACGCCTATTGCCGTGATTCCGTGAGCCACCATCCGTATACAAGCGAATGGTTGGTGTGGTTGTTGGCTGGTCATTACCATCCAAAGAAAGACTCAACTGCCGGGAACGGGATACAGGACGATGCTCATTGCTTTTCAACCAGGCTGCTGCCGATTGATAATCTGCAAAGCCCTTATAGACCGCCCCATTGAAGCCGCTAACCTGCCGCTGACATTTCGGCCAGGAGCCGTATATCCCCGGTTGGTAGCCCTTCTTCACCGCATAAAATTTATATGCCACTAGTGATGCCTCCAAATAAAAAGGTTGCTCATCGTCAATGCTGATAAAAGGGCAACCACGTGTTCTATTTTACTATCTTAACATACTTCATACTGACGTTGGTAATTTTACCAACGTATAGCTGTCAAGCAAATGTATAAATACAATCATGATTATATTTTAACTATTCTCGTTGAGGATGACCCCCACTATATACTTTCTGCCAAATCCAAGTTACATTAACCACTAAGGAGTAGGCCAGTACATTCTGGTATCAAAAAGCAACAAGAACTAACTTCGAATTATCGATTTACCTAATACAACCACTAAACAGTTATTGCCTACAATACCTATACTTACCTAATTGACACATACAAAGGCAGGACTGATCAACAGGTTATTCAAGCTCTCAGCAACCTATAATGTGTGTGTAAACCGTGTGATTATCAATCATCTATCCTTAACTAAGAAAAAGCACAAACCCTTGTGAAGTGCAACAAAAAAGTTAGACAAAATTGAATATTTAAGCTGCTATGGAAGAAACATAAGCCCAGTTGTGATTGGCTAAGCGAACTTGGGAAACGTCAGTATGAAGAACCTGGTAAGGGACCTTCGCGTTAAATTGTTGTTTCAATAAGTTATCCGCAACTGCACCAACTTTGCCTTTGTAAGATGAGTATTTTCCGTTACGATGGCGGTTAAATAGGGTTACCTGAATTCCTAATTCAGCCATTAACTTATTAACGGTCATATCAGCTAAGTGAATCCCCATTGCCCGTAGCTTTTGGTTAACGCGACGATAACCGTAGGTCCATCGTCCGCGTACTTGACCCTGCTTGGCAATTTGAAGAATTACTTTCTTAACCCTAGCGTATTTA
>NZ_PNFV01000006.1 GCF_002940945.1 Limosilactobacillus pontis
CAGTAAAGGAAGCTATTAAATATTTCAACACTCAACGAGCTTATACATCCAAAAACGGCTTGACCGCGGAAAAATTCCGCGCTCAAGCCGCATAAACTATTTTTCTATTTAAACTGTATACTTGACAGGCACTAGTGCCCTTTCAATTTCACCTAGATACTTAGGGCATTTATCTATTGTTCAACAGATAAACGTCTAATTAGCCCTTTCTGGTTAGGAAAAAGCTTCGTTAACTGATCAACTCGTGGCACTAATATTTCACCACTGGCATTTCCAGAAATTCCGGCACTGACTTGTGAAAAGCCGGCCCCACTATCATCAGCGGTTTCAATGGCAATAAATGTCCCCGCATTTACATAGAAGCCGTGAACTTCTTTCTTAGTTTTATCCAATCCCAATCGTACTGCATGGTATTGACCGTCCTGGGTGAAACAATGGACGATTGCCGCATCCCCCAACGAATACATCAGTGACTGGCCATCCTGGATCATATGCAGGTGCGAAGGATGACTTTTATCAATCGTCATGTACATTGTAAGCTCCCCTGGTCGGATTCCCCGATCAACCATGTAAGATGGATAAAATTGCTTTAGCATTTTTTCTTGTTCAGCCTGCTGAGCCGGGGTGAGCTTGGGTGCGGCCTTAGCTGGTCCCTGCACTTGAAGATGCCCCTTTCCGGTCAATAAGGCATCAAACGCATCCTTAATTGAGGAAGAAAATCCAATTGACCGATCACCAATTATGTCTGGAATGAGCAGTTCTCCCTTATTAATCGTAATGTAGCGGGCGTGGGAATTACTTGCGACTAACTGCATACTTGGTGCCTTAATCAGTTGGTTGTGCGGACCAATCCCTAGTTCCAGCACCAAAATTCTCTTATCCTGGTATTTTTCAATAAAATGCTCAAACCCTTTAACTTGTTCTTGATCCATTTTAAAACTTGGGCCCGGAACATTCATTGCGAGCGGTGCACCACATTCCTCACAAGTTGGTAAGTCGGCTTTAGTAAGGGTTCCCGCCTGATCCTTCTCATAAATCCGGTGGAGGGTTTCAGGTAAGGAAACAACGGAGTGTTCTTTCGGGTAGGCAGAGCAGACACCGCTTGTCCAACTCCCTTCGATTTCTAATAAATTATCAAAACCGGCAATCTTAAAATGGTGGTCAACATTTGAAGTCCAAATAAACGATGGCTTATTGGCAAGAATCGACTTCAAATCCGCCATCAATTCTCCGGGATGGTAATTATAAACATAGTATTCACTCACCCGTGCGTATGCCCGCCATTGATCTAACTTATCAGTATAATGATGGCCCATGGCACTTAAAAGGTTGGGGAAATGATACTTATCAACCAAGTCACCAAGAACCGTCCGTAACTTCTCATCGTTAGCAAATAAGTTCAAACCTTCCAAAATGGAAAAGCCATTACTAGCGGTTACTAAAATAGCGTCAGCATCAGCTAACCATTTTTGCGCGATCTTGATTCCTGAATCAGTCATTGTGTCCTCCCTTAATCAAAGCAGCTGCGTTCTTCAATACCTCATTAATATCCTCATCAACTAGTAATGAACGGTCCCGAATCATCGGGCTGGTCAAAGCGTCCTTAGGATTAATATTGACGTAGAATGCTTTCGGCATATAATGCGTCATTTCCCAAAAGGGCTCCTGAATGAACATTGGGGTCATTCGACCAACCCCCATTTCGAGGAACAGGATCTTTTCTCCCTGGTGTTGTCCCAAGAAGTGATTGATCTTTTGGTGTTCCTCGTTATAAAGCTTATCTTCTAAAAACTCGGGACCCCTTGCCCATAGAATTAACGGTGCCCCATCGACCTTGCTTTTGGGGATCAAGTCGGCTGCCAAACGATGGTCCTTTACTTTAGGTAACAGATCATCCAATATTTTTTGCGAGCTGTAGAGGTGTTTATCAGTATCTGGATTACTGCTTTGGAAGTAGGACCAGGATCCTTGAATTTCACTGACTTGCTTCTCACCAAAGAACTTCTTAAACAGCATATCTTGATTAGTCGTTACAATGTGAAACGGCTTGTTCTTAAGAACGGTTTCTAAATATTCGTAAGTTGGCTTCTGTGGTGGAATATTAAAAATCATATTCATTGATTCTAAGGTAAAGCCCCAATGCTCTTCTTCAGAATCAAAGTGATTGTAAAACCCATTAAACAAACCTTGGAAGTGGTACTTATCATAATAATATTTCACATGTTTCATAAAGAGTGGACTGGCCTCGTACCAGAAGTTCATTCCGGCAGCATTAGACATTCCCGATCCGGCACCAACGACAATCGCATCGGCGTCATTAACATGCTGAACTAATTCTTCAACCTTTGTCATATTCTCAATTACCTCGTTTCCTTACACCACAATTAGTTCACGACACAGTGTAGTTAATTTATGAAATAGCATAAGTGAAAAGGAAGTAAATTGGGAGTACAAATTTGCAAATGTGTCCATAATTAGGCAAAAAACATTAAATATTGCAATGTAATAGGCTCCAAAGCTCGGAAAATCCGAACTCTGGAGCCAGCTTTGTATTTATTAATCTTCAAACGTCAGAACAGTCTTCCCTTGCAAGTGACCAGCAGCAACATGGGCAAGAGCATCATTAACCTCAGCAAAGGGATAGCAGCGGTCGACTTTCGGCCGCAGTCGTGTCTTTTCCAGCACATCACTCACGGTGGTCAATTGTTCACCATCTTCGTGAACATTCATGAAATAGTAATGTTGATTATTCTTTGCGGCCAATCGATCTAACTGCCAGCCAGCTATCCCAAACAACAGGCGTTTCCACCCTGGCATCCCCGTTCTTACAGCAAAATCATGGTTAGGCATCCCGCGAAGCGATACTAACTTACCGCCATCTTTGAGGATACTTAACTGCTTTCGGGTTTCCGAACCACCGAGCGTGTCAATGGCATAATCAATATTCGATAATACCTGCGAATAATCCGTTGTACGGTAATCGATAAACTGATCTACCCCCAAGTCCTTTACCCGAGCTTTATTTCTCTCACTGCCACTTGTAATAACATACAATCCCTTTGCCTTGGCCAACGGGATCGCCATTGAACCAAAGCTTCCCGTACCACCTGAAATGAATAAGCGGCCATTCTTCTTCACATCCATCAATTGAAAAGCTTGCATTGCTGTCAAAGCAGTTAACGGAACCGTTGCCGCTTCCTCATTAGTCAGGTATTCCGGAACCTTAGCGAGGGCTGACTCCTCAATCGCTACCTTCTCGGCGAAAGCACCAATCTTGTTTAACGGCATCCTAGCGAATACCCGTTCCCCCACTTTGAACCTAGCGACCTGGCTTCCGACACGAATAACTTCACCAACCACTTCGTTTCCCATAATCAACGGAAGCGGGTAGGGAATTACCAATTTAAACTGCCCCTGCGCAATTAGGAGATCCAACGGGTTAACCCCAGCTGCTAAGTTTTTCAGTAACACTTGGTGTGGTCCAATTTTGGGAAGCCCGACATCTTGAATAACAACTTTTGGCGACTGTTTTTGGTATTTTTTAAGAATGGCTGCTTTCATATGTAACACTCCTTTGCTAAAAGGATACTTTAATTATTTAAGGTGTCAACTGTAAAGAGGGTTGTACATATCTCAGCTAACATTCAAGGTGGAATAGCATCCTTTACAAGTAATTATCTAAATAAACACAAAGAACACACTGCTCAGTAATTTTGAACAGTGCGTTCTTCTTTGATTATTTAGTCGACTTTTTACTCACAATTGTATTCAATTATTTTAATTACCTTAATGGACGAAATCAAACACAATTTTAAGTATTATCTGTATTCCTTTTTGGTGCGATTATACACTAAAATTCATACAGTCTTCTAAAAGCCTCTTTATTCATGACGTTTCTTCCTAGTACCAGCGACAATACTTGCTGCCATCGCTAACCCCATTAGACCAAAGGCAGCAGCAGAAATGACTTCCTCGTTACCAGTCTGCGGTAATACATTTGCCCCTTGATTTGTAGTTGTAACTTGCTGTAAATCAATAGGCTGGCTAACCATCCTGGTAGTTGGCTTATGAACCACATTTGAATTTACAAAATGCGGTGTTATCTTTGGTTGATTAGTATCATCTACCGGACTTGTTGGAGCCGTCGGTGTAGTCGGACTTGTCGGATTCGTTGGGGCCATTGGACTCGTCGGCGTAGTTGGGCTCGTCGGACTTGTCGGATTCGTCGGTGTCGTCGAGCTCGTTGGACTCGTCGGCGTAGTCGGATTTGTTGGACTTGCTGAATCATAGGTCACGGTAATAATATAGCTACTATCTTCTGGACCTAACGTCTTAGCATTAACATTTTGATTATCAGTTGTATCGCCACTGACGCTAACCACGCGGTAGCCCGCAATCCGAGGTGAAATAACACCTTTTACAACCTGATGATCAACTACCCAGGACAACGGCGTAATCCATTCACCAGTTACCTTATCATACAACCCCTTTTGTTCGAAATGAACGGTTTGTTTAATGCTATCAGGTACTTGGTGGTTACCGTTAACAACATACTTAATTGTTCGCGTAACATCTTTTTCAAGAGTAGCCGGATCATAATCGGTTGGATGCTGTGGTTTGCCTGGAATATTAGGTTCCTTAGGATTACCAGGATTATTAGGAGTAACTGACTGGGTTCCATGCTTCAAGTTGATATAGAAGATCTGATTGATATTCTCATCTTTATCAAAACTTGGAATCCCATTAACATCATAGCCATTTGTTACCAATACGTAGCCTTGCTCCTCATAACTCAGCAAGTCTTGCTTAGAACTATATGGAATCTGCTTACCAGATTTACCATTTTCAGAGATGCGGTTTAGCTCATTACCAGTCGTATCATCAACATAAATAATCGTTGCTTGCTGATCACCAGCAGTGTAGGTAACAGTCTTCACAATGTCTGGACTTCCGTAGTTAACAATTACTGCAGGAATAACTGGCTGATCAGCATGGTAACCATCAATTGCTGGTGAAGCGACACTGGTAAATTGCTGACTAGCAACTGGCTGCCAACTGATTTGCTTGGTTACCAGATCTTGAGTCCCCTTCTGAGTAAAGTGCTTTTGTACAGTAACGTCATCATGAGCCTTCTTACCATCTGCGTAAATATAGTGGATGGTTTCGGTGACAACATCTTGTCGACTAGTTTCTTTAGTATTGTGATTTAAGGTAATGTAGAAGATTTGATCGGTTGCAGTCTGATTATCAAAGCTTGGTGCCTTACCAACTGGATCATAACCATTCTTAATTAAGACGTAACCGGCATCTAGGTAACCCTTCAAGTCATCCTTAGACTGATAAGGAATTGTTGTCATTGCTGCACCAGTCTTAGTAACGGTCTTCAAATAGTCGCCAGTTGATTGATCAACATAGATTACTTGTGCTCGTTGCTGTTCAATTGGCGTGTAGTGAACATACGCAATACTATCTGGGCGCTTATAGGTAACAGTTTCACCACCGGCAACAGTCTTATCAGCTGTATAACCCTTAACCGTTGGCACCTTTACCTTTTGATAAGTTTGGGCATTTGTCCAACCGTGATCAGCAATCCGTTGACCAGTAACCTTATCAATCACAATCTCATGGGTGAATTGAACGTGCTGACTAGTATCATCTGGTGCCACCGGATTACCATTTTGATCAACATAGTGAATCGTTTGCGTCCCCGTAATGGTCAAGCTCTGGGCATCCGTGTCGGATGGATACTTTGGTCCATTTGGATCTTTATTAATTGGTTGACCCGGCTTACCTGGATGCTTTGGATTAATCGTTTGGTAAGTGTGCTTCAGGTAAATGTTAAAGTTTTGATCAATATAATTATCATCATCAAAGCTTGGCGTACCCTGAGCATCATACTGATTGTCATCAAGGACGTAACCAAGATCTTCATAACCGATGATGTCCGCCTTTGATTGATACGGAATGGTGCTGTTGGCCTTACCAACTTCGGTCCGAATCGTGAGTGTCTTCCCCGTGGTCCGGTCAATGTAGGTGATCGTCGCTTTTTGGTCGCCAGCATGGTAAGTAACTGTCTTAACCGTATCCTGATCACCGAAGTGCACTGGTACTGCGACGATTTCAGCTTGGTCAGCGGTATAACCGTCAATCACTGGTGACTTGACAGCCGCAAATTCAGCCGCCTTAACTGGAGCCCACTTAACTTCCTTCGTAACTTGATCCTGTTGTCCATGTTGGACAAAGTGAACTTCTGCTGTTGCATCCGGTGCAGCGGTTGTCTTATCCGCATAAATGTAATGGATAACTTCCTTAACAATACTGCCTTGTGTAAGATCCTTTATATCATGAGACAAGTGAACTTCAAACTGGTTCTTTGTGTTATCAGTTTGGTAATTTTGACTTCGGAAATTGTTTGAAACTAGTTTGTAGCCTTGGTGAACATAATTATCAATCTGGTTATTTACATCATGATTGAAGACAATCAAATCACCGGCTTTACCACCCTTACCATTATCGGAAGTCAGTGTCTTGCCAGTCGTGTCATCAATATAGGTGATCTTGGCAGTTTGTTCAGCGGGAATAGCTGTGTAGTAGACGGTTTCTTCACGATTTGGATTGTCTTGAGTTACCACTTGGCCACCGGCAACGTCCTTGTCAGCAGTATAACCACTAATTATCGGTGTCTTAATAGTATCGTAAGTCTGAGAAGCAGGCATCCAACCATGATCAGCCACCTTCTTACCAGTTACCTTGTCAATCACGATTTCATGAGTAAAGGTAACATGACGAGTCTGATCCTTTGGCGTTTGTTTACCAGCCCCAACATAATGCACAACCAGTGTTCCAGTAGTGGTCAAGCTCTGGGTATCCGTATTGGATGGATACTTTGGGCCATTTGGGTCTTTATTAATTGGTTGACCCGGCTTGCCTGGATGCTTTGGATTAATCGTTTGGTAAGTGTGCTCCAAGGTAATAATAAAGTTTTGATCAACATTCTTATCATTGTCAAAGCTTGGAGTCTTACCGTCTGGGTCATAGCCATTAGTAACCAGGTGATATCCCTTATCCAAGTAGCGTTGCAGGTCATTATGAGAAGTATATGGAATTACTGTGTTAGCATTACCATTCTTATCAACAATTTGAAGAGCCTGATTCGTTGTCTGATCAATATAAGTAATCTTGGCACGTTGATTAAGGCTCTCATATGTAACCTTCTTAAAGATATCATCGTGGCCAAAGTTAACATCAATTGCTGGAACTTCGACAATATCTGGAACGTAGCCTGAAATTTCTGGTGATTTAACACTAGTAAAGTGCTCACTAGCAACTGGTTGCCAAGTAATATGCTTCGTTACCTGGTCCTCAGTGCCCATTTGCGTAAAGTCCTTCTCGGCCGTTACTGGAGCAGCGGCTCGACTACCATCTGTGTAAACATACGTAATCGTTTCGTGCACAGTGCTATTACGACTAATCTGCTTCATACCATGCTTTAGATGAACCTCAAACACGTTCTTAGCATTATCCATTTGATAGTTTTGACCACTGAAGTTATTTGAAACTAGCTTATAGCCTTGGCCTTCGTAGTTCTTGATCTGCGTATTAACGTCGTTAGCAAACTCAATTGGCTGCTGGTACTTTCCACTACCATCATCAGTTGATAAGACCGCTCTAGTATTGTCATCAATATACTTAATCGTTGCCTGTAATATTGCGGGAGCATAGGTGACAATCCGATCAACATCATCACTATTGTAATTAACTGTAATGACTGGCACGTTCAATTGATCAGGGATATAACCTGTAATCTTTGGTGATTCCACGCTAGCAAAGTTTTGTGGATCAACTGCCTGCCACTTAATCTCGTTGGTAACAAGGTCTTTTACTCCTTGACGAGTAAAGCTCTTCTTAGCAGTATAGTTCTTCGTTGCCGGAGTACCGTCTTGGTAAACATAATGAATTGTTTCGTAAACAACACTCGGCTGCTTAATAGCTGTTGTTCCATGTTTTAAGTAGATGTAGAAGGTCTGATCAATATTTTCGTCACTGTTAAACTTTGGCGCACCATTTGGATCATACTTATTTTCATCAAGAACATAGCCACTATTTTGGTAATTCTTCAAATCATTAGCAGAACTATATGGAATTGTGGTTGCTGAAGTACCATGTTCCGTTAAGGTATTCAAGATATGACCAGTAGTACGGTCAACGTAAATAATTGTTGCTGTTTGCTTACCGGCTGTGTAAGTAACCGTTGTATTAATATCCTTATCACCGAAGTTTACCGTAAAGGCTGGTACAAGCTTGTAATCCGGAGTGTAACCGGCAATTGTTGGTGATTTAACACTATTAAATTGCTGGCTAGCAACCGGCTGCCAAGCGACATCAGTTGTTACGAGATCCTCAGTTCCATTCTGAACAAAATGCTTCTGTGCAATAACATCATCATGTGCTTTCTTGCCATCAGCATAAACATAATGAACGGTTTCTGTAATTGTATTCTGACGCTGAATTGACTTTACATTGTGATTTAAGTGAATGTAGAAAATCTGATTTAAACTCGTATCATTATCAAACTTTGGAGTCTTTCCCGCAGGATCGTAACCATTGTTTACTAAAGCATAATTTTCATGAAAGAAATCATCAAGATCTGCCTTTGAAGTATATGGAATAGTGTCGCCACTTGTTCCATTTTCATCGACGGTCTTCAACTGGTCACCTGTAGTGTCATCAACATAAATAATTTGCGCCTGTTGCTGATTACTACGGTAAGTGACTGTGCGTACAACATCCCCTTGACCGAAGTCGACAGCGATTGCTGGTACCTCGCTAACGTCAGGAACGTAACCCTCAATTGTTGGTGAAGTGACTGCCTTAAATTGTTGTGGATCAGCTGGTAACCAGTCAATCTGACTGGTTACCAAGTCTTTAGTACCATATTGAGTAATTTCAACTGAAGCAACTTTAGGTTTATGTGCTTGACGACCATCTGCATAAACGTAATTAATTGTCTCCGTAACTGGATCTTGCCGACTAACTTTCTCCATCCGATGCTTAAAGTGTACCTCAAATATATTCTTGGTATTGTCGGCCTGGAATTTCTGGTTCTTAAAGCTATTCGAGACAAAGGCATAACCCTGTTTTTCAAAGCCATTAATCTGATCATTGACGTTATTAGCAAACTTAATTGAGTCATTAAATTTACCAACGGTATTATCCGTCATCATCGTATTTCCGGTTGTATCGTCAATGTAACGAATCGTGGCCGTCTGCTCACCTTGCAGGTAAATAACTGTCCGTTCGATATTCTTATCACCATAGTTGACCGTGATTGCTGGAATTAATCCTTGATCAGGAACATAGCCAGTTATTGTCGGTGAGACTACTCTGTCAAATTGCTGACTAGCGACTGGCTGCCAAACAATTTGCTTGGTTACCAGGTCTTGCGTTCCTTTTTGAGTAAAGTGCTTTTGTACAGTAACGTCATCGTGAGCCTTCTTACCATCCGCGTAAACATAATGAATCGTCTCTTTAACGGTACTATCTTGACTGGCGTCTTTGGTGCCATGGGTCAGAAGAATGTAATAAGTTTGATCAATCTCAGTTTGATTATCAAAACTTGGGGCCTTGCCATTTGGATCGTAGCCGTTATTAACCAATACATAACCCTGCTTGGTCAAGTTTGCTAATTCATCAGCAGAGCTGTAATTGATTGGTGTATTAGACTTACCAGTTTCCCTCTGCGTGAATAGGCGATCTCCAACCATTGTATCAACATAGATAATAGTTGCTTTTTGTGTGTCGTTGATTGGCGTAAAGTGTACAATATTTTGACTATTTGGTTGTTGATAAGTAACCGTTTCACCACCAGCAACTGCCTTATCGGCTGTATAACCCTTAACCGGTGGTGTCGTTACCTTTTGATAAGTCTGGGCATTTGTCCAACCATGATCGGCAATCTGTTGACCAGTAACCTTATCAATCACGATCTCATGGGTGAATTGAACGTGCTGACTAGTATCGTCCGGTGCTATCTGTTTACCATTTTGATCAACATAATGAATCGTTTGCGTCCCCGTAATGGTCAAACTCTTGGCATCCGTGCCTGATGGATACTTAGGGCCATTCGGGTTCTTGTCAACTGGTTGACCCGGCTTACCTGGATGCTTTGGATTAATTGTTTGGTAAGTGTGCTTCAGGTAAATGTTGAAGTTTTGATCAATATAATTATCATCATCAAAGCTTGGGATGCCCTGTGCATCATACTGATTGTCATCAAGGGTGTAACCAAGATCTTCATAACCGGTAATGTCCACCTTTGATTGATATGGAATGGTGCTGTTGGCCTTACCAACTTCTGTAAGGACTTTAAGAGTCTTGCCAGTAGTCCGGTCAATGTAAGTGATCGTCGCTTTTTGATCACCAGCATGGTAAGTAACTGTCTTAACCGTATTCTGATCACCGAAGTGCACCGGAACCGCCGCAATTTCAGCTTGGTCAGCGGTATAACCGTCAATCACTGGTGACTTGACAGCCGCAAATTCAGCCGCCTTAACTGGAGCCCACTTAACTTCCTTCGTAACTTGATCCTGTTGTCCATGTTGGACAAAGTGAACTTCTGCTGTTGCATCTGGTGCAGCGGTTGTCTTATCCGCGTAAACATAGTGGATAATTTCATGAACAGGATCCTGACGAGCAACATCCTTAAAATCATGAGCTAAGTGGACCTCAAACTGATTCTTTGTATCATCATGATTGAACTTTTGATGGTCAAAACCATTAGAAACCAACTTGTAACCTTGATGAATGAAGTTATCAATCTGATTATCGACATCATGAGTAAAGTTGATTGTTGTATCTACCTTACCTTGAGCTTGATCACTTCCTAAATTCTTCTTTAAAGTATCGTCAATATAAGTAATTGTGGCCTTTTGATCAGTCGGAATAGCTGTGTAGTAGACGGTCTCTTCACGATTTGGATCACTTGGGGTTGCCACTTGACCACCAGCAATGTCCCTATCAGCAGTGTAACCAGTAACTACCGGTGTCGCAACGGTGCCATAAGTCTGGGAAGCAGGCGTCCAGCCATGGTCAGCAACCGTTTGACCAGTAACTTTATCAATTACGATTTCGTGGGTAAATTGAACGTGCTGGCTGGTATCGTCTGGTGCCATCTGTTTACCATTTTGATCAACATAGTGAATCGTTTGCGTCCCCATAATAGTCAAACTCTTGGCGTCCGTTCCTGATGGATACTTAGGGCTATGTGGATTCTGATTAATTGGTTGACCTGGCTTACCTGGATGCTTTGGGTTAATCGTTTGGTAAGTGTGCTCCAAAACAATGGTAAAGGTTTGATCTTCATCGCTATCATCATCAAAGCTTGGGGCCTTTCCATTTGGATCATAGCCGTTGTTAACTAGAGCAAAGCCATTGTTCTCAAACTGCTTGATATCTTTTGCAGAATGATAATCAATCGGTTGATTTGACTGCCCGGTCGCAGAGTAAACGTGCAGGGTATAGCCAGTAGTTTGATCAATGTAGATAATTTGAGCCCGCTGAGTATTATCAGCAGGAGTGTAGTTAACATAAATCGTCCGATTTGGGTCTTGATGGTTAACTTCAATGCCAATCACCTTTGAAACATTCGGCGTGTAACCCTGAACATCTGGCGAGACCACATCTTGATACTTCTGTGCTGCTGGCGTCCAGCTGTCACTGATAAGGTGGCCATCAACGCTATCTTTAACTATGGTGTGAGTAAAGGTGAGAGGTTGAACATTATTGGCTGGCTTAAGACTATCCGGCATTCCAGTATAAATAATGGTTTGCGTTCTCTTAGCATCATTGGAAGTTGAAGTCGTACCATGTTTAAGGTGGACAAAGAATGTCTGAGTAGTCTCATTATCGTTATCATAAACTACCCCGTCTACTGGATAGTCGTCACTAACCTTTACATAACCACGATCAGTGTAATTCTTAATATCTGAAGCTGTGCGGTAAGGATCGGTTGTTCCCGCATTGCCTGAAAGATCCTTGGTCATCAGTGTGATCCCTGTATTATCGTCAACAAAGGTAACAATGGCCCGTTGCTTCTCCGCCTTAATTGGTGTATAGACAACCTCTTCCCAAGCATCTGGATTATCATAGGTCACAAATTGACCACCGGCCTGCTGTTTATCAGAAGTGTAGCCGGTAATTAACGGTGTTTGTACATATCCATATTGATGACTGCTTGGTGTCCAGCCCTGATCACTAACTACATGACCATCGATTTTATCAACCGTGAAGTGATGGGTAAATGTAAACTGCTGACTGGTGTTATCCTGCGGGGGTTGATCTCCAGCACCAAAATAATGCACAGTTAATGTACCCAACTTTTTATCCGTCTTTGCTTCGGTCCCATGCTTCATCACAATATAATAGGTCTGATCAACATGAGAATCGTTATCAAACTTAGGAGTACCATTTTTGTCATAGCCGTTTTCAACTAATTCATAACCATTTCCCTCAAAGTTAGCAATATCTTGTGCTGAACTATAATCAATTTGATTATTCGGTTTGCCAGTTTTGTTTATAACTTTTAAATAATTTTGCGTATTTTGGTCAACATAAATGATCTGCGCAGTTTGGGTATTATCAGTCTTGATAAAGTGAACTTCAAACTGGTTGAGCTTATCATTAGCTTGATATTTTTGATTGTAGAAACTATTAGAAACCAGCTGATATCCTTGGTTTTGATACTTATTAATTTCACTTTGAACATCGTTGTGGAAGTGAATTGTCGTATTGTAATTACCAGTAGCACTATCACTGTTCAAAAGCTTATTATTATCCGTATCGTCAATGTAACTAATTTTGGCATTCTGGGTGTTTGCATTATAGGTAACTGTCTTATCAATATCCTGATCATCAAAGTTAACTGTGATGGCGTCAATTGACGTTGGATCAGGAGTATAACCAGTAAGTTCTGGTGAAGGAACCTCACTAAAGGACTTAGCAGACGTTGTATCCCAAGTAATCCCCTTGTCTCGTTCATTTACCTTGGTCATGTCTTGCCGACCAGTACGTGTCCAGTTAACTGATGCGTAGTGAGTTGGTTCAGCCATACTGCCATCAGCGAAAACATAGTGAATAGTTTCGTTAACTGTGTCAATGTCAGTCACAGGCTTAATCTGATGCTTAAAGTGAACTTCAAATTGATTTTTATTGTTATCAGAGTCGTATTTATTATCCTTAAAGCTATTTGTAACGTATTGATAGCCCTGATTTTCATAATTTTCAATCTCAGTTCCAACAGAATTCTTAAAGAAAATTTGGGTACCAACCTCCCCTTTAGCACTGTCTTGAGCTAATGTCCTACTATCGGTATCATCAATATACTTAATGGTTGCTGTTGCTGGCTCAGCTTTTTTATAGTAAACAGTCTCTTCTGTATCGCGAGAATTTAAGTTAACTGAATAAGCAGGGATAGTCTTAGTTGGGTCAACTAAAGACTCTCCTTTAAGCGTTGCTGGTGGAGTGACCTGATCTAACGTACCCCGAACATTTTCCGCACTCAAGTCATGTTCAGTCATACTTCCATTCTGGACAATTGCGTAGAAGGTCGTGGGGTCACCAGTTCCATCACTATTTGTTTGGGCCAAAACCATAAAGAGGCTGTTGGCAGGGTTGGCGGGATTGGGAGTGTCTGGAGTAACTGAAGCTCCTGGATGGTCGGGATAAACGTGCCTGTTGTCGTGAATAAAATTAATACGATAAGTCTGCGGCGATTCTGTAAAAGTAAGATCATCCGGTACAGCAGTGGTGCCATCACGTTGGTATCCGATATTTTCTATGCTGGTAATATCATACTCTATAAAACCTTTATTTAATTTCTGTCCAACATAACCTGTCTTATCCCTGGCTGGGACTACTGATGCTGGTATATATCGTTTATAATCCTCATCATAATATTTAATTGTAATCTGGCCCTTTTTATAGTAGGGAACAAAGGTGACGGATTGAGTATCGTCAGGTTTTAATGTTTTGTCAGTTCTTTGTTCTTCATAGTGAATGGTCCGGGTAACCGTCTTTACCTTATTGCTTTGTACTTCAACATTACTACCTAGTTGTTGCTGAACTAAACTAGCAGCTTGCTGGTCTGTGCCGTTTTGATTAGTGCTAGCCTTCATTTCAGAAAGGTTAGGGGCAGCTGCTGCCTGATTACCCACCGTAGCCGTATTTAAGGTATTGGTCGTCGGACTTGATTCACTCTGACTGGCGGTACTCTGCTGTGTCGGCTGCTTTTGCTGCAAGGGTACCTGTCCTTTACTTGCCAGCGGCTGTTGGTCAGTATTTTCTTCTACCGCGCCTTGATTCGTTGAGCTGTTTGGATCTGCTAGGGCTTTTTGCCCTGTTGCCATAAAGGTGGTTCCAATCAGAACAGAGGCAACCCCAACACTAAACTTCCGTAATGAAAACCGCTGCTTTTTATCGACGTTTTTCTCATCAAGCAGCCCCATATTGTTTTTTGAAACCATATCATGTCCTCCTTATTGTGCACTTACAAAAATATTTTTATATCACAAATCCAGATTGCCCAGATAATTGATCACATACCAGAATCCTTTATCAAGATAGATGAAAAATAATTACTGATTTTGTGATTCCCCCATATAAGTGTTATTACCAGCACAATCAAACTAATGTTTTTTATAAAGCTATAAATGCACTTATAATTACAATGCAATTATAATACAGGAACTTAATAATTTAAATTATACTTACCTATTAGAAAGACTATTTATGGTATCATGATGCTTATTTAATACGTTATTTTTGTTATTTTTAAAATTTATGAATTAAGCATTCACAATTTATTTAATTTTGGATGTTACGTCTTATTTATTTCTTTAGCTTATATATCACTATTAACAAGAACGAAAAATAGGAATGGGCTCCAATCACTTAAGAACTGTAAAGCTAGTCTTGAAAGATTAAAAAAGTTCAGAACGACTTCAAATCGTTCTGAACTAATCTCAGGTTATTTAGTTGCGCTTTAAGCTTCTCCAATATATTGACTATTCTGCCGTGACCGGCTTCACGGAAGCGGCTGGCAAGAATTTAACCGGCAGGGTGTAGCTCTTTTCAACTGGCTGCTGGTCAATTTCATGTTGTAAAACTTTAACTGCTAACTGGGCCATTTGATTAATTGGCTGTTCTATTGTTGCAAGTTCAGGGACCATCATTCGGGTTGTTGGCACCCCGTCGTAGCCGATTACCTGCAGTTCATCTGGAACTTTAATTCCCCGTCGTTTAGCAGCTTGAAGGATCATAACCGCATCCATATCGTTACTGGCAAAAATACCATCGACATCCGGGTATTCCGTAAACAGTTGATTAAACAATTCTTCCTTATCCTGTTGGGTACTACCGAAGTTAACACTGTAGGTGTGAGGCACCAGGTGATGTTCTTTCATCACGTCCTCATAGACCTGCTGTCGCAGATAATCATGATGGTCAAAAAGCTGTTCACTGTCGGTATGGATAATATGCCGCGCGCCCCGCTCCAGGAGAGCGAGAGTTGCCAATCGTCCACCTGCGTAATTATCGGAGCTGATATTTGGAATAGTTGAACGCAAGTAGCGGTCGATCGAAACAATCGGCATGTTAGTATGCTGATACTCTGGAATTTGCTGTTGGTGGTTATGGGTAGCAATCACCAAACCATCCACCTGACGAGCCAGCAATTGCTTCAAGTAGGCTCTTTCCTTAGCAACATCATTTTCGGCATTCCCAATCATTACCCGAAAACCGTTCTTAAAGAATTGACGTTCCAACTCATATGTCAGTTGCCCAAAAAAGGGATTGGCAATTGTCGGCACCAAAATTCCAATGGTCATTGTTCGCTGTGCCTGCAGTTGCTTAGCGATAATATTCGGCCGGTAATTCAACTTTTTCATAGCCTGTTCAACTTTAGCAATCGTTTCCTTACTTAAATAGCCACGCCGGTTAATTACCCGCGAGACGGTAGTTGCGGAAACTTTAGCTACTTTAGCCACATCATTTAGTGTCGGTTGGCTCATAATCAACCTTCTTTACATTATTTTCACTCTTTTCAATATACACCAACCGCCAGTGGCAAAAAAGAGAAAAGTGAGGACTAACGAAGCTGTTCTCCACTATTGTTTTCTTTCTAATGGCTGACCATTGACATCCTGATTATCCTTCAAGATAACAAAACAACCATAGATCCCCGCACAGAGTACGATCGCCGCAATCACCAAGAAGGTTGGCTGGTAACCAATCCGGTCACGCAATGCTCCCAATGGCGTCGATAAGATTACCTGGCCAACTGAACCCGCAATTCCAGTCACAATATTGATGGTTGCTGACAAACGCGGATCATAGTGCAGGGTGTAGTAACGGAACATTACGACTACGAAGATCGCTGTTTCTGGAGCGTGCAAGAGCTTAATACACGAAACACCCAGCGGGTTGGTGATCAGACCACACCCCATAATTCGAATAAACATAAAGGAAGTTCCAATCAAAATGGTCTTCTTAATCCCTACTTTCCGCATCAGGATTGGTACCAAGCCCATGAAGATTGATTCAAGAAAGACTTCGACTGAATTGAGAATTCCGTACATATGATCTCCAGCTGCCTGAGTGGCAAAAAACTTGGTAAAGAATTGGGGGAACATCTGCTGGTCGAAGATGGTATAGAAAGTCCCACTGAAAACCAGGAAGATGGCAATTTCCCACAGACTCTTGATCTTAAAGATCGCTAAGAAATCCTTGGTGGAAAGTGGTTGCGATTCCCGCTCATTTTCCTTCTTATTTTCAAACTTAGCCAGGTTTTGTGGACGACGAATTGGATTCCAGAATACCAATACCAGCAACAAAATTAGGGCGATTGCCGAACCAGTCCAGAAGACCAAGTAAGGGCTGATGGTAAACAGGAAGCCGGCTGCCAGGGCTGCGACCGCGTAACCAAAGGATCCCCATGCCCGTGCTTGACCATATTGGTAGCCAAACCGCCGACTGATTCGTTCAGCCAACGCTTCAAACATTGGTGAGGCGGATAGGTAGGCAAACGTCAGATAAATGGACCCCAGTAAAGCTCCCAGCATAAAGTGAGCCTTTAGGATTGGAATATAAAGCCAAGTAAAGAAGGGGCCAAGCAGCATTTCCAGGATGGCGCAGAAAATCAACAAGGTCCGCCGCGTTCCTAGCCGATCCTGGAAGTTACTGTAAACCAGGTTCATTACCAGTGAAATTGCTGAATTAAAGGAATAAATAATTCCTACCTGGGCACCGGAGAAACCCTCCTTAGTTGTCAGCCAGATTTGGAAGAAGGACCACCAGATCCCCCAGCCGGCAAAAAATAGCAGCAGATTTAATGAATAACTAGCATAAAAAGGATTACGCCACTGACTTTTAGCTCCCATCTTACTCTTCTCCCTTTCCTAAAACATAAGCTTGCTCATCGAGGGTAACTCCCTTTGCAGCAATGGCCGCGGTTACCTTCCCCGTTGCGTAATAGCGTTCCGTAAAACTAGCCGCGCCATCATTGATAAAGCATTCAACCGAACTGGTATCAACAAAGATATGAACATTCTTAGCTGGCGCAGTTAGCGTTGCGTAACGATACTGATCTTGTGTTCCACGCCGATAGAGCGTCACCTTGGCCCCTTGGCAATTAATCTTGATCAGTGATCCCCGCTGGTCGCTAATCGACCATTGAAAATCCGTTAAGCTTCCGTCATCGAAGTCAAAAAGATATTCTGCATGTTGGGCATCCTTAATCGATACCTGTGCTTCCCCATTTAATGTCAGGTGCTTCTTTGTGCCGCCAGCTTGGCGCAGCTGAGCTAATTCTTTGACCGGTCGATTCTTAAGCTGACCATCCTCTAATACCAGCTCACGGGGTAAGGTCAGACTCCCGGCCCAGCCATCCGCTTGCTCGGCCATTTTTTCATTGAACGGACTCAACCAGCCAAAGAAAATCCGCCGATTGTCCGGCGTCAGCATCGTCTGCGTCGCGTAGAAATTGTGTCCATGATCCAATTCGCGGAACTTGCTTCCGTCAAAGCGATGCTGTTGGTAATCAAGATGACCAACCGAGTAGCATACCTGAGAAAGGTTCATAAACTGTTCGGGTTGCGACTTTATACCCATCGGCGAACATAACAACACATCGGCGTTACCTAATGTGAATAAGTCAGGACATTCCCACATCCAGCCTTCAGCATCTCGGTTATGGGATTGGATGATTGGCCCACAGCTTTCCCAATGTTCAAGATCGGTTGACTTGTACATCAGGATCCGCCCCAGCTTGTTTTCTTTATCCTGACTACCGATAACCATGTAGTAGTGCCCATTATGTTCCCATACTTTCGGATCGCGGAAGTGTTGAGTATTGTCCGCTGGTGTCTTAATGATTGGGTTCCCCGCATACTTGTGGAAAGTAATCCCATCATCGGAGTAGGCCATATTTTGGTTCTCCCAGAAGTGGTCCAGATCATTGTCATCATAGTAGTTGTGACCGGTATAGAACAGGTACAGGCGATTGTCCTTGATGATCGCCGATCCGGAAAAACAGCCACCCTTATCTTCCGGTGCACCAGGGGTTAGGGCAATTGGCAACTGCTCCCAGTGTACGAGGTCCTTACTCCGGACATGCCCCCAATGCATCGGTCCCCATTCGGCTGAATAGGGGTGAAATTGGTAAAAGACATGGTAATACCCTTTGAAATAGCAGAGGCCGTTAGGATCATTGAGCCAACCACCTGGTGTTTGGATATGGTACCACTGACGATAACGCTCGTTAGTAACCTTAATCATTTTGTCTGGATTGAATTCTTCCTTCATTACTCTTCGTCCCTTTCGTTAGCGCTTTCATTCAAGCTACGGCCACAATATATCGCTTTCATTTTTATATGTCAATCGTTTGACATGTCAAACGATTGACATATCCCTTGTCGCTGTAAGCGTTATCCCAATTTAAATTTTTTTGATACTCAAACATAAAAGGACCAAGAGTGAAAAATTACTCTTGATCCTCTTATTTCTTTTATAAAACTATCAAACAAGCACGTTATGCTTATTCGTACTCGATTGTCGAAGGCGGCTTGCTCGTGACATCATAAAGGATCCGGTTAACGTGATCGACTTCATTGACGATCCGAACTGAAATCTTCTGAAGCACGTCCCAAGGAATCTTGGCAAAGTCTGCGGTCATCCCATCGATCGAAGTAACGGCTCGGATGGCCACTGCATAGTCATAAGTCCGGCCGTCACCCATCACCCCGACAGAACGAATTCCCGGCAGGACGGTAAAGTATTGCCAGATTTTTTCGTCAAGGCCGGCCTTCTTGATCTCATCGCGCAGGATAGCGTCAGATTCGCGGACAATTTCCAGCTTCTCCAGTGTGATTTCACCGATCACCCGGATCCCCAAACCAGGACCAGGGAACGGTTGCCGCCATACCAGTTCGTGCGGGATACCAAGTTTTTCACCTAACTCCCGAGTCTCGTCCTTAAAGAGCTTACGCAGCGGTTCGATCAGCTTGAAACCGAGCTTCTTCGGCAGTCCCCCAACATTGTGGTGAGACTTGATCGTCTGGGCCGTATCGGTTCCAGACTCGATCACGTCCGTGTACAGGGTTCCTTGTGCCAGGAAGTCAGCATTTGGAATCTTTTTGGCTTCCTCATTGAAGACCTCAACGAACTCCTTGCCGATGATCTTTCGCTTCTTTTCAGGGTCAGTAACCCCCTTGAGTTTGCTCAGGAAACGGCTGGCGGCGTCGACCTTAATGATGTTAACCCCGAGATCACGGTTCAGGGCATTCATGACCTGATCGGCTTCATTTTTCCGTAACAGGCCATGGTCCACGAAGATGCAGGTCAGCTGATCACCGATTGCCTTGTGGATCAGAACAGCGGTAACACTGGAGTCAACCCCGCCGGACAGGCCGAGGATGACCCGTTTATCGCCAACCTCACGACGGATGTGGTCAATTTGCAAGTCGATGAAGTCATCCATCGTCCAGTTGTCCTTGGCACCACACACATCAAAGGCAAAGCGCCGCAGAATATCGAGCCCGTACTCAGAGTTGCGTACCTCAGCGTGGAACTGAATGCCATAGAATTTGCGCTTGTCATCAGCGATGGATGAGATCGGGCAGTTCTTACTGGTGGCCGTTACCTTAAAACCTTCGGGAGCCTTAGTAACCAAGTCACCGTGGCTCATCCATACATATTGTTTCTTAGGCAGGCCCTTGAACAGCACCGCATCGTCGTCAAGTACCTGGATATCGGCCCGGCCATACTCAGAGTTCTCAGCCTTCTCGACTTTACCGCCCAGGTCATAGGACATCAGCTGCATCCCATAACAGATTCCTAAGATTGGAACACCTAATTTAAAGATTGCTGGATCAACCTTGAATGCATCTGGATCATACACGCTGTTTGGACCACCAGAGAAGATGATTCCCTTGAGATTTTTAATCTTCTTGACCTCGTCGGCCGTGATCTTGTGCGACAGCAGCTCCGAGTATACCCCGAAATCCCGCAGCCGCCGGGTAATCAGCTGGTTATACTGACTCCCAAAATCAAGCACAATGATCTTATCAAATGCATCTAAATTGACGTTTGCCACAATGCCACTTCCTTTGATTGAAATTCTATTCTTTAGAGGCTAGTTTACAGGCAAGAAGACGGACGGTCAACCAAATCTGGCGATTAATTGTTGCGCTTTTTGCCACCATTTTTATTATATGCGGAATTCACCGGAAAGTTCAGCCTGAAATGGCGAAAATTTGACCTGGTATAGCAAAACGGACCGGCAGGGTGCCGATCCGTTGCGAAGGAATGTTTATGTGTAAATTGATGGATGATAAAGAACCTATTCGTCCAGAGCAGCAGTTAGAAGTTTGAGCTCCTCAGTGACTGCCTGCTCATCAAGTTGATTAAGGTCCTCGTTAACATTAGTGATCATTTGCTCGCCCCCTTCTGCTTCAAAGCAAGGAAGTGCTTCACAACATTGTCAACGGTAAAACCGTACTGGTTGGCGATTGTCTGGCCGTCTCCACTCTGGCCAAACTGTTCAACACCGATTACGTCGCCGTCGAGGCCCACATACTGTCCCCACATGGCTGGTGAGGCCATCTCAACGGCGAGGCGGGTCCGTACCTGATTTGGCAGGATCTGTTCCCGATAAGCCGCCGACTGCTGGTTAAAGCGTTCCATGCTGACCATTGAAACAACTCGGACGTGGATATCGTGTTGCTTGGCCAACCGTTCCCGGGCAGCTAGAGCTAAGGAAAGTTCCGACCCGCTGGCCATGATAATCCCCTGAGGCTTGTGAGTGTCAGCAACCACATAGGCCCCACGTTCGCAAACCGCACCGACTGTCTCATTCAAGACAGGCAGATCCTGGCGGGAGGCAATAATCACGCTCGGCCGGTCGGTTGTCTTAGCGATTGTTTGCCAAACCGCTACTAACTCGTTGGCATCAGCCGGCCGGAAAACCTGAACATTCGGAATTGTCCGCAGCATCGCCAGCTGTTCCACTGGTTCGTGAGTTGGACCATCTTCCCCAACCATCAGGGAGTCGTGGGTCAGAATGAAAATGGATGGTAACTTCTGCAAGGCTGCCAGACGGATCGCCGGTTTCAGATAATCGCTGAAGACCATGAAGGTGGAGCAATAAGCCCGGCTACCACCGTGAAGGTTGATCCCGTTGATGGCGGCGGCCATCCCAAATTCGCGCACCCCAAAGTAGATGTTACGACCACCATAGTTAGCAGGTTTGAAGGCATCGTAGTCCTTTAGGCGGGTCTTGTTGGACGAGAAAAGATCTGCCGAACCGCCCCAGAGTTGCGGATTACGCTTGGCCAGGTCCTGCATGGCAACCGAATTAGCAATCCGGGTCGAAACCCGGTCTCCTGGCTGATAGTGGTTAGTCAGGTCCCGAATGTCCAAGCGCTGACTTCCCAGCTGCTTGGCCTGGTTTGGAAACTCACGTTGGTAGTCGCTGAAGAGGGCCTGCCACTCGTTGTAGCGTTCCTTCTTGCCCATTACATACTGGGCAAACTGTTGGTAGACGCCATCTGGGTACTCAAACGGTGGGTACGGCCACTGGTAGTTTTCACGAGTAACGGCCAGGTTATCCTTTCCCAGTGGATTCCCGTGTACCTTGTTGGTCCCCTCGTCTGGCGAATTGTAACCAATAATCGTCTTCACTTCAATCAGTGACGGCTGTGATGACTTTTGCGCCCGACTGATGGCACGCGCAATTGCATTCATATCACCACCGTCTTCAACCAGCTGGTAGTCCCAATGGGCGGCTTTAAAGCGCTCGCCAGTATTCTCATTATTGCTGAGGCTCAGCGGTCCATCGAGCGAAACATCATTGGAGTCATAAAGGACGATTAGGCGGCCCAAGCGATTCTTACCAGCCAGAGACATCGCCTCGTCGGAGATACCTTCCATCAGATCGCCATCCCCAACGATCGAGTAGGTGTAGTGGTCGATGACCGGATAGCCCGGTTTATTATATTGGAGCGCCAGATGACGTTCAGCCATTGCCATTCCCACTGCCATTGCAAATCCCTGGCCAAGGGGACCGGTAGAGGCGTCGACACCCGGTGTCAGCCGATATTCAGGGTGGCCAGGTGTCCGAGAGCCTAACTGACGGAAGTGTTTGATGTCATCTAAAGACAGGTCAAAACCATTGAAGTGCAAGAGACTGTATAAAAGTGCTGAACAGTGCCCCCCAGACAGAACAAACCGATCTCGGTTCAGCCATTGCGGGTCATTGGGGTTGAAGCTGAGGAACTTCTCCCAGAGGGTGTAAGCCATTGGCGCCATCCCCATTGGTGAACCCGGGTGGCCACTTTGAGCCCGTTCAATCATATCCATACTCATGAACCGCAGGGCATCCACGGCCTGCTGATCTTGGTCAGTAAACTGTGGAGCTGGGGTCCACATCACGGAAGTATTTCTACTAGTAATCATTTTCTAACCTCGTTTTCTGTATGCTGATTGCCAAACGGGTTCTTCATTATCCCGTCGACGTTGATATCATTCATTACAACTGCTCGTGCCGTATCTAGGACGGGGCCGGCGTAGACGATCGTGACCCGGCGTGCCAGCTCACGGTCATAGAGGGTGGCAAGGATATCCCGGATCTGCCGGTGGGCCACCCGGATGCGCTGACTATCTGCAGGAAGCCAGCATCCCCGGGACCACTGTGGCCAATAGACAATCATCAGCCGATCAAGTTCAGCCGCGGTTACACCATCAAGGGCTCCTGCCAGCTGATTGATGATTGTCTCGGCAAAGTCCAGTGGCGCCAGGCGCTGGTCACCCTCATCCAGGCAGACCATTAGGGAACGCTGAGCAGCAACGGCCTGTTGCACGTTCCGATTAGCCAAGCGTCCACCCTCATTGCGACACTCAATCCAAACATAATCGTCAATTGTCGTAGCACCACGCCCCATATCAATCGTTATGGGCACCAGGTGACTTGTCTGCGGTGCTGGCACTGTGCTCTTTAACATCCCCATCACCATTTCCTTTCTACTTCTGCAGGCGTTCAAATTCTGCCCAGTCCTTCTCAAAGGCAGCCAGGCCCTTGTCAGTTAGTGGGTGTTCCCAGAGCTTAACCAGAATCTTGGCGGGTACCGTTGCAATGTCACAGCCAGCCAGTGCCGCTTGCTCAACATGCTGGTAATTACGGATCGAGGCTGCGATAATCTCGGTTTGATAGCCATAATTATCAAAGATCTGACGCAACTTCTCTACTAACTCGATACCATTGGCACCGATGTCATCCAACCGGCCAAGGAAAGGACTGACGTAGGTGGCACCAGCCTTAGCCGCTAACATTCCCTGCATAGCGGAGAAAACAAGGGTAACATTGGTCTTAATTCCCTCTTTAGAGAGAACTTTGACTGCCTTCAATCCCTCGGCAGTCATTGGGATCTTCACCACGATGTTATCTGCCCACTTGCTCAGTTTCCGGGCCTGCTCAATCATCTCAGGGGCCTGGTCAGCAGTAACTTCCGCACTGACTGGGCCATCAACGATCGCACAGATCTGCTTTTCAACGCTCTCCCAGTCCTTGCCTTCCCGGGCAACCAGGGTCGGATTAGTGGTAACCCCGTCGATGATTCCGAGTTCGTTGACCTTCTTGATGTCCTCAACGTTCGCTGTGTCAGCAAAAATTTTCATGGATATTATCTCCTTAATCATTTATTTTCCGCTCGCTAAAGCATGCCTAACTTCTTAAGTGGTCTCAGTAAGACTGTCAAGGAGATTTTGTCAAATAATTTTTGTGCAACCGTTAGCCCTTCCGCCGTAGCAAGGAATATTTTTAGTAAAATTATGTTTTTTTACTAGTATTAGCTGTGAATTTCAACGTTCATATTTGGAATTCGTTCCCAATTTGTAAACTAGTCCAATCACTGTTAGAATGGATCTATCCACTAAATTTTAACGGAGATATCAAAGATGTTCATACGATCATTTCAACTAGACCAATTTGAAAAATATGCGGATAAAAGCCGGATCAAAGTAATTACCGGTGTTCGCCGCAGTGGCAAATCAATTTTACTAAGGCAGGTAAAAAGTACCCTGCGACGCCGCAGCGTTAATAAGGAGCAGCTTCACTTCGTCAGTTTTAGTCAGCTTCATCGCCAACTCCTGATCGACTGGCCCTCACTAGCGGCCATGATTAAAAAAAAGCTCGTCGCGAAAAAGGAAAACTACCTCTTCCTCGACGAGCTTGACCAGCTTGACGACGCTGTCCCTCTTTTGCAGGAACTGCTGAGCCAGGGTAACGTCAACCTCTTTGTGACCACCGCCACTCGTTCCCTAATCGATCGGCTAGCACCACTAAAGAAACAATTAGCAGTCATCTCAGTACTACCGTTAAGTTTTGCGGAGTTCTGCCAGTATCAGGGACACCCCGCCAACCGTCAGGGTCTCTATCAATATCTCAATACTGGTGGTTTCCCCTTCGCCCAGGATGTTCATGACCAGCATTCGATGACAAATTACTTAGATGAAGTCTTCAACACCATCCTGGTTGGGGGCTTTACTAAACACGGTACCCTCTGCAACCCCTTCTTGACCAAGCAGCTGGCAATCTTTCTGGCTAGCCGGCTAGGTGAAACAGTCAACGCCTCCAAGGCAGTTAGCGGTCTGCAGGCGATGGGAGTGCCAGTTTCCAGTAAGACCCTGGCCAGTTACCTGTCCTTTCTTCAGAACACCTTCCTCTTTTACCCTTGCTACGAACTCGACCTGGCCCGTAACAAGATCAAGCCGACCAACGTCAAGTACTACCCGGTCGACCCCAGCCTGCGCAATTACCTGACCAACCAAAAAGGAGCGCTCTCCCAAGCAAACTTGGAGGCACTCCTCTTCATCGAACTCGTCCGCCGCGGTTATCTGGTCCACACCAACAAACGGTTCACTTTCGTCGCCGATCGAAATCGACAACGTTCCTATATTCAGTTTAGGTATTCCCTGCGTAGCCAGCAGGATTGCGACCGAGCCGTAGCCGCCTTTCGCAACCTGCCCGCCAACGCCAATAAACATTTAATCGTCATGCAGACAGGTGATATGGTGGTCGCTGATCCTGCCGTCCCAATAGTCCGGCTAACCGATTGGCTGGTTTCCTAGTCCCGTCGCAGGTAGATTCGGTCAACCACGTGCCCCACAGTCTTGTGAAGAATTACGTTCGCCCGGGTTTTAGTAGGAAGGATGAACTCCTCCAGATTTGGCAGGTCAACTCGCTGCCAGACGTCGCGAGCCATCTTAAAGGCGTCCTCGCGATCCCCTTGGGAGTATGGGTAGTAGTAATTGGACGGGTCTGTGAAGGCCGTGTCTAGCAGCATCCCAAATCGCTGCAAGTACCACTGTTCAATCAGGTCGGGATCGGCATCAACGTATAGTGACAGGTCGAAATAGTCACTAACGTAGAGCCGCTGATTAGTCGGCAGCTGGAGAGTATTGATTCCCTCAACAATCAGGATGTCGGGCTGCTTGATCAGCTGGGGTTTGTCCAGTTGAACATCGTAAACCTGGTGCGAGTAGGTCGGTGCCTTAAGTTCCGGCTCTCCTGCCTTGACGTCATTTAAGAACTTCAGTAGTTTCTCCATGTCGTAAGACTCGGGGAAACCCTTGCGATCCATGATCCCCTGCCGTTTCAACTCGGCGTTGGGGTAGAGAAAACCATCCGTAGTCATTAGCTCCACCTGCTTATCTGGCAGGAGCTTATTAAGCAAAATACTGAGCAGACGGGCAATCGTACTCTTGCCGACCGCTACCGAACCGGCAATTCCGATGATATAGGGCACCCGGTGAACCGACTGGCGGAGAAAATTGGCCTTCTGCATCTGCCACTCCAAAAAGTTTTGGTAGCGCAGCTGAATCAGTTTAATGAGGGGCAAGTAGACGTCCTGAACATCCTGAATTGAGATCCGATCGTTCAGTGACTTGATGTCCTCCAGGTTGTCCTGACTCAAGCGGACCTTGTTGGTTGGAAAAAAGCTATGCCAGGTTTGCCGATCAAATTGTTCATAATTCATCCATTCATCCATTATTCGTTTTTCCTCAATCCATTTTGAAGTAAGCGTTTACTAGTATGGTACCACAAGGCCACCCGCTTGGTTCAGCGAATCTGCTTGTAGATTGCTTCACGAGGTGACATTGCTAGTCTACCGGACGAAGAGGAGAAAAGCAACCACCATAAAAGGGATGTAAAAAATAGCTCATAGATAAAACACATGCAGGGCCTCCAGCGTTTGGAAACGTTGGAGGCCCTGCATGCTTTGAAAACATAATATTATTCGGCCTGAACAGCGGGTGCGGGGTTACCGATCCTGACCCTGTTCAGCAATAGGGATGAAGTGACAACTGAGACTGAACTAAAGGCCATTGCCAGTGCTGCAAACTCTGGACTGAGCTGAAGGCCGACGCCGACAAAGACACCAGCTGCAATCGGCACCCCAATCAGGTTGTAGATCAAGGCCCAGAACAGGTTGAGCTTGATCCGGCTGAAGGTCTTCTTGCTGATATCAAGGGCCTTAACCACCCCACGAAGATCGTTTTGAACCAGGACAATACTGCCGGACTCAATTACAATATCGGTCCCTGACCCCATAGCGATCCCGACATTGGCTGCCGTCAGGGCCGGGGCATCATTGATCCCGTCACCAACGAAGGCCACCTTGCCATCCTGCTGCAGTGCTTGAACGTGTTCAGCCTTTTCGTTCGGCAGGACATTGGCGATGACTTGGTCGATGCCTACTTGCTTAGCGATCGCAGCGGCGACCCGATCGTTGTCCCCAGTCAGCATGACTGTCCGTAGCCCCCGGGTCTTCAACGCCGCAATAGCCGCAGCGGATGTTGGCTTCGGAGCATCCTGGATAGCCAGCAGGCCGATCACCTGCTTGTTTAGGCCAACCAGAATCACCGTTTTTGCCTCGTCCTGGAGGGTCGTTATCTTTTCTTGCAGGTCATTCGTGATCTGCCCATTGGCCAGCAACTTGTCATTACCAACAAACGCTGGTTGACCATTAAGGGTCGCCTGGACCCCCTTTCCCTCAACTGTTGCGAAATCAGTCACGCTTTGTGGTGCAACCTGCTTTTCCTCAGCTGCCTTCATAACCGCCTTAGCCAGCGGATGTTCGGAGTTGGTTTCGAGACTAGCTGCCACCATGAGAACCTCTGCCGGGTTACCGACGATGTCTGTGACCGTTGGCTTACCGACCGTGATGGTCCCCGTTTTGTCAAAAACTACCGTCTTAACATCGTTGATCTCCTCAAGGGCCTGACCATCTTTGATCAAAACACCCATTTTGGCAGCACGACCAGTCCCCACCATCAATGCCGTAGGGGTAGCCAAGCCAAGGGCACACGGACAAGCGATCACGATGACCGCCACCGCAAACAACATTGCTTGGACCATAGTAGCGCCTAAGAAGCTATACCAAACCACAAAGGTAATGATAGCAACGATCAATACCGCCGGCACAAAGATTCCCGAGATCTTATCAGTCAGGTTTTGAATCGGGGCGTGACTAGTCTGGGCCTTTTTCACCATCTCAACAATCTGGGCCAGCATGGTGTCTTGTCCAACCTTGGTGACCCGGAACTGAATTGCCCCATTACCATTAATCGTCGACCCAACGACGGTATCACCAGCCTTCTTACTGACCGGCATTGACTCCCCGGTAATCATCGACTCATCCAGGGTAGTCTGGCCACTGGTGATCACTCCGTCAACCGGAACCTTCTGCCCTGGCTTTACCTGGACAATATCACCGACTTGGACCTGGTCAAGCGGAACCGCCACAAACTGCCCGTCACGAAGCACCATGGCACTCTTGACCTGGAGATCCAACAGTTTCTTAAGGGCATTAGATGCGTTGTTGTGCATCCGTTCCTCCATCGTGTCACCAAGCAAGACGAAAACAGCAATGAAGGCCGCACTTTCGAAATAGACTGGTCGCCCAGTAATCATCGCAAAGAGGCTGTAAAAGTAAGCGATCGTGGTTCCGATTGCGACCAGGGTATTCATGTTGGCATTATGGTGTTTGAAGGCCGCCCAGGCACTGGTCCAATATGGCAGAGCCGCCACCAGCATAATCAGGGTGGTGGTGATCAGAGCTACCCAGTTATAGCCCGGCATCATCCAGTGAAACGGCATCGCCAGCATCTGAATCACCATCGGAATAATAAGGATAAAGGAGATCCAAAAACGCTGGCTGCTTGTTAGCTTGCTCATTTTACAACCACCTTTCCATGAAACATCCCCATTCCGCAGGAATAGTCATACTCACCAACCTGTTTGGGATTAATCGTAACCGCAACATCCTGGTCCAGGGGAAGGTCTTGCTTAAAGCCAAGTTCGTCTGATTGTACGGTTGCTAAACAAGCAGACGGGTTGGCACGGTTAAATACCAGCTTAGTAACCTGATCCTTGGGCACCGTGATCTCTTGTGGCTCATAACCATTATTAACGTTAATTTCCACCGTATTTTCCATTACTCTAATTCCTCCATCAATCAGATCACTACTTAACAATTACCTTACCGTGGAACATGTCCATTCCGCAGGCGAAGTCGTACTCACCAGCCTGGTCAGTTGGGATGTCGACCGTCGTCACCGGCCGCTTGGTCAAATCCTCATTGACCCCGAGCTTATCAAAAACGACGTGAGAGAGGCAGGCAGTCGAATCCTGCATATCAAATTTGACTTTTCCCGGTACTCCCTTTTTCAAGACAACGGTGGATGGCGAATAGCCACCCTTAACAACCACTGTAGCCGCTTGCGTGTTCCCGTTAATCGTGGCATTCCCTGCCGCTTCGGTATGCTTGCCAAAGAACCACCACAAAATCGCACCGATCAGAACTAAACCAATGACTACTGCTAAAATCTGTCCCATTATTTTTCACCTCGTCAAATTTCTTGTTTACATTTGTAATTCAATTATTAGGTTATACCCGTTGTTTACATTTGTCAACACAAGTGCAAACAAAAAGCGGCGATCGCGCAAGCATGCGTAATCACCGCTGTTTTAACTACGGCTTCGGGAAAGTTAAGCTTGGATAATCCTTCAGCTCCGGCGCATTGGTCGTGTAGTCATCAAAGGTACTTTGGTTATTATTTTGACTCTTCAGGCTGGTCTTCTGCTTCTTTTGCTGCTTCTTCAGGTTCTTCAGACTCTTCTTAAGATTGTAAGTGTAGTCCTTCTTGTTAACCTTCTTGAAGCCTGGTAGCTTGTAGAAGCGAAGCAGGTCGCCATTTATGACCCGATCGGACAGGCCAAGGTCAGTGGTGACGAACTTTTGAATCTTGCTGAATTCTGCCTTCTGCTTTGGCGTTGCCTTGGTAATCTGCTTCCCATTCTTAGTGTAGAAGTAATCGCCATTGTACTTGGTGTACTTCGGTGTTACCCAGTCACCGTCACGGAATGGCACAATCTGGTTACGTTCCGGCGACAGAAGATCCTGACCAAACTGAATGTAGTTCTTAGAGCTGATTCCCAGCAGGTCCTCTAAGGTCGGCAGGACGTCGATCTCGCCACCATAAGTGTGGTCGATCCCTCCCTTGAGACCCGGCATGTTGATCATAAATGGTACTTTCTGGAACATGGCTAGGTCGTAGTTGGTCAGCTTCTTCTTGTGGAGGATCTGGGCAATCGCCGGCTGGTGGTTGTTAGAAATCCCATAGTGGTCCCCATACAGAATCAGAACACTGTTTTGTCGCAGACCAGATTTATCCAAGTAGTCGAGGAACTCGCCGAGCGCCTCATCCAGGTAACGAGCTGTCTGAATATATGGGTCCACCGTGTCGTCACCAGTCTTCCACGGCTCAATATCCTTGTTCTGCTTATCCAGAATGTACGGATAGTGGTTCGTGACCGTGATGATTTTGGCATAGAACGGTTGCGGCAACTGCTCAATGTAGTGGGCCGTGTCCTTCATGAAGATCTTATCCTTCATCCCGTAACCGGCGTCGTAGTCCTTAATCTTCGGGTAGTATTCCTTGCTAAAGAAATACTGGTAGCCAAATGACTTATAAGCATTGTCCCGGTTCCAAAAGCTCGGAACATCCCCGTGGAAGGAAGCTGTCGTGTAGCCAAGCTTCTGGTGGAGAAGAGCCGGTGCGGACTGGAAGGTGTTGGTAGTTCCGTCAGTAACCATTGCAGAACCCTCTGGTAAGCCAAAGAGGGAATTTTCCAACATTGTTTCAGCATCGGCCGTCTTCCCTTGACCAACCTGGTGGAAGAAGTTATCAAAAGCTAGGGTGTCATTGGCGTGATAGAGCCTATTCAGGTTCGGCATGACCTCTTGACCGTCCTGCTTGTAATCAATCATAAACTGTTGGAGACTCTCCAGGTGAATAACGAAGATGTTCTTCCCCTTGGCAACTCCTTCATACTGAACATTTGGTCCAGCGTAGTTATGGTGGATAAAGTTCAGAACCGGCTTAAGCTCGTCCTGGTTGGCCCGGGCCTTGACGACGCTGTTGTGGGTAGTCTTGACCCCATCATAGATCGTGTAAGCCTGCAGACCTAGGTACTTAACAATGTAGTTATTATCGAAGGTCCGGGTCAAAAGCTGTGACCGGTCCTTCTCCGCCATTCCCAGGTTAGCGCCAAACAGCACCAGGCCGAGCATCGTGATCGTCATAGCGTAGCGAATCTTGAAGTAGCGCATGTCGACCCGGATGATATGGAACAAGAGGATTAAGGCGAGAATAATCACGTCAGCATAGACGAAGAAATCCTCAGGCCGTATGATCCCCATCAGGCTCTTTCCCAGATTGTTGGAAGCGGCCCCCGACCCCTTGATCACGTTAAAGGTGATGAAGTCGGAAAATTCACGGTAGTATAAGATATTTGCAAAGAGCCAGGTCGATAACAAGGCATTGATGATGATCATCAGCCAATAGGACAACCGGCCCCGGAAGTACAGCGCAATTCCAAGGAAGACCAATGCTCCCGGAATTGTATTGAACGCGAGCAGGAAGTGTTGCATACTTCCCTTGACACCAAGGTTGAACTCATTTTGATATGCCCAGTAGCTCTTGATACAGAAAAAGAGCACCACAAGCAGGAAGAAGCCAAGCTTGGTGTTCAAGCCGCGTCGTAGCTTCTGCAACGCTGTTTTCATGTTTGTTCCTCCAGAAAAAAAGATCAATACTTACAATAATACACTATTAACTGTAATGGCAATCATAATTGGTTCATTTTTCAAAAAAGTTTAGAATTTAATCCAGTAATCCGCCATTCATATTAAAAGGGTTGTGGCAAAACAATGTTTTGCCGCAACCCCGTTTGCTTATTGTCGAGTATTACAAAGATATCACGTGCCATAACCCAGGGCCTTAGAGTCTAGCTACGGACAATCGCTGGCCCGTTCTGTGCCAACAATTGTCCTAGGCTACTAGCCCTACAGGTCCTAACCGTGGGTTATGTCACAGCTCCTTTACATTCATGCTAGTGTTCAATGAGCTGGTACTCGTCCTTGGGTACCCCAGCCAGCAGTGACGTTGGCTGACCAGTCACCGTCAAAGTCAAGGCATGCATAGCACGGGAACAGATCGTGTAGAGAAGCTGCCGTTCGTCATCGCCATGATACTGTTGGTCGTTGGCGTTCCAAACAATAACTGCATCAAACTCCAGCCCCTTGGCCAGGAAGGACGGCACGATGATCGGTCCTTTGACCAGACGCTGATTTTCGGTCCGAATCAGGGTTGCCTTAACATTACGCCGCTCCAGCTCCTGGTAAAGGACTTCACAGTCTGCCAAAGTCTTACCAATGATAGCCACCGCGTCGTGTTCCTGCTGGTACTTCTGCAGGGTAGCGACTACAGCATCCACGCTCCCGGCCGTATCCGAATTGACGACAACCTGGGGCAGGTCGCCATTCCGGTTAAAGGCTTCGATAGCCTCCCCGTCGACAAGCAGGTGCTTGGTGAAGTCCGTAATCTGCTTGGTCGACCGGTAGGATTTGGTCAGTTGAACTACCTTAGTCTTCGCCGGGTCAAACAGGGTCCCAAGCTGCTTTAAAAGAGAGTGGCTGTTGGCGTGGGTGAAGATTGCCTGGTTGAGGTCACCCAGCAGCGTGTACTTGGCCTTCGGAAAACGGTACTTTAAGTAGGCAAGCTGGTAAGCATCATAATCCTGAACCTCGTCAACAAAGACGTAGCGAATATCACGTTGCCCCTTACGCCCGGTGATCAGGTCATAAAGGTAGAGATAGATCGTAATACCGCTGGCACTGATCTTCCCCTGCTTCAGGTCGTCCTTAACCCCATCGACGTATTTCTGCCAATCCGCAGCGGTCAGACCATACTCCGCCAGGTCAACTAGCTTCGGGGTAACCCGGAGAAGATGAAGGAACTGGCCGTTGATGTTGATCCATTGGTTATGGTTAATCGCCTGTTTAATCGGCTCGAAGGCTTTCATGACGATCCGTCGGGCCAGGAAACGATACTCCTTATCGTCGCTCTCGAACTCCCGCGGCTCGTTGGCAAAGAGGTCATCGATCTCTTCCTTGCTTAGGTCCTGGATACGCTGTTCTACCCACTTGCTCCGCATTTCACTGGACACGCGGTGGTTAAGGTACTTGATCAGGGCTTCTTTGGTCCCATCTAGGCGGTTGCCCAAGTTGTAATTGTTGTTGAAGGAGTAGTAGATCTCCTTAATCTTCTCCTTACTAATGAAGACCTTACCATTAAACATGATATTGCGGAACCGCATATTAGCGTGGCCCAGGTGCTGGGCATAACGACCGGTCAGCTTGAAGTACTGGAGGCTGGTAACCAGGCGTTGGACCTGCTGGGTCGTCGGCGTCTGGCTAGCCGCAAAACGCTGGGCTAGGGTCTGGACGTGGAGACGTGGTACCCGGCGGTTAACGAATTGGAAGTAGGTCATCTGGACCATATTGTGCTCCCCCAGCTCCGGCAGCACCTGGTCGATATAGTCATTGAAGAGCTGATTGGGCGAGAAGAGGACCACTTGGGATGAAGTCAAGTTCCCCCGGTATCGGTAAAGAAGCCAGGCAACCCGTTGCAAAACTGTTGCCGTTTTTCCAGAGCCAGCTGCCCCCTGGACAAAAAGCAGGTCGTCCTTAGTATCCCGGATGATCTCGTTTTGAGTCCGTTGGATCGTCGTCACGATGCTCTTCATCTTGGTACTAGAGTGGTTGCCCAGGGCTTCAAGGAGCATCTGGTCCCCAACCTGCTCATCGGTATCAAAGATAGTCACAATCGTTCCATCCTTAATCTGAAACTGGCGCTTCAAGGTTAAGTCAACCTCCTGCTTGCCTACCGGAGTGTCATAACTAACCTTACCCAGCTTGCCCTCATAATAGACAGAGGAAATCGGCGCCCGCCAGTCATACACCAGGAAGTGATCAGGCCGGTCACTGAACGAGGCCAGGCCAATATAGATCGATTCCGGCTTGGTAGCCCCCTTTTCCTGGAAGTCGATCCGGGCAAAGTAGGGCTTTTTCTCCAGCCGTTGCAGGGTGGCCAGATGGTCGGCTGCGTGCTGCCAGCTATTCTGCCGTTCATCGAGCATCTGCTGCTGAGCACGGAAAGACATCGCCGTGTCCATCATCCCCGAATACGTGGTTGTATTGAGGTGGATGTCATCGATTTGCTTGTTGATTCCCTTGATGTCATGCTTAGCGGTGCTGATCTTCTGCTCGGCCTTATCTTCAGCCTGCTTGATCTCCTTCACCACGTGGTCTAAGTGTCCCTGCTCATACTTTCTTACTGCATCTTCAACCACTGATATCTTCCTTTCTGCTTAAGAGATCGGGAAACTTTTCCCCACCAGTTACCCTTAGTTTTGTATATTACAATGCATTTACGGGAAATAGGAGCATCCGTAGCGTTTAAGCCCATTTGACTACAAACAAAAGCCAGCGTACCCATTCAAGACTAACCGTACGAAATACTGAGAAACCTATTTCCCAGCCCCATTAAAATCGTCTTACTATTATATCATTATCTCCGCGATGACCGTAAACGTTTCGTCGCGGAGTAAAGGATTGATTAACTTTTGACCAAAATACTAGGCAAGCGTATGCCAAACAACCTACAATAGAAATAGGATTATACATTCGAAAGGAGGGGTTCCATGGCCCACATTTTCTATATCCTGACTCATATTGCGGAAACCCTGATTCCGATGTTTCAATGGCTGGGGCCGTGGAGCTATGTCATTCTCTTCACCCTGGTTTTCATGGAGACCGGACTAGTGGTCTTCCCCTGGTTGCCAGGCGGATCACTAGTTTTTTTAACCAGCTCATTCATTGCCGTCAAACCGGTTTTGAAGATGGAGATCGTGATTCCCGTTTTCTTTTTTGCTGCCTTCATCGGTGACTCGGTCAACTACTATATTGGTCACCGTCTCTCCCACTGGCGCTGGCTCAAACGCCGGCTGGAAGGCCCCCGGGTGGTAGCAGCCGGTGAGTTTCTCGATAAGTACGGTTTCTGGGCGGTTGCCTTTGGCCGCTTTGTTCCCTTCATTCGGTCCTTTATCCCGCTGATCTCTGGAATTATGGGCTACAGTTTCCACCGCTTCACCGTCGGCAACATGGTCGGAGTCGCCGCCTGGGTGGCCCTGGGGTGCGGTTGCGGCTACTTTTTTGGGAAAATTCCGTTCGTTCGTAACCACTTCTCACTGCTCATCCTGCTCTTTATTCTGGCAGCCCTAGGGTTTGCCGGGCTGACTTTTATCATCAAGCTGATCCGGCAAAAGATTATCCGAAAAAACCGGATGCTGTAAGTAAGCGGGTTTGCTACTATTCATAAGTTATTTCATGTTAAAATGGGTACAGGATTTTATTCAATTTAAATAAAGGAGTTTTGCTATTATGGCAATTCATGTTTACTTTGTTCGTCACGGTCAGACCTACCTAAACCGCTACAACCGGATGCAGGGTTGGTCTGACGCCCCACTCACCGAAAAGGGAAAGGCCGATGCCGCACACGCTGGCAAGCTGCTTTCAAAGGTACACTTTGATTACCTCTTCAGTAGTGACCTGCCACGAACCCTGGCCACCTCTCGCCTGCTCCTTGCCGCGGACCCGAACACTACCATCACGGAGCCAATTCCTGAACCAGCATTCCGTGAGGAGTTCTTCGGTTCGTTTGAAGGACAAAACGGTGCTGAATTTGCCGATTTTCTGGGCGGTGCGGAAGGTTACCACTCTTTTGCCGCCATGGTCGGCGGTTGGGGTCCTGACAAACTAAAGGACAAGATTGCCGCAGCCGACCAATACGGCGATGCTGAGGACCACATCCAGTTCTGGAACCGGATCAGCAGGGGATTTGACCGCCTACGGGCCCTTCCTAACGGCTCCACCGCTGTGGTGGTTTCCCACGGGGCCACGATCCGCTCCATCGCCGCCCACTACTCCACTGAATTAGATCCTGGCGAGTCACCACGCAACGGTAGCATCACTAAACTAACCCTTGATGGCGATCACACCCACGTTGATTTTTACAATAAACTTGAAATACCAGAATAACTAATCCACAAAGGGGGAAAATGCTCTTAATGGATACCAACATACAATCTGATGAATTAGTAATCATCACCGGTCTGGATACGGGCCAAGAAGACTATGACTATTCCATGGTTGAACTCGCCGAACTAGCCCAGGCCAACCATATGGACGTGGTGCAACGAGTCGACCAGATCATCGACCGACCGAACCCAGCCACCTACTTTGGGAAGGGAAAGGTTCAGGAGATCAGTGACGTGGCGGCCGCCAACCACGCCACGACAATTATCACCAACGATGAGCTGACACCAAGCCAGCTTCGTAATCTTGAAGAGGAGACCAGCTGCCGGATCCTAGACCGGACTGCACTGATCCTTGAGATCTTTGCCACTCGTGCCAAGACCAAGGAGGCCAAGCTCCAGGTCCAGATTGCTGAACTCCAGTACCGGCTGCCCCGTCTTCAGACCAGCGCCAGCCAGCGGCTTGATCAGCAGACCGGTGGTGGGAGCGGCTTTACTAACCGGGGTGCCGGTGAAACCAAATTGGAAATGGACCGGCGAACAATCCAACACCAAATCACCCACCTCCGCCACGAGTTGGCTGCCATCGCTAAGTCCGAGAAGACCAAGCGCAAGCAACGGGCCAAGAGTGAGATCCCAACGGCTGCCTTGGTTGGCTACACCAACTCCGGTAAGTCCACCATCATGAACGGGCTGGTCAAACGCTATGGAAAGGTTGAGGATAAGACCGTCTTTGAGAAGGATATGCTCTTCGCTACCCTGGACACCAGTGTGCGGCGAATGACCCTTCCTGGTCAAAAGGAATTTCTGCTCAGCGATACGGTCGGTTTTGTCAGCAAGCTACCGACCCAGCTAGTGGAATCATTCAAGTCCACCCTGGCTGAGGCTGCCAATGCCGACCTCCTCATCCAGGTGATTGACTATTCCGATCCCCACTACGAGGAAATGATGGCGACAACTAAGCAGACCTTGCGACAGATTGGCATCCATGATATCCCAATGGTCAACGTCTTCAACAAGGCCGATAAGACCGAGATTGAATTTCCAGTCCTGGAAGGTGATGACCAAATCGTTATTTCCGCCAAGCAGGATGCCTCCCTGGAACTGCTGGTGGACATTATTCGCAAGCACCTTTTCAAAGACTATGTCCATGTTAAGCTCCTGGTACCGTTTGCCGACGGGCAAGTTGTTTCCTACCTCAACGAACACTCTAATATTCTGGACACAAAGTACCAGAATGAGGGGACTCTGCTGACGGTCGAAGCTGCCCCGCAGGACTACCAGCGATTCGCTAAGTACGAGGTTAAATCCTGATCATATGCTAAAATAGTCGATGAGTATACGCTACTCATCGGCTATTTCTAATTCAGGGGGTATTTATCATGGCAACTGATATTCCGTTTCAAGCTGGTAGCTTTGTCCAATTTCCGACCGGTCGGGTCAATCTGGCGGACATCCACGCACTCTTTGCAACAATGCCCTACGAACTCGACTATGTCAATGCCGATGACCAGTACGTCTGGTATTCACCTAATCCCTGGCGTGATAATGATCGTCTTCAGAAGCGGCTTAACCATCCCGTTCTCGGCTGTCACCCCCAGCACGTTGTCCCAATGGTCAAGCAGGTTCTCCATCTTCTCCATACTGGAGAAAAAGACATGGTCGAGTCACCCCAGGTGATGGATGGACACCGGACCCTGATTCGCTACTACGCTGTGCGCAACCAGACTGGCGACTACCTGGGCGCTCTCCAGGTAACTGAGGACGTCGAACATATCTGCCGTCTCAGTGAGCAACACGCTTTTACACACGGTATCGTCGATGGTCAAATCGTCGACGGTGTCACTACCGCCTCAATTGAGAGTCATCAGGACAACCGTCCCAACAACACAACCGAGAAATAACAATATCAAAAAAGCCTTCGTAAACCAGTTATTCACTGGCATACGAAGGCTCGCTTAGTTTTAAAGGTGAACTTCATTGTGGGACCGCTGACCAGTGACAACCCGAACTACATCATTCAGGCTGATCTCGACCATATTTCTAATCGAAGTCTTGGTGAAGAAGGCGACGTGCGGTGTGATCAAGACGTTCGGCATCGCGTGAAGGCGCTGGTAGTCAGCTGGCAGCTGATCAATTGCCACTTCCTGGTTGAAGAAGCTGGTCTCATCGGCCAGGGTGTCGAGGCCGGCCCCGGCGATCTCATGATTTTCCAGAGCGGCAATCAAGTCAGTGGTGTTAATCAGGCCACCCCGAGCCATATTGATCACAATCGCATTCTTTTTCATGGCCGCAAATTGGGGTGCTGCCAACATGTCCTTGGTACTTGGCAGTAACGGCGTGTGGAGGGAGATGATGTCAGCACACTTGATAATCGTATCGAAGTCAGTGTACTCAACATATGGAGCGTATTCGACATTCTTATTCGGATCATAAGCGAGAACCCGGGCACCGAGAGCCTTATAGAGCTGGGCAGTGGCACCACCGATATTGCCCAGACCGATGATCCCAACCGTCTGCGTATAGATCTCATCACTAATCAAATCAGGACTCCAACGGAAATCGCCCTGATTCATTCGGTCAGTGAATTCACCAATGTGGCGCAAAAGGTACATCGCATGCGTCAGGCCCATCTCAGCAATCGCCCGTGGTGAATAGACAGCCACGTTGGTCACGACAATACTATTGGCCCGGCACGCTGCTAGGTCAATCATGTCGTAACCTGCTGTCCGGGTTGCGATCTGCTTGATCCCCATCTCGGCCAGTTTCTGATACACCGACGGGTCGCCGAGTGGCTTTGTCTGCTGGATTGAGAGACCATCGAAGCCCTGCGCCAAGTCAATGGTACGGTCATTCAGCTGGTCGCTGACCATTTTAACCTCGTTACCAGTCTTCTCCATCCAGTCCTGAACGTACTTGCGCTCGGCCTTGCTGGTACCATACATAATAATCTTCATAATTCTCATTCCTTTTCTGAAAGCTCTTCCATTACTAGAATAACACCGAACCTGTCAGGCGTCACCAAGGTTTTTGTTCATTAGGCGTACCCCAAAAGACAAACAAAGTGTCCGTCACCTATACAGCAACGGACACTTCATTAAATTATTTCTTATCCCGGTCGGATTGAATTCCGCCGTCGTTTTCCATCTTATCAAGGAACTTCTGATCCTTATCCAACCGCGGGAAGAGGTTGAAGGTATGAGAACGAATCCCAATCATTGAGGCCCACAGTAGGAGGAAGAAGACCACAGCAATCCCGAGCAGAACAGCGTTGCAGAACATGGCGTAGTGCTCGCCTAATCCGCTACTAATCGATTGCCGCAAACCCTGAATAGAATAGGTCATCGGCAGGAACCAGTGAATCACGTTGTAGAACTTCATCGTGACTTCCATTGGGAAGGTCCCACCAGAACCACCAAGTTGCAGCATCAGGAGAACCATGGCCAGGAAACGGCCAGGGTTATCGAAGGTCATTGACAGGAACATCACGATCGCCATCGAGGCCAGCCCGAAGCAGATCGTCGTCAAGAAGAATGACGGAACGTGGTCGATATGCAAGCCACAAGCCATCATGATCCCATCCTCTACGATCGCCATTGCGGCGGCTACGGTACTGCCAATTACAACCTTGCTCCCCCACCATGCAGTTGCGGATTTGCCTGGTGCTGCAATCCGCCGAATTGGGTAAACAAAGTTGAAGACCAGCATCCCAACATAGAGGGCAACTGACAGGACGTAAGGAGCCAGGGCGTGGCCGTAGTTCGGTACGTAACTGTAGTTCTTGTGCTGGAGCTGGGTTGGTTCAGCAAACATCTTAGCCGTCCGGGCAGTTGGCTTAATACCATTGATGGTCTTAGCACCATGACCCAGGGATGATGCCAGCTGACCGGCACCGGCGTTCAGCCGCGCGATCCCGGAAATCAAGGCTGGTGAATTATCCTGGAGCTGCTGAGTTCCGGCGGCCAGTTGGTTAACCCCAGCCACTAGGGTTGGAATCTGGTTGTTGAGCTGATCGAGTGCACCGGCTAACTGCATGGCACCGGAATTCAACTGGCCACTGTTGGCGTTCAGCTGACTGATCCCGTTGCCCAGCTGACCAACTCCGGCCGTGTATTGGTTAATACCACTGGCTAGTTGGTTGGCACCGATTGTGGCAGTGTGAACACCGGCTGTATATTGGTTAATCCCGGTTTGGGCAGTTTGGGCACCGGACCGGAACTTGTTAGCACCGGCTGTTGCCTGGCTGCTTAGTTGGTTGGCACCGGCTGTTGCCTGGCTGCTCAGCTGGTTGGCACCGGCTGTTGCCTGGCTACTCAGTTGGTTAGCACCAGCGGCTAACTTTGCGGTTCCTTCTTGAAGAGCCTTGATCTGATTTGGCAAGCCGGCAATCGTTCCCTTATAACCATCAAGCTGACCCAGCAGTTGGTTAGCCTGGTTCATCACTGTCGTTGCCTGGTCAATCGTACCAGACATATGATTAAGACTACCCAATTGAGTTTGCAGGTCCTTAAGACTATCGTTAAGGTTATTCAGTTGACTCAGGGTCCCAGACATTCCTTGAATCGTTTCAGCATTGGACTTTGCCATTCCGGCAATTTCCTGTAACTGTCCTTTGATTTTATCATCACTTGTGCTTCCCGCAAGAGAGGCAGCGGTTGCGGCAATCTTGGCATCATTACCAGCAACACCATTTAGCTTACCCAATTCACCTTGGGCACCGCTGATGGCCCCACTAGCATTTTGAAGCTTACCGGCCGCCGCAGATGCAGCAGTCAATGATGTCTTGGCCTCGCCGAGGGCTGCGCTTAATTGGACAATATTTTTCTTCATCTGATCAGCCTGGTCCAGAGTCCCCATAATTCCAGCAGTATCAATACCACTAAGAGAACTGTTTACCTGGTTGTTAATCTCGTTAGCACCGTTAGCAAGTTTAGTTGAACCACCAGAAACACCAGTAGCTAATTTATTGGCACCACCAGAAACACCAGTAGCTAACTGACTGGCACCGCCGGAAATCCCAGTAGCTAGGGTATCAGCGCCATTCGCCAGCTGGGCACCACCATTTCGTAGGTCGACACCTTTACTATCTAAAATTTCCAGCCCTGACCGGAGTTGACCGGCACCGCCATTTAGGGATCCAGAATTAGCCATTAGCTGGCTCACTCCAGCACCGAGCATGCTGACGCCACCGGTGTACTGCCGAATCCCGTTAGCGAGGGTCTGACTACCACTGGCTAGTTGAGCGGCACCTGCAGTCAATGGGGCTACCTTAACCCGCATCTCCTGGACACCGTTATTTACCTGGCTGACTCCGGCAACGTACTGATTAACCCCATTATTCAGCGTTACAATCCCGGTATCAAGCTGTTTGGCACCATTAGCGGCCTTGCTCATGCCTTTGCCGACCACATGGAGTTCCTTAAACATGGCCGAGGCATAGGCATTCGTGACAGAAGCCCGAATTTTGGTATTCAGCTTCTGCATCCCCATCTGGGAGATAACCTCCCCGATCATGTTCAAAGAGTCGTTGGTCTCGTACTTCAGCTTCATCGTCTTCGGGTGCTTATCCATTACTGTAGCAGCATTCTTGGAAAAGTCCTTCGGGATGGTGACCACCGTGTAATACTTCCGATCCTTCAAGCCCTCTTGAGCCTTTTTGGCCGAGACAAACTCCCACTTCAGGGCGTGATTGGTTTTCAGATTCTTAATTGTCTGATCCCCAACATCCATCTTACGTCCCTGATATACGACCGGGTCATCCTTGTTGACAACCGCCACCGGCAGGTCCTGCGTATTCCCGTACGGGTCCCATACCGACTTCAGGAAGAAGATACTGTATAGGAAGGGAATGATACAGATGACCAGGGTCGAAATCAGCAGGATTTTATTATGGTAGATATTCTTAAACTCCTGCTTGATCATTTCCCACATTTTTCTCTTTCACCTCGAATTTACTTAATCACACATTTTTTCGTCGGAGAGGCTGTGGACCGTCTCCCGAACGAAGTTGATGACTTCCTCAACGGGCACATTGTAGTTCTTGCTTTGCCACCAGTGGAAACCACCAAGGATCGCGCCACTCAGCGTGTAAGCCAGCAGTTCCGGATTGTCCGACTTTTGCAACGCCTGGATAACCGGGTCGTTACTCTCCTGCTCGCTCCGTTCCAAAAACATCTGAGTCAGAATCTGCAGCAGTTCCGAGTACAGGGAACTGTGGGTGTCACTGGCAGCAAGGTGGCGAACCATGTCGCGGTGCTGATCAATATAAAGAACTACTTGTTTAACAATATCATCCTCAGAAGAATTACCATTATCAACGATCCGCACCACCTGGGCCTTCAATGTCTGCTCCAGCAGGTCGTACTTGTCATTGAAATAACGGTAAAAACTGCTCCGGTGCAGCAGAGCCTCCTTACAAATCTGGTCAACCGTCAGGTGATCAAAAGAGTTGGTTTCCAGCAGGACCATCAGAGCATTCTGAAAATCCCGAACTGTTCGTGTAACGCGCATCAACTATTCCTCCCCTCTGTTGCTTTTTCAACATGAATACTATATAACGTTCTGATATCAAACAACAGAACTTTTTAAGAATATTTGTTCTTAAATGCGACAATAGTTTCAAAATGTACCGAAAGCCGGGTGAATGTATCAATGATTGACCATTGAACAGTTTTAGTCGTAAAGTGCTTAATATTCCTATATTTAGATTAGAATTAACCAAATTACCGTGGATATTCCAGTGAATATGCTACAATCGCAAGTGAAAGCAAATATGCAGGAGGCGTTTGATCATGAAGATTGCAACAGAAAAATTCGGAGAATACCGCAATCAGGATGTCATAAAGTACACCCTGACCAACGATAATAATGTCAGCATCAGTGTCCTCAACTTCGCAGGGATCTGGCAGGCCTACATGGTTCCCAATACACGGGGCGGACGCGTCAACCTCCTCCTCGCCGCTGATACCTTCGATCCCTACATTGAACACGGCAGTCTCTACGCCGGGCGAATTATCGGACGAACCGCCGGTCGGATCGCCGGTGGCCGGTTCGACATCGACGGTCAATCATACAGTGTACCGGCCAACGAGGGCGATAACCTCCTCCACGGCGGCGCCAACGGGCTGAGCCAGCAGTTCTACCAGGTAGAAACTAAGCAGGATGCTGATCAGGCCCAGGCAGTCCTAACAACCAGTATTGATTCGACCACTGACCATTTTCCAGGCAAGGAGGACGTCAAAGTCACCTACACCCTGGCCAACGACAACAGTGTCACCATCGACTTCGATGGTCAAACCGATTCGAAGACCCTCTTCAACCCAACTAGTCACACTTACTGGAACCTGTCTGGTGAAGCGAAGACAATCCAGGGCCACGTACTGACTCTCAATTCAACTTACCACTTACAGCTGGACGATGAGAAGCTGCCGACTGGGAAAAAAGTCCTCAACAAGAATACCCCGTTTGACTTCAAGTACCCGACCGTTCTCGGTACTGCCCTTCAACACCTGCAGGAGGAGCACAATCCAGAAGGCGGCTTTGATGATGCCTTCGTGGTCCTGCCAAGCAACCGATTGGCCCACGAACCAGTCGCAGTACTGATGGATGCCGCCACTGGCCGTAAGATCAAAATGTACTCCGATCGTAACGGCCTGGTGGTTTACACCGCCAATGGGCTCCAAGTACCGGACTACAATCGGCCGGCAGGCAGCTGGTTTGCGATCGCCCTTGAGGGACAAACATTGCCGGATGCTCCTCATCACCCGCAGTTTGGTGATATTGCCCTGCGGCCTGGCCACCCTGAACACTTCCAATTACGTTATGAGTACTTTGCCTAGTGAAATGATATAATTAGGGTAGTTAATCGCTATGAATTGATTGGAGGTCTTAATCATGGAAAAGAAGTTAACAAAATCAAAGAACAAGGTTTTCTTAGGGGTCTGTGGTGGTCTCGCTGACTACTTCGGTATCGATCCTACTCTTGTACGACTGATCACCTTAGTTCTCTTGGTCATAACTGGGTTCTTCCCAATCGGCCTGATCTACCTGGTGGCTGGTTTGATAATGCCCGACGCCAAGGGTAAGGGCGGCAAGCACGTCGTCGAGGGTGAGTTCAAGGAACACAAGTAATATCACAAAAGCACTGCCTAGGGAGAAAAACTTCCAGGCAGTGCTTTTTGTATACTTTCAATTAATGATTATTCACCATCATGAACTTCATTAGGGTGTTGCTTTTCCCAACGGTGTTCCGTCCAGAAGTAGAGGGTGATCAGGGCAAAACAGATAGCCGGCACGATGAATGAGAACTGCATCGAACCAGTCAGGTCAGATACCCGTCCCTGAACTGCTGGGATGATGGCCCCACCGATCAGTGACATCACGATGAAGGCTCCACCGGTTTCGGTGTACTTCTTCTCGTGGATCTGATCCAAAGTGTGGGCGTAGATCGTTGGCCATTCTGGACCAAAGAAGAAGCTGGTAATAATGGCAGCAATGACGGCCGTCAGGTTTGGAATCGTGAAGGTCACGATCAAGGAAATTGTCCCTAACAGGGAGAACCAAGTCAGGACCTTGGTGATTGAGTAACGGTTCAAGAACCAGTTGGCCACCAGCTTACCGAAGAACCAAGCAATGTAGCTGTAAATCATGAAGGTTGAAGCCGCAGAGTCGGAAATGTGTGAGTCCAACCGCAGAGCCAGCCGGATGGTGAAGGACCAAACCGTAGTCTGCATTCCGGCATAGATGAACTGGCACAGGACCCCCTTCATGTACCGCTTGTTGTGGAAGAGGTAGTGGAAGGTTTCACCGAGCTTTGGCTGTGCTTCGGCCGATTCACTTGACATTGCTTTGGCCCGTGGCATCTTGGTAATCGCCAGGACGATGAAGATGATGATCAAGACGATCAGGATGTACTTGTACGGCCGCAGGGTCAATTGCAGCAGGTGTTGGTTGTAGACTTCAGCCTCGGCTTTGGACATTTTGGCAACCTTGTCGGCAATGTTACCACCCTCACCGAAGATCAGGTACTTACCGAGGACGATCCCCATAATGTCCCCCAGCGGGATTAGGACGTTGGCAACGTTTAACCGCTTGTTGGCCGTAGCCTGAGGACCGAACATCGTAGCATAGGTATCACAGCTGGTTTCCAGGAAACTCAAACCAATCGCAATGGCGAAGATGGCGGCTAGGAACATGCTGTAGGTAGCCACGTGTGAAGCTGGGAAGAACATCCCACAACCAATAATGTAAAATAACAAACCAGTTAAAATTGCCAGCTTGTAGGATGTCTTCTTGATCAGAATCGAGGCTGGAATGGCCATCAGGAAGTAACCACCGTAGAAGGCACTTTGAACGAAGGCCGTAGCCGTGTCATTCAGGGTGAAGACCGTCTTGAACTGGGTGATCAGAATATCATTCAGACTAGCGGCCGCTCCCCACAGTGGGAAGATTAGGCATAAAATAACAAATTGGAACATTGGCGTCCGGCTGAGGTAACCGTTCGGTAACTGCTCCCAACTTTGGTGTTTTACTTTATCCATGAGCAACCTCCTAGAACGTTACGCCAGATTCCAAGATGATGTTGGAATATGGCGTCATTTCCCCAGTCCGGATGAAGGCATGGGTTTTGGCCAGGTCCTTCTTCAACTGACTGTGAGGCACGAAGGCTACTTCAACGTCAGGCAGGAGTTCCTTGATGGCGGCAAGCTGGTCAGGGTTCTGGTCTTTGATCTCGTCAGCCAGGTAAATCTTCTGCACCTTCATCTCTTTCAAGACGTTCTTCAAAACATCGATGAAGCTTGGCAATTCCTTATCAAGAGCCAGGTCAATCTTCTTAGTTCCAAACGGTACCGGCATCCCCGCATCACCGATCGAGAGCCAGTCCATGTGACCCATGTTGGCAACAACAGCGGAAATCTCTGAGTTGATAATTCCGGTCTTCTTCATTGCAAATCAATCCTCCAAAATGCATTTATTTTCAGTGTAACGTTTTAGTAAATTGTTTTACCAAAACAACGATCTGTATATTATCACATTGCGAAAACGATTACAAAGATATTTGCATGATTGTGAAGCCCTATACTAATAGATTTATAAAACAAAAGCAGCTTACTGGGCATTTAACTTCCAATAAGCTGCTTATTAATTTTAGTATTATTCTTTTGACCGCTCTCGGTAGGCTACCTGAGCGTTCAGTCCATAATCGGCGGTTGTCATAATAGTCGAGCCCCGACGGCCGGGAATCTTATTTGGCCCCCCGACAACAGCAAGGTTGGCCAGGTAGATCCGGTAACGGTGGTGAGCCGTTGAAGCGTCGGTTAGACCAATCTTAACAATGTGACCAACTGCACGTCGTTCCATCTGATTCATCCCAATATAGATCTCTAAACGATGCCGGAGCTGGTCATGGACCAACTCAAAGTATGGCGGCACTGAGCGAGCATTCAAGGCCGGCACTGGCCGATTGGTTTGCGCATATTGCTCAACAATCTGCCGGTCGCTAAGGCCGCTGTAATCATTGACGAAGATCCCCTCTTCTAGGAGCTTATCGACGACTGCCTGCAGATTGCGTTGTTCGTGATCGTCAATTGCCACCACCGCGGGGATGGTGTCAGCTCCGTCAAACACTCCGTTAGAGTTGTTGGCCAGATCCCGAGCGAGCTGCTGCTGGGCCGCAAACGACGGTGCCGCGTTGCTAGCGGTATCGAACTTCTGCCCGGTTATCTTGGCAAAGCGCGGTGACAGGAAGTCAAACTGCGAAGTCTTGCCTAGGAAATAGAAGACGAAGTTAAGATAGAGAAAGTAAGTGATCGCCAACATCGCCAGGCAGTAAAGAAAAGCCCGCAACCAGACGTGGTTCATGAAAAGACGGAAAGTAACGTAGACCAGATAGATATCCCCAAGGGTCGCAATCCCAATATAAATCCGGCTCTTCAGCTTCGTATCGAGGTTGAAGTAGCTCAGCGATGAATTAATCATATCAAGAAAACTAAACATATTAATTCAACACCTCCTATTGGTTGTTGCCCTGCGTAGTCGTGGTGCCACCGTTGTTGCCAGTTCCCTGACCGGTGTTGCCACCGCCATTGCTTTGCGTTCCGCCGGTGTTACCGGTTGAATGATTATTGTTGTTATTCGTCTGATTATTGCCTTGGTTGGCATTATCGATTGATCGCGTCGAGTTCTCGTTAGCCTGGGTGTTATTAGTCCCTCGATCGTCGTTGTTACTCGTCTTCGTAGCCTGATTATTGTTATCATTATTGCGTTGGTTAGAACTGCTGTTAGCGTCGTCATCATCGTCTCGACTAGCACTCCTGGAGATCTTCTGATCGTCATCCGTGGAGTCAACCGACTGCCGCGACGAGACCTTGGTGACCTTGGCCCCTTCGTTGGTATGGGTGGTCTTATTTACAACCACGTTGGTTGCCCCCAGTGCCAAAACCAGTGATACCAAGGCAAAGGGGGTTACTAAAGGTGGAATTTTTCCTGCCATAATTAATTTCTCTCCTTTTCTCAGCTAATATAATACACTCTTCTAAACTAGAAAGTGTTAAGGAAAGGTGAAGATTATTTGTTGCCTGCTTCCCTGGCACGACACTGGGCACATATCCCGTGCAGCTCAAAGGTATGACCGGTGATCTTTATACCCGGCAATTGCTGCGTAAAGAAGGCGTCGTCAATCGGCATCATCTTGATCTCTTGAACACGACCACAGCGATCACAGATAAAGTGATGGTGGTGGACCGAGTCGCAACAGTACTTAACCTGCATCTGGTCGTTGTGCTGGCGCAGTTCGACGATTCCCAGCTCTTCAAACTCCTTGAAGTTTCGGTAGATCGTGTTGTGGCTAAGGCCTGGATAGTCGCGACGCAAATATTGGTCGACCTTGGTAATGTCGACATAACGGGATGGATCAGCCGCAACCGCTGCAATCATCATCTTCCGTTGCTTAGTCCACCGCAAGTGATGCTTCTTTAGGACCGTTTGAGCCCGTTCAACCAATTCGTCCACGATCACTCCCCCAATCTAGTTGTTCAATTCTAGCATTTCTGGTCTTGACCCGCCAGAACTTTGCCGACCAGTTGGTTCAGCTGCTGCTGGGTCGCCGCCCAGCGGTCATTGGTGATCACATGGGCGATCCCGGTCAGTGCCGCCGGCAAGTGCAAGTCGCGACGATACTCCTTGCTGTGAAGACGGGAATCGATGGCCGCCTGCTGGTCACCCCGTTGTGTCATCCGCTTGGCGAGGACAGTCAGCTGGGAAACCGTCAGGAAGATAATCACCACAGCATCGCCTAGTTCCTGGTGGTAGGTCAAAGCACCGGCCGTGTCGAGAACAATTACGTCATCGCGGCCAGTTTGCCAGCCTTCCTGCAGACCCTCATAAGACGAGCCATACTGGGCACCGTCGTAGGTTACTTGTTCCAGAAGGTGAAGACGGGCCATCGAAGCATCATCCTCGAAGTGATAGTCGACCCCGTCCTGTTCTCCTGGCCGTGGTGCCCGGGTCGTATGCGTGATCACACGGTGCATGCTGAAGTGTTTCCGAAGGTAGTTGGCCACTGTCGTCTTGCCAGAGCCCGCCGCGCCGCAAATGATGAATACATGCTTAGCCATCATTATTTCGTCAGGTGGTCGTTGACCTGGTCGAGTAATTGCTTAAGGTTGTTATAGGTCAACCGTTCACGAGCATCCTGGTAGGTGAACCAACCGCAATTTTTGATTTCCGCATCTTGGAGGTGAATATCCTCGTGCTTAGTCAGGTTAGCGGTGTAGAGGGTCATTTGCTTACGGTTGCCATTAGGCAAATCGTATTCAGTGTAAACATGAAATGTAGTGTCGATCGGTAACTCCAATTGGGTCTCCTCACGAATTTCACGTTCGGCAGTCTCCTTCAAGCTCTCGTCACCCTCGACGTGACCTTTTGGAAAGCCCCAAAAGTGCCCCTTATTCTGACTCTCCAACAACAGGTATTCGATTCCACAGTCCGTACGTCGATAGACCACAGCGCCACTTGTTATCTCAATTGCCATAGTTCATTCGCTCCTTAAGCAAAATTCTTAACATCATTAAGCTATTATTAATTTTCTCATTGACTTTTAATGTAGTAACTAGTTATTATTAATAGTTAACCAGTACATTTAAGTACCATGATTTATTATAACAAAGAAAGGTGGTTTAGCGATGGGCTTAAACATTCTCCGCAAAGAAAGTCTCGACCGTTACTTGGGGGCGGACAAAAAGTTTGTTAAGACGATGACCGCTAAAGACTTAATGGCAATTGGGATTGGTGCGGTGATTGGAACGGGGATCTTCATCCTCCCTGGTACAATCGCCGCGGAATCGGCCGGCCCAGGAGTGACCCTATCATTCTTTCTCTCCGCCGTCGTCTGTGCCCTCGCTGCAATGTGTTACGCTGAGTTCTCCTCTGCCCTTCCCGTCGCCGGAAGCGCCTACTCGTACGGGAACATTGTCTTCGGTGAATTCTTCGGCTGGCTGCTCGGCTGGGCCCTGGTCCTGGAGTACATGCTAGCGGTGGCAACCGTTTCAACCGGGTGGGCCGCCTATTTCAATTCATTGATCGAATCGTTTGGCCTGCGCCTGCCAACAGCATTAAGTGGTCCCTTCGACCCGGCTCACGGCACCTATGTCAACATCGTGGCGGTGATAATTGTCCTGCTAATTGCACTGATGCTGGCCCACGGGATGCAGTCTTCAATGCGGATCAATGACTTCGCCGTAGTATTAAAATTAGCAATCATTCTGATTTTTATTGGGGTGGGACTCTTCTTCATCAAGCCAAGTAATTACCACCCATTCATGCCCTTCCACCTCAAGGGCGTTATTCACGGGGCCACGCTCGGTTTCTTTGCCTACTTAGGCTTCGACGTGGTTTCCAGTTCCGCCGCCGAAGTCAAGAACCCGAAGAAGAACATGCCAATCGGGATCATTGGGACCCTGGTCGTTGCCACTATTCTCTATATGGGAGTAGCTGCTGTTTTAACCGGAATGGTCAAATACACCAAGTTAAACGTCGCCAACCCAGTGGCCTACGCCCTGCAACTGGTCAACCACGGCTGGTTGGCTGACCTGCTTTCCATCGGGGCCCTCGTAGGAATGTTTACCATGATGATTTCAATGATTTACTCTAGCTCCCGGCTGGTTTATGCGATCGGGCGGGATGGGCTCCTACCATCCAAGCTGGCCCAATTCGATAAGAAACACCACTCACCACAGATTGCTCTCTGGGTGGTCTCAATCATCGTTGCTGTCATGGGTGGTCTGGTACCGCTGGATGAGTTGACCAGCTTAGTTAACATTGGGACCCTGTTTGCCTTCACCCTGGTATCGTTCGGGATCATCCCCCTGCGGCACCGGAAGGACATCGGTAACCGGGGCGGCTTCAAGGTACCCCTCTACCCAGTCCTGCCGATTCTCTCTGGGCTAGCCTGCTTGGGAATGATGACCCAATTGTCCAAGACTACCTACATTGGAGCCGGAATCTGGTTCACTATCGGTATTATCATCTACTTTGCCTATGGTTACCGGCACAGTAAACTAAATAAGGTGCGTTAACGAAAAAGATCGACCATCATGGGTTGATCTTTTTTAGTTCTCGTCTATTAAGTGTAACGCCACATTGGTGTCGGTCACCAATACGTTGGCGTACCGGCCTGCCAGAGCCGCCCGGATCGCCGGCAGCTTGGCCATCCCTCCTGCAACCAGCACAGCCTGTCGCTTCTCCTTCAACTGGTCAAGCGGTAAAGCCATCGTCCGCGCCGTCAGTGCCGGATCAACAATCTTCCCGTCCCGATCAACAAACTGAGAGATAATGTCCCCTACCGATTGGTGCTGAAGCTTCCTAATTTCTGCAGCAGACAGGTAACCTAATTCAAACAGCGTAGCATCCGGGGCAGTGGTACCGACTGTAAACAAAGCCACTTGAGCTTGGCGGGCAGTAGTCAGGATATTGTGAATAAACCGGTCTTTGATAACCATCTTCTTGATCTCCGATTGTTCGAAAATAACCGGGAGGGGCAGAATCTCCGCCTGAGTGTGGTAACAAGTGTTGAAGTGTTTGGTCACCTCAACGACAAAATTATTGTGGGTCGAGTTTGCTACCGTTCCCTTGAGATAAACTATTTGAACATTTTTGCGGGCACTTGGCTGGAGATGACGGGCCACGGCAGCAAGGGTCCGACCCCAACTAATTCCCACCGTATCGTTGTCGCGAATGATCGTCGGCAAGTAATTAGCCGCAGCCTGGCCGAGGAGGTCAAGGTCTTCTTGAGGATCACCGGCTGCGCTGACATCAGCGACCACCGCATCGTCCAACTGGTATTTGCGGCGTAACTGATCCTGAAGGGCATCGACGTTACTCAGGGGGTCATTAACCTGGATATTCACAATATTATTATCCCGGGCGTACTGAAGAGCTCGGGAGATCGTCGGCCGCGATAGGTGCAGTTTTTGGGCAATCTGCGCCTGAGTGGCTCCCTCCAGGTAGTATAGACGGCTAATTGCTACCGCCTGCTTGATCTGACGTTTCGTATCCATATAATTTTACTTCTCCCCTAATTAAAAAAGTGGTGGGCAAGTCACCCAACCACTTCATTATACCTTATTCCTTACCAATGACCTGCATGCTATGGCTAACCCCCAGCCGGGTAGCACCAGCATCAATCATCGCCTGAGCATCCGCTGCGGAATGAATACCACCAGAGGCTTTGACCGCTGTGTCAGTCCCCTTAACGGCAGCTGCCATCAGTTCAACACCGTGGACCGTGGCCCCTTCTGTAGAAAAACCAGTGGAGGTCTTTACAAAGTCTGCCCCAGTCTTAGCCACAATTTGGGATGCCTTAGTGATCTCATCATCAGTCAGCAGGCAAGTCTCGATGATCACCTTAACCAGCTTGCCAGCCTTGTGACCAGCATCAACAACCGCCTGAATATCAGCCTCAACCTTGTCGTAGTGCTTGCTCTTCATCTCACCAATGTTCATTACCATGTCGAGTTCATCAACACCGTTATCAATGGCATCCTCAGCCTCAGCCACCTTGATCTTGGTGGTATTCGCCCCGAGTGGGAAGCCGATCACGCAAGCTGTAACCACGTCAGTTTCTGCCAGAGCGTGGTGAACCTTAGCAACCCAGTATGGGTTAACCATGACCGTGTGGAAATGGTTATCAATCGCCTGCTTGATCACCGTGTCAATCTGATCTTCAGTAGCGTCGGGAGCTAGTAAAGTGTGGTCGATGTACTTATTGTATTCCATAATGTATTCCTCCTCTTTTTGACAATTTAATTGTAGCATCTTGTTTACTTTTGTTCAACTATTTATGAAATTTTGTAAAAATATTTTTGATGATTGGTTTTCATTTCTTCATCCATCTCTTTAGGGCCACTACTAATAAAACAATAACCAGCAGCTTTTCATAAAAACTGCTGGTTATTATTTTTATTTAGCAAACATTTTGAACTCAAGAAAGAGGTCATTATACTCACCCAACACATGTAATGGCAGGTCACGGTAAGTCTGCAAATGCCTCATTGTCTTTTTCGGCGGGTAGAAGGCCCGATCCGCGGTCACTTTTTTCGGGAGGAGCTGCTTAGCCTTCCAATTTGGGGTCGCATAACCAACATAACGGGCGTTTTGAGCTGCATTCGCCGGTTCCAGCATGAAGTTGATGAACTGGTAGGCGGCCGCCTTGTTCCGAGCCGCCTCCGGAATCACCATGTTATCGAACCAAATATTGCTCCCCTCGCTCGGCACGACATAATGAAGGTGGTGATTGATACTCATCATCTCCCGAGCATCCCCCGAATAGGTTACTCCGACGGCTGCCTCGCCTTGTTCCATGTACATCTTCATCTCATCAGCGATGATCGCCTTGACGTTGGGGGTCAGCCGCTTAAGATGACGCTGGGCTCGCTTGAGCTGGTGGTAGTTAGTCGTATTAACCGAGTCCCCCTGGGTGATCAGGGCCATGGCAAAAACATCGCGGGCACTATCGATCAACATCACGTTGTCCTTCAGGCGTGGGTTCCAAAGTTGAGACCAGTGCTGAACGTCACGACCCTTAACCTGCTCATCATTGTAGATAATCCCCAGGGTCCCCCAAAAGTATGGCACCGAATAACGGTTGTCAGGGTCAAAGGACCGGTTCAAAAATTGGGAATCAATATAGCGCAAGTTGGGCAATTTGCGGTGGTCCAGAGGAGTGATCAGCCCTTCCTTTCGCATCCGCTGAACCGTATACTCGCTAGGAATCACCAGGTCGTAGTTGGTTCCACCTTGACGAATCTTCGTCAGCATCGACTCGTTGCTATCAAATGTTTCATAGTCGACGTGGTAGCCGGTCTGCTTCTCAAACTTGGTAATCAGGGCCGGATCAACATAGTCACCCCAATTGTAAATAGTGACCGTCCGCTGCCCCGTCTGGTTGTTCTGCCAGTTCAAGGTATAGTCGCCAAACGCAAGCAGGAGGCATAGGGCCAGGATCCCCACCAATGCAGCAAATAGCTTCTTCATTGGGCATCCCCCTCCTTTACGGCCACGATCCGGTTACGCCGACCGCTATGCTTACTGATGAAGTAATAGCCGATCACCAGCAGCAGTGACACAATAAACATCAAGGTCGACAAGGCATTAATCTCCAGGTTAATCCCCTGTCGGGCCCGGGAGTAAATCTCTACCGACAAAGTCGAGAACCCATTTCCAGTAACAAAGAAGGTCACGGCAAAGTCGTCTAGCGAATAAGTCAGGGCCATAAAGTAGCCAGCAAAAATACCAGGTGCGATCGCAGGAAGAACCACTCGGGAAAGTGCCTGCCAGTGGGAAGCACCCAGGTCATAAGCAGCGTCAACCAGAGTCGGTGACAGTTCATTGAGCTTGGGCAGAACCATCAAGACGACGATTGGGATGCAGAAAGCAATATGACTAAGCAAGACTGACATAAAGCCCAGCCGAATGCCAAGGACAGTGAAAGAGATCAGGAAGCTGGCCCCGATGATAACGTCTGGCGAAACCATCAAGACGTTGTTTAAGGAAAGAAGGCTGTTGCGCCAAGCTCCTCGACTGCTTTTGATCACCAACGCCCCCATTGTACCGATGATGGTAGCGATCAGCGATGCCAATAAAGCCACAATCAGGGTATTGATGACGATCGTGATCATCCGACTATCGGCGAAAAGATCAGCATAATGCTGGAAAGAGAAGCCATGATAGTTCTCCATCGTCTTGCCGGCACTAAAGGAAAAGATCATTAGATAAAGAATTGGCGCATACAAGATCACAAAAACCAAGGCCAGGTAGAGACCGCCCCAAGTAAAATGGTATTTCTTCATCAGTGCCGTCCTCCTTTCTGCCGACCCTCTCCGGTGATAAACATAACGATAAACATCGCCAGGATCAGGATTACACCAATAGTTGAACCCATCCCCCAGTTCTGGGTAGTCAGGAAATGCTCCTCAATCGCCGTCCCTAGGGTGATAACCCGGTTTCCCCCGATTAGACGAGTGATCATGAATAGGGAGAGTGAAGGGATGAAAACCGCCTGAATACCGGCCTTGACCCCCGGCATAGACAACGGCCAGACCACCTTGATAAAAGTCTGCCATTGGCTAGCACCTAGATCCTTACTAGCATTGATCAGTGAGGGGCTGATCTCAGCCAGCGAGTTAAAGATTGGCAGGACCATAAAGGGGATTTCAATGTAGGCTGCCACAAACATGAAGCTGGCATCAGTAAAGAGAAGCTGATGACTGCCCAACCCGACAAAGCGCAAAAACTGGTTGACTGTTCCCGTTCGACTGAATAGGCCGATAAAAGCATAAGTCTTCAGGAGCAGGTTGATCCAGGTCGGCAAAATTACCAGCAAGAGCCAAAACTGTTTGTTTCGCAAATGGTTCAGTACATAGGCTGTTGGGTAAGAAATCACCAAGGTTACCAGGGTAATCAGAAAGGCATACCAGACCGAATTGAGGGTCATCTTTAGGTAGACCCCCGAAGTCAGGTAGGTCGCATAGTTCCCTAGGGTAACCTGACCATCAATGTTGAAAAAAGATTGGTAGAAAATCAGCACGAGCGGCGCAATGACAAAGAGCAGGATCCAGAGGGCGTAAGGAATAGTAAAGATTGCTTTCTGACGCATCATTCACCCTCCTCATAACTATCCAAGCGAGCGTCGAAGTCCTCCTCACTTTCGTTGTAACGCATCACGTGAATATCTTCGGGGTCAAAGGACAGCCCGACCTGGGCCCCCACAGTAGTCTTGTGAATCGAGTTAATCTTCCATTCGTGATCCCGCTGATCATGGGCAGTAATCTGATAGTCAACACCCCGGAATAGCTGGGTATCGACGGTAACGGTTAGTTTTCCCTGGTCGATCGTAGTGATATCCAGATCCTCGGGACGGATTACCACCTCGACCCGCTCATTAGGCCGCATCCCCGCATCGACACACTCAAAGTCCTGACCGTCGATCGTTACCAGGTAGTCAGCCTTCATCACCCCGGGCACAATGTTGCTCTCACCGATAAAATCAGCTACAAAGTGATTCAGCGGCTCATCGTAAATATCAACCGGGGTACCGCTCTGTTGGATCGTTCCGTCATTAATAATCATGATCTGGTCACTCATCGCCAGAGCCTCCTCCTGGTCATGGGTGACGAAGATAAAGGTAATCCCCAACTGTCGCTGGAGCTGGCGCAGTTCCGTCTGCATCTCGACTCGCAGCTTATGGTCAAGAGCAGACAGAGCCTCGTCAAGGAGCAAGAGCTTGGGACGGTTGACGATTGCACGAGCAATTGCTACCCGTTGCCGCTGTCCCCCGGACATGGCAGTGATCTCCCGCGACCCATAACCATCCAGCTGGACCAGGTGGAGAGCTTTCTTGACCCGCTGGTCGATCTCGCGCTTCTTAACCCCCTTGATCTGCAACCCGAAGGATACGTTCTCCGCTACGTTCATGTGAGGGAAGAGTGCATAATCCTGAAAGACCGTGTTGACCTGACGACGGTTAGCCGGGACATCGTTGATCCGTTGTCCATCAAAGTAGATTTCCCCGCTGGTTGGCTGGTCGAAGCCGGCGATCAAACGGAGAATTGTGGTTTTCCCGGAGCCGGACGGGCCGAGGAGAGTGTAAAACTTGCCGGCCTCGATTTTAAAGTCAATGTCACGCAGGACTACGTTATCTCCAAACTGCTGGGAGACATGCCGGAACTCCATAATGTTATTACTCATTGCTGCTCACCATCTTTCCTATTCTAAAATTTTGCAAACAGGTAAATTATACTCTTTCTGGTCCAGAAAAGCGCTTGGCCGGACTGATTAATTTCCCTATCAGTGCGATAATGAGGATAGAAAATTTTGCGAGGTGTTTATTATGAAAATCAACCAATTCAGTATCACACCAACCAGCCCTGCCCAGCGACAGACTGAACTAGCCCGTATTCGCCTGCTCAGAGACGGTGAAGGCGATACAATGGATGCCAAGGGCCTGTTCGAAACCCTACTAGTCCGGACCCACCTTTCCTGCACCACACCGCTGACCGGCAAGGAGTGGCTCCACGACCTGCTAGCCACTCCTAACCTGGCAATCGACGACTGGCTCGCCAGTGATCAAGAGCTGACAAATGAAATCTTTTACCGGGTCGCCCTTCAGCTGCTAAGTTTTGAACCGGGAGTCGACTTCTCGCTGACCGCACCGTTAGCGGCCTGGCATAAACTCGGCCTGCCGCTTGAAGAGCATGACCATTGGACCAGCAGTGACGTTATCAATGCCTATTACCTCCTCTTAAATACTAGGGGCAAAGATGGTCAGATCCTCATTGATCAGCTAACCGCAAACGGCTTTTTAACCTGGTCCTATCAACTGCCAGCGGAGCAAAAACCACTCTTCTTCAACGGCAAACCCTTAGCCAGCTTCGACCCGGCTCACTTCGTTCGCGAAGTTGTCTACATTGAAACCGACATGGACACCGACTTTGATGGTCAGGCCGACCTCGTCAAGGCAGAAATCATCCGGCCGGCAGAGTCCAGCCATGGTTTGAAAGTACCAGCCGTCTTTACCGCTAGTCCGTACAACCAGGGAACTAACGACGAATGGGGCGAACAAGCCACTCACAAGATCGACTACCCGCTCACTCACAAGAAAGTAGGGCAGGAAGCGCCAACTGAGATGACCTTCCCAACCAATTTTAGCCATCGGACCGTGACTGGGCACGCCCAACAGGCAACTCAGCATTTCAGCGACAGCCCGGCCTACACCCTCAACAACTACCTTGCCATCCGCGGTTATGCCATCGTTTACGCTGCTGGGATCGGCACCAGGGATTCTGACGGTGTCCAGACCTGCGGATCCCCAGAGCAGACTGACTCGATGAAGGCGGTCGTCGAGTGGCTGCACGGTGATCGACGGGCTTTCACCGATCGGACCAGCGGTATCACTGTTGATGCCGACTGGTGTAACGGTAACGTTGCCATGACTGGCCGCTCCTATCTTGGTACCCTCGCCACTGCCGTTGCCACTACTGGAGTGCCCGGTCTGAAGGCGATCATCAGTGAAGCCGCCATCTCTAGCTGGTACGACTACTATCGGGAAGGCGGTTTGGTCCGGGCGGCCGGTGGCTTCCAGGGGGAAGACGCCGATACCCTAGCCGACGAAACCTTCAGCCGAACTAAACGCCCCGCTGACTTTGCACGTATTAAGCCGGTCTATGATAAGTATATCCACCGCCTGACCCAGGCAATGGATCGGCAAACCGGCAATTATAACGCCTTCTGGGATCGGCGTAATTACCGTAAGGACATTCAGGGGATTAAGGCGGCTGTAATGATGGTCCACGGCCTAAACGATACCAATGTCAAGCCAAGTAATGTTAAGGCATTGTATGATGCCCTCCAATCCTTGCCTGTTACCAGTAAGCTAATTCTCCACCAAGGTCAGCACATCTATATCAATGCCTTCCGGTCACTAGACTTTTCCGAAATGGCAAATCTCTGGCTGGCCGATAAGCTCTGGGACGTCGATAACCAAGCCGACCGGGTGCTTCCAAAAGTTCTCGTCCAAGATAATGCCCAACCAGAGACCTGGACCGCCTACGACCACTGGACGGCCGGTGAAAAGTTGACACTCCATTTGGACGAACACAGTCTGATTGATGGCGATGTCCACATTGCCAAGGAGGTCGTCTTCAATGATCACCAAAGCGACGCCACCTACCGGGCATGGTGCAAGGATCCGACTAAGTGGCAGGCGGCCTTAATGCAGGATCCGGGCCGTTTTAGTCATCACTTCGCCAGCCAACCGGCCGACCAGGACTTCCTACTGCGGGGAACGCCGCGGGTCAGCCTTGCTGTTGCTAGTTCCAGTGATCACGGTCTACTCAGTGCGGCACTTGTCGACCTCGGTACAGACCGACGGCTAACCACGTCTCCCGTGATCATCAATCGGGGCGGCCTGCAGCTCGGCTACCACTGGGCGAATGACGACCTGCGTGAATTCCGTCTACAGAAAAAGCCAACCAGCTACCGGATTATCGCCCGCGGTCACATTAACCTGCAAAATCGTCACGACCCAGCCACAGTTGATCCCCTAGCTCCAGATCAGCTGGTTGATGTCAGTTTCGACCTTCAACCGATCTTTCACCACCTGCGAGCTGGTCATCGTCTCGTCCTGATTATTTATGCAACAGATTATGCATTCACCCTCCGTGGTAATGAGGACATCAATTATCAGCTTAGCCTTGAAAACGCTATTTTAACGGTTCCCGGTATCAATAGCTTGAACTAGTCCTGTTTCATGCGTTAGAATAATCTTATAATTTGATTAATAATTATTAAGGAGAGTATCAGACTTGAAACAAGGAACTAAGATTATAACGTTGGATAACGGCTACCACCTCTGGACTAACACCCAAGGGGAGGGAGACATCCACCTGCTCGCCCTGCACGGTGGTCCCGGTGGCAATCACGAATATTGGGAGGATGCGGCTGAACAGCTGGCCAAGCAGGGTCTTAACGTTCAGGTCACAATGTACGATCAGCTGGGCTCCCTCTACTCTGACCAACCCGACTACTCCAACCCTGAAGTTGCCAAGAAGTACCTCACCTATGACTACTTCCTCGATGAAGTTGATGAAGTTCGGGAAAAACTCGGTCTGGACAACTTCTACCTGATCGGTCAGAGTTGGGGTGGCCTCCTGGTCCAGGAATACGCAGTAAAGTACGGTCAACACCTCAAGGGCGCTATTATCTCCTCGATGGTCGATGAGATCGACGACTACGTCAAGCATATCAACGCCCTGCGTGAGAAAACTCTTTCTCCAGAAGCCGTGTCCTTCATGAAGCAGTGTGAAAACAATAATGATTACAGCAACCCCAAGTACCAGGAATACGTTCAGGTGATGAACGAGAACTACATTGATCGCCGGCAACCATCCAAGCTTGAACACCTGAAGGACCTCGGTGGAAACGCGGTCTACAATGTCTTCCAGGGTGACAACGAGTTCGTTATCACTGGAAAGCTGAAAGATTGGCACTTCCGCGACCAACTCAAGAACATCAAAGTGCCAACTCTAATTACCTATGGGGACCACGAATCAATGCCAATGCCAACCGGTAAGAAGATGGCTGAGCTGATTCCAAATGCTAAGTTTGTTACCACGCCAGGTGGCGGTCACCATCACATGGTTGATAACCCCGATGTCTACTACAAGCACCTTGCCGACTTCATCCGACAGGTGGAAAACGGCACTTTTAATAATTAATATTTTGGCAGCTCCTTTTCATAAATAAAGGGGCTGTCTTTATTTATAGAAAGTTTGTGAATCATTTATTAAAAATCCCTTAACTTCGTATCTCAGCATGTGAAATATGGTATGATATTCTTACGAAAAATAAGAAGGACTGATTGAAGTAAAAACAATCTGGCTTCACTGATGACGGTTCCTGATGGGGTATAAAATTCGGGAACCAAGGCTCAATTACTACTAAGGATTTTTTTGGAAAAAGGGTGAAAAATGAGACAAAATTACCAATTAACAAAAGATGAACTGAAGCAGCACTATGGCCTGACAAAATTCACAGTTGGGTTGAGTGCCCAGGAAGCTCAGGACCGTCTCCATAAAAACGGTCCTAACGTCCTGGAGGTCAAACCCACGCCGAAGTGGAAGATCTTCCTTCGTCAATTTAATAACATTGTAATTTACATTCTGCTAGTCGCCACGGTCTTAACTATCATGATCGGTCACTATACCGACGCGATCGTTATCGCAGCCGTGGTGATCCTGAACTCGCTGATTGGCTACTTCCAGGAAACCAGCGCCGCTAATGCCCTGGCTAAGATCAAGGAAATGATGGCGCCGCGGGCAACGGTCTACCGTGATAACAAGCGACAAGACATTGACGCTGCTAACCTAGTGGTGGGTGACGTTGTCTTCCTGGAAGCCGGCGATAACGTACCTGCCGACTTACGAATTGTCTCCGCGGATAACCTTCGAATTGAGGAATCTGCCCTGACTGGAGAAACTAACTCGGTCATCAAGACTGATGAAGCCCTAACTGACGACAACGTTCCACTGGCCGACCGGGTCAATATGGCCTATGCCTCCACCCAGGTTACCAGCGGAAGCGGAATTGGGGTCGTTGTTGCCACGGCCGAGGAAACCGAAATTGGGAAGATCTCCCAAGAAGTCGCTCATATTAAGCAGAAGAAGACGCCGCTAACCCTGGAAATTGACCACGTCGGCAAGGTGGTTTCCTACATCACCATCACCGCTTCCGTGATCGTCTTCATTGTTGGCTTCTTCCTTAAGATATACTCTCTGCCAGCCCTTGCTCTGGCTGTCGTAGCCATGCTAGTAGGCTCGATTCCAGAAGGGTTGCCTGCCACGACGTCCGTAATTCTGGCGTTCGGGGTCAGCAAAATGGCCAAAAAGTATCAGACAATTATTAAGTCAATGCCAGCCGTGGAAACGCTGGGCTCTGTTGACGTCATCGCTACCGACAAGACCGGAACGCTAACCAAGAACGAGATGACAGCAATCGAGCTCTGGGTTGGCGACCACCACTACACGGTAACCGGAACTGGATATGCACCGAACGGTCAGATCCTAAGTGACGGCCAGCCGGCTGAACTGACAGACCAGCTCAAGCTCTTCGTTGAAGCCGGCTACCAGGCGAACGACACCATACTAAGCCACGAGGATGGCAGGTGGCACATCAACGGGGAGCCAACTGATGGAGCCTTCTTAACCCTCTATCACAAGGCCTTTGGTGCAGACTTTAAGTCCCCATATAAAGCCCTTGATCTCTTGCCGTTCGACTCGGACTACCGTTATATTGCAGAACTGACGGCAGATCCACAGACCAACCAACAGGTGATCTTCGTTAAGGGATCACCAGACAAACTCTTTGAGATGGCTGTTAAAGAAGACCCGCATTTTGATCTTAAAAAGTGGGAACAACGGGTTGACCAATGGTCCAAGCAGGGTAAGCGGGTCATCGCTGTCGGCTACCAGCCGGTGAAGGGCGAGAACCTGATGGAGGTCGAACACAACCACCTCTACCAAGGAATCCACCTGCTCGGTTTGGCTGCCCTGCAGGATGCACCGCGTGAAGAAGTTATTGCGGCCCTTAAGCAGATGAACCGGGCTGGTGTCTCCGTCAAGATGATCACCGGGGATGATCCACAAACTGCCCGGGCCATTGGGAAGCAACTTGGTTTGACCGACGGACCAATTCATGCAATCACCGGGGCTGAATGGGATGCCTTAAGCGAAGACCAACGAGGCAGCGTTGCCTTAAATACTCAGGTTTTCGCTCGAACAACACCACAGAACAAACTTGAGATCATTGAGGCCCTGCAAAACAAGCAACAGGTAACCGCAATGGTTGGAGATGGGGTTAACGATGCTCCGGCCCTCAAACGTGCTGATATTGGTGTAGCGATGGGAATCAAGGGAACCGACGTAGCTAAAGACGCTGCTGACATGATTCTCGGTGATGACAACTTTGCCACAATGTCGGCTGTCATCAAGGAAGGACGACGAATCTACGACAATATCAAAAAGAGTATTCTCTTCTTGTTACCAACCTCGTTCTCTGAAGGACTGGTGGTGGCCTTCTCCATTCTGACTGGTCAGGAGGTCCCATTAATGCCTGCTCAGCTGTTGTGGATCAACCTGATTGCCGCCATCACGATCCAGTTTGCCTTTGTCTTTGAAAAAGCCGAAGAAGGGATTATGGACCGGGAGCCACGGCCAATTACCCAGCGGCTGATGAACCGTCACGACTTAATTCAGATGGGCTACGTCTCCGCTTTGATTGCGATCTTCTCGCTGATCGGCTACACGTGGTTTATCAACACCGGCTCCAGCGTTATCAACGCCTCAACAATGATGATCAACACGATCGTTATCAGCAAGGTCTTCTACTTCTTCAGCATCCGGACTGACCAGTACGGGTTGGGCCAGATCAAGACGATCAGCGGCAAGGCCTGGGGAGTAATCGCCCTGCTGATTATCTTCCAGCTGATCCTGACATACGCACCGTTCATGCAAGCCGCCTTCCATGTTTCCGGCATCAGCCCACTGGAATGGCTGGCAGTGATCATCATCTCCGCTCTGATCATGCTGTGTACGGAATTCGACAAGCTGATCCGCTTCCAGCGGCAACGCACTGTTAAGTAATAAAAAAGTGGTGGCCCAGCTGAGCCACCACTTTTTTTATTAAAACCTAATCAATAATATTCAACGAAAGGAAGTCTTCCCAATGACTAAAAAAATGCAAAACTTTATTTTTGATATCGATGGTACCCTGATCGATACCCTCGATATGTACATGCCGGCAATGATCCAGACCCTCCGCAATCACGGCTACCAGGTGGCCCCCGAGGATGAAGAGGAAACAATGCACCGTCTCTTTGGAATTACCGGGGTCGACGCCCTGCGGATCTTCGGCGTCAAGGAAGAAGAGATCGCCCCGATGGTCAAAGAGTGGTTTGCCCTCTCCTATCAGCGCGAGGACCGGGTTAAGATCCTACCCGGTATTCCTACAGCCCTCCAGTCCCTGGCCGATCAGGGTAAGAACCTGGCGGTAGCCACATCCAAACTCCAGTCTGAATATGATCACTTCAAGCAGCAGTTTGCCTTTGCCAAGCTCTTCAACACGGTGATCACCTCCGACGACACAAAGAAGCACAAACCAGATCCAGAGCCGATTCTGGCGGCAATTGAGAAAATGGGGGCTGACCCGGCCACGACGGTCTATATTGGTGACACTATCAACGATCTCAAGGCAGCTAAGGCGGCAGGAGTCAAGTTCGCTGGGGCTCTCTACGGCTCTGCCAATCCGGACTCCATCAAAGATGCCGACTTTCCGTTGACCACGCCAGCCGACTTGCTGAAGATTTAGGGATGAGGCATACAAAACCTCTTACACTGATTTTTCTAGCTAGCCACTGAGTATCCAGGTCACTATATAGGCCTACTTAAAGCTAACTACTCCTTATCTAAATTATAAATGACCCCCAGTCCGGCTTTACCAGGTACTGGAGGTCATTTATTTGCTGCGCTGTTCTATCTAGGCAATAACATCTGACAGAGTGTTGACTCGCTTATCCCCTAGTCCTTCTTTTTAAACAGGGCCGCCATTTTTGCTGCTACTGCGGGATCAAGGTTGTCGGCCAGGGTACTCTCCGTGGTCTGCTGCTCTTCCTGCTGGTTCTTGACGGTCTGGGTCAGGTCGTCGATCACAGCCTGTTCTCCAACCTGGATCGGGTTAACCTTCAACCGTCCCCCCGCTGCGTCGGCGTGACCACCCCCGTTGAAGTACTTCTCTGCAAACTTGGCAACATCCAGCTTGCCATTACTGCGCAAGGAGATGCTGACCGGGCTCACCACTAAGGCAGCATCCACGTCTGGATGCTGTTCCAGAAGTTCATGGGCAATCTCAGACTTATAGTCGTCAGCATAGACCACTCCGAACTGGTGTCCGGCGATCGTTGTCGTGATCATGTCCTTGAGATGGCTCTTCAGATACTTGGCCCGTCGCTCATTTAATGTATGAATCAAAAGACGATTCTCTTCTTGATACTTGGGCCAACCAGCCTTCAAGACTCCCTCAACAAAAGAGGCCGAGTCCTGAAGTGGATAGAACCAGAAGAGTTGGTCAAGGTTGTCGGCCGCCGTCCGTTCTGTCGCACTCATATCTGGGTCATTCTGCCAATCCCAGGTATCATAAGCCCGAATCAGTTCAACCAGGTAGGCTAGGTCAGTACGGCGCTGATTTGGCAAATCCGCAAAGTGCGGTTGTTGCTGAAGCCAGTCCCAGACCAGGCTGGTTGCGCTCGGGTTGACACTCGGGTTGGCTGCGGTAATACTGTTAGCGGCGTATTTGCTACGCAGGTCCTCCTCGCTCTCATGGTGGTCAAACACCAACCAGTGATTGGCAAAGTTGGCATTGAGCTGCTGGAAGGTGTAGTCACTGTCTGGGGTCATATCCATGATGTAGACGTCGGTAAACCGACTGGCTTCCGCAGTCCGCATCCAGCGGGTAAATTCATCATCAATCCGGCCGGCCCCGCAGTTGGTCATATCAAACTCGGTGTCGTCAAACATTACTGGCTGGACCGCCTTCAATAATAACGGTGCCCCGAAGCCATCTAGGTCGTTATGGGAGAATAATTTTATTGTTCGTTTTGCCATTCTACTCGCCTCGTCCTCTTAAAAGTTTCTCTTAGGACCATTATACAGGATTTCCCTGCTAAATCACTGCTCGGCACGGTCCTTTGAACTGACAATCATTAAACATCTTGTTATCATTGAAATAGTTATAGTATTGAAAGGAACCGACAAATTATGGAAATTTACGATTATCGGCAAGAACTGATTGACTTGCTCGAAAATACTGGCAGTGACCCGCACAGCCTCCACCAAACTCTGCGTAGCCTTACCGCAGTGGTCAACATCCTCAACCACTACAATGGCCATAGCGCTAAGCCCAACTATGATCACGATGAGAAGCCTCACCATCACCGCTACCAGACCCACCAACGTAACGAGCACCCACTTTCTCCGGCTGCCCGACGAACCCTTCATTCTCTGCTGACCGGTCCATCCGACCAGACGGAGAAACCGACCCCAACTAAGGCCGCACCGGTAAAAATTCCGACAGCTACAAAGCCGGAAGCCCCCCAAGAAATCAGCGCAACAGAACGTCTGGCCGCAGATAACCGGTACCTGGTTCACCGTAAGCTAAGTGGTGCTGAGATCAACCACCACTACTACCCCGAGACTATCCTGCACCAGCTCCACTTCCCAGTGGAAGACGGTGATATCGTCGAACTCGATCCCCATCAGCTTGTCCGCAGATTACCAAGCATCCGGCGGGTTACCAGTGACCACCTTGATGACTACAAGCCAACTAGAATCAAAGTGATCGCGTACGCCGAGTTGCGGCCAGTACCCGGCTCCGACGTTCTCCAGATTGCCAACACGATGAAGGGCGACTCCATCCTTGACCAAGCCCCGGCTAATACCATCGTCGTTGACCCGTTTAAGTATCCAGGCCGCAACCTGAAGGCAGGCATGGTGATCGACTTTGCTTATTTTGACCACGGTAACGGTCTCAAGGACGCTAGTGCCGGCAGTATTCGCTGGATCCACGAGAAGCAGGACTACGACACCACTCGGCAGCCAGTCAAACCTAAAGTAGTCAAAAAGGTCATCAATACCAAACACGACTACGAGAAAAAGCTCGACTACGATCTCAAACAGCGAACCGTCCTGGTCATCACCGGCGTCCGCGACAAGGTGCAAGGCCTCAAGCCTGTGATCGCAAAGCACCATGGGGTCTTCCACGGCCTTGATGCCTCAGCTGAAGAAAAGGTCTCCAGCAGTAAAATCAAGCGGGAGATCCGTGACGCCGACTTTGTAATTGTCTGCATCGACGCCATCCATCACCGGATTAGTCAGCTGGCTAACCACCACGCCAAGCGCTATGAGAAGCCCCTCGCCATCGCCAACGTTACCTCCAACACGGTGGTCGAACGGGCAGTGGCCAGGGCCCTCAATGGTGATCCGGCCTATGCGGTTTCCAGTGAAAAGCTCAATTAAATTAAAAAAATTTAAACTTGCTGTTGACTTTTCTAAGAAAATACTTAAAATAATAAACAACAATTTAATTATTCGATCGCAATGAGAAAGAAGAGTAACCTGGCAGGAAGCTCCAGCGAGTCCCGTTTTGGTGTGAGGGGACAGTCATCCCTGCCCGGTGAAAATCACTTTCGAGTCCGGTTCTTAAATCCAGTAAGTTCCGGTGGTTACACCCATTATCGTGTCAGCGTATCGCCAGTTTGGCCGTACGTGGAAGGTACTGCTAGTGATGGCAGTACGAAAATAGGGTGGTACCACGCTAAAGCGTCCCTTAGCCAAAGCAATTTGGCTAAGGGACTTTTTTATTGTGATTAGGGCAATTATTTCTAATTCTATTCTTAGGAGGAAGATTCTTATGCAAGATCTTACATCACGAAAATTAACGTGGAAACAGTATCTCGTTGTTGCCTCACTATTGTTTGGCCTCTTCTTCGGAGCCGGAAACCTGATTTTCCCCCTGCACCTAGGCCAGCTCGCTGGTGCTGACTGGGGAACGGCTGCGGTCGGTTTCCTGATCACCGGGGTGCTGCTCCCACTGCTATCCGTTCTCGCCGTCGCCGTTACTCGTGCAGAGGGCGTCTATGATGTCGGTCGACCGCTAGGGGCCGGATTTGCCCTGGTGTTCATGGTGCTGATCCACGCCACCATCGGTCCCCTCTTCGGGACGCCACGGACTGCGACCGTTTCCTTCACGGTCGGTGTCGAACCATTCTTGCCGAAGCAATATACTTCTGTCGCCCTGTTTATCTTCTCAGCTCTGTTCTTCTTAGCGGCCTTTGCCTTCTCCTACAAGGAAAACAACATCCTGGCTAACGTTGGTAAAGTCTTAAATCCTGTCTTCTTAGCCCTGCTCTTCCTGGTCTTCGTGGTTGCCTTTGCTAATCCGCTTGGTAACCCCGCCAGCGCACCGGCAACTACCGCCTATGCCCATCATGCCCTTGCCAACGGTTTCCTCGAAGGTTACAACACGATGGACGCCCTGGCTGGTCTGGCCTTCGGGGTCACCGTTGTCACTGCTGTTCGCTCCATGGGACAGCGTCGGGCCAGCGATGTTTCTCGCGTCGTTGCCAAATCTGGGGTTCTCGCCGTTAGTGCCATTGCCGTTATCTACGTTCTTCTGATCGTCCTCGGGGCTATGTCTCTCGGTCGCTTTAAAGTCTCTGCAGATGGCGGGGTTGCCTTCAACCAATTGGTTAATGCATACGCCGGTGCCTTCGGGCAAGTAGTCCTAGCCTTCCTATTAACAGTAACCTGCCTGACGACCGCAGTAGGTCTGGTAGCCGCCTTTGCACAGGACTTTCATAAGCACTTCCCCAAGGTTAGTTACCACACCTGGTTAGCTCTCAGCTGCCTGGCCTCATTCTTGACCGCCAACTTCGGCCTCGACCAAATCATCGCTTGGTCCACCCCAATGCTGATGTTCCTCTACCCCCTGTCAATGGTCCTGATCCTCTTGTCCGTCAGTTCGCCACTCTTCCATCGCGACGGTGTGGTCTACCTCTTTGTCGTCCTATTTACGGTGGTTCCAGCTCTCGGTGACATGGTTGTCGCCTTTCCAGCCGTAGTCAGCCAGAGCCAACTTGGCCTGACAGTTGCCGCATGGCGGGCCCACCTGCCACTTGCTACAATGGGCTTGTCCTGGTTAGTACCAGCTTTGATCGGTGCGGTTGTCGGTCTGCTCTTCCATTGGTTCCGTCATCAGCATTCCACATCACCTCAAACTGAGCTTAATTAAGTTCATAAATTGTCATACAGTAAGCAAAACACGCCTTGGTGCCCGGAAATCCAGACACTAAGGCGTGTTCTTATTCATAGAAAAACTCTTCGTCCAATAGGCCGTCCATGAATTTTTGAATAACAACTCGGCCACCTGTTTGTTGTTTTCCCTGCTGGCATAACATCTGGGCATGAACATTCTCGTAACCAAACAGGTTGTTAGCATGAGCACTTAACCGTTCATCGTATGGATTATCGATTAGCTGATTGCTTAAATTCATCAATCCCACCTTTATCGCCCGTCGCATCCGCTGCTCCATAATCTTCTTTTCATGACTGCTAATCCCCAGAATAGCTATTATGTCCAGACTACGATAGTTCTGCTGATGGCTCTCCATGATCTTAATAACTCGCAGAATATCGTTAGTGCCCCGCTCGGATGACATTCCAAGCGCCTTAAGTATCATTGCCGCCCGGTCCGTCGGCGTATTCTGCTTGGTGGGTACCGAGTTCAGCTGAGCGTTGAACTTGTTAACCACTGACGAGATTGAAGATAGTTGTGTGGACATCTGAATATTTTGTTCGACCTTCTTGATCACCGACTTAGCCTCAATAATGTTCAAAGGTTTGCTGATGAAAAATTCAATACCGGCCTGATATGCTTTGGCCCGCATATCGCTGTCTTGAGTCTTGGAAATAACAATGAAGCGGATCTGGGGATTGAAGGCTTTGACGGTTTGAATCAGCTCAATGCCGGATATCTCAGGCATCAAAAGGTCAACCAGAACGATATCAACATCACGAAGCTGAATCTCGTTGATCGCCTTTTGAGGATCGCTACTCATTCCGACTACTTCATCATCATAGTTCTGCTCAATAATGTTCTGTAAAACATATAGAATTGACTGTTCATCGTCAACAAGATAGAATTTCATGCCATTACCTCCTTACTGCTCATAAGCTGGTCCTTATTCATCGTTACAAAAAATGTCGTACCAATATGCGGAGTCGAATCAACTGTAATATGTCCGGCAAACTGTTCTTGGACAATTATCTGGACATTGGAAAGTCCGATACCTCGGTAAATATCCCCAGACTGGCTGAACTTAGTAGAAAAACCGGGTTCGAAGATAACAGGAAGTATTTCCCGGGAAATGCCTGACCCATTATCTGTAACTGCTAGTCGAACATCGGTACCTTTCTGACTGACTTGGATAAGAATCTCACCATTACGTTTGTGACCAATTGCATCAATTCCATTAAGAATTAGGTTCGATATGATCGTGACTAAGTAGTAATGCTTTGGGACGACACAGTCAACAGTGTTATGAACAACAAGGTTGATGTCGAGATGACGGCTTCGAATAATCATTTGGGTATAGGAAGAAACAATCTTCAAAATGTCGTCCATCCTCATTGAAACATTGTCCTGATCATCGAAATAATCTCCCATTCCCTTGATAACATTTTGGTAAGAGTGTTTAATCTCGTGAACATGCTGGGCAATTTCGTAGGCCATCTTCTGTTCCTCGCTGTATCCCTCCTTCTTTAGGTGCTCGTTTAAAACATATGCTTTCTTCGTAACCTGCTCAATGTCATCAATGGTCTTACACATGAAGTAGACCTCGCTTTTGACTGCGGATGCTACCCAGATGAAGTGATGATACTGTCGTTCATGTTCCTCATTATTAACAATCAGTAACTGGAAATAGTGAATAATGAAAGCAATGAGCGAGGCAATCACGGTCCGAACCAGGGCAACAACGAAAACGATTGATAAAACTTGCACTGTATAGCCGTTAAACTTAGTTAAGAAACCTATCTCCAATAAGTTAGCTGTGTAATCGCAGATGATAATTGTAAGAAAGAATGCACTGTCGTTGTAATAAACCAGCCGCCAGTACAACAGATAATAAATTAGCGTATACAACAAGAAATAGAGAATATCGGCAATTGTATAGGCTACCACGTGAGTTGCATTATGCGTCAATAATAGTATTAACCCCCGAAATGCTGGAGAAGCAATTGCAATCGCACAGCCCAATTGCAGGGGATTAATATCCTGGTTGAAGTACAGGAAAATTGGTAATAGCAGTGCTGACAATGCAACAATGAATCCCGGAACAAAGACATTAAACTGTACCTGGGAAGCTAATGCCACACAAATTGCCGTAATGAAAATCCGCTGATATTTACGATAGTGCAGGAAGCTTATGTTCTTTAGCATGTGAACTCCTCAGTTATTCGTGATTAAGTTTGAAGAAGTCTGACGATCGCAGAAAACGCTTTCTAACATTAGACACATGGTTTAGTTGGGATATGAAATTGTCAATTTATATTCATTATTATACAACTTGTAAAATTATGTTCACAATTAGCAATTATTATTTAAATAAGGAGTAACGATTATGGATACAGCAATTGAACACCCAAAAAAGAAATGGAAATTGAAGATGCCCGGGGCCTTCACAATCCTATTCTTTCTGACGGTGATTTCAGTATTTTTAACATGGTTTGTGCCCGCTGGTTCCTATTCCAAATTGACTTATGGTCACAACGAATTGACGGTTACGCAGCCAAGCGGTAAAAAAACAACAATGCCGGCAACCCAGTCCACGCTAAATAAATTAAATGTTCAGATTGATATTGATCAGTTTAAGTCGGGGGCAATCAGCAAGCCGGTTTCTATTCCTAGAACCTATAAGCGCTTAAAGCAGCATCCTGCTGGGTTCTATTCAATTTTTACCAACATGGTCAAAGGAACAATGCAAGCCGTTGACATCATGATATTCATCTTTGTTCTTGGTGGTCTAATCGGGGTTGTTAAGGCCAGTGGAGCTTTCGAATCCGGATTAGAGTCTCTAACAAAGAACACCAAGGGCAAGGAGTTTATTCTAGTCTTCATGGTTGCCGTATTGCTAGCTATCGGAGGAACACTGTGTGGAATCGAGGAGGAGGCCGTCGCCTTCTATCCAATCCTGGCCCCAGTATTCATTGCTATGGGCTATGATTCGATTGTGGTCGTCGGCTCTATCTTCCTGGCATCTTCAATTGGGACAACCTTCTCAATTATCAATCCATTCCAAGTGGTTATCGCCTCTAATGCTGCCGGAACACAATTTACCCAGGGGATGCCGGGGCGGATCATTGGCTTCACGATTGCCGTTATCTGTCTGCTCATATACCTGCACTGGTATGCCCGGAATGTGCAGAAAAATCCCGCATTCTCATATACTTACGACGACAAAGCCAAATTTGATGCAATGTGGTCTATGGATACGACTGAGGAAAAGGACCTTACCTTCACGATGAAGAAGAAACTCATCTTAGTCCTTTTTGCAGCCTCCTTTGTTCTCATGATCTGGGGAGTAATGGCCAAGGGTTGGGGCTTCCCAGAGATGGCCTCATCGTTTTTACTTATTGCCATTATCATCATGTTTCTGACCTGTTTTGGCCATAAGAGCGGTTTGGGGGAATACCAGACAACCGAAGCCTTCTCAAATGGAGCAGCAAGCCTGGTCGGCGTTTCACTGATCATTGGTTTGGCTCGGGGAATCAATAATATCTTAAATGATGGCTACATCTCCGATACCATCCTATATCAATCATCTGAAATGGTTCGGCATATGTCCGGAGCGGTCTTCATCATTATGATGATGCTGATCTTCTTCGTTCTTGGTTTCATGGTACCATCATCATCCGGATTAGCAGTACTTGCTATGCCAATCATGGCCCCATTAGCTGATACTGTTCATATTCCACGCTACATCGTTGTTACCGCCTACCAATTTGGCCAATATGCAATGCTATTCTTAGCACCAACCGGGCTGGTTATGGCCACCCTGCAAATGCTCGACATGAAGTACTCGCACTGGTTCCGTTTCGTCTGGCCAGTCGTCGTCTTCGTGCTTCTCTTCGGTGGTGGAATTTTAGTAACCGAGGTCTTACTCAACCAATAATTTTCCCTCACCAATTAAAAAGGGGACGGTCAACTCAATTGATCGTCCCCTTTTAACATATTATTTATCATACTTATCGAGGTGGAACTTCTGAATAGCGTAGATTAGTTCATTGGCGTAGTTCGGGTCAGTTGCGTAACCATTCTTCTGGAGCTCATAAGCTGCCTGTTGATAGTTTTTAGCCTTTTGAACCCCGCGGAAACGGTCATGATTGTCAGCTGTTCCCCGCACGATCAAGTAAGTATGAGACCTGATCGAATCATCCCAGCTGTCGTAGACCTGAAAGTACTGCTTGACCTGCTTGTTTTTACCGTTGACATTCTCGGTTGTGTACATCTGCACCCGGTCATGCTTAGTGTTCGCCTTAATACCAAAGAGATTATTGTATTTATAGGCCAGCTTGCTCCGGCCCCAGTTTGACTCGGTTCCGGCCTGGGCGATAGTAATGCTGGCTGGAATGTGATATTTTTTCTGCTCCCGCTGGGCCGCCGGGGCTACCTGTTTGATAAACTGGTCCACAGTGATCTTAGATGAGTGGGTCTCCCGGTGGTGCGGGGTCGGCTTATCGTTAAACTCAACGGCTCCCAATACCAGAGCAACAATCAAAACAATGCCGAGCAGTGTCCCGATGATTATTAATAGGCGTTTCTTCATCACGTTCCCTCCTTTGCTCAATTAACCTCCCCAATTATAATAATCCCTTAACGAAAAAGCGAAACTTTCGGATTGAATTCACGAAAGTTTCACTTTTTAAACCTGAACTATTCTTTCTTCAGTAGTTCCTGCTTTAATTCGTTAAAGTGCTTAGCATCCAGTACTTTTAGCTTTGGGAAGCTCTTGACCAGCCGCCGCTCATTCCAGTTCAAGTGGTGAAGGTGGAACTCAGGATGATGCTGCAAGATGTCGGCATGCCAATTTGCCAACCGCTGCGCCAGAGCCGGCCGCTCACCTGGCAGAGCCTTGTCCAGACGCTGCTTAAGCCGCTCTTGGTATTCCACGGCTCGTCGTTCCCATTGTTGGGTAGTCGTGTGGAAATGACGGACGCTAAAGATTGTCAGGATAGTATCAGTTCCCATCACCAAGACGACCAGCAAGGCCAGCATCCCGTGGGTATGGGCCTCCTCCCAGTTGATCACCCGCTGAATCAATGGTTGAATAAAGCGGACCAGGAGTACCACGCCAATTCCCCAGAAAAATGAGATCTGCGGGGCCACCCGTCCCTGAAGATTCCCCCAGAGATGGGAGTAGTCCCAGAGTTTCATGTGAAACACCTTTTCCAGAAAAAGACTGGCCACGTATTCGAAGATTGTGGCCACGATAATCCCAACTAGAAATAACAGAATCAGGTTGTGTTGCACATCATAGGTGGCAATCAGGATGGTGGTTACCGCAAACCCGTAGACCGGGCAGTAGGGGCCAAACAAGAAGCCCCGGTAGGCGAAGTGGTGATCTTTGATAGAACAGTAGCAGGTTTCCCACAACCAGCCAACGACCGAGTAGGTAAAGAACAGGACAATGATTTCAGAAACAGTAAAAGGCATATTTTCCTCCCGTTATGACTTTAGGCTCAGCTTTTCGACATTGAGAATCTTATCCAGCCAGCCAGTGTAGAAGCTCTCCTCATGGCTGACCAGGATCAGGTTCCCAGGAAACTCCTGGAGGGCCTTCTTCAATCCATCCTTGGTCTCGTCATCAAGGTGGTTGGTGGGTTCGTCCATGATCAAGAAGTTGCATGGTGTCAGCTCAAGGATCGCCAGCTTAACCTTGGTCTGTTCACCACCGGAAAGCAGATGAAGCGGCTTCATCGTGTTGGCGGCGTTGATCCCCGCCCGGGCCAGCTTCGTCCGGATTGTCCGTGGCTGCATGGTTGGAAACATGTTCTGAATGGTCTGCAACGGGGTTAGCGACGGGTCGTCCCAGACTAGGTCCTGGTCAAAATAGTTGACCTTAGCTGATGGAGAGAATGTCGCTGTCCCGGATAAGGCAGGAATTTTTTTCAAAATCGACTTGATAAGGGTTGACTTTCCGACCCCGTTGAATCCGGTAAAGAGGAGCTTTTCCCCCATCGTCATTGAGAAAGTTACTGGGGCAAGCAACGGCCGCCCATAACCGACAGACAGATTTTCAACCCGTAGTGCGTTGGCTGAGCCAGTGTTCTCATATGGGAAGTGGAAAGTCGCCTTCAGGTTGTCAGTTGGCGGATCAATCTTCGTCATCCGTGCCAACATCTTCTCACGTGACTTAGCCATCGTCGATTTAGATCCTGCTTTGTTTTTGCGGATGAAGCGTTCGGCCTTCTCAATCACAACCTGTTGCTTCTCATACTCGCGCTCTTGGGCTTCCTTACGCTCTTCCTTCTGCCGCATCGCCTGCTGGAAACTACCGCGGTACTTGGTGATCTTCCCAAACGAGACGTCACAAATCGTGTTGGTAACTTTCTCCAGGAAGTCATAATCGTGTGAGATAATCATGGCCGCACCATCGAAGTCATTGAGGTAGTCGGTTAGCCATTCAATGTGGGCGGTGTCCAGGTAGTTGGTCGGTTCATCAAGCAGGATCACATCGGGATTCTCCAGCAACATTTTGGCCAGGATGATCTTCGAACGCTGGCCCCCACTCATCTCGGAAACAACGTGGTCCTTCCCAATATCGGTCAGACCCAGCCCACTCATCACCCGTTCGATTCGGGTCTCAATCTCGTAAAAGTTATTAGCGTCAAGCTTCTCCTGGATTCGACCAGCCTTTGTCAACAGGCTGTCATCCATCTTGTCCGCATATGCAGCGTAGTACTCGTTCATTTGGTCATTCAGGCGATAAAGCTCTTGAAACGCCGTGTGAAGGAACTGGATCAGCGTCATCCCCGCCGGAATATCAACATACTGGTCTAGGTAGCCAATCTTAACCCCCTTCTGCCACTTGACGCTTCCATCTACCGGCAGGACCTTGCCGATCAGGATCTTGATCAAGGTACTCTTGCCGGCACCGTTTTGACCAACAATCCCCATATGTTCGTGTTTTTCCAATTGAAAGCTGGCGTCCTCGTAGAGCTTCTTGTCGGCATAGCTCATCGTCAGGCCCTCAACATCTAACACTGCCATTATTTTCACCTCATCATAATAAAATAAATAAACTGTGTTCCATAGTATCACAAGCCGCACCACCCCGGCAATTCAAACCTTTTATTACAATTTGCTGACAATTTTTATCGTCATTCTTTTGGAATCTCTTCATACTAATTTCACATTCACCCCATATAGTAAAGATTGTAGTAAATTAAAAATCATCTAATCATTTTTAGGAGTGACTTATTATTAAAAAAGCAATTGTATCCAAGTCATTAATCGCTACCCTGGGGGCCGCTGGAGCCCTGGCCATTGCCACTGGCGCCAACGCTGACACCCAGGTTCAGGTTCAATCTGGAGACACCGTCTGGAACTTTGCCCAACAGTATAACTCTACGGTCGACACTATTGCCCAGCGCAACCAGCTGACCGATCCAAACTACATTCAAGTCGGCCAGCAATTGATCATCCCCGACTCCGCTGTCAGTGCCGCCAGCCAGGCAGCCAGTTCAGCGCCAGTTAATGCTAATGACACAATGACCACAGCCGCGAACGCCAATAGTACGGTGACAAACACCGCAGCTAACGTGGCAGCCAGCTCTGCAGCTTCAAATAGTGCTAACACCCTTACCGGTAACACGGTGACCCTAACCAGTACTAGCACAGCAAACTCAGCCGCCAGTTTGGCTAACACCGACACGGTTTTGAGTACCAGTCAAGCGGCCACCAGCGCCGTTGCTAGTCAGACCGACTACGCAACTAATTCAGCCGCAGCCCTCCAGTCAATGAGCAACTACTCCATCTCATACGGAACAGTTGAGGTAACAGCCGCTAGCTACAACAACAGTACCCAGGCTCAACCAAGCCAGACAGCCTATTCAAGCCAAACAACGACACCTACCCAAACCAGCAGCAACACTTCCAGCGCCGTAGCTACTGCTAAGTCGATGGTTGGTGTGCCGTACGTTTGGGGTGGAAACACGCCAAGCGGCTTTGACTGCTCCGGTCTGGTTCAATACTCCTACAATCTTGGACCAAACTACCGGACAACCTACCAACAGACTAACTTGGGCACTCACAAGTATGATGTCGAAAACGCCCAAAGCGGGGACCTCTACTTCTGGGGAACAGAGAGTGCACCTTACCACGTGGCCATCGCTGAGGGTAATGGAAACTACATTCAGGCCCCAACCCCTGGTCAAAACGTCCAAGAAGGCAATATCCAATACTACCGACCAAACTACTACATCAGCATGAATCAGTAGGATTAGAAAAAATTTAATAAAATCATTGACAGGCTCCGTCGTCCTTGGGTATACTTATTGCAATAAAAGACAAGGAGCAGGTACAATGAACCAAATTCAACTTCACAGCGTTAATACTCGTTGGCAAAGCCGGTAAATCGGGTTGTTTCGGCATCGATGCAACCTGAGAGCAGATTGCATCTGTGCCGGCTGAAGTTGAAATGGCATTCAGTCCGCATGGATCCACATGCGGACTTTTTATTTGGCTTACCAAAGCGAGGGTCCTAATGTGGACACTCGCTTTTTGTTTTGGAAAGGTGTGAAAGTTTAAGATGAAAAGAATGTATACCCTTATTGCAATTATTGTCGCCTTCCTCGGAGTCGCCTTCTTCACTGAGAACAACCAGCTCAGCCGCCAACGGATCCCTAAGATCGGGGTACTGACCCTGATGCACCACCCAGCTCTCGATCAAATCTACAAAGGATACGTCGATGAGCTGGCACGGGAGGGCTACCACAACGGTAAGAATATCAAGATCGAATACCAAAACGCTAATGGTGACCAAAGTAACCTCAAGACGATGGCTGCCAAGCTGGTAGACGACCACGCCAGCGTGATCTTTGGTATCACCACCCCAGCTGCCCAGGCAGTCGCCAACTCCACCAGTCAGACACCGATCGTTCTTGGCGCGGTAACCGATCCTAAGGGAGCCGGATTGGTCAAAAATAACCAGCACCCCGGAGGTAACATCACCGGAGTTTCCGACCAAGCACCGATCAATGAGCAGCTCCGCTTAATCAAGGAGTTCATGCCCCACTTGAAGACGCTCGGGGTAATCTACACCTCCAGTGATTCCTCAGCAGTTGCTGGCTACCACCAGATTCTCCGAGAAAGCAAACGGATGGGAATCGATCTCAAGGCTTACTCCATCGCGAATAGCAACGACCTCAACCAGGTTTCCGAACAGATGCTCAGCCAGGTTGATGCCGTCATTGTCCCAACCGATAACACGATCGCTGGGGCAATGCAGACGCTGGTCAAAAACGCTAACGCAGCTAACAAGCCGGTATTCCCGGCAGCTGGCACAATGGTCAAGCAGGGTGGGGTGGCTACCTACAGTGTCAACCAGTATGATTTGGGGGTTCGCGGTGCCAAGATGACCGTCGCTATCCTGAAGGGGAAGAAGCCAGCCAACATGCCAATTGAATTCGTACGGCACGGGGAGCCGATTCTCAACCTTAAGCAGGCCCGCAAGCTTGGTCTAACCATCCCTAAGCACTTTGAACACGAAGCTAAAACTGAAGGAGTGATCTACAAATGAATCTCATCGTTTCCGCAATCGGTCAGGGGCTCCTCTGGGCACTCCTAGGACTAGGCCTCTACTTGACCTTTCGTATCCTCGATTTCTGTGACATGACCGTTGAAGGAACCTTCCCGCTCGGGGCCGCTACCGCGGTAACCGCAATCACCAATGGGATTGATCCCTTCCTAGCTACCCTGTTAGCCGTGTTGGCTGGGATGGTGGCGGGCCTGATTACCGGTCTTCTCTACACCAAGGGTAAGATTCCAAGCCTGCTAGCCGGTATTTTGACAATGACCGCCATCTACTCCGTTAACCTGCGAATTATGGGCAAGTCCAACATTTCTCTGCTGGGCCAGCCGACCCTTTTCAACGGCGCCCTCCGCAACCTGCCCCAATACTTTGACAGTGTCACCCTCGGTTTCTTGGTCATTGTGGTCGTTACCATTCTGATGGTTCTCTTCTTGGCTACTGACTACGGACAGGCCTTCATTGCTACCGGCGACAACCCGACGATGGCTAAGTCCCTGGGAATCCATACCGACAAGATGGTGATCGTCGGCCTGATGATCTCCAATGGAATGGTCGGTCTCTGTGGCGCCTTGATCGCTCAAAACAATGGTTACGCCGACATTAACATGGGAATTGGAACCATCGTCATTGCCCTGGCCTCAATCATTATCGGTGAAGTAGCCTTTGGTGAGTTAACCCTCAACCAACGGCTGGTTGCCGTGACACTGGGGAGTATCATCTACCGGATCATTCTGCTGGCTGTTCTCCAGCTCGGCTTCTCCGCTAACGACCTCAACCTGATCTCGTCCGTTGTTCTGGCTATTTGCATGATGATTCCGCAGTTTGAGCAACAGCTTAATATCAAGAAGCCAATTTTGAAGGAAGTGCGGCCACATGAATAAGACAATTTTGGAACTTAAAAACGTGCAGACCCTGGTCAACAAAGGTACTACCAACCAAACAATGATCCTAAAGGGGATCAACCTAGCAATCAACGCAGGTGACTTCATCACGATTGTCGGCACGAACGGTGCTGGGAAGTCGACCCTTTTCAACGTCATCGGCGGGAACCTGCGCGCCGATAATGGCCAAATTTTCCATAACGGCCAAGACATCACTCGAACCAGTGAGGAGGACCGGACCGCCTTTCTCGCCCGCGTCTTTCAGGATCCCAAGCTGGGAACCGCCCCTCGGATGACTGTCGCCGAAAATATGCTGCTAGCCACCAAGCGTGGTGAACACCGTCACCTATTTCCCCGTAAGCTTAAACAGAATATGGCCCGCTTCACCGAACTGGCAGCAACCATGAATAATGGTCTGGAAAACCGGATGACCACAGCGACTGGAGCACTCTCCGGTGGACAGCGTCAGGCGCTCAGTTTCCTGATGGCGACCCTGAAACGCCCTGATATACTGTTGCTGGATGAACACACCGCAGCCCTAGACCCCCATACCAGCCTAAGCCTCCTTCACGCCACTAATGAGCGGATCACCAAGGACCACCTGACGGCTCTGATGATCACCCATCACCTTGAAGACGCCCTTACCTATGGAAACCGGCTAATCGTTTTGAAGGATGGTCAGATCAAGGCTGACTTCAAGGGGGAAGCCAAACAGTCTTTAACGACCGACAAGCTTTATCAATATTTTGAAGGCTAATAAAAATGAACGCCAGCATCACGCTAGCGTCCATTTTTATTTCATGAGTTTTGGCTTGTACTTAGGCAGCTTGCCACTTGTCGAGACGGCGAAGGTTCGTCCGGAATCCCTCCGCTGCCCGGTGGATCCATCGACTGAAGAAGTCCTGCCCCAGACTAAGCGGCCGTGACTTCTCCTCGCCATACTCGTTGAGGTAGACATTGCCATACTGATCTAAGTAGCCGAACTTGTGCTGGTCAATCTCAAAAAGATCGGTCGTCTCCCCCGTCTTTTGCGGATCAACCTTCACTTGGTTTTTCTTCATAATCTCAAATAAATCCTTGCTTGTCATTACTTCACCGCTCCCTTCCTGTTTTCATTGTAGTCCGCTACCGGACAAACGTTAAGTTTCGCGGTATGATGAAGGACGAGGTGATACGCGATGAAAACAAATACCTATGATGAACTAATCTCCTGGCTGCACGGCCGCGACTACGACCTGACCACTGCTGGTACTCAGCTACGGCTATCTCGATCCGGCAAGGTCATGGCGGTTGTGACCCCGCCTGACCGCTATCAGGTCCAAGACGTCGATCTGACCTTTAATGAGTGGGTCGAATTCAATAAGTGCCTGCGTAACATCCGCCACTACCTGCTGGCAAATGGCCAGACCGAATGACGATAAAAAGCTGGGCCTTTATCAAGCAACATAGTAAACAAATGGCCTTCATGCCCGGTAAAGCCGAGCTGAGGGCCATTCGTACTTGCAAAAGCATGAAAGCAAGATCATATAAATAACTTCTGTCACGCTGCTTGCCTTTCAAACGTTATATCAAAAATTTGGAGAAATGCTTTACAGCATCAGCGCGGCCTTAATTAGTCGTTCAGGGCGCTGAAAAGCTCCCCTTCTCTTACCACTCGTAATCCGTTGGGTCCTGTAAACCACGGCCAGTTGCCTTGTCCAACATAATCCGCTGTTCAAAATGGGCCACGTTCCGTTTTGTCGCTTTGACCATGTCAGGGTTAACCGAAACATAGTCGATCCCACTCTGGATCAGGAAGTTGGTGAATTCTGGGTATTCGGATGGCGCCTGACCACAGATCGAAACGGTCCGGCCATCACGGTGAGCCACCTTGATTAAGTGGCGAATAGCCCGCTTAACAGCCAAGTTCCGCTCGTCAAAGAGGCTGGCCACCGTGTCGTTGTTCCGGTCACAACCGAGGATCAGCATTGCCAGATCGTTGGAGCCGATCGAATATCCATCAACAAACTCGTTGAACTGGTCAGCAAGGATGATGTTAGACGGGATCTCAGCCATCATGTAAACCTTAAAGTCAGCGCTCCGCACCAGACCTTGGTCTCGAATGATTGCCGTGACCTTTTGAGCCTCGTCAACCGTCCGGACAAACGGGATCATGACGTTGAGGTTCTTCAATCCGAACTCTTCCCGCACCTTCTTGACAGCGGCCAGTTCCAACTTAAAGGCATCAATATACTTTGGATCATAGTAACGGGAAGCCCCCCGCCAGCCAAGCAAGTCGGCAGGTTCATGCGGCTCGTATTTTTCACCACCCTTGAGTTTCCGGTACTCACCCGACTTAAAATCTGATAGCCGAAGAATTACCGGCCGCGGTGCCATCGCCCGGGCAACCTTGCTTACCCCGTCAGCCAGCATGGTGACAACTTTCTCAGGGTGCCCCTGCTCAATCAGGGAAAGCGGGTGTTCATGAATGTAGGTAGTCCAGAGGAACTCTTCTCGCATCAGGCCAATTCCATCGGCGGGGAGACTGGCGTACTTCTCCGCCAGATCCGGGTCACCAAGGTTCATCATGACCCCGGTGGCAGTTGGAGCAAAGGTCTCTGCCGCAACAACCTGGTCACCAGCTGAACTGGTCACAGTCGGCTTCTTGAGAAGAGCATCCACTCTACCTTGGTAGACCACCCCATTCTTAGCATCAACCGTTACCACGTCGCCATTCTTGAAGACGTCAGTTGCAGCCTTGCCCCGACTCTTGGTGCCCACAATACATGGAATCTGCATTTCCCGGGAAACGATCGCTGCATGGCAGGTCATCCCCCCGTTATTAGTAATGATTCCGGCGGCCTTCTTCATTGCTGGCACCCAGTCTGGTGAAGTCATCAAAGTAACCAGAACCTCACCAGCCTTAAACTCGTCAATGTCCTTTGGGCTAGCAATCACATGAACTACCCCGCTGGCCACTCCGGGACTGGCTGGTAATCCTCGAACAGCAACCTTCGCGTCACTCTCTGCAACCACGTTATCATCCCCCGTCGTTTGTGCATGTTTCTCCTTATTGCGCTGTGACCAGACTGTCTCGGGCCGGGCCTGAACGAGCCAAAGCTTATTGGTGTTAGCATCTAGGGCAAACTCCATGTCCATGTAGCAACCATAGTGCTGCTCAATCTGCTTAACATAGCCGGCCAGCTCCAAAACCTGCTCATCGGTTAGAACCGGTTTGTCCGCCAGATCAGCGGGAACTTCTTGCTCCCTGGTCCCGCCATCCGGCAGCCGGACCAGTTCGATCGGCTTGGTCGTGATATTGCGTGTGACAATCTTCATCGACTCCTTGTCAACGACAAAGTGATCCGGAGTCACCTTCCCCAAGACGATATACTCGCCTAGGCCGTAAATAGCGTCGATCACAATCTTGCTATCATCCCCATTGGTCACGTCGACAGAGAACATGATTCCGGAAGCCTTAGAAAAGACCATCATCTGAACAGCCGCTGACAGGGCTACTTTATCATATGGAAAATGCTGCTTGTGTCGGTAATAGGTTGCCCGATCAGTGAAAAGCGAAGCATAACACTGCTGGACACAGCTAACCACGTCATCAACACCGTGAATGTTCAGGTAAGACTCCTGCTGGCCAGCAAAGGAGGCATTGGGCAGGTCTTCGGCCGTGGCTGACGATCGGATCGCCACGAAAGGATTATCCTGCCCCATCCGCTTGGCCAGGTCCAGGTAGGCCTGCTTGATGTCGTTGGCCAGGTCATCGGGCATCTGGACCCCGGTAATCAGGTCCCGAATCTTAGCACAGGCAGTGTGAAGCTCATCAGCGTCCTCATAATCCGTAATTTGTTCTAACAGAGCATTGACCTGATCGTTCACCCCCGTGGATTCCATGAAGTAACGGTAGGCGTGGGCTGTGGTCGCAAAGCCATAGGGTACCGGTACATCCATGGACGAGGTCATCTCCCCCAGTGATGAGGACTTCCCACCCACCAGGTTGACATCCTGACGGTGGAGCTCATCAAACCAGAGAACGTTAGCAGTTTCGCGATTACTCATAATAAGCTACCTCCTCTAGATAATCCTTGCAAGCGTTTCCAACTACACTTATATTTTACCCCATGTTCAGCCCAAATACGGCGATACTATTAATAATTCGTTGCTTCTTATAACACATTTAATTAATTGTCGTTATAAAAAGGCCGACCAGGAAAGCATGATCCTGATCGGCACGGTTAATTATTCAGCGATTTTACGTTCAAAGTAGTGGGCCAGCTTATCTACCGGGTAAACCCCGGTCACCTTTTCCTTGGCCTGGCCGTTACGGAAGAGAACCAGACTTGGTACGCTCATGACGTGGTAACGCTGAGCGATGTCCTGGTTACCGTCCACGTTGAAACGGACAAATTTAATCTGATCATCATAACGTTGTTCGAGTTTCGTCATGATCGGCTCCATCATCTTGCAAGGGCCGCACCAAGGAGCCCAGAAGTCGACGACCGTCAGCGGACCAGCAACCTGTTGGGCAAAATCTACCGCCGTTGCCTCGATTGCCATAGTTTATTCCTCCTTTTGCTTTGTCTTACGCCGGACGAAGTGAATGACGATCGTCAAAACGAAGATAAAAAGCATGAACATTCCAAAGATATCAGCCGGAATTTCAACATCGATTGCCGGAATCGTTAGGAACAGCTTGATGGCGATGATAAAGATCAACACGTAAGCCATCGGTTCCAATTCTGGAATCTTACGCATCAAGCGCATGATAATCTCCGCAATTCCCCGCATACAGGCAATCCCGATCAAGCCACCAATCAGCACAATCACTGGATTGGGCGAAATAGCAAGGGAAGCCAACACGGAATCGACAGAGAAAATGATATCCATAAATTCAATTTGAGCGACAACCGACCAGAAACGCTTCCGCCCAGTCAGGCTGCTGGCCCGATTGCGGACCTTGCGCAGTGGTCGCTTGCCAAAGAACTTGTTGTGGAAGAAACGGTAGACCAGGTAGATCAGGTAAGCGGCCCCAATCACCTTAATCTCCCAAAAATTGATCAAGTAGGTTCCAATCCCAATGATCAAGAAGCGAAAGAGGTACGAACCCCAGATGCCGTAGAATAATGATTCTTCCTGTTCCTTCAGTGTCGGTAGTACTCGTGTTTGGGCAGCCAGTACAACTGCATTGTCAACTGAGAGCAGACATTCGATCATTACCAATGAAAGAATGATCAGCCAGTCCTGGCCGGATGTAATAACCATTGCCCAGTTATGTGGATCAAAGAACGGTCCATATAACTTTTCTAAAAGTGACAATTAGTGTCCCCCTTTGATTAAATTTTTATCTACCTAACTCAACTTGTATTTTACCAGATATTTCTGGAAATAGGTGGGTAATGGCGCCACTATTTCACGTTTTTGCATGGTAAATGGGATTACCAACCTCTGGCGGTCCCCGTGAAGGAGCATCTGCTCAGGGGAATTACGGTTGTAGATCGGGTCACCGACGATCGGGTGTCCACTGTGGGCCAGGTGAACCCGCAGCTGGTGGGTCCGACCCGTCGCCAGACGCAAGCGGACAAGGGAACGCTGGCTGGTGGCGGCCAGGCTCTGGTAATAAGTCAACGTTGGCTGGGCGCACAGGCCATTGACCGCCCGCCACCGGGGATCTACGGGATCACGGCCGATCGGCCAATCCCAGCTGCCTGATCCCGTCAGCCGGCCCTCAACTACCGCCAAATATTCCCGATGGATCTGGCCAGCGGCGATTAGACGGTTAAGAATCGGGACAACGATTGGATTCTTGGCAACAATCAATGCCCCACTAGTTTGAAGATCAAGACGGTGGACCATGTAGGCCCCGTCGTTACTCCCTGCCAGGTAGCCAGCCACGTCATTCATCACCGTACCGGTTTCTCCCGCTACATTAGGGTGACTCTTCTGCCCCCGCGGCTTGTTGACCACCAGGAGATCACGGTTCTCAAACAGAATTGTCAATTGGGGATTAACAGTTGGCTGATAGTCGTTGGCGGCTGGTGTTCGAACCTCATCGCCATTAAAAAGAAGATCAATCCGATCACCAGCGTGGACCAGTTTATTGACCGGCTGATAACGTCCATTGACCAAGACATGCTGACGGCGACGCAGATAGTGAATCAAACGATCCGGCAATAGCCACTGCTGGTGGAGGAGTTCACGTAGCGGCCGACTCGGCTGATCAAGAGACAGAACCTCGGTAAGGTGCCAGCGAACTGCAGCAGTCATCTACTTCACCTCCCGGACGGTCAGCCGGTCGGGTACGTGGTAGACCTTGGGCTTAGTCCACTCAAGCATGTCATCGGTCAGCTGAAGCTTGGTAATATCGCCCCGGTGATAGGATTGAAAGTAGTAGCTGCGACTCTCAGCCACCGTCACGGCCCGGTAAACGGAGTAGGTCCGCTGGTGGCGGCGATTCTGTGGCACGGTTACGCTGTCCAGCAAGTGCCACTCGCTGACCAGCCCAGCGGCTTCATCGGCGGGCACATCGGAACGTTCCTTCAGGTAGGCGGCTCGGATAAAACGAGCACTCGGCGAATAGTAGCCAGGTGGATTGGCCTTTCCCGAAAGGCGGCCAGTCGTCACCCGGGGTGTATTCAGTGGTACTCGACCTGCACGAAAGTCGGCAGTAAAGTCCACATAACGTTCCATCTGAGCCAGCTGACGGGCAAAATCAGGGCTATTAGTCACCACCCCCAGAGGATTCTCAATCACCTTCAACGGCGTCTGACTCGGCTCAATCACCACAACCCGGCCGGTACGGTCAGCCAGGACGAAGTGAAGTTCCGGTTTGCCGTACTTGGTATCACTATTCAATTCACTCATCAGCTCAACGTCATCCAGGTGGTCAGCCAGGTCCTGGATCGACCGGAAGTTCCCCAGGGCCCAAAAGATGAACTCATAAGCGGCCAGCTGGACCTTATCAGCCCGGCGTGCATCCTGGTAATGGACCCCGTTATCAAAGGTCAATTTCTGAGCCATCAACCCATACTCATTGACTCCATCAGAGACATCAATCCGGCTGGCAGACAGACTGCCCCCACCAACCATCGCATACCGGTTCTCGTACACCCGGTGGTCAAAGGCAGTCGCCCACCGGAAGTGCCGAGGGACAAAGAGTGGTGAAACGGCAAGGGTTGGCCAGTCCATCGTTCGTGCCAATAAGTGGGTATGGTCGCCAGTCACCTGGTAGATGCTGGTACACATTGCACATCATTTCCCTTCCTTAATCTTTTCTCTATTCTAAATTATTTCCCGGGGAATACACCAGCATTTTAATCGCGCCTAACAGGGTGGCTTTACTTTTCCGGTCAAAAAGAGTTGAATAGTAGTTACAAGATTACAGAATGAGAAGGTGAAGTGCGTTGTTGAGTACCGAAGAAATTAATGACCGCAGCAAATGGATCAGTGTCTTTGAACCCCTCCCCCGGGAACGAGAAGACCTAATCAAGAAGTACGAGGTTACAAAGGAACTGCTCGACTACGCAATTGACCCCTACGAAAAGGCGCGGGTAGAAGTCGATCCAGATGCTGGTGTGACCCTGCTGATCTTCGACGTCTACGTACCGACCCACGCCGTCACCGCCCCGCAAACCGCCCCGATCGGCATCATGCTGACAGCGAACAATATCATCACCTTCACCAATGCCAAGACCAACTTTGTTAATGGAATTATCGCTAACCAGTTGCGGATCCTGAAACGGCGTGCTCCAATCACCGATAAGCTTAACCTGGTCTTTCCCATTCTCTATCGCCTGTGTACCAACTACTTTGGTCCCCTTCGGCGGGTCGATCGACAGCGCCAGCAAATCCAGCGTAATCTGCAGCGCCGGACGGGGCGCAAGGCGATCAGTGAATTCATGGAGATTGAAACCGGCCTGGTATATATTCTGACCTCACTTAAGGGAAACGTCTCCTTATTGGAAGAGTTTAAGCGCCGCTATGCTGGCAAGATGTCGACCCGGCAAAACAACGACCTGGACGACGTCATTGTCGAAGCGCAGCAGGGGCTGGAAATGGCCCAGATGACATCAGATGTCTCCGAGCGGGTATCAAATGCCTACAGTAAAGTGATTGATAGTGACCTAAACCAGACGATGAAATACCTGACCATTTACTCAATCGTCCTCTCGGTACCGACCATCGTTTCTGGTTTCTATGGTGAAAACGTCAAGCTTCCTCTTGCTGACGGTCAATACTCATGGGTCTTCACGATCGCCATCACCCTAGTCTTAATGGTGGCCTCAGCAATCTTCATGATTACCCGTCACTGGTGGAAGTAGCAAACATAATAATAAATGGGTCCCAACAGTCATATAAACGGCCGTTGGGACCCAAATTATTTTCAAAAATGACCACTGACGTCTTTGTCCGAGAACGAGTGCGGATCTGGCATGAAGGAGATGTCAACGTCGATAATCCCAAACTGTTTACGGAGCATTCGCTCAATCTTCTCCGATAACTGGTAACTCTCTAAAACGGTCATCTTGCCATTAACGACCAGGGTTGCGTCCAGCGAGACGACGTTACCGTTATAGTGGGCCTTGAGCTCTACAATCTGGTGAACCTTCTTGACCTCGCGAATTGCCTCATAGTACTGCTGCTCCGCCTTGGGATCAAAGTAGTCCGCCAAGTTCAAGCTGGTCTCAAAGAAGATCTTCAGTCCAGAATAAAGGATGAAGAAGCCAACCACAATACTGGTAGCTCCATCAAGCCAGGTCAGATGGAAGAGCAGGGCTCCCGCAATAGCCACCATTGTTCCAATACTGGTAAAGGCATCACTCAGGCTATCTTGGGCTGAAGCCAGCAGGGCGGCATTAGACAGCTGGTGACCGGTGCGGCGATTCATGTACCAGACAACCAACATGATCACCGAGGCAATCCCTGCCCCAATGATAGCCACTGGTTCAGGAACCACCCGTTTAGCCGGGGTGAGAAGGCCCTTGATCCCCTCACCGATAACGCTGAGGGAAATCGACACCATCACTACCGCTGTGACCAGGGAAAAAACTGTTTCGTAGCGCCAGCGAACAAACTGAATCCGCTGATCACCGCCCAGTACTTTCTGGTACTTGCTATCTGGAAGCTTGGCTCCCGCAATATCATCATCATTGATGTCCTGGGCAATGTGGAGTCCCATCATCAGCAGAACGGTCGAGATGATTCCCGACAGATTATTGAAAGCGTCGGCCCGCAGCGTCTGAGACCGACTAATGGCAGCTAGCCAATACTCTAAGATCGAGATGGCAAGGTAAGCCACCACATTGTAAATCAGGTGTCGCTGGGCGGCACGGATTTTGGTCAGCTCATTGGCCTGATTCTGCTCCCATTGCTTCATTTCTCGTGTGACGTGTTTCTTAAACTTACTCAAACTCACTACTCCCCAAACGAAAAGTCCGCCATTTATTCTAACACTAAAGAAGCCCGGCTGAACGGGTCTTCCTGAAATATCTCAGGAGAAGCCGTATAGCCGGGCTTATCTTGGTTAAGTCATATTTATACTAAAGGTTGTTGCCCCGTTCAAACTGGAATTTAGAGTTCAACAAAGCTTGGTGAATCAGACTGCTCATCAGCTGATGGGTTGCCGCGGTCACGTGGGCCGCGGACTCTTGGTTGGCCGCTGTCAGGTAGTCGGTCAGCTCAGCGTCTTGCTTGCCCGCGGCCGCCTCAGTTATGGCATCGACGCGGCTAACCCCGTAACTCTGGCAGCCATCACGGAAGTCATTCACCTCGTTGATGAATTCATGATAACGTGGTTCTACGATCACCTCAAGGAGCTTGTGCAGCCAATAGGCACTCTTGGCCGGGTCGGCATCGTTCGTGGCCACTTGGTAGTTGGCTGGCGTATCGTTAATGTTGGTGAAGAACGGTACATATGGGCTATAGCAGTAAAACCCGAAGTTGATCCACTGGATAGCGGCGTACTCAGCCGGCACGTCATTACGGATCTGCAGGATACAGGAGCTTTGGTTCCGGTCCAGGGCAATCGAACGGAACTTTCGCTGTTCCTCCGGGGTACCGGATGCAAAGGTCCCCATTGGATCATACGGGGTACCATTGTAGTGTGATGACAGAAACTGTTCTACATCCTCAACCGCGATCTTCTTCTCAGCATGTTGGATGAACGGGATATTTTGGCTGGTGGGGTCCTGTTCCAAAGATGGTGTGAAGAGCTTTTGCCCGTACCAGGAACGTGGCGTGTTGTAGTAAGCATCGGCCTCATCCTGGGTCCCGAAGATGTTGCGGAAGTTGAAAGTTTCCGGGTTCGGATTAAGGTGGTACTTATCCACAAACTCGCGGATGCCACTTGCATACATGTAATTGTCGGGATCGTCAAAGTCAATCTCTTCGATGCACATAATGTTTGGCGCAATTGCATAGGCGTCGTCTGGAATTCGCTGGGCAACCCACTGGTGACCACCAGCGGTCTCCAGGTACCAAACCTCATCGTGGTCGCTGAAGGCAATTCCGTTCGTTTCACCCGTCCCGTACTTCTCAATCAGGTGGCCAAGCTGTTGTACCCCTTCTCGAGCACTCTTGATGAACGGCAGTACCAGGTAAAGCATTGAGTCCTCATTGACCCCGTTCTTAACCAGCGGGTCATGGCCAAGCACGCGGGCGTTGGTCATTTCGGTTTCAGTAGAGCTCATGGCCACGTTGTGTTCGTTGATCCCCTGTTCATCCCAACGGCCCTCGTCGGGAACCCCATTCGGTGTCGCCGTGAATCGGCATCCCTGTCCAGCCATATCAACGGTTAGACCGTTGTACTTGGAAACGTAATGCTCACCTGTGTAATCCTTGGCCGGAAATACCTTGAAGGTCTTCGGGTTGACCCCGTCTTCAGCGTCTTCGTCCCGGGCGATAATCGTGGAGCCATCAATTGTGGCGTTCTTTCCAACTAACATCGCCGTACAACTACTCATTTTTTTCTTCATAATGCGTTTCGCATCCTCTCTGTTTAATTGGCAGACTAATTACTTTTTAATATAATACCACTTTTGTCTCATCTAGGACTAATCTACCAGGAGAAGTAAGCTGAACAATTTATTATAACATAGTCGGTTTTAATAGTTAAAAGCGAACTTTACCCTTGCATCCTCCACCATTCCATGTTAGGATAACGACACTTCCAACGAAATCAATAGCCTATATAATGCCGTAATATGGACGGTAGTTCCTACCCAAAGCCGTAAACTTTGGACTATAAGCGAATTGAACATCAGCTCTTTTTGCTTTTACTTGGCAAAGGGAGCTTTTTTATTTGACTGTTGATCGAATTGGCCATCACTACCATATAGGAGGAACTATTTGTGAAACAACCAATGATGATCACAACCCATACTCGCCGCATCGGATTTACCAAACAGTGGCAAAACTTTGTTCTCGGCTTCCAGCACCTGCTAGCGATGTACTCAGGAGACGTTCTCGTGCCGCTTTTAATTGGTCAGTACCTGCACTTCTCTACCCTGCAGATGACTTACCTGGTCTCCATCGATATCTTCATGTGCGGGGTTGCTACCCTCCTCCAATTAAAACGGACGCCAGTAACCGGGATCGGCCTGCCTGTTGTCCTCGGCTGTGCCGTCCAGGCAGTAACCCCACTGGAATCTATCGGTAGCAAACTTGGGATTACTTATATGTATGGGGCAATCATCGCAGCCGGGATTTTTGTCTTCCTAATTGCCGGCTTCTTTGCTAAGCTCAAACGCTTCTTTCCACCAGTGGTTACCGGATCTCTGATTACCATCATCGGTTTCACCCTGGTTCCAGTCGGCTTCCAAGATCTCGGGGGCGGTTCAGCCACGGCCCACTCCTTTGGTGACCCGGCCAACCTGCTGATCGGTTTTCTGACCATTGCGATTATCTTGCTCTTTAATGCCTTTGGCCGCGGCTTCATTAAGTCGATCGCCATCCTGCTGGGGATTTTGATCGCCTCATTGTTCGCTGGGACGATGGGCTTTATCTCCCTGAAACCAGTCAGCGAGGCTGCTTGGTTCCACACCCCGCAGCTTTTCTTCTTCGGGGTACCCCGCTTCAACCTCAGCGCCATGATCACCATGATGATGGTTTCCTTGACCACCATGATCGAGTCGACCGGGGTCTTCTTTGCCCTCAGCGATATCACAGGCCGCCAGCTTACCAGCAAGGACCTTGAGCGCGGCTACCGGGCAGAGGGCATTGCCGCCGTTTTGGGCGGGCTCTTCAACACCTTCCCCTACTCAACCTTTTCTGAGAACGTCGGTGTCCTGAAGATGTCCGGTGTCAAAACCCGTCGGCCTGTCTACTACGCTGCCTTCCTTCTCCTTCTGCTTGGCCTCTTGCCGAAGGTTGGTGCCCTGGCTACGATCATCCCATCTCCTGTCCTAGGTGGTGCAATGATCGTGATGTTTGGCATGGTCGGCGTCCAAGGGGTTCAGATCCTGCATAAGGTTGATTTCACCAACAATGCCAACCTGCTGACGGCATCCGTCTCGATTGGCCTGGGCCTTGGGGTCACCATGTACCCCCACATCTTTCAGCACCTGCCGACTGAATTTCAGATCATTCTCGACAATGGAATCGTAGTTACCAGTGTGTCCGCCGTCTTGCTGAACCTGCTCTTCAACCACCGTTGGGCCCAAGCGGCTAAGTAAGTCTCTCATTTCATTTTAATTTTATGATTGACTTTCTCATTTCGACACGATATGATAATTTCAACAATTATCGTTTCAGTAGGTGTCCTGTTGGGTGTCAGAGAGCCGGTGGTGATGTGCGAACCGGTCAGGCAGGAATGACCGAATTATCGCGAAAATATTAATTGTCCGGCCATAGTCAGTGCCGTTACCACCTGATATGAGTGCACACAATGTGTAAGCTGGGTGGTACCGCGGTTTAAAATCGTCCCGTTGATAATAACGTCAACGGGACGATTTTTTGTTGGAAAGGAGTTTGTTATGCGAGATTGCGGTGGAATCGTTCGATATTGTAGAGATACATAGTTTTAGCCACTAGGTATCTTTAACGAAGGAGAATTTATTCATGAAAAAAGTTAGTTTTGGTGAGTCCATCACCATCTTAATCGTTATGTTAATTATTCTGGGAACGGCGGTCATCCACTTTGGTCTCTCTCCACAGATCCCAGTTTTATTCACAATTGCCCTGCTGGTCTTCTGGGCCAAGCTACGCGGTGCTTCCTGGGATGACATCCACAAGGGAATTCAAGATGGAATTGGTACTGCGATCATCCCAATCTTCATTTTTATCCTAATCGGAGCCCTAATTGCTGTTTGGATCCAGGCTGGGATCATCCCGTCCATCATGGTTGTCGGTTTCAACTTGATTAGTATTCGTTTCTTTGTCCCGTCGACCTTTATCGTCTGCTCCTTGGTTGGGCTGTCGATTGGGAGTGGTTTTACCACTATCTCAACGATTGGAATCGCCCTCTTCGGAATGGGAATGGCAATAAACGCTAATCCTGCCCTAGTCGCCGGGGCCATCATCTCTGGGGCTGTTTTCGGTGACAAGATGTCCCCACTGTCGGACTCCACCAACTTAGCATCAGCGATTGCTGGCAGTGACCTTTTTGCCCATATCAAGAACATGATGTGGTCTACCATTCCGTCGTTTATTGTCTCCTTCATCCTTTTCTGGATTTTGGGCAACAGCAACGGTCAGATGAGCATTGCCAAGATCAATCACACTATTATGGTCCTACAAAATCATTTTACAGTCAGTTGGTGGGCACTCTTGCCAATCGTCCTGATGTTTGTCTGCGCTTGGCGACACATTCCCGCCATTCCAACCCTCTTTATCAACATCCTGGTGACTGTCGGAATGATCTTCGTCCAGAAGCCAACTGAATCGCTGAAGTCCCTGACAAACCTGATTACCGAGGGCTTCGTCGCCCACACCAGCGATCCTGCTGTTAACGCCCTGCTTTCCCGGGGCGGAATCACCAACATGATGGGAACCGTCTCCCTAATCATCGTTACTCTCTCCCTTGGGGGGATCCTAATGCGGTTCCACGTTGTCCAATCCGCCATGGCCCCACTGGTTAAGCACCTGCGTAAGCCGGGGCCACTGGTCACAACAACTATTCTGTCTGGGATCGGAATCAACCTCTTTGTCGGGGAGCAATACCTCTCCGTTATCCTGCCCGGGAAGGCCTTTAAACCCGCCTTCCAGCGAATGGGACTTGCCCCATTGGCCCTTAGTCGGGTCCTCGAAGACGGGGGCAGTGTCATTAACTACCTGATCCCGTGGGGAGTGGCCGGTTCCTTTGCTGCCGCTACTTTAGGTGTGCCAGTGCTTCACTTCCTGCCGTTCGTCTTCTTCAGCCTTTTCTCACCGGTCTTCTCAATTCTCAGCGGGTTTACCGGAATCGGTCTGAAGTGGGCCAAACAGTCGACAAAACAGGATTAACCACAAAGAAAAAGGATCGCACAATGCGATCCTTTTTCTTTACTAATCATACTGGTGCATATACTTAGACAGCCGTTTCAGTCCCTCTCGCAGTGTGGCCTCAGGGGCACAGTAGCCCAACCGGGCATGACCTGGCGTATCAAAAGCATCCCCAGGAACCAGCAGGACCCCCTCATCTTTCAGGAGGTTCTCACAGAAGGTATGAATGTCCACCGGTACATCCAGCTTTGGAAATGAGGTTGAGACGGCCCGTGGCATCACAACACTGGCCCGGTCCTCGTGATCAATCCAGTCCTTGTAGATAGCTAGGTTTCCAAGAACCAGCTTCCGGTTGCGGGCCAGAACCTGGTCGCGGTGGTGAAGAACATAGGTCGCCAGCTGATCATTGAAGACCCCACCACAGATCATAGTGTAGTCCCGGAACTTACGGAAGACATCCGCTAACTCGGCATTGGTCGCCGTCCAACCAATCCGAACCCCAGGAACAGAGTAAGTCTTCGACAAGGAGTTAGTTGAGATTCCCTTATCATAAAGGTCAACAATCGGGGCAAAGTCTTCCGGACGATCCAGTGGCAGATAAACCTCGTCCACCAGCACGTAGGCGCCAACCGACTTGGCGATCTCAACCACTTGTTCCAGAAAGTCCCGGTCTAAGATGGTTCCAGTCGGGTTATTGGCGTTGTTCAGGCAGATCATCTTGGTGTCGGGGCGAATCAGATCCTTGAGCTCGTCGAGGTCCGGATACCAGTCATCCTCCTCGTGGATGTGCCAGTAATCGACGTCCGCACCCAGCGATTTTGGAATATCATAAAGCTGTTGGTAAGACGGATACTCGGCAATCACGTGGTCACCACGGTTGATCAGAGCGTAGAGGGCCAGGAGATTGGCCCCAGTAGCCCCATTCGTCTGCAGAATGTTCTCGGGATCAATATGCTGATAGAGTTTGGCCACCTCCTGCTTAAACTCCGGCGACCCTTCAATCCAGCCATAGTTCATCTTCTGCTTGTCCAGCATCGCATAAAATTCTTGACCATTATTGCCGTCTAAGTTGAGCAGGTCGTGCATGCTCAAGGAGGCAATTGTACTCTGCGAGATGTCGTAGGTAGCACTCTTTTCCCACTTGTTGAGCCAGGATTCCACGCCAAATGGTGCAATTTTAACCATGAAAATCAAACCTCCTAGTTAATTGAAATCGTGCCGTTGATAACCAGAACCAACGAGGCCACAGCAAAGATGCCAATCAGCCCCATCATCCACTTTTCCTTGCTGGTAACCTGGTGGCCAAATTCCTTGCAAGCCTGCAGGTAGAAGATGAAGCCGGGAAGAAAGCCGACAGAAACCACCATAACCTGCTTCCAGCCAGACAAAGCCATCGCCATCAACTCAAACAGGGTAGCGACCAAACCGATGGTGAATTGGCCCCAATCCTGGTGCTGCCAACTGTACATCATCTGGTATATTCCCACAATCAGATAACAGATTAGAATGGCCGCTGTACACAAGGTGTAGGCAAAGTTATAAGCATAGGACGTGAACAGCAGAGAGAACAGGAACAGTGACTGGAGAACACCAGTGATAAGCAGGGCACGGGTTGGCGCCTTCTTGGCGTTAACCTTCCCCCATGAGGTTGGCAGTGTCTGATCGTCGGCCATCAACATTAGTGACTCGGCCGGCAGCATCGTCCAGGAAAGCCAGGAAACCAGCACGGAGATAATCAGCCCAACACTGATCAAGGCCGCTCCCCAGCTACCAACTAGGTGCTGCATGATGGTCCCCAAGGCTGGCTGACCACCAGCGGCCAATTGGGCCCGACTCATGACCCCGTAAGGCAGAACAGAAACTACGATGTAGATCGTCAGCAGACTGACCAGCCCCAGAATTGAGGCCTTTTCGGCATCAGACCGGGTCCGCGCCCGGCTCGTCAAAACGGAAGCCCCCTCAACTCCGACGAAGAGCCACATCATAACAATGATGGAACCCTTAACCTGATCGAAGACAGAACCGGCCTGGTCGCCGTGGGCATTCTGAGCCACATTGCCCCAGAAGTCGGCCGTAAAGATTCGTGCTTTAAAGCCTAGGATCACACAGATAACAAAGACTACCAGCGGGATAATTTTGCAGACGGTCCCAATCGCATTGATGAAGGCCGCCGACTCGATCCCTTGATTAACCAGAAAGGTCAGCACCCAGGTCAAAATAATGGCAACAATGATTGAAAACAGGTTTTGACCATTCTTAAAGAGGCTAGGGAAGAAGGTCCCCAGGGCACTCATCGTGATGGTAGCAAAGGCAATGTTACCCAGCCAAGCCGACAACCAGTAAGCCCAACCAGAGATAAACTCCCCTAAAGGTCCAAACGCTGCGGCCGCATAACTGAAGATTCCCGAGTCAAGGTCGGGGCGTTTCTGCGACAAGTTATTCAACGATAGGACCAGGGTCAATACCCCAATCCCCACAATGATCCAGGCGATAATTGCCGGGCCCGGGGCCGCGGCGGTCGCCAGATCACTGGTGATCCCGAACGCCCCTGAACCAATCGTGGAACCGATGATCAACAGTGTCAATTCACTAGTGTTAATTCCCCTTTTCTCATCCATGTTCTCCCCACCTCACGATCAATTTTAGAAAACCTTAAAATTATGCGTTTATTATATCAATTTGTGAAAACGTTATCAATTGAATGACAAAAAACTGATGACTTTTAAGTCAGCCATCAGTTATGCTTTGGATTATTTATCATATTCAACGATTTTAAAATCGTCATCTGTTAAAGTAGCGGTCGTTAGGCTCCCATTTTTAGGGCGAACGGTAACGTCGTACTTGCCGCCTCCGAAGCGTTCTACCAGACTCAACAGGGTATTACCGTGACTAACCCAGAGGACGTTAGCGTCGTCAGGCAGGCCGGCATGGCGAACCAGGTCAATTCCCTTGTCCATCCGCGCCCAGTACTCGGTATTGTTCTCGGCATCGTGAAACGGGTCAGCGTCCTTCAGCCAATCCTTTGCCTGGCCAATTGAGTACTTGGTGACGATGTCACGGAAGTTCTTGAAGCCATGTGGCGCCCCAGCGTTGTACCAGGCAATATCCATGTTGGTACCTTCATAAGACCCGTAAAACTCTTCCCGGAAGTACGGTGAGGTTACTGGATGCTCGACCGAGTTGGCTTGGTTGAGGTCCAGGATCGTCTGAATAGTTTCCATTGCCCGGGTCGTGTCGCTACAAAAGGCAGCAGCGAAATGAATGTTCTTCAGCCGTTCCCCGGCATCGTGAGCGTTCTGCTTGCCCTTTTCGGTCAGTGGGGAGTTGCTCCAGCCCTGCAGCTTATTATAGACGTTAAAGTAGGTTTGTCCGTGACGGACCAGGTACAGATTGAGTTTTGTCATCTTAATCATCCTCCTAATTACTGCTTTTCTTTATTGTACCGCTTCCATCGAACCGATTGTAGGAATGCCATCTTAATTATTTCTTAATCGTATTTAGGGATCTTTTAATATTTTGGCCGTAATTCTTTCATAACCATCACCTAAACTGAAAGCATAGAAGGAAGGAATTAACATGACATTGAAAGATACAAGCAACACCGACATCGTTGCCGCCCGAATTGTCGCCGTCAATGGCAGGTCAGTTAAGGTCATCACTGAAGATGGCCAGAAGCTGCGAATTCCTCTTACCCAAAAGTACCTCCAAGATAAGAATTGGCTGGCATCTTTAAGGGATATTCTCAATGCGGGGATCTGGATTCCAGTCAATCGTCATCTCAAGCGGCTATTCAACTACGACTGGCTGACCGGTCCGGACCCGGCCACAGCTTCCGCAAAGAATTAAGTTTTGACAATGATTGAAGCAAAAATCATGTTTCGCGCTAATCTGTGATAAAATACTTTTGATTTGCTAAATTTATTCTAGCAAGTTAAACAAACATTTTGATTGCGAGGAACATTCCTAATGAAAAAATTAAGCAAATTTGTGGACACTAGGATTGGCTTTTTCATCCTCCTAGTCGTCCTTTTTTGGTTCAAAACCCTGTTTGCTTACTTTACTGACTTTAGCCTTGGGGCCGAGGGAATTTTCCAGTTTTTAATTCTGATTTTTAATCCCCTGGCAACCACTGCATTAATTTATAGTTTAGCATTCTACTTTAAACGAGCCCGTTTCTTCTACCCGGTAATCATGGGGTTGGACATCGCCAACACCCTCTTGCTCTACCTCAATGTGATCTACTACCGAGAATTTACGGACTTCATGACTATTGCTACGATGACCGGTTATTCTAAGGTCAATCAGGGACTCAGTGGGAGTTCGCTGGCCCTGACCAACTTCCATGACATCTTCTACTGGCTTGACATCGTGATCATCTTAGTCCTAATGCTGCTGCGTAAGATCCACTTTGACCCACGAGCGGTCGGCAGCCGGTTGGCCTTTGCCTTCACCTCAATGTCATTGGTCCTCTTCGGGGTCAACCTGGCCTGCGGTGAGATGAGCCGTCCCCAGCTGCTAGGTCGAACCTTTGACCGCAACTACATTGTCAAGTACCTAGGGATCGATGCATTTACTGGTTATGACCTAGTCAAGTCCCAGCACATCAATGATATGCGGCAAAGTGCCACCAAGTCTGAGCTGGAGAAGGTTAAAAAGTTCACAGACAAACACTACGCTAAGGCTAACCCGCAGATGTTTGGAATTGCCAAGGGCCGCAACGTAATTATCATTCACCTGGAGAGCTTCCAGCAATTCATCATCGATAAAAAGATCAACGATCAGGAGGTTACTCCCTTCCTGAACTCGCTCTATCATAGTAATGATACCTATGCTTTTGATAATTTCTTTCACCAGGTCGGCCAGGGAAAGACCAGCGATGCGGAAAACATGCTGGAAACCTCAACCTTTGGCTTGCCCCAGGGATCGCTGTTTGCCACTCTGGGTAGTGATAATACCTTCCAGGGGGCCCCGGCAATCCTTAACCAGCGGGCGGGCTACACCAGCGCGGTTTTCCACGGTAACGTCGCCAGCTTCTGGAACCGGAACAACGTCTACAAGAACCTAGGCTACCAGTACTTCTTTGACGCCAGTTACTACGACACATCTGGTGACAAGGCAACCGGCTACGGGCTGAAGGACAAGTTGCTCTTCAAAGACTCAATCAAGTACCTGCAGGCCCTTCAACAGCCGTTCTACGCCAAGTACATCACGGTTACCAACCATTTCCCATACGACCTAGACGATGAGGATAAGGATCCAAACTTCCAGACCACCAATACGGGCGATGCCAACGTCGATAACTACTTCATAACCGCCCACTACCTTGACCAGTCGGTTCAGGAGTTCTTCGACTATCTCAAAAAGAGCGGTCTCTACGACCATTCCATTATTATGATCTATGGGGACCACTACGGAATTTCCAACAGTGAGAACACTTCTCTGGCCAGTGTCCTCGGTAAGACCGCCGATAACTGGACAGATTTCGATAACGCTCAGCTCCAGCGGGTTCCAATGATGTTTGTCATCCCTAATTCCGGTGGTCACGGTCATATTGACCATACCTATGGTGGAGAGATCGACGTCCTGCCGACCTTGCTCCACCTGCTGGGGATCTCTTCCAAACGCTACATCCAGTTTGGAACTGACCTCTTCTCTAAGCAGCATAGCCAGGTCGTCGCCTTCCGGAATCAAGACTTTGTCACCCCGCACTATACGGTAATCGGGGGCACCGTCTATGATAACCGGACTGGCAAGGAAGCCAAGCTGACCAAGAAACAGCAGGAGCGAATTAAGAAGGATCATAAGCTGGTTAACACCGAGCTAAGTCTATCAGACTCGCTGAATGAGAAAAACCTGCTCCGTTTCTACCATCCGAAGGGCTTCAAAGCCGTCAACCCGGCTGATTACAATTATTCAAACGGGTTAAAGCAGGCCGAACAAATCGAACGGAAGAAAGGGAACAAGTCGACTAGTCTTTACTCCGAGAACCATAACCAGTCAACTGAGAACTACTTCAGCACCGACGCACCGGAGCAAAACCACTCCTCAACTGATTCTAACCGGATCAAGATCACTAACCCAGATGCCAACAATAAGTAACATGCCATTTTGGTCCCACCGCCACCTATGTGTGCCGGCGGGGCCCTTTTTATTTCCTGGGAAATATTCACTACGGAAAATTAATAATCTCTTAAACTTTGTGAACAGTGCCCAGTAACCACCGTCTAATTTGATAGAATAATGGCAAATGTATAGGAGGGATATGCTTGTCTTTAACCATTAAATCGTTAATCTCAAGCCTGCCTGAATATCGTCAGGTCAAGGCACTTTATTATCGGGCCTTCCCCAAGTATGAGCAGGAGTCTTGGAGACGATTGCTCTTCAAGCAGCTCTTCCGACGGGCCGACTTTCTAATCTTCTACGACCAGAACCAGCTTATCGGGCTCTCTTACATCATCCATCACCATGGAATCCATTACGTCCTCTACCTGGCTGTCAACGATCAGGTTCGCTCCCAAGGCTACGGGAGCCGGATCCTCAACCAACTCAAACGGTGCTATGCTCCAGACACCCTGATCCTGGACATCGAGCAGCCGGACACGGCGGCGGCCAACAACCACCAGCGCTTACGACGGCTCCATTTCTACCGTAGGAACGGCTTTTCCATGACTGATCGACTTACCAAGACGCCGGCAGTCACCTACCAGCTGCTGACAACTTGCCAGCAAATTGACCACACTAAGGTCGATAACATGTTTGCCTGGTTTAACGGACGGACGTTTAATTAATAATAGTATACTGGTACTAGACGACACTTGACTGTGTCATACGTTATCTTTAATAAGATTTGAAAGTAAAATAAGTGGCTACGGCAGGTTAATCTTGCCATAGCCACTTATTTAATAATATTCACCATGCCACTACTAGTGCCATAAACGCTGCCAAAAGTTGCCCCGCACAACATTATCGGTACTCAGCAGCTTATATGTCAGCGGGCCGCCGTCCAATGTCTTGAGCTGGCTACTTGAGAGATCAAGTTCGCCCACCGTTTCGTTACGATGAAGTGGCGCCTCCAGTTGTCCCGTCTTATTGAGATACTTTTCCTTCATCTTGACCGCCAGCGTGTACTTATGAAGCTGTCCACCGGTATTCCAGACCGTGACCGCCTGTGGGCTAATCGTTGCTTGTCTAGTCTGCCCGTTGGCCACCGCCTGCTGACGAATGTCTTTTGGCAAGGTGATGGTCTGAAGATGCCCGTCTTGTTTCAGCATCCGATATAGACGCTGGGTCTGGATAAAACGGTTATCCTTATTCTTGCCATTAGCGTGGAGAACGACAGTAATAATCCGGTGTCCGCGATAGTTCCCGGTGCTGACGAAACAGGCCCCCGCCGTATCCGAGGTTCCCGTCTTCAGGCCATCGATCGTCACCCCCGGTACGGTATACTTACTGCCTGGCAGCATCTCGTTCAGGTTCTTTTCAGTCTTTGCCTTCCCCTTGGTAATCATAAAGCTGGCCTGCTTTTGGGCGGTAACCTGCAGCAGCTGTGGATAATGATTCACCAGGTAGCGCGCCAGGATAGCAACGTCCGTGGCAGTCATCGCATTCTCGGCCTGATCTGAATATTGCTTGATCGATAATGTCTTCAGATCCCCGTTGGTCAGCCCCACCGGATTGACAATAGTATAGTCCTTTAGGCCGATTTCCTGGGCCTTCTGTTGAAGCTTCATGTTGAACTCATCTAGGCTGTCACCAGCCGCCGCAGCCAAAGCCAGTGCCGCCCCATCGGCGGACTTGACCAGGGAGGCATTCAAAAGTTCCCGAACTGTGTACGCGTTTCCCTCCTGCAGACCGATCACTGAATACTGAGGATCGTTCGAGATTGCCGCTATCCCGCTGTCAACCTTGACCTTGGTATCACCAGTGATCTGCTTGCTATGAACCTCGTCCATAATCACTACTGCCGTCAGAAGCTTGCTTATTGATGCAATCGGCAGCTTCTTGTGGGCATTCTGTTCGTAAATCACCTGTCCGGTGGAAGCATCCACCATTACCGCAGCCGACGCGTCAATCAGTGGCTTGGCATGTACGGGTGGCGTAATAATCCCGAGAAGCAAGGGGATCATTAACAAGAGTGCCAAAATCTTTTTCATATTTTCCTCCAAAATGGTTAATGATACGATAAGATAGAAAAGAGATTAACAACGTAAGGAATTGATCAAATGAATAGCAAACAAAAACAGTTTATCCTACTCACCGCAGCCCTGTTCGCCATCGTTGTCCTCATCCTCAACGTCCATACCTACGTCGACAGTAGCCGCTTCATCGTCAGTGCCAGCCGTTCAAGCCAGATTCTCAATATTAACCGGCTGCGGCACCCAAACGTCAACAAGCCGTCTGAACATCGGCAATATCCAAACCTACGTAAACAGGACCGGCTCCGACTTATTATGGTGCCAGGCCTAAAACGACTTTACGTGCTCAACGGCCACCGAGTAATTTACATAATGCATGCCCGAACTAACATTCGTCAGCAAATCCTCAGAACCCGTGGGCACCATGGCCAGCAAATCGACCATGTTAACACTGGTCACACCTTGACGGGACGCAGCTGGTCTGCATTGAGTCACCAATGTTATATTGTTGCTCCTGCGGCGGTTGACCAGGATAAAGTCGCTAAAAACTGGCTGAAGACAGACTTTGCCTTCCCCAACACAATCCAGTTATCGTGGCCGGATGCACAGTGGCTTCAGTCCCTGCCAAAGGGCTCCAAGATCATCATTCGTTAAAGGAGGTTCATCATGTTCAGTCGGTACTTAACCCGGACATTTTTCCGTCACTTGATCGTGAGCGACGGTGCTCTGATCGTCCTAATCATTCTCTACAACCTGCTCGCAATGGTCATTCCCATCGTGAAACTCACTTGGTTGGCGAGCTTCGTTATATTCATCTTGATCAACGCTATCTTAATCAGCTTAAAAGTGGTAATTCCACTGCTTAACCAACAATAATAACCTTAGTGCCAACCGGTAAATTCAGTTCCATCCAACGAGCGTCAGGAACTGATAGTCGAATGCAACCATGAGAACCCTGCATTTTACCTAGCTTAGCTGCTTCCTTCTGGTTGTATGAACCATCTGCCTTGGTCGGTACACTGTGGAAGAGATACTCTCCTGTCAAATTAAATTTGCATTAAGCAAAAACAACACTATTATATTATAGAAAAGTAATTATTCAATCATTGAAAAGTCAAGTAAGTATCATTCGCTCTAATCGTGTACCACCTGTGTCTCTTCTTCAAACTCGTCCTCGATATTTTCGATCACGTACTCCGCCAAAAATAAAGCGACGCTGTACCCATTATGGATACGGCGTCGCTTTTCTTCTTAATTGATTAGGCAGACATCGTCAAACTATTCCACAACCCTGTCCTTCATCCGCTGATAGTCTTGGATTCTCTCTGCTAAGCTCTCCTTGGTATGGTTCTTCCACCAAGATGACAGAACGGAACCCGAGATGTTATGCCAAATGCTAAAGAGGGTCGATGCAATCGCAGCAGCTGGTGAGAAGTAGGTCAGCGCCAGGGTGGCCCCTAAACTTGAATCTTGCATTCCTACCTCAAACGTCAGGGCTTTCTGCTGTGGCTGATAAAGCCGGAGTAACCGGGAAAAGAGGTAGCCCAACGTGTAACCCAATAGATTATGAAGCATTACAACGGGGATCACGATGGCGGTGGCGGCAGTAAATAAGTTAGCATGGTTAGCAGACACTACCGCCCCGATGATGGCTAGGATAGCGAATTGGGAAACGATCGGTAAAAAGTCCAAAACTGGCGCCAGCCGTTTACCAAAGAGGGTATGGACTACCACCCCGAAGACAATTGGGAGAACCACGATCTCAAGTGTACTCATAAATAGGTTCTGAGTTGGCACCTTAACATATTGTCCGGCAAACAGGTAAAGAATCGTCGGCAGCATTACCGGAGCCAACAGGGTCGACAGAGCCTCGATTGAAACATCCAGGGCCACGTCCCCACCGGCAAGGTAGGCCATGACACTCGATGAGGTTCCGCTAGGGCAGGCTCCCACCAGTATTACTCCAGCTGCCGTAGCTCCTTTTAACTGAAATACTAGGCACAATAACCAGGCCAGGCTTGGCATGATCAGGTAGTGTGCTACCGTCCCCAATAAAACCGGAACCGGCTTTTGAACAATACGTCTGAAGTCGTGGCCGGTTAAGGTCAGCCCCATTCCAAACAGGATAATGCCCAACAAGTACTTTGTATTGGCAACAACCGGTGCTGAAAAACTGGGCACAAGGTAGTTAAATACTGCCCACAATACCACAAAAAGCGTAAACCACTTGCTTAACCACCTTCCAAATACAACAACCTTATTCATTTTTCTTCCTCCTCTATTTTTCAACGTGGTAGCCAAGAGCTATCCTAGCAGTCCTACTCATCCGTGCTGGCGTCCAGGTTGGCTCCCAGACAACATCAATTTGTACCTCCCGAACACCAGCTACCTTCCGTATCGCCGTATTAATCATCTGCTGTAATACATTCGTAATTGGACAGCCCATTGTAGTCAGGGTCATCGTTACTGTTACCGTTCCATCAGCCGTCATATTGACCCCGTAAATCAAGCCCAGGTTAACCAGGTCAATCCCGAGTTCTGGATCAACGACTCCCCGTAAGGCCCGAATAACTTGGTCAGCAACCAAATCACCCCGTTGTACTCCATCCATTATTCTCCCTCCGTTTCACCTACTTCAATTCATTAGCCACCTTGAGCAGCTGATCATAACCGACCATCACGCCACCGGTATCTGCTGAAGTTACCAGGGCCTGGTAACGAGCTAAATACCCCTGTTTAACCTTAGGCTTGAATGGCGGCAGCTTCCGACGACGGTGCTCAAGTTCCTCATCAGATACCAGCAGATTAATTGTCCGCTTGATTAAATCAATATGGATACGGTCCCCGTCTTTGATGAGGGCAATTTCACCACCCGAGGCAGCTTCCGGGGAAACATGCCCAATACAGATACCGTGAGTAGCACCGGAAAAGCGGCCGTCCGTGATCAAGGCCACGTCCTTGTCTAGTCCCCGACCAATGATATCGGATGTTGGATTCAGCATCTCGGGCATCCCCGGTCCGCCTTTTGGTCCCTCATAACGAATGACAACAACATCGCCTTTCTTAACGGTTCCATCATCGATTCCTTCAACGGCGGCATCATGAGAGTCAAAGCAGACCGCTTTACCGACAAACTCCTTGATAGCGGGGTCAACCCCTGCGGACTTAATAACTGCGCCTTTTTTGGCAATATTACCGTACAACACCGCCAAACCGCCTACCGATGAATACGCCTTGGCAACTGGACGGATTACTTCCTTATTTTGCGAATAACAGCCAGCAACGTTCTCCCGGATCGTCTTACCAGTGACACTCGGCCGATCAGGATGGAAGACCCCATTCCCCATCTCAATCAGTTCATTCATAATGGCCGGCATCCCTCCAGCGTTGTGGACATCCTCCATTGTCCAGTGGGAAGACGGCGCAATTTTGGCAATGTGCGGCGTCCGTTCCGCAATTTGATTGATATCTTGCTCGGTATATTCGATCCCGGCCTCGTGGGCAATGGCTAGACCGTGCAAAACGGTGTTGGTAGATCCCCCCATTGCCATATCAGTGGCATAAATATCGTCAAAGGCGTCCTTAGTCATGATTTCTCGTGGCTTCAACCCCCGCTTAACAAGCTTAACTACTTGACGGGCCGCCTGACGGACTAGTTCGCGGCGTTGTGCTGAGACAGCCAAGGCGGTTCCATTAAACGGCAATGCCATCCCCAAAGCTTCCATCAAGCAGTTCATGGAATTAGCTGTAAACATTCCGGCACACGATCCACAAGTCGGACACGCGTTTTGCTCCATCTCTAGGAAATCTTCCTTGGAGATCTTGCCGTCCTTGAAGGCCCCTACCGCCTCAAACATATTAGAAAGGGTGATCGCTTTTCCGTTGGGGTCTAGCCCTGCCTTCATCGGACCACCTGAAACAAAGACCGCTGGAACATTGGTACGAGCGGCCGCCATCAGCATCCCCGGGGTGATCTTGTCACAGTTAGGCATGAATAGCACCCCATCAAACCAGTGGGCGTTAATGACTGTTTCAGCGGCATCGGCAATTAGCTCACGGCTAGGAAGCGAGTAACGCATTCCAATGTGCCCCATTGCGATTCCGTCATCAACTCCGATCGTGTTGAATTCAAATGGCACCCCACCCGCCTTACGAATCTCCTCCTTGGCAATATCCGCCAGCTCACGCAGGTGGACATGCCCAGTAACAATCTCAATGTAAGAGTTGCAGATAGCAATGAATGGTTTGTCCATGTCTTCGGGTCGTCTGATACGCCCCGTGGCATACAGGAGGCTGCGGCCCGGTGCCCGGTTAACGCCCTTGGTAATCTCGTCGCTGCGTTTCTGCAGTTTATCAGCATCAAAAGAAAAATTAAGTGTTCCCATCTATCTCACCTCATAACTAAACCCTCACCAACAACAGAAGCAAAAGAAAAACGGCCAACAGCTTTGGCAGCTGTTGACCGTTTTCAAGTATGGTCATCATCACCGCCCAGATATAATACCTGGGCAGCATCAATTAGCGCCCAGATCATTGAATGATAATGACGCTAATAATTAATACTTGTTGTAATGATTGATGACTCATCCTCTTGCCCCTTTATACAGTTAAAACTTAATTAGAAAATTAAATTAACGATAGAATAACAGAAACGTCTAGAAAGTCAATCTCATCCTACATGTTTTTAAAATATAAAGTTTTAACCTCGTTTAACCAAGATTATCACTGTTGTTACTTTCGTTTAATATGCATTGATGAGGAATGGACCGCCAGTCGTTTCTTCGGGTAGAGCTGCTTGGCTAGGGCAGTCACCGCTGTCGGCGCTTCCCCAAAAGCCGCGGCAATCAATGCTGTCTTCCCTGGATAGGTTACCCCGTCACCGATAGCATAGACTCCGGGAATACTGGTCTGCATGGTTGAATCAACCGCCAGGAGATGACGCTCACTGGCCAAGTTCAACGACCACTTCGTCAGAGCCGCGTTATTGGAAGTAAAGCCGTAGTTAACCACGATTGAGTCGACCGTCAGTTGTTCCTCATCGTCACTACGCATCTTCTTTAAGCCGATCGTCACCGCATCTTCTGCCGTTGTCAGCTTCTTGGGCAGGTAGGGAGTAAGCAAGTGAACGGGGGACGCCTTTAACTTGCTGACGGTGTGTTCCAGTCCCCGAAATTCGTTACGCCGGTGGATCAAGTAGACGTCCTTGGCCACCGGCTCCAGCATCAGGGCAATATCGATAGCCGAGTCGCCACCCCCTAGTACCGCCACACGCTGACCAGTAAAAGCATCCTTATGACCAACAAAGTAGTGCAGCCGGTTCCCCTCCAGTTGGTCGGCACCATCGAGAGCCAACTTGCGCGGCGTAAATGCCCCATTGCCTAGGGCAATGATGACCGCCTTAGAGCGGGAAGTCCGGTGAGCTGATGTAATGGTGAAGGTCCCGTCGGCTTCTTTAACCACGTCGTCAACGGTCTCACCAAGGAACTGATCAACCGGGGCAATTGCCAATTGGTCCTTCAGGTGATCAATCAACTCCTGACCAGTAACTCCTGGCAACCCGGCAACGTCCCAGATCCGTTTTTCCGGATACAAAGCAGCAACCTGGCCGCCTAATTGTGGCAGGCTCTCAATTAACTGGGCCCGAAGCTCATGCAGGCCGCAATAAAACGCAGCAAACATCCCCGCTGGGCCTCCACCAACAATGGTTACATCATAACTATCCTCCGTCATTTAATATGGACCTCACTTTCTTATTTTTTGTTTAATCATTATAACATTTTCTTACTTAATTAAATTTTTAATGAAGCGCTACCATCTTTAACGTTTTACCTATTGTGTTTACTAAAAAATTAATTTATTATAGAAAACGTAGATAGTAATTTTTTAGTTAATCTTGGAGGGACTAATATGGCTAAAAGAAAAATGATTCTTGATCTGGATACCGGTGTTGACGACGCTTTAGCGATCGCTTACGCTCTAGCAGATCCAGATGTTGACTTAATCGGGATTGTCAGTTCCTACGGTAATAACCTGCTCGACGTTTGTGCTGAAAACAGCTTGAAGCTCTTGGAACTGCTCGGTCACACTGATATTCCAGTATTCAAGGGCTTACCACACTCATGCACAACGGATCACTTCGACGTTATGCAGGTTTCCAAGGACATCCACGGAAACAACGGTATCGGTGAAGTCCAACTGCCTGCCCCAAGTCGGAGCATCGAAGAAGAATCCGGTGTAGACTTCTACATCGACGCCGCACACAAGTACGGCAAGGACTTAATCATTATCCCAACTGGTCCAATGACCAACCTGGCCGCTGCTCTTAAGAAGGATCCAGAGATTGCCCACCTGATTGGCAATGTTACCTTCATGGGTGGGGCATTGACGGTTGAAGGAAACGTTACCCCGGTTGCAGAAGCCAACATCAACCAGGACCCGAAGGCTGCTAACGAAGTCTTGACGTCTGACCTGCCACTGACGATGGTCGGCCTTGACGTTACCCTGCGGACCCTGCTGACCAAGAAGGAAACGCAACAATGGCGTGACCTTGGCACCAAGGCTGGTAAGGCCTACGCTGATATCACCGACTTCTACATCGACGCCTACTACAACCTGGACATCGACAAGAATGGTTGTGCCATCCATGACCCACTAGCTGTTGGTGTTGGGATTGACCCATCCTTCGTTACCACACTGAGCCTCTTCGTTAAGTGTGTCTACGAAGAAGGTCCTTACTACGCTCGGATCATTGGTGACAACTCCAAGCTGAATGATCCAAATCCTAACGTTAAGGTTGCCATCAACGTCGACAAGGAACGTTACCTGAAGGTCTTCATGGACCACTTAACGAACCTGTTCAAAGAACACTAATCTTACTTAAACTAAAAGCTGCCGAATCTAAGTGGTTCGGCAGTTTTTTTAGTTCAGCAGTCTTTCCAAAATCTTCTTCAACCTAGTTAAGGCCATTGCCTGGCCAGCGGGATCCTGGAGACATTCATTGATGGTGGTATGACAAAGGGCCATCACGGCCCATTCGGTATCTCCTCGCGGCTCAACGGTCCGCCGTACTGGTAAGATTCCCTCATTGGTTAGAAAATGGCGCCGAATAAAGTCGTAGTAGGAACTATGATGGACCCGGTCAACAAAATCGGCCACCATCTGATAATAGTCCTGAGCGGTCAGATCCCCAGTGGTAATTGGTGCGTGGATCTCATTCATCACTGCCGCGTACAGGTAAAGATAGGCGTCGGTCAGGTCCGTGAAGTACTTATAAAAGGCGCCGCGCGAAATATCCGCCTGCTTGATGATTCGGGCTACCTCGGCGTCCGGCAGGCTATGCTGGCTGAACTCGGTCAACAGCGCATCGGTGACCCGCTGCTTCTTTTCGTGCTTCAGGTTCTGAAAGGTGCGGCTTGGCATGGTTCTCACCTCACATCATGTTGCGAATGACCAGGGATACGGCCAGAATCAAGGCTCCACTTCCCACAATAATCTGCATCAATCGACCGGGGAGGCGTCGAACGATGATCGGCCCGAGGATCCCACCAAGGATATTACCGACGAACAGGGGCAAGACATATTGCCAGTAGATAACCGCCTCAATGGCGAAAATAATGGCTGCCATCGTATTAGTGGCCGTCATGGCAACATTCTTCAAGGCGTTATTGACGGCAAAGGATTGTTGACGGTTGACCACCGTCAGCAGGGTCAGCATCATGACCCCGGCCCCAGCATTGAAGTAGCCAGAGTAAATGCCAACGATGAAGATCCCAACCCAGGCCAGGAAGCGGTGCAGGCGGGACCGGCCAAACATCCGACTATTCTGCACTAATTCTGCATGGGCCTGGCGAGGATGGTGGGGCATAATCAGAATAACCCCGGCAATACCGATGCAGATCGGGACCAGTTCCTGGAACCACTTGCTGGGCAGGGCGAAGAGCAAAAGGGCACCGATGATCGCTCCGGTCAGGACGACCGGGATCATCAGCCACATCTGTCTGCGGTTGTTGCGAAGTTCCTTGGCGGAGGCGACTACCGAGCTGTACCCGCTGGCGACGGTTGAAAAGCAGCTGGTGACGTTGGCCATCACTGGGGACAGCCCCATCGCCAGTAGCGACGGATACGAGACCAACGAGGCTAGACCCGCAGCAGCACTGGTGATCCCGGCCAGGATCCCAATGATAATCAATAAGATAATTGAAACTAATTCAGACATTTTTCCTCAACCTTTATTTTTAGTCAGCTTCCATTGTACGCGTTCCGCCAATTTTCTGCACGTCCTTTGTTGATTTGAACTTCCGGAGCAATTTATGTATCATAAACAATAAGATTAATACGATGTCTGGGGTGCCATTTGGCTGAGATAATACCCATTGAACCTGACCTGGCTAATACCAGCGGAGGAAGATTCGGTAAATTTCAATTGCTAACACAGTCTGTATCCCACGATGAGCTTCATTGTGGCTTTTTTATTTGCCTTAAGACCGCCTTAATCCAATCTATTTCTAAGGAGTTTTACTTATGAAGAAAGGTTTTCACTTGCGCGACATCATCCTGCTCGCTTTGCTTGGGATCATTTTCGGTGTTATCTATTTTGCGGCGGCATTCGTCTATAACGGCCTGACTCTTCTATTGACCCCGATTGGCTACGGTCCACTGGCTAATGATATCACTATGGGGGTCTGGTGCATGGCCGGACCACTCGCTGGCTTCATGTTTCGTCTGCCCGGTGCTTCATTTCTCGGTGAGTTTCTCGGTGCCACTGTTGAGATGTTTCTCGGTGACCAGTGGGGAGCAGCTAACCTGATTTCTGGTGCTGTCCAGGGTGTCGGAACCGAGTTAGGCTTCACCCTGACCGGTTACCGGATCTATAACTGGTTAACCATCATCCTAGTCACCATCTCAACGACCATCGTCACCTTTGCCTGGGACTGGTTCCGTAACGGCTACAGCCAGTTTGCCGGGCAAATGCTCCTGGTTATGATTATCGTCCGTTTCATCTCAATTTTTCTCTTCGCTGGGGTATTGAATAAGCTAATCATCAACATGCTCACTCGGGCACATATCGTTCGGAGGTAAGCCATGACAGCCATCAAGATTGAACAGCTCAGCTTCCAATTTGAACGTCGACACCCCGTCATCTGCAACCTCAGTATAAATATCAATAGAGGTGATGCGATCCTGGTCACCGGTCCATCCGGGTGTGGGAAATCCACTCTTCTTCGCTTGATTGCCGGTCTGCTGCCAAAATACGGGGGACAAGTAACCTCCGGGCAGATCATCCGGCCCCAGATTAATCATCATCCGACCAGAATTGGAATGCTCTTCCAAGACCCCGCCATGCAGTTTGCTATGGATACCCCCCGGCACGAACTCGAATTTACCCTCGAAAACTGTCAGGTGACCCCCCAGCAGATACCAATAAGACTACAGGCAGCTAGTGAATTCGGTCGGGTTGGAAACCTGCTCGACCAACCAATTTCTACCCTCTCCGGCGGTCAACAACAACGGGTGGCCCTGGCAGTGGTTGTAGCAATGGCGCCGGATATTCTCCTACTCGACGAACCCTTTGCTGCCATTGACGAAGACAATCGTCGTTTCCTAATTAACCAACTCCAGCAATGGCAGACTGCCCAGTCAGGCCGGACCATCATTATTACCGATCATGACTGCCACGGTTATGCAGCCTTAAATCCTAAGATTTTCCGATTTGAAAACCAGCAGCTCGCTGCTCTCACCTCAGCTGAGGGAAGGGTATTGATTGCGCAAGCAGACAAGATGACACATACACCAATCCGAGTAGCTCAACCAGCAGCAACGGCCCCCGCAATTATTCACCTCAGTCATGTCAGCATCAGTTGCGGCCAGCGCAAGCTGATCACCGCTCCAGATCTGACAATTGTGCAAAATAAGATTACCCTGTTGACTGGGGCTAATGGGGTCGGCAAATCAACTCTCTTTCGGACTTTAACCCGTTTGATCCCTTACCAGGGCACAATTAAATATCACGAAACGGACATCCAGAAAATATCACCCGGGAAATATCACCAGAAAGTCGGTCTCGTCTTCCAACAGACTAATGAACAGTTTCTCAATGTCACGGTGGGAGAAGAGTTAACTCTCAGCGCCAAACACCGCCGCCAACCCTTACTCACTAATGACCGCCTGACAGCCGTTCTCCGCAATTTTAACCTAGCAGGGATGGAAGACCGGGTTGTCTACTCACTTAGTGGCGGTCAGCGCAAGAAGCTCCAGCTATTGGTCATGCTGATGATCGGACATCCCGTCCTCCTGCTTGACGAACCCTTCGCCGGGCTTGACCAGAACTCACTGGCTACCGTCTTCGATTTAATCAGACGTTGTCAGCGGGCTCTCCCCCAAACCATTCTAATCATCAGTCACCAGCTGACCGGACTCAACCAACTAATCGACTACCACCTCCACCTAGCGGATGGTCGGCTATCATACTTGGGGGTGAAAGCATGAATCCCAGTTTGAAACTGTTCTTCGTCCTCATCGTTGCTATAGAGGTAACCTTCACCAGCCACCTCTATAGCAATTTAGTGATCATTGCTCTGGCGCTGGCTAACTTGCTCTACCACCATATCAGCTGGCGCCGGCTGTCTTGGCTAGTCGTCATCACCCTGGTGCCAGCCGTAGCGGTCTTTGTCACCATTGCCTTCTTCAGTCCCAACCGCAACATCCACTTTGCCTGGGTCCTGGTAACCCGACTCTATGTCTATGTCATGACCGGCGCAACCATCTCCTGCACCACCAGCGCCCTGCAGTTGGTCCGTTCCCTCGAACAAAACTGCCACCTGCCGAGTAAGTTTGCCTACGGAATCCTAGCCGCCCTCAACCTTCTGCCACGAATTCGCCAGGAAGTCAGGATTATCCGGATCGCTGGCCAAATGCGTGGTGTCACTCTCCACTGGTGGTCACCACGCCTGTACTTCAAAGCAATCTTAGCCGCCAGTCAGTGGGCTGACCAGTTAGCTCAGGCCATGGAGAGCCACGGCTTCGTTGAAGGCCAAGGCCGAACCAGCGCTCATCGTATTCCACTGACTAGTCGCGACTGGCTCACATTCACCGGTCTGGTGGTCATCCTTCAGGTGCTTATCATTGCACTCCCTTGATTTATCAGGCATAATTAAAAGAAAAAAGGATGGCTAATATGCAGAGTAATATCACAACGCGAATCGTCAACGCCCTTTCTTACCTCAGTATCCTATTTCTCCCGGTGATCTTCCCATTAATCGTTTGGATCGTCGCCCGAGCCAGCGATGACCCAACTATCAGTAAAAATGCCCGGAAGGCCTTCTGGTCACAGATTTTTCCCTTGATCTACGTTATTTTTGCAATTCTCACGCTGAGCATCGCTTCTCTCTACCAGGCAACCCTCCACGCCGGAGCTTTATTTGGGATTCTCTTGACTTTCGCCCTGCTGATCGCCTTACTACTGTTCATCTACAACATCGCAATGGCGGTCAAAATGCTGCTGGGCCGGGAATAATAGGTACGTATCAAATCGAGGCCGGAGACACGCACTCTGACCCCGATTTTTTGTTGTCAAAATACCGATACTAAAACGGCCCGATCTATTAACCATACCCCAACATTTTTTATAGGTGGTGTTTCAATTGGACTTACTATTGGGGGTTATTTTGTTACTGACCACAGTCGTCGTGGCTAACATCATTTATTTGATCTATCCGAAGGTCCCGCTCTCGATTTATCAGATCACTGCTGGGATCCTGCTGGCCAGCCTGCCCACCCCGACGACCAACTTCACTATGCATCCCGAACTCTTCATGATGGTGATCATTGCACCATTGATGTTCAACGACGGGCAGAACCAATCATTCCATTACCTATCACGCAACTTTCGATCAATTCTATCAATCACGGTCGTCCTGGCCCTGGTAACGGTCATTATCGCTGGTACCGTCTTGCACCTAGCACTGCCACAGACCTTTCCCTTTGCCCTGGCCTTCATGATTGCTGCAATCATCACGCCAACAGATGCAGTAGCGGTTAAGTCGATCACCGCGAGTATGTCGGTCCCCGAAAACGTTAATGGCGCCCTGGAATACGAGTCGCTCTTCAATGATGCTTCCGGGATTGTCCTCCTTGATCTCGCCCTGGCTGCCTACCAATCTGGCGACTTTTCGATTGGCCACGGCCTATGGATCTTCATCTACGTCTTCTTTGGGGGAATCATCTTTGGGGGGATTCTTGGTAGCCTCCTGATTAAACTACGGATTGATCTGATGCGGTCCCACGTCGATATTAGCTCAATCGTTATCCCAATTAACGTCATGACGCCGATCGTCATCTATTGGTTAGCTGAAGAACTCCACTTTTCCGGTATCCTGGCTGTTGTAGCGGCTGGAGTCGTTCATAGTATTCTCTACGACCGGCTCCGTCTGACCTCCACTAAGGTTCAGATTGCCACTACCACCACCTGGACGATTATCAGCGACGCCTTAAACGGGCTAGTCTTCGTTCTGCTCGGTGTCCTCCTGCCCCAGGTCCTCAAACGTACCAGCCTGGCTAACCTGGGCCGGTTGTTCGTTATCTCCCTAGTTCTCTACCTGATTATGACCTTCCTACGCTACTGCTGGGTCCGCTTTCGACTGGTCAAGATCGACTCGACGACTGACCGTCTCAACCGTGACAGTGTCTTAATGGCTATCGGCGGCATCCACGGAACGATCACCCTGTCGCTGGCCTTCTCACTACCAGTGATGATTAATCACCATGCCTTTGCCTTTCGGAACTCGATGATCCTGATTGCAGCAATCGTAATTCTGATTAGTCTCTTAGTCGGGGCAATCGGTTTTCCAATGCTCCTGCCAGCTAAGACGCAAAATTACACCCCGGCTGAATTCCGCCAACAACTTATTGCTACCGTTCAATATGCCCTCAATCAGTTGCGCACCCAGACTAAGCCTTCCCGAGAACAAGCAGTCGTAATCGACCAGCTCAGTACTCAGATGAATCAGTACCACCAGTTCAATCAGCAATACTATAATCAATTGATGAACCGGGCACACAAGGTTGAGATGCAAACCCTGGATCGCTTAAATGGAGAAGACGCTATCACTGATCGCGAGGCTAATTTCTACGCACAATTCGTCAGTCACTCGATCCTGCGGAATAATCAGCACGGTTTTCTGGAATACTTCCAGTTTCTGTGGCACCGAATCAAGTGGCATCACTTACGCCGAAAGCACCTCCACCATCACCTCGCTGCTAATCCCCAACTACCTGTAGACCCTCAGCAACCCCTCTTGGCGGTTAAGCAGCAGCGTCAGGCAATCCTAAAGGTCCTAAAAGTTGTCACCAAAAAGGTTGAAGCTTACCTGCAGTCCGTTGAAAATACCGAAAACGCCAATGAAGTTGCCCTGGTTCGCCGGGTTTACCTCCAGCAAGTTCAGCTCTTTAGCCAAGGACAAGATCTCGATGCCGATCTTATTACTGGACTCTTCATTGAGGCCTTTCAGTGGGAACACAGCTTCGTCCAAGAACGCTTAGCCAGCGGACAGCTTTCACAAGAGTTAGCAAACGCCCTCAACGAGCAGATCTCGACCGACGAGCTTGTCTATGCCCAATCCTTGGATTAAGCAAGTCACGGCTCTAAGGACAAAAAATGTGGATACTGAGAAGAATATTTTTTCTCAGTATCCACATTCCTTATATCAAAGTTACCAACAAGGCAATGACGGCCGGTAACAGCTGAACCAGCCAGATCTTCCGAGTCGCCGTCAGTCCGCCGTACAGGGCCACAACGATGATAAAGCCTAGTAATAGACGGATAATAGTAACTAGGACTGGCCCGTGGAAAAGCCAGAAGCTGATGATCAGCAGGACGCCCAGCATCCCGTTATAGATTCCCTGGTTTGCCAGGGCAACACGGGCCGGGCGTTGTTTAACATACTCCAGCGGCATGTCGAAAGCCTGAGCCTGCTGGGTTGGTGTACCAAACATCTCTAGGAACATTATTCCCAGGTGCTCGATCGCCACTATCAGGACTAAAATCATTGTTATCATCCTTTAATCCCCCCTATTTCACGTACTTCGCTAGAAATTCCTGAATATGGTGCGTGTAGGTCTGTGGACAATGAGCATAGGAATCCGCATGCTTGGCACCTGGTACAACCCACAACTGCTTGGGCCCTCGGGTAGCGGCGTAGTTCTTGTAGACCATCTTCGTTGGGACGAAGGTGTCCTCGCTACCGTGGATAAATAACATCGGTCGGGTATTGTTGTGCAGCATCTTTAGTGAATCGGCTTCGCCAGTGAAGAAGCCGTTTTGAATACGATTAACCCCGCTCAGAATGGCAATCAGCGGATAACGCAGGACAGTAGGAATATGGTATAGCTTGCCTGCCTCATGGTTCAACTCGGCGTTCAGACTCGTATATCCGCAGTCCTCAACGAATGCCTTGACCTGGTGGGGCAGTTTTATTCCACAGGTCATCATCGTGGTGGCCCCACCCATGCTAGTTCCGAAGATGACAATCTGGCTATGAGTACCATCCTTGGTAATCAGTTTGTTGGCCCACTTACGGACGTCATAACGTTCAGGCCAGCCGTAGCCGATGTATTTACCCTGACTTTGGCCATGTGCCCGAGCATCAGGAAGCAGAACATTATAGCCCAGCTGGTGGAACATTGCCGCATAGGCGCCCATATCCTCCTTGCGGCCCATAAAGCCATGCAAGACAATAACACTCTTGGTGGTCTCGTGAGCAGCTGGAATATAATCGGCCACGAGCTGGTAGTGCTTGTGGGCCGATTCCATAACCCAATGCTGCTTCTTAGCGTGTTGAAACCAGATCTTCTGGTGATAGAGCGGATCATTTCGACTAATCCGCGACGACGACTGGTGGATGAAGTCCTTGTGACTCGGTACCATTGCTACTGTGAAGAAATAGTATCCCGCAATAAGCATGGCAACCACAATAACACTGATGATCCCAATCAGCCAGTTTCTAAAATAATGACTCTTTTTCTTTACAGCTGTGCTCAATTTAATTAACCCCGTGTTGCTTTTTTAGATAATGCGATTAGTTTAGCACACTTTCTGTTACTTTGTATACCGTTTTCCCTGTCATTCGGCGTCGGCAATGGTAAAATAATAGTGATACAGTAAGGAAGTGAGCACATGTTTCCAGAAAGACTGCGCGCTTTACGTAAGGGCCAGAAAATTACACTAAAAGAATTAGCAAATCACCTCAACGAGCACCTGGGACCAGGAGAAAAGCCCAACACCGCCTCACAGATTGGCAACTGGGAGCGGGGTATCCGGACCCCATCCTACATCGAGGCCCGTAAGCTCGCCGAGTTCTTCAACGTGAGTCTTGACTACCTGACGGGGAAGACCGACCGAAATGACTTTGACCTCGCCAAACTTTTCTTTTCTAACAAGGACCTCCTGTTTAACAACACGGTGTTGTCTAGCGACGATCGTTATGAGATCTTCCAACTGATCGATGGCTACCTCAAGGGGCGAACCAACCGACATGACACTGATAAATTCTACGGTAAGCAGGAGCAACTCGATCTTAAGCTAAAGTAAGGAGCTACCATGAATCCAAAGAAGTTAAAAAAACTCAAAAAACGGGTCAAAAAGGCCCAACAGGCGGTCCATCAGGATCCATACATCAGCGAGTTGACCCACGATCGCGACCTCTTCGACAACTTTCCCGAGGTTAAGTACCTGATCAACAACGCCCTAGAGAGCGACCGCCTGTTAAAGAACGGCCTTCTTCCCCAACCGTTGCCGACCCTCCTCCTGCCCGACGATATCCAAGACACAATCTTCAAACAGGTCAATCGTCAGTACCCCCAGGGTGATCCACGAGGCGACCAGCTATGGAACCGGTATAGTGCCGCCCTACCGAAACTAGACCGGGCTCTACGCAACTTCCGAGACTATCTTGAAAACACCTATGGAATGTGGTCTTATGTCAACGCACCGTTTGCCAAGGCCCTGGCCGATTATCTCAATGGGGCTCCGGTCCTCGAGATCATGGCTGGCAATGGTTACATTTCTAAGGGATTACGTAATAACAATTCTAATCAGCGGATCTTTACCACCGATAGCCAGGCCTGGACTAAGGAAAACGAAACCGGTAAGCACCCTGTCACCGCGATTGAGAAACTTGACGCCATCAACGCCATCAAGAAGTATGGAGACCAGGTCGACTACGTTATTATGTCCTGGGCCCCAGACAAGGGCGAGACTGACTGGGACGTTCTCCAACTTCTCCGCCGTGACTACCCGGACATTAAGTTCCTAGTCATCGGCGAGAAGGACGGTGCTACCAATTCCAAAAAATTCTGGCAGGAAGCCCAACTCAGCCAGGACAAAGAACTCCAAAAAGTCAACCAACAGTTGCATTCATTTGACCTGATTGACGAACAGATCTACTTAGTCAAATAAATTGGTTTAGCTAACAGAATATTTTCAAAATCATCATAATGGTCAGGACCCAAAACGCTTTTACGATCCTGACCATTTTTTACTGGTATTATTGGTCTAATTCGTTTAAACTATGATGAGTTTGAAATCTTTTGGAAAGGAAATTCGACGGCTGGACTGTCTGTCGATCGGTTGCAATTATGAAATATCGTCTGCAAGCAATTCTCTTTGTCTTCGTTGCCTTCATGCTCGGCTGCAACGAGTACATGATCGTTGGGGTTCTCCCCGACATCGCTCACGAATACCATGATTCACTCTCCCGACTGGGGCTGCTGGTAACGGTCTTCGCTCTGATCTATGCGATCTTCACCCCAATTATCACCTCATTTGCTAACCGTTGGCGCCGGCACCACGTTTTGCTGTTCTTGATGCTGGTCTTCTTCGTTGGCAACACCTGGTCTGCCATGGCAACTAACTTCTACTCTCTTCTTCTCTCACGGATTTTGACCGCCACCGTCGCCGGGGCAATCATCTCGATGGTCCTGGTGATGGCCAGTTTCGTCGCTCCACGGGAGAAACGTGCCAGTCTAGTGTCCTGGGTCTTCGCTGGTTTTAGTATTGCTTCGGTCATCGGTATCCCGATCGGCACCATCATCAGTACCACTTTTTCCTGGCACGATAGTTTCTGGATGATTTCCGGACTGACCATCATTGTCTTCGCCGGTCTAATCTGGCTGGTACCACGAGATACCCCACAGTTCAAGAGCACCCTCAATAAGCAGTTCAGCCTCCTCAAAGATATCCGGGTTCTGCTGGGCGTGGTCTTCATCGTGGCAGTCTGTGCGGCTGATTACACTATCTACACCTATATCCGGCCACTGATCACCACTGAGATGGGCTTTGATAACACCTGGCTGAACTGGTTGCTTTTCGGGATGGGTATTTTCTTCATCATCGGTAATAAGTTCGGTGGCTACCTGGCTGATCGGGGTGGCGTCCACCGGCTCGGGAGCATCTACATTGCAATGACCATTCTCTACATTGCCTTTGGTCCCCTGCTGAGTTTCAAATGGCTGGCGATCATTGTTGTCGCCCTGCTCTGCGTGGCCTTCTCCTGTTACGGATCCTCTACTCAGCTGATGTTCCTCGACATCGCTGAAAAAGACTACCCGCAGTCCCTTGACCTCGCCTCATCGTTAAACTCAATCTTTGCCAATATTGGAATCTCCCTGGGTTCTTTCACTGCCTCGACTGCGGTTCAGTTCACCACCCTGAACCACCTCGGCTACGTTGGCGCCGTCTACGGGATCCTGGCTACCGTTCTGATCATCGTTCTCAGTAAGAAGTACACTGGAATGCGTTATTAATGGACTGAAGCAACAGTCCTTAATACTAAACAAAAGAGACCTTCAGCATATGAACGCTGAAGGCCTCTTTTTATAGGAACCCATGAGTTAGTTCTGACGCACCCCGTTTTATTTCCCAGGAAATGCTTTTCTTGATCCAAGCTAACTATTTGATTCAGTCAGCCTCAATCCTTGTTTTTCTCAGGATGATTAAGAAAACTACAATATCAATATAACAAAAAGCGCGACACCTATTATGGTGTCGCGCTTTAGCGTGTATTGATATTATCTCAGGCAGGCGACGATGTCCACTTCGTCACCAACCAGGCACCCCACAATCCGGTGGGTTAACGTGCCTCACATATCGAAAAAGCAATGGCAGCAATTTGGGTCGCTACCAGACCTCTCGACTCATCGCACCTTGTATTCTATAACATCTCGCCTAGAAACGCAAACCTTAGGCACGGTTCTCCATTACGGCAGCCAAGTGGTCCGCTAGCCAGGGCTGAAGCTTATCCACTAAGGCACTGGCAGGCTGTCCCTGGTCAGTTTCATTAGCTAATTCGTCGATCCGTAGCCCAGACTTATTGACATCATCGCTTTCCAGCACCATATAAAGGTTAACCGGGTAGGTTGGGCCCTCGTCAAGGAGCTTGGGATCCAGACGTTCAGCTTCATCCATCGGTATATTGATCAGGTTATTCTCTAATCGGAAGTTGACAGGATCGCCCTTTTTCATCCGGACATTGAACCGGTACTGGCCGAGATAGCCTTTGTTGAGTTGTTCCTGCATGAACTCAACTGCCGTCGTCAGGGCCTTCTTCTGCTGAGTCTGAGATGCCGTCTTGTCAGCATCTTCAGTCTGAACCTTGTTGTCAGCTATCATCTTGAGATAATCATCGACTGTTAACTTCATTTATTCTTCGCCTTCTTCATCAACTTCTCAATCCGTGCCTTCGTATAGTCAGACCGTTGCTTAACCCCGTAGTAGATACCTGCAGCGCCAAGCAGGATCCCAATAATGCTCAGAGCCTCAATCATCAAACCATAGGCACTGGTCCGCGGTGTCACCGTCTGAAAGGTGGCTAGACTAGCGATTGCAAAGTAGAGGTTTACCAGGATAGTGGCGTACCCGCAGAATCGCATCTTGACCAAGGCCAGGGCGTTGACAATCACTGCCAAGACGATAAAAAGGGCCAGACGAGGCCAAACGTTACTGGCCAGCAGGGAGTGGCCGTGCTGGAGGAACATGATGGCATCGAGGACCAGGGCAACCACCGCAGCAAATGACGTCACTATAATGACCTTTTCAGAATTTTTCATGTAATTACTCGCTTTCTATTGGCCAAATAAAAATAGGATGGCCACATTTCGTGTCTTGATCCTATTTTACTAAATATTCATGTAAAGCTCAATTATACCAGGAGATCGGCAATCTGGTCGGTCGGGATCCCGGTAATGTACTGCTGGGTACCTGCCTCATCTAGGGCCTGCTTGATGGCGTCATGATTGTACTTGACACCCGTGAGCTTATCAGCCAGTTCCGTGACGTCCTTAGGGCCAAAGAAGTCACCGAAGAATTTAATATTCTTGATCACCCCATCTTTGACATCTAAGCGGGCATCGATTGTCCCCATATCAAAGTGCTTCCGTCGCTTGGTCGTGAACTCGGGATTCTTACCATAAACCCAGTCCCAGTTATTGTAGTACTGCTCATAGATCTTGTCGATTTGCTTCTGGTCTTCTGGCGTAACTACGTATTGCTTATCCTTAATCTCTTCCAGGCTGTCAACGTGGAAGAGGCCCTTAATCAAGTCATCACGGAAGGTTGGCACGTCAATGTCCTTGTATTCAGCACTCAGATATGGACGTAGGTTGGTAACCCGGGACCGAACGGATTTGATCCCCTTAGAGGCAATCTTGTCCTTGGCAACGTGCAATGCGTCAGCGACCACGCTCAAGTCAACGTCGAGCATTAATGTTCCGTGAGAGAAGGTCTTACCGTTTCGGGAATACATGGCGTTGCCGGAGAACTTCTTACCATCGACTAAAATGTCGTTTCGGCCGCTGACCTCGGCCCCCGTAGCACCCATCTTTCTGAGAACATCGACGATCGGTTGGGTAAAGGACTTGAAGTCGCCAAATTCTTCGCTATCACTTGGGACTACGAAGCTGAAGCAGAGATTCCCCAGGTCTTGATAGACCGCTCCCCCACCGGACAGGCGCCGGGTAACCCGAATGTTATGTTCCTTGACATAGTCCTGGTTGATCTCCTCGGCAGTGTTTTGATTCCGGCCGACGATGATGCATGGCTCTTCGTAATAGAATAGGACCAGCGGCTCATCTCCGAAATCCTTATTATTCATCAAATACTGTTCTGTTGCTAGGTTCATCCCAATATTATGGGAAGTCATTGAAACATAACGCATAGTATTGCCCCTCTTCTTCAAAACATATTGACAATTAAGTTACGTTTGTAGTGTATTCCTCTTGGTAACCGTTTTCAATAAATATGTCTTAAATGCGTGAATAATTATGTTAGGACCAGGCCAAAAACATTATAATAAGAGTAAATAAGTAAATTATAAGGAGTGTTAAAAATGACAGACGATTTCCAATACCATAAAATCCTAGTTGCAATTGATGGTTCCAAGGCCACAAGTCAGGTACTCGATGCTGCCATTGACAGCGCCATCCGTAATAATGCTAGTCTCGATATTTTGACCGTTACTCAAGTTGATCAGATCACCGACGGCTACAGCAACGCCGTCTTGAGCGAAGATGATACCTACGACGCCGTCCACGCTACTCAGGAGCGGATGAATGACCTCAAGACCCGGGCAGAGAAAGCCGGCGTTAAGGATGTTAGCATTCATATCCGTTTTGGTAACCCCAAGCGAGTCATCGCCCGTGAATTTCCCAAGGACCACCACAATGACCTGATCGTTATCGGAACTACCGGCCTATCCGGGTTCGAGCGTTTCGTAGTTGGTTCAGTCACCAACTACGTTAACCGGAATGCCCGGTGTGACGTTCTCGTTGTCCAGATTAAAAAGTAAGTAAAAGGAGGATAGTTCGGTGAAGAATATCGTGATGGGCATCGTAGCGCCCGTTGATGCTGGTAAGACCACCCTATCTGAAGCCTTGCTTTACCGGACGGGCGCCCGCCGAAAATTTGGTCGGGTCGACAACGGGGATTCCTTCCTCGACCCAGACCAGCTGGAGAAAAAACGGGGAATCACCATCTTCACCCACGAGGCCCAGCTCCACTATGATGACCTGGAGATCACCCTCTTAGACACTCCAGGCCACATTGATTTTGTTGCTCAGACAGAGCAGGTTCTGCAGGTACTTGACTATGCTGTCATGGTAATAGCTGCCACAAATGGTCTGACGGGAGCAAGTCTGACCCTTTGGCGGCTTTTGGCCCGCTACCACGTACCAACCTTTGTTTTCCTTAACAAAACGGATAGCATCGGTGCCGACCCGTATGCAGTCCTCGCCAATCTTCAGAAGGAATGTTCACCGGGCTGTGTAATGTTTGATGATCCGCTCAGTACAGATGCGATTGAGGACATCGCCAGCCAGGATGATATCGCTTTGACCGAGTACCTTGAAAACAACCGACTAGCTCCCGCCACAATTCAGCGCTTGATTCGTGAACGTAAGATCTTTCCTTGCTACTCCGGCTCTGCTCTCAAGCTGACCGGGGTTGACAAGCTCCTGACCGGGCTGGCCAAGTGGACGGTTCCCTTTACACCTCATCACGAGTTTGGCGCTCGGGTGTTCAAAATCTCCCATGACAAAAATGATCGGCTAACCTGGCTGCGGGTTACCGGGGGTCAGCTCCAGGCCAAGGCTGAGTTAATCGACGGGCAAAAGGCCAACCAGATCCGCGACTACAACGGAAGCAAGTTTTCTATTATCCAGACCGTGCCGGCGGGGAAAGTTTGTGCAATTACCGGACTTGATGCCACCTACCCTGGCCAAGGGTTGGGGGTAGAAGACAACCAGCGTCAGGCGGCTTTTCAGCCAGTTCTAAGCTATGCTGTTGACCCGCGAGGTAATGATATCCATGCCTGTTTGACAGCATTGCGTCAGCTAGAGGATGAAGATCCCCAATTGGCAGTTACCTGGTCGCCTCACCTTCAGGAAATCGATGTCCACCTAATGGGCGAGGTCCAACTGGAAGTTCTTCAGCAGCTCTTGGTCAATCGTTTCCAGCTTGAAGTGGGCTTTGACCAGGGCCGTATCCTATATAAAGAAACGGTTACTGGATCGGCGGAAGGCGTGGGCCACTTTGAGCCGCTCCGTCACTACGCCGAGGTCCACCTCCTACTCGAACCCGGCAATCCCGGTAGCGGTCTGACTTTCGTCGATAAGTGCCAGACCGACGTGCTTGACCATAACTGGCAGCAGCAGACTATGACTAGCCTGGCCGCCAAAGAGCACCTCGGAGTTCTAATCGGGGCTCCGCTGACCGATGTTCGAATCACTCTGATTGGCGGTCGTGGCAGTATCGTTCACTCGGTTGGCGGTGATTTCCGTGAAGCTACCTGGCGGGCAGTACGGCAGGGACTAATGGAACTCCGGGCTCAGGAGAAGTGCCAACTCCTAGAACCCTGGTATCAATTCCAATTGACTATTCCCCAGGAAGAAGTCGGCCGAGCAATCAACGATATCCAGCAGATGAAGGGGACCTTCCAACTCGGTACAGAAAGTGGCAGCACTACTGTTATTACTGGAACAGCTCCGGTGGCCACGATGCGTGACTATGCCCAGAAAGTCCGCAACTATACCCACGGTCAGGGACAACTGGAGTGTGTCGTCGCTGGTTACCAACCCTGTCACAATGCCGAGGAAGTCATCGCGTTACATAAATATGATCCGGTAGCCGACCTGGATAACACTCCAGACTCGGTCTTCTGTGCCCACGGAGCCGGGTACCCGGTACGCTGGAACCGCCTGCCAGAGATGGCCCATTTTCCATATAAAAAATAAAATTAATCAAAAACAAAAAATAACATCGGATAAATCTGCAGGCTATAATGCCCTCTAAGTATACAGATGAAATAGAAAATTCATCTTATATACTTGGAGGGCATTTTTTGTGGATAGGAATTCAAAATATAGTACAGAAGAAAAGCTATCGATATTAAACGAATTAAGTCATTCTAG
>NZ_PNFV01000007.1 GCF_002940945.1 Limosilactobacillus pontis
GGGAGCCGCCTAAGGCGGGACAGATGACTGGGGTGAAGTCGTAACAAGGTAGCCGTAGGAGAACCTGCGGCTGGATCACCTCCTTTCTAAGGAATAAAACGGAACCTGCACATTGTCGAAACTTTGTTTAGTTTTGAGGGGTTTACCCTCAGAGCTTGTACTTTGAAAACTAAATAATATCTAATTTCTTTATTTATTAAAAACAATAAACCGAGAACACCGCGTTATTTGAGTTTTATTAACGAAATAATCGCTAACTCAATTAATTGAGATAACCACGGAGTGGTTATCAAGGTTAAGTTATGAAGGGCGCATGGTGAATGCCTTGGTACTAGGAGCCGATGAAGGACGGGACAAACACCGATATGCTTCGGGGAGCGGTAAGTACGCTTTGATCCGGAGATTTCCGAATGGGGAAACCCAAGCACCTTAGTCGGTGCTTGCTTGACCAGTGAATCTATAGCTGGCAAGCGGTAGACGCAGTGAACTGAAACATCTCAGTAGCTGCAGGAAGAGAAAGAAAATTCGATTCCCTGAGTAGCGGCGAGCGAAAAGGGAGGAGCCCAAACCAGTGAGCTTGCTCACTGGGGTTGTAGGACTGAACATTTGAGTTACCAAAGTGCGACGTAGTCGAAACAGTTGGGAAACTGTGCCAGAGAAGGTGAGAGCCCCGTAGACGAAACGTCACACCCTCAGTTCAGGATCCTGAGTACGGCGGGACACGTGAAACCCCGTCGGAAGTAGCGAGGACCATCTCGCAAGGCTAAATACTACCTAGTGACCGATAGTGAACCAGTACCGTGAGGGAAAGGTGAAAAGCACCCCGGAAGGGGAGTGAAATAGTTCCTGAAACCATGTGCCTACAAGCTGTCGGAGCCCGTTAATGGGTGACGGCGTGCCTCTTGCAGAATGAACCGGCGAGTTATGATTGCATGCAAGGTTAAGGTGGAAAAACCGGAGCCGTAGCGAAAGCGAGTCTTAAATGGGCGTAAGAAGTATGTAGTTATAGACCCGAAACCAGGTGACCTACCCATGTCCAGGTTGAAGGTGCGGTAAAGCGCACTGGAGGACCGAACCCGTGTCAGTTGAAAATGGCTGGGATGAGGTGTGGGTAGCGGTGAAATTCCAAACGAACTTGGAGATAGCTGGTTCTCTCCGAAATCTCTTTAGGGGGAGCCTTGAGGTAAGAATCGTGGAGGTAGAGCTACTGTTTGGACAAGGGGCCCGTCATGGGTTACCAACTTCAGATAAACTCCGAATGCCATNGATTTATCCTCAGGAGTCAGACGATGAGTGATAAGATCCACCGTCGAAAGGGGAACAGCCCAGATCACCAGTTAAGGTCCCTAAATATATGCTAAGTGGAAAAGGATGTGGAGTTGCATAGACAACTAGGATGTTGGCTCAGAAGCAGCCACCATTTAAAGAGTGCGTAATAGCTCACTAGTCGAGTGATCCTGCGCCGAAAATGTACCGGGGCTAAGCATATTACCGAAACTGTGGATGTGCACTTCGTGCACGTGATAGGAGAGCGTTCTAAGGGCGGCGAAGTCAGACCGTGAGGACTGGTGGAGCGCTTAGAAGTGAGAATGCCGGTATGAGTAGCGAAAGACAGGTGAGAATCCTGTCCACCGAATGACTAAGGTTTCCTGGGGAAGGCTCGTCCTCCCAGGGTAAGTCGGGACCTAAGCTGAGGCCGAAAGGCGTAGGCGATGGATAACAGGTTGAGATTCCTGTACCAGTTAACTGCGTTTGAATGATGGAGGGACGCAGGAGGCTAAGCGATCCGCACGATTGGAAGAGTGCGGTCAAGCAGCGAGTCAGGAGTTGAGTCAAATGCTTAACTTCGGGTTGACAAGCTGTGATGAGGAGTGAACTTAAAGTAACGAAGTCGCTGATGTCACACTGCCGAGAAAAGCTTCTAGTGAGTAGTTAACTGCCCGTACCGCAAACCGACACAGGTAGTCGAGGAGAGAATCCTAAGGTGAGCGAGAGAACTCTCGTTAAGGAACTCGGCAAAATGACCCCGTAACTTCGGAAGAAGGGGTGCTGGCCGCAAGGCCAGCCGCAGTGAAAAGGCCCAGGCGACTGTTTATCAAAAACACAGGTTTCTGCAAAATCGTAAGATGAAGTATAGGGGCTGACGCCTGCCCGGTGCTGGAAGGTTAAAAGGATGGGTTAGCTTCGGCGAAGCTCAGAATTGAAGCCCCAGTAAACGGCGGCCGTAACTATAACGGTCCTAAGGTAGCGAAATTCCTTGTCGGGTAAGTTCCGACCCGCACGAAAGGCGTAACGATCTGGGCACTGTCTCAACGAGAGACTCGGTGAAATTGAAATCCCTGTGAAGATGCAGGGTACCCGCGACAGGACGGAAAGACCCCATGGAGCTTTACTGTAGCTTGATATTGAGTGTTTGTACTGCTTGTACAGGATAGGTAGGAGCCGTAGAAAGCGGAACGCTAGTTTCGCTGGAGGCGCTGGTGGGATACTACCCTTGCATTATGACCACTCTAACCCGCAGCACTAAGCGTGCTGGGAGACAGTGTCAGGTGGGCAGTTTGACTGGGGCGGTCGCCTCCCAAAAGGTAACGGAGGCGCCCAAAGGTTCGCTCAGAATGGTTGGAAATCATTCGCAGAGTGTAAAGGCACAAGCGAGCTTGACTGCGAGACAGACAGGTCGAGCAGGGACGAAAGTCGGGCTTAGTGATCCGGTGGTTCCGCATGGAAGGGCCATCGCTCAACGGATAAAAGCTACCCTGGGGATAACAGGCTTATCTCCCCCAAGAGTCCACATCGACGGGGAGGTTTGGCACCTCGATGTCGGCTCATCGCATCCTGGGGCTGTAGTCGGTCCCAAGGGTTGGGCTGTTCGCCCATTAAAGCGGTACGCGAGCTGGGTTCAGAACGTCGTGAGACAGTTCGGTCCCTATCCGTCGCGGGCGTAGGAAATTTGAGAGGACCTGTCCTTAGTACGAGAGGACCGGGATGGACATACCGCTGGTGTACCAGTTGTTCCGCCAGGAGCATCGCTGGGTAGCTATGTATGGACGAGATAAACGCTGAAAGCATCTAAGTGTGAAACTCGCCTCGAGATGAGATTTCCCATTCCAATATGGAAGTAAGACCCCACAGAGATGATGTGGTAGATAGGATGGAAGTGGAAGTGCAGTGATGCATGGAGCGGACCATTACTAATCGGTCGAGGACTTAACCAAGCAGAAGCGGTTAGGTTTGTTGGTGAGATTGGATATTGTTTAGTTTTGAGAGCACAAGCTCTCACCCGAAGAGGGTAGTGTGGTGATGATGGCTTGAAGGATACACCTGTTCCCATGCCGAACACAGTAGTTAAGCTTCAACACGCCGAAAGTAGTTGGGGGATCGCTCCCTGCGAGGATAGGACGTTGCCACGCAATGATAAAGGAGTGATGATCACGTCGATCATCACTCCTTTTTTGTACTTATATTATCAGCCCCTTGATAATAAGTTCCGTTGAACACTTTTGAGGTTGGATAGTTGCCTCGATTCACCTTATGGTAATTGATAGTCAGAATCAGGAATTGATAATAATGAGAGACGTAGTTTAAATCATTATCGAAAAATAGAAAGAGATGGAGTGTTTTAATTAAGTTGGAATTAAAACTATATTGTGACCAGTAGTGATCGTATTTAGACAGCCTAGCCAGTGTATGGACTAATTTTCATAAGTACTTGAAGACACATTACCGATGAGAGGCCCCTAGCTCCTATTTATGGCCTAATACGTATTTGATTAAACGTGCTGGGCAGGCTTATACGGAAGAGGGATAAATTTTTATGGTATCGTCATTCAAATGAATGGCGTAAACTAGAGGAAAAGGGGGCGGAGAAAATGGAAAAAGCCATAGCGTTTGATTACTCACCAGCTAAGGATAGTCTGCTGGGAATCACCTCAGTAGGGCGGTCAGATACAATGGCTGGGCACTGTTTTGGTCCTGCTGTCCGCCCGTACTACCTGATTCACTATATTCTGGCTGGTTCTGGAACCTTCCGAGTGAACGGAATCGACTATCACCTGCATTCGGGGCAGGGGTTCTTCATTGAGCCAAACTACCAAACCTATTATTTTGCTGACGAACTGACACCCTGGTCATATGTCTGGCTGGGGTTCGTTGGAGACTATGCGACCGCTTTGATTAAGCAGCTGGCGATCTCGGAGCAGTCCCCCATCTTTAATAATGATCATTATTATGAGCTAGCTGACTGCGTCAATCAGATTATCCAGCACCCGTTGACGAGCCCGGCCGCGGAATTAAGAGCCAATAGCAATCTTCTTCGCTTCTTGAGCCTGATTGCTGACTCAACGGTAGTCAGTGATTATCAGTCGGCACAACAGAACCCTTATGTCGACCGAGCGATTTCTTACCTAGCCCAGCATGTTGCAACGGCTTCGGCCGACCAATTGGCTCAGGTAGTGAATCTAGACCGAAGTTATCTCAGTACTCTTTTTAAGCGGGCTACTGACCTGACTCCGGGGCAGTACATTCGGAATTTTCGGATTACCAAGGCCCGACACCTTCTTGAATCTTCATCGTTACCGATTGAGGAAGTGGCACAACAGTGCGGTTATGATCATGCTAACTCCTTTACCAGGATCTTTAAGCGGATCTATGGAATAACGCCCCGGGAATACCGGAAGCAGGTACGAAACCAAAATTCAAAATAAGCGACTGATTACTGGTCAGTCGCTTATTTTTATATCACGGCGCGTTGCCCGCGGGACAATAGGGGTTCAGCCAGATGCGTACGGAACCATTGGGTGAGTGGCCCCATGAACAGGGCGGTAATGATCGTTCCCACACCGAGGGTGACGTTGAAAAGAAAACCGACCAGGACACAGAGACCGTCAGTGATCATCCGACAGTACTTGAAAGGTAGGAGCCGGTATTGGTAAGCGGCAATCAAGGCGATGGCGTCGTAAGCTGAGACCCCCAGATCGGCGGTGAAGTAGAGAGCCGCGGCCAGGCAGGTAAATACAATTGCCATTGCCATCAGACCACTGCGCACGATTAAACTTGGGTGGGGTAGCATGAGGTCGAGCAGGTGGTGCATTGCGTCTGCTGCCACTCCGGTGAAGAAGAGGTTGATCACGGTGGCTATTCCGATGTAGTGTTTCTTTAGGATGAAGACCATGAGGAGAAGGGCCCCTGTTAGGATCAGATAAAAGGTCGAGTAGGTCGAACTAAATATGTTGGCAATTCCGGTCACAAAGCAAGTGAAGGGATCAACGCCGAGGTTTGCCTTCTGCAGCATACCGACGCAGAAGCCGCAGAGTACCACGCCACAGAAGGCCATGATGATTCGTCTTAATTGATACATAGTTTCACCTTAATCTTTCTTTACCTCAAAGATGAACAGCCGGCTGTAGAAATCAGGGACATCACGAGTGGCTGCCGATTGTTCCGACTCGGCATCCGAGGTAACCAGGCCGATATTAGCTAGTTCACTACCAGTGTAAGTTCCGCAGTCGTGACCGCCTTCTTCGTGAACCCGGTATTTCTGGTCCGCCAGCAAGCCGGGGACCCGCTGGAGCCGGTATGGGGCGTTAACATCGTTGAGGACCTTGAAATAGCCCATTGCTGCCTGTTGCTGGTCGGGGCTCACTACCAACCAGGCAGTGATATTGCTAGTAAATGGACTCTTCAGCCGATAAAAGCGGCCAAATTGGAAGAGCACCCGATAGTGTTTCATCAGCTTGACCTGATTCTTGATCTGGGCCAACTCGTCCGGCCGTAGTTTAGTCAGGTCGAGCTCATAACCAAGGTCACCGAAGAAGGCTACGTCGCCGCGGGTCTTCAGTGGGGTGTAGCGGTTGACCTGTTCGTTAGGGCAAACAGAAACGTGAGCACCCATCGAGCTAATCGGGTAACAGTACGAAGTTCCCGCCTGGATCTTGAGCCGTTCGATAGCGTCAGAGTCGTCACTCGTCCAAGCTTGTGGCGCGTAATACAACATTCCGGCGTCAAAGCGTCCTCCGCCTGAGGCACAGGACTCAAAGAGGATCTTTGGAAACTCCTGAATCAGCTGCTCGTACAGGCGGTAGGCCCCGAGAATGTAGCGGTGGAAGATCTCTCCCTGTTGATCCGCAGGAAAGGCCGCCGAGAAACATTCAGTGATGTTACGGTTCATATCCCATTTAACGTAATCGACATGACCGTCGCGCAGGACTTTGGCGATCAGATTATAGACGTAATCAACGACTTCCGGCCGGGAGAAGTCGAGGACATATTGGTGTCGTCCCTGAGACGGGTGCCGATCGGGAGTCTGGATGATGTAGTCTGGGTGGTGACGATAGAGTTCACTGTCCCGGTTGGTCATCTCGGGTTCAAACCAGAGGCCAAACATCATCCCCAGCCGGTGGATTCGATCAGCCAAGCCGCTGATCCCGTTGGGGAGCCGGTCACGGTTAACCCACCAATCACCGAGTCCGGCTGTCTCGGTAGTCCGCTTGCCGAACCAGCCGTCATCAAGGACGAATAGTTCAATGCCAAGCTCATGGGCTTGCTTAGCTAGCTGGACTAGCTTACCTTCTGTAAAGTCGAAGTAGGTGGCCTCCCAGTTATTGATCAGGATCGGTCGCGGCCGATCTCGCCAGTAGCCGCGGGCTAGACGTCGCTGGTAGAGTCGGTGATAGGTCTGGCTAAGCTGGTTAAGGCCGTTGCTGGTGTAGACCATTACTGCCTCGGGGGTCTGAAATTTCTGGCCGGGCGCTAGTTTCCAGGAAAAGTGGAAGGGGTTGATTCCCATTTGAACGCGGGTAACTTGATAGGCGTCGACCTGGGCCTGAGCGAGGAAGTTCCCGCTGTAGACGAGGGAGAAACCATATGCCTCACCCTGAAATTCATCGGTATGAGGCCGCTTCAGAATCACAAACGGGTTCTGCATGTGGCTGGATGCGCCCCTGGTGCTACCGACAGATTGGATGCCGGGCCGCAGGTGGGTGCATTTCAGTTGCCGTTCCCGTCCCCAGGCACCGGAGAACTGTAACCAGTCGTAGTTATCATCGGGAAGGTCAAGATTCATGCTCATTGCGGTAGTTAGCTGGTAGTCCTGATCGCTGTGGTTGGCAAAACGGACACTGCGGGTGATCGCATCGTAGTCGGCAAAAATTGTGTAGGTGAGGGTCAGGTCGACGTTGATTACATCATCGTGAAGGATAATCTCCAGGGTGGTAGCCTCGTCGTTATTTTCGACATAGGTGGCGGGGAGGTCGGCTAGTTTAGGCTTTCCGGCGTAAATCCGGTGGGATCGGTAGCGGAAGTTGGTTACCGTGCTACCGTTGGGCTGCTTAACCTCGACGGCTGGCATTCGATAGTCTGTCGTTCCGTAAGCCGGGTACTCTTGCTTGACGTTGCCGAGAGAAAAGTCATAGTCATCATCGTAAACGTAGCTCATCACTGGCCGATAGCCGTTTTCGACCAGGTAGGAATGGTCGGCACGGTCGGGAACCCGCCGGCCAAAGTAGAGCTGACCGAGTTGGTCGTTGCGCAGAACCTTAATGATATAGCTGATCCGGTCGTTAAACAGGTGAAATTCCTGACTGTTTTGATGAAACTTGATTGGCATATCGATGACACTCCTTTTCCTTAATTCAGCTCGATTGTAGCGCTTTCATTTGTGAGCGAGAACAAGTGAATGTGGGAAGAAGTGCACATTTTGTGGGATTACAGAATTAGAAAAGTTGAGGAACAACGCTAATTTTCTTATTCTTAAATATGAAAATCCGAACCACGATTTTGGCTTTTTCAAAAATCATGGTTCGGATTTTTTCTTGTTTAGATAAGGCAGCCCGAGGGCCTAGATACAATCACTGATTAACTTTTAGTCGCTGGGCAACAATAACAACAAGAAAAAGCTTAAGGATCCCGGGAATAACAAATGGAGCTACGCCGATTGTTATTGCTTGCGAAAGTGTCAGGTGATTAGTGGGGATTAGCCATAAGGCACCGATGACGAGTTGGCTGCTTGCTCCTAAAAGGTTGGCTAGGCAGATCGTCACCGTGGTGCGTGTTGTTAGACCTAGAATACAACTTGTAATTAAGCCGTAAATAAGGAAACCAATTAAGTACCCACCGAGGGGACTCAGGAGGACTGGCAGGCCACCACTAAAGTTTGAAAAAACTGGTAGGCCAATGGTCCCAATTAAGAGGTAGGTGAGGATTGTTAAAAGACAATCCGATAACGGCAGTAGAGTTGCGATCATTCCAATGGCAAAGGTTTGCAGAGTCAGAGGAATGCCGGGAAGTGGGATCGTAACCTGTGAACAGATGATGAGGATTGCGAGCATCATTGCATTTAATGTTAACTGTTTGGTTTTCAATTAATTTGCTCCTCGGTAAGATTTAATATTAGTTTGTACAGTCGATTAATCGGGTTAAGCTGGGACTGGGAATTAACTTATTCAAGAGCTAAATTATCAGTCGTTTGTAGCCAAATAGCCTTACTCCGTTCGCTAGGCTTGAAAACTCTGATTACGACGCCAAACAAATCTATTAGGATTTTAACAATTAAACTCCATAAGGCTGAAAACTAATTATGGGATTTTTGATGGTTGAAAAGGGTCATGATCTTCTGTAGCGGAACGGCCTGGAGAAAGGTGGTTAAGAGGATTAGCAGAGAGCCGCTGACAGCCGCCAGAGTCATTCGGGTGCCAAGAAGAGTGACCGCCAGCAGAGTTGCCACGAGGGGCTCAAAGGCACTGAGGATTCCTGTGACTGATGGTGATATGTAACGGATGCTTTGCAGAAACATCGTGTAGGAAAACATCGTACCTCCGATGACGATGTAGCAGATCAGCCACCAGTCACCGCTGGCTAGGTGGGGCCAGGGGATAGTGAACAAGGATGGCGCGAGGATGATTCCGCTGACCAGCATGGCGAGTCCGCAGACGGCCAGGGAATCGTAGTGCTCCAGCAGTGGCCGGGGCAACAGTGTATAGAGGGCGGCTGCTCCGGCGCACCAAAGTCCCCAGAAAAGGGCCACTGGAGTCAATGTTAATGTGTTGAGGTGACCGCCCGTTACCAGGTAGAAAGTCCCAATCAGGGCGATTATGATTGAGACACAGTCAATCCGCCGGGGCCACTGACGCTGGGCAATGGCTAGCCAAATGATGATAATTACCGGCTGGAGGTACTGGATTACCGTTGCCGTGGGGGCGTTGCTAAACTTGACAGCTAAAAAGTAGGTCAGCTGCGAGTTCATCATTCCCAGGATGGCAAAGGCCAGCAGGTAGCCCAGGTTGCGCCGTCGGTGGATTAGGGCCCGGACTTGGTGGGGTGCTCGCGCGATCGAGATAGCGGTTAAGAGAATTCCCGCTGTTAGCAGGCGGACTGTGACCAGCCAGGTGGTCGAAATATTGGTAGTGGAAAAGAGGTATTGGGCGGCGGCGCCGGAGCCGCCCCAGAGTGAGGCACCGCCGGCCGCCAGTAGTACGCCCTTGGTTTGTTGGTTCATGTGGTTACTCCTCCCTAATTGATTAATCTAAGTTAACACAGATTGGGGGTGGCGACTAGCCAGTTGACGGATTTGCCTAGTAAAATTTCCAGGAAACGTTTAAGATTATTAGTGATGTTAACCAAGGATAATGAGGAGGAAAGGGCAATGAAAACAGTCAAGATTGGCAACAGTAACTGGCGGGCCTCAAACGTAGCGCTCGGCATCATGAGGATGGGGACGCTGCCGGTAGCCAAGGCGGTGGTGGCCTTGCAGACGGCCCATGATGTCGGTATAAATTTCATTGACTCGGCGGACATCTATGGCAATGATCCGCAGTTAGGTCGGGGATCCTCAGAGATTCACTTTGGCCAGGCCTTCAAGCAAAGCGGGCTTTGTCGTGATGACTTCTATATCCAGTCAAAGGGCGGCTTGTACGCTAATGCGGATAACAAGATTACTCGCTACGACTCCTCCAAGCACCAGTTGATTAGTGCTGTGGACGGGATTCTCAACCGGATGGGGATCGACTACCTGGACTCGTTCTTGATCCACCGGCCTGATCCATTGATGGAGCTTGATGAAATTGCGGCAGCTTTCGACGAGCTTCAGATGGCCGGTAAGGTGCGGCACTTTGGGGTTTCTAACTTCAATCCCCAGCAGATTGCCATGCTTCAGGCGGCACTGAACCAGAAACTGCTGGTCGATCAGGTCCAGTTCGGCCTGGCCCACACTGAGATGATCGATTTCGGTCTCCACACCAACATGACAGATGACCGAGCAATTAACCGCGATGGCGGACTGATCGAGTATACCCGGCGCGTTCAGATGACAATTCAGACCTGGTCACCATTTCAGTACGGTACTTTTGCGGGAACTTTCATCAACAGTGATAAGTTCCCGGCGTTAAATGATGAACTGGACAAGCTGGCTGCCAAGTACGGTGTCAGCAAGAACGCAATTGCGGTGGCCTGGATTCTTCGCCATCCGGCTCACATGCAGGTCCTCTTAGGGACGATGAATCCTGATCACATTAGGGATAGCGCGGCTGGGAGCGATGTGACTCTCACCCGGCAGGAGTGGTATGACCTCTACCTGGCCGCCGGGAATGATCTGCCATAATGGCCCGGGACTATGCGGCCTTCTATCGCCGCCTGAGCGCTCCCTTCCGGCACCATCCGCGGTGGACAGCAGCCCTGTGCCTTGCCAACCGTGGAATTGAGGTCATTATGTACGGCGCCTACCTGATTATGGGTGCCAGTTTAGCCTGGTGGGGACTTACCACAGGCTGGCCCGGTGCCTGGTCACGTCTCCTCCGATTGGTACTAATTCCGGGAAGTGGATTTGTCCTGCTCTCCTTTGTTCGCCAGCATCTGAACGCGCCACGACCCTATGAACAGTGGCCAATCGACCCGTTGATTGCTCGGGAGAAGACTGGTGACTCCTTTCCGAGCCGTCACGTTTTCTCGGCGACGGTAATTGCGGTGGCTGCCTTATGGATCAACTGGTACTGGGGCCTGGTGCTTCTGGCACTGGCGGCCCTGCTGGCGGTTATTCGGGTGATCGGCGGTGTTCACTACCCCCGCGACGTGATGGTGGGCGCCCTCTGTGGCCTGGTGATAGGCAGCCTATTGTTTTGGTAAGATGCGGGTCTGGGAATGACCAGGCCCTTTCGCTTTGAGAAAGGGGAATCAACCGTGGAGATATTAAAAAACGCTATTCTCAACGGCCTGTATGACCAGCACTACCGGGGCCACGAGTTGTTGGCGCCGGCACTGTTGGACAACCAATTTGGTGACCAGCTTTGGCTGAGTCTGCGGCGGGAACTGCTGATCTGTCGGGGCTTTACCTGGGCAGTGGCCTTCATTACCCCGAATATGCTGGTGCCCTTTAAGGTTGTGATGGCTGACCTGGCCGCTAAGGGGGTGGCTGGGACGATCATCACCGGCGACTACCTGGGTTTCAATTCACCAACCGTTTTTGCTGAATTGCTGAAAATTCCCAATTTGACTGTTAGGATCGCCCAGTCGGCCGGCTTTCATGCCAAGGGCTACCTTTTTGACCATGATGGTTACCAGACGGCCTACATCGGTAGTGCCAATTTCACCCGGTCAGCTCTGTTAAAAAATACGGAGTGGGTATTACGGGTGAGTTCGGCGACTGATGCAGCCCTAACGGCCCAGGTTGAACGGCAGCTCACGGTGTTAAATCAGACTAGTCAGCTGCTTGATGATCACTGGTTAGCCGACTACCAAGCTAGGTGGGTACCACCGGTTCATCCTGCAGCCAAACGCGTTCAGTCATCGCTAATTACCCCAAACGCCATGCAAACAGCGGCGTTACGTGAGCTCCATGCCCTGGTAGCAGCTGGTGAACACCGTGGCCTGGTGGTTTCGGCTACGGGAACGGGAAAGACTTACTTGGGAGCTTTTGCAGTCAAAGACTTCCGGCCCCGGCGCTTTCTCTACGTGGTCCATCGAGAACAGATTGCCCGCAAGTCGCTGACCAGCTTCCAGCGGGTGATTGGTGGCCCGGCTAGCGACTATGGGATGCTGACCGGTGGCCGGCATGATTGGAATGCCAAGTACCTGTTTGCGACCGTTCAGACCCTGAGTCAGCCTGAGGTCATAAAGCGTTTGGGTCCCGTCGCTTTTGACTACATCCTGATTGACGAGGCCCATCGAGTGGCAGCGCCGAGCTATCAGCGGGTGCTGGACCATTTTCAGCCGCAATTTTGGCTAGGGATGACGGCCACCCCAGATCGGCCAGATAATCAAGATGTTTATGCGGCCTTTGACTATCACTTGGCCTACGAGATTCGCTTACAGGACGCTTTGGAGGCGGGAATGTTAGCACCTTTTCACTATGTTGGTGTTCAAGACTACGTTACGCCTGCCGGTGAGTTAATTGATGACACGGCTAGTCTTCATCGCTTGGTTGCCAGCGAACGGGTTCGCTATGTTCTCGACCAATTAGATTATTATGGTTATTGTGGCCAGCAGCCGCGGGGCCTAGTCTTCTGTTCCCGTCAGGAGGAGGCTCACGAGCTGGCTGCCAAATTTAGTGCTGCTGGCCATCCCGCCGTGGCGCTGACCAACACGGATAGTCCGACCCGTCGGCGAACTGCAGTTGACCGACTGGAGGCAGGAAAACTGGAGTATATCATTACGGTGGACCTCTTCAACGAAGGAATCGATATTCCGTCGCTGAATCAAATCGTGATGCTGCGCAACACCCAATCAGCGATCGTCTTCCTCCAGCAGCTCGGTCGGGGGTTGCGGAAGTATCCGGGCAAGGATTATGTCACTGTCCTGGACTTCATTGGTAACTATAAGAACAACTACTTGATCCCGCTGGCCCTCAACCACGACACCAGCCGCGATGTTGACAGTGCCCAAGCAGAAACCCGCCTGCCGGGAATCATCGGCGTGTCAACGATTAACTTCAACCGGGTCGCTACCGCCCAGATTTTAACATCATTGGCTCAGACAAAGTTGGATTCGATGCGGGCCCTCCGCCAATCCTACCAGGAATTGAAGAACAAGATTGGTCGGGTTCCCTACCTTTATGACTTTTACCGCTACGGGTCAACAGCGCCCCAAGTTTTCGCCAACAACCCACGATTAGCCCATTATGGTAGCTTTCTAGTTAAAATGGGTGAAGCGGTGACGTTAAGTTCCTACGATAATAGGGTCCTGTCCTTTGTCACTAAAGAGCTGCTTAATGGGAAGCGTCCTCACGAGCTCCTCCTCTTGGACGAACTGCTCAACTACGGTACGTGCTCGCTTACTCACCTGCGGGAACGCTGGCGGGCGGTTGGGGCCTACGATACTCCGGCGGTCCGTCAATCAGTAGCTGATATTTTAACCCTCAGCTTTTTTGATGTGAAGGCGGGGAAGGAGACCAAGAAAGCCCGCTACGGTGGGCGACCACTGCTTGTGACGACCCCGGATGGCTATCAGTGGAATGCGCAGCTCGCTGATGACCTAGGTAGCAATCCGGAGTTTTACCGCCTAATGACGGATGCGGTCACGACTGGGCTGACCCTTAGCCATAACTATGACCCGGGGCAGATGTTCACGCCTGGCCACCGTTACGATCGCCGTGACGTTTGCCGCCTGTTGAACTGGCCCTTGGACGTTAGCGCGCCCATGTATGGCTACCGGGTAGCGGATGGTGAGTGTCCAATCTTTATCACCTACCACAAGAAGGATACGGACCAGCGCAACGCGGTTTACAACAATGAACTTCGTGATGGCCAGTCCCTACGATGGTATACTCGAAGTCCCCGCCATTTGGACTCACCTGAGGTTCAACAACTCCTGGCCGGGGTGGGCACGGACCAGCCCGCAGTAACACTGCGCCTCTTTGTGAAGCGCAGCGATGCGGCTGGTAAGCAGTTCTATTATCTTGGCACCGCCAAAATTGCCCCAGGTTCGGTACGTGAGGAGTTGCTCGGTCCAAAGGAAAAGGCGGCGGTGGGGATGGACCTTGTATTGGACCGGCCGCTGACGCCGCGAATGTACGAGCTGTTATTTGACTAACTAGAGATTCTCGTGAGCAAGAAATGAGGTGACTCACGGGAATTTTTCATTTTAAACTTGCTTTTATACCTTACCGCTTATATACTTAGTTACATGAGTAATTAACCAAGTAACTAAAGAGAGGTGATCCTGTGCAATTCGATTTTGATGATTCCGCACCGTTGTATCAGCAATTAGCAGCTCAGATCGAGGAAATGATCTTTACCGGTGGGTTTGACGAAGAAACCCAGGTACCATCGACGACCCAACTGTCCCAACAGCTCCATATCAACCCGGCCACAGTTCTTAAGGGGATGAATATGCTGGTTGACGAGGGACTTTTGGAGAAGCGACGGGGGCTGGGGATGTTTGTTCGTCCCGGGGCTCGACAGAAGATCATGGAACGCCGCAAGGATAATTTCTACAATGACTATGTCAAGAAGCTCCTGGTGGAGGCCGCCAAGCTTGGTATCACCAAGGAGCACCTGATTGAACTGATCGAACGGGGGGAACAAGATGGAACAATTAAGCATTAGTCACATTTCAAAGAAATTTGGCCGTCAGCTGGTCTTGGATGATGTTTCGTTTACTCTAGCGCCAGCCAAGATTTATGGCCTGCTTGGGCGTAATGGGGCCGGAAAGTCGACCTTGTTGAACATTATTACCAACCGGATTTTCCCAACGGCTGGGACAGTCAAGTTGGGGACCGAGGACGCCAATAACAACGATGACGTCCTCGGGCGAATGTTCTTGATGAGTGAGGCCAACCTCTACCCTAAACGGACCAGTATTCGGCGGACCTTTGACCTGGCCAACGAGGCTTACGGACAGTTCAACTATCAGACCGCGGCCCGGCAGCTGCGGGAGTTTGGCCTCAATGACCAGCAGCATATTAACGACCTATCGACTGGGCAGCAAACAATTGCCAAGCTGGTGCTGGCCCTTAACGTCGACGCGGACTATATCCTGATGGATGAACCAGTCCTCGGCCTCGATGCTACCCACCGGGATATCTTTTATAAGGAACTGCTAAAGTCCTACCAGGCTAAGCCACGGACCTTCGTTCTATCAACTCACTTGATTTCGGAGATCGCACAGCTGGTGGAGCACGTGATTATTATCGACCAGCACAAGGTGATTGCCGATGACCAGGTTCAGCACCTGCTTGATCGGGCCTACACCGTCAGCGGGCCAGCTAAACTGGTCGATGAGTACACGGCTGGCCTACGGGTCTTAGCCAGTGAGGATCTGGGTAATATTCGGACGGCCTACCTTCTGGACGATCTTGACGACCAGCGGACTATTCCTGATCAGGTTAAACTCGGTCATTACGACCTGCAACACCTGTTCATCTACTTAACGAACGGAGGCGAACGCAACGATGATTAATACGAAACAGAAAATGGTTGCTAGCAACGTCTTTCATCGCCTAGGCTTGGCGGCCTTGATCATGGTGGCATGGATTGTTGGCTTTGAGTTGGTAACCTACCTGATCGGCCTGGCTTTCAGCCATAATTTAACCTCCTTTTTGGTTAGCCTGCAGGGAATCCCGGAGACACTGGTGGCTTTCCTGCCGGTCATTCTCGTGGCCTACTTCCTGGTTACCCCCTATAGTGACTTCAAGTGGGCGATTCAAAATGGCATCTCCCGCTCAACTCTTTGGCAGGGGCGGCTGATTGCTCTCCTGCTCAGTTCAACGCTGGTCTATCTTGTGGACGAGCTTCTGACGATGGCATATCGGCCACTCGGCGATTGGCAAGAGATTCTGATTAACTTTGGTGGTCTTCTGACGATGGTTTTCACATGCCAAGCGATTGGGAACGGCTTCAGTCTCTTGAATCGGAAATGGAAGGTAATCGTTGGTATTGGCCTGCCGGTAGTAGCAGTCATCCTGCTGATGATGCTGGTGAGCGGGTTAAGCAACCTAAGTACGGGGATGCTGCCGACCTACCAGCATGACCATTTTGTTGGTCCGTTGGCCTGGGTCTTCAATTTGACATTATCCCCAGCCACCCCATGGATAGTCTGGGCAATCTACCTGGCTATTATCATTTATCTGACCAAGTTGTTCAACGACCACCTGCAACTGCGGCGGGACTAATAAACGCTATGCGTACAGTACACAAATGGGCTCCGAAGCTCGGTAAAACCGAACTCTGGAGCCCTATTTGTGTTTTACAGACGGGGGCGCAGTCATAAATGACCTCAGTCACGTTCCCGTGCGTGTATTAACGATGTTGTCGACTGTTCCTTTGCTATGCGATCTTTTTCTCGTCCTTGTTATTATTGGCCAGTTCTTCCTTGGTTTTAACGTCGTTGATGTGAAGCTCGAACTTGACCAGCTTCAGCCCAGTCATCTGTTCTAGGGCCGTAGCAACTTCCTGGCAGGCGGCCTTGAAGATCTCGGGGGCGGACTTGCCATACTCGATAGTGGCATCCATCTTAACGGCGGCTTGCTTTTCTCCGGCGTCAACCTTGATCCCCTTAGTAACGTTGGTGCCGGACGTCACCTTGTCAGCAAATTCGCTGAACATATTGCCGTCGAGGGAAACAATCCCGGGAACCCGACTAACAGTAATTCCGGCGATCTTCTCAATTACCTGGTCATCAAAAGTTAGTTGTTGGTCAACAGCGTTTTTAGTTGTTGGTTGGTTAGTTTGATTAGTGGTTGTCATAGTGTAATTCCTCCTATAAATGGTTAGTTACTGATCTTTTCGAGCATCTTACTCGTAAATTTGTTGAGAGAATATCCCATGATGTCGAGAACATAGCCAATGGTACCGAGAATTAGGGTAGTCAATAGGATTGCCAGCATGGGGAGAAATCCCCAGGCGACCCAGCTGACACTGATGATCAGACCGATTACCACGAATATTATTGTGAGTTTCATTGCGCACCTCCTAGACGATCGCGACGTATTGCTTGTGACTGTATGGCTTTAAGTTAACCTTTAATTTGCGCAGATCAATGTCGAACTGCTGCTTCAAGTTTTGGGCAATCGTGTGTTGAATGTTGCGTCGCAGGAGCTGGGGATTGGAACGCTGGGAAAGCATCCCACCCACAGTGACGTCTGCCTGCTGACTGTTACGGTGCATTTTAACCTTGACGTCAGTGTTGTAGAGGTCGTAATCGGCCAGGGCGAGGCAAAGATTCTTCTCTACGGCGGTCTGGTCAACCCGCATCTGGTAGGGACCATCGTGGACAATGGTCATCTTCTTGGTTGTGGTTGGCCGGAAGACTGCGATCCCGATCGTCACCAGGGCGATCAGGAGCAAGTAACTGGCAATCACGACCATGGTGACCTGTCCCGGGTTGGTCGCTAGCCAGCCAAGGACAACTTGCGCCCAGGCTTGATCTTGAAAGTACCAGAGAAGGATTCCTCCACCAGCAACTAGCGCCTGAATTAGGAAGGCCCAGAATGCCCACCATTTTTTCCATGCTGCCATCCGCATCACTCCTTTCGTTTGAACTACTGTTACTGCTTTTGCTATGTTTCAACTATAACAGGTTTCTAACTAAATTATGTGATTTTCAAAGCTTCTAAATGCATTCTTAATTATGACATGACGTAATTTGAATAACTACATGGATATAGAAACGCAAAAGGACACTTTTAGCTGATTGGCCTATTATCTACGGGACTGGGTAAATGAAAACGCCCACGACGAATCGTGAGCGTTGGACAGTAACTAATATGTTGCAATTTTGACCTTGTATCTACCGAGCCTTTAGTGCCCACAAGATCGAGACGGTGTCGATAACCTCTTGGAGCATGGCACCGACAAATGCCGGGATAATTCCGGTGGTAGCAACCAGCATCAAGAAGGTACAGATGGCAATTCCAATCAGGACCGCCTGCTTGGCGATCTTGATGGTGTCTTTGGAAATGGCAACGGCCTTGGCAACCTTATAGAGATCGTCTTTTAGGATTACCACCTCTGCTGATTCACTGGCGGCTGATGACCCATGAGCCCCCATGGCGATTCCAACATCGGCTGTCGCAAGTGATGGTGCATCATTTACTCCGTCACCAACCATGAAGACCGGATGGAGGTTGGCCGGGATGTTCTTGAGGGCTGTAATTTTATCCTGAGGCAGGAGATCGGCCGCGATGTTGGTAATGCCAACCTGATTGGCAACCTGGTCGGCAATGGCGCGCTGGTCACCAGTCAGCATCACCAGATTGGTGACGCCGAGTTTACGCAGGGTGGTCATCATCCGTGCGGCTTCCGGCCGAATATGATCGGTGAACGTGATGGCCCCATAGTAGTTGCCATCGATGCTGACGTAGATTGCGGTGGTCTTTAGCGGAAGTTGATCACTCTGGGGCGCAACGTATTTTAACTTGCCAACCTTGATCTGATGCCCAGCAATGGTAGCAGCGATTCCTTTTCCGGTGGATTCAACCAGATTGGTAACGGCAAGGAGCTTAACCGCATGCTGGCTGGTGTAGGCCAGTAGGGACCGAGCAAGGATGTGGGATGACCCTTGTTCGGCACTGGCGGCAAACTGGAGGAGGCGGTTCCGATCAGCATCGTTGCTGGGAAGTACATCATCTACTGATAGCTGGCCGCTAGTGATTGTCCCGGTTTTGTCAAAAGCACCGGTCTTGGCAGCAGCCAGCTTTTCCAGAACACTCCCGGTTTTGACGACGACCCCATTCCGTGATGCTCGACTCATCCCCGATACCATTGCCACCGGGGCAGCTAGAATCAAGGGACACGGCGAGGCAACAACCAGGACCTCCGCAAACCGTCGCGGATCCTTAGAGATCCACCAGGCGGCCAGTGAGATTAAAACGGCGATAATGGTGAAGGGGACTGCATACCGGTCAGCCAGCCGGACAAAGTGGGCCGGGGTATTTTCGGCCTCTTTGACCAGCTTAACCAGCTGTTGATACTGACTGTCCTTAGCCAGTTTGATAACAGCGATGGTGACGGCACTGTCACCGTTGACTGATCCGGACATTACCTCGTCACCGACTCCCTTGTCAACCGGTTTGGATTCCCCAGTCAGTGAGGACTCGTTAAACAGGCCGGATCCCTTGATGATCTTGCCATCGACGGGAACCAGCTCGCCGGGTTTGACCAGGACGTCCTGACCGATCTGGACATCATCGACCTTGACATCCGTGCTACCATCGTCAGTGATAACGTGGGCCACCTGGGGTGAGTTATCAAGTAAGGACTTAAGTTCCGTGTTGGCTTTTTTGGCGGCGTAGTCTTCCAGAGCATCACCCCCAGTCAGCATAACCAGGATGACCATTGCGGCCCAGTACTCACTGACGGCCAGGGTGGCAACTACAGCCAAGATCGCTAGCAAGTCAACCCCGTACTTGCCGGAACGCAGGGTTTTGATCATACCGATGAACATGTTTAGTGCTACGGCAGCTCCAACCACGCTGACCAGGGCCTGGGCGAACAGCGGTTCGTGAAAGACATATTGGAGGAGGAGGGCCACGGCCGCAATCACGAGGATTAAGATTAGTTTCTGCTTACTTATTTGATAAACGGTTCATAATAAACCATCCTCCTATAATAAAGATTATTAACTTCATTATAGGTGATTTATGATTTTATAACAAGTGTTACTAAAAAAGATTATGAAAAAACCGCCTGGCGGCAAAATGGTTGTCACCGGGCGGCGGATTCGTTAAGGTAAAGGTGAGTAAATAGAAAGGGTGAGATCTGATGAAGATTATTGTGATTTCAGGCAGCGCCCACGCCAACGGGGCATCGACCTACCTGGCTGACCGTTTTATTGCCGGGGCTATCGCGGCTGGCCATCAGGTCGACCGCTACAACGTGGTTGACCACCAAACTAACTTCGTCATGGTGGCGGAAAATGAGGATCCAATTCCCCAGGATGATGATGGTGCCCAGCTCTTGAATAAGGTTGTCGCCGCCGACCTGGTGGTGTTGGTGACCCCGGTCTACTACTACGCGATGAGTTCACTGCTCAAGACCGTCATTGACCGTTTCTATGAAGTTAACGCGGAACTGAAGCAGACCGCCAAGCAGGTCATGATGTTCGCGACAGCCTATGACCCAGATGAGCACGTTTTCGACTCGATGAAGATCAACTACGGCCAGTTGGTTGACTATCTTGGCTGGCATGATGCTGGGACCATGGCGCCCTGGCCCATCCCCAGATTGATCAATACGGCCAGCGGGCTTATGACTTAGGAGCCCAGCTGAAAGGTTAGCGTCGGTTATTGAAATAAAAGGCCAGGACAATCAACAGTGCGATGACGATGATTGCCAGACGGGGGTCAGTCTTGAATAACTCATGCATGGCGTGGATTTGGCCGATACCAAGGGGCAGATTGAACATATTAACAACTCCTTTTTCATCAATTATGCCGGTGGCGATGTTGCAGGGCAAGCAAAAAGGTTCTTTTATGTTTGGATAAAATAGTTGGCTTTAACGGTCAATTCCGGGATAATGGTCTTGAGGAAGGGTTATCCTCGCGATGCTAGTTGCTGCACAACGAAATGGAGGAACGCTAATGATTAAAATTTATGCTTACAGTATTCGTAAGGATGAGGAACCATACCTGAAGGAGTGGGCAGCTGCCCATCCGGAAGTTACTGTTGACTATACCAGTGATCTGCTGACGCCGCAGACCGCTAAGCAGGCAGCAGGCGCTGATGGGGTGGTGGTCTACCAACAGCTGGACTACACGCCAGAAACCCTGCGCGCCTTAGCCGATGAGGGGATCACCAAGATGTCCTTGCGGAATGTTGGTGTCGACAATATTGACATGGCCACCGCTAAGGAGTTGGGGTTTGAGATTACCAACGTTCCAGTTTACTCGCCGAATGCAATTGCCGAGCATGCCGCTATCCAGACGGCTCGGATCTTACGGCAGACCAAGGTTTTGGACCGTAAGATTGAGAGCGGGGACCTGCGCTGGGCACCAACGATCGGACGTGAGGTCCGTGACCAAACGGTAGGGGTAATTGGAACCGGACACATCGGCCAGGTCTACATGCAGATTGTGGAAGGATTCGGGGCCAAGGTGATTGCCTACGATGTCTTCCATGATCCGAAGCTTGAGGCGGCTGGCTACTATGTTGATTCCCTGGACGACATCTACGCCCAGGCGGACGTGGTTTCCCTTCACGTGCCAGCACTGAAGAACACCATCAAGATGATCAACGACGAGACACTTACCAAGATGAAGGACAACGCCGTTCTGGTTAACGTTTCCCGAGGCGCCCTGGTGGACACAGACGCGGTGGTCCGTGCCCTGGACAGTGGAAAGCTCTTTGGCTTCGTGATGGATACCTACGAAGACGAGGTTGGGATCTTCAACGCCGACTGGCGAGGGAAGAAATTCCCAGATGCCCGGCTTAAGGACCTGATCGATCGGCCAAATGTCCTGGTTACGCCGCACACCGCTTTTTATACTACCCATGCGGTGCGCAACATGGTGGTGAAGGCCTTGGATAACAACCTAGCCTTGGTTAAAGGGGAGACGCCGGCAACTCCAGTCAAGGTTGATTAATAAATAATTAACAAACGGGTTTCAGCACGGCTGGGACCCTTTTTAAATTGAGAAAGGATGATTAATTAGATGACAGACAAGGATAAGGAGAAACTTCGTCAGCGTCTGACGCCGACCCAATATGCAGTTACTCAGGATGCTGCTACGGAGCGTCCATTTACCGGTCGCTATGACCGTTTCGACCAGCCGGGAATCTACGTCGATGTGGTCAGCGGTGAGCCGCTGTTCTCATCGCTAGACAAGTATGATGCTGGTTGCGGCTGGCCGTCTTTCACTAAGCCAATCGCCAAGCGGGTTGTCAGAGAGAAACGCGATCAGTCATTTGGCATGGAGCGCACCGAGGTCCGCAGCAGGCAGGCCGACTCCCATCTGGGGCACGTCTTCACGGATGGTCCGGTTGACCGGGGCGGACTACGCTACTGCATTAACTCTGCTGCCCTCCAGTTCATTCCAGTCGACGAGCTAGAACAGGCTGGCTATGGGGAGTATCGTCAGCTCTTTCAATAGAAAGTCAAAACGGCCACAGTAATGATCTTGAAAATCATCACTGTGGCCGTTTTAGTTATAAATGAATAATTGCTTAATTTAATTTAGATTATTGTTGGGGTTTACCACCTACAAACATCCCGGCAGCAGAAGCTATAATAATTCCAACAAAACTTACAACAGCAATCATGTTACTTAAAGCTGACATCATGGTAAACACCCTTCCTTTTCTAAATGCTTTGTTATCTCTCAACACCTTTATTATAGCAATTCTCGGCCATCGTGCTGATAATAATTGGCTAATTTTTTAATAAGCAAAACGGCGACAGAACTTATCGAATGCTTAGGAATGGTTAATGATTTATCATAATGTTCTCTGCGGGGACAAGTAGCTAATTTTAACCCATTTTCGAATAGTGAACGATCCCAAAAATTATCTGGGGCAATTTTCACTTTTTCATAAACAATTTGCGCTTTTTATAAAAGATTATCAACTAATAACAAAAAGGCCGATTTCTCATCAGCCTTTGGGGAGTTTATTAAATTCTAATTGAAGAAGTCACGGGCAATCTGCTTGTAGGCTTTGATTGCCGCCAGGTAACTGGGGATCGTGGTGCATTCATCGGTCTGGTGGGCCATATTCCAGGAGTCACAGCCGAGGACGACCACGGGAAGGTCTGGCCGATTGAGTGTGAAGACGCTGGCGTCGGTAGCACCGTTAATTGTCTTGAGCTCCACGTCATTCGGGTAGTTACGCTGGGCAGCGTGGAGAGCCAACTGAACGAAGTCATTGTCCGGCTCGGTCAGAATTGGTCCGAAGCTTTGGGTGATCTCCATTTCTAACTGGAATGGAGTTTGGTGATTGAGCTGGTCTATCAGATCGGTCAGGCGGGCCGTGACGGCCTGGTTATTAAAAACAGCAGTTGGCCGAATATTGCCGAAAAGCTGAGCCTGGTCAGGGATTGTGTTGGCCTGCTTGCCACCCTCAATAATGGTGATACTATGCTGAACCTTGCCTAGATACTGGTCATCAGCCACATCAGTAAAGAGAGCTCGCTCCTGCTCAATGAAGTGGAGCAGGCCGTCGATGGCGTTGATTCCCTGGTCAGGATGGGAACTGTGAACGGACTTACCGATGCTGGTAATTCGGTAGGTGATGCTGCCAGAGTGGGCGAATACAACGTTGCCGCCGGTCGGTTCCCCGACCACCAGGGCCGTCAATTTATCGGCTGCGCCCTGCTTCTCTAAGCGCCAAGCCCCAGGGGTCCCTAGTTCCTCACCTGCTGTGGCAATGAACTTGAGGGTCCCGGCCGGCAGATCCCCGGCCTCCTTTAACTCGATCAAGGCAATCACCTGAGCAGCCAGGCCGCTCTTCATGTCGGCAGCCCCCCGGCCGTAGATGTGGCCACTGACAACTTCACCGGCGAAAGGATCGTGTTGCCAGCGGCTCGCGTCTGGCACTGCTACCGTATCCATATGACCGGTAAAGCCAAGGATACGGGGGTCGGTACCTTCACCGATCTGGGCGATCAAGTTAGCGCGGCGGTCGCCAAAGGCATCGATGGTGACGTCAATACCGTGGGCTGAAAACAGCTTTTCCAAGTAATCTGCCACTGCAATCTCGTTGCCGTTGACAGAATGGATTCTAATCAGCTCTTGCAGGATGCGGACTTGTTCGTTGGTTTCCATAGTAATGCCTCCTTTATTGGGGGGTGAGTTAGAATGGATTAGCGAGTCTGGTGATCAAGCTTCTTGGCGATGAGGTCACCAACTACTTGAATAATCAGGACAAGCAGCAATACGAGCAGGGTAGCAACCAGGGTTACATCGTTGTTGAAGCGGTTGTACCCGTAAGAAATGGCGGTGTTCCCCAGGCCACCAGCACCGATAGCGCCGGCCATGGCAGTCAGGCCTACCAGGCTGATCAAGGTCACTGTGGAGACCCTGGTTAGTTCAGACCGGGCCTCGCGTAGGTAAACATCCACGATGATGTCCCAGTTGGTTGCGCCGATGGCCTCAGCCGCTTCGACCTTACCGTGATCAACACTTTCTAGGGCGACCTGAACCTGCCGGGCGTAGAAGCCGAACACACCGATGGTCAGTGGGACCAGGGCTGCAGTCGTTCCAATCTGGGTCCCAACCAGCAGCTGGGTGAATGGAGCGATGAAGGCCAACAGGATGATAAACGGGATGGCCCGGAAGATTGATACAATTTTATCACAGACGTTAAACCAAAATCTATTCTCAAGAATACCACCGGGTTCGGTGATTACCAGGGCGACCCCGAAGAGGAGACCGAGGATGCCACCAAATATTGCTGGCCAGAAGGTCATGTAGATGGTCTGAATGATTGAGGTTCCCCAACCGTTGTCACCACCCCAGCCGAGCTGAATTACGTTTGGTAAAAGATTACTCATTCCAAATCCTCCTATCATTAATCTTAGTTACGGTTACGTTGCTTTGCTTAAGGAAGTCGACAGCCTGGTCACGTTGGGCCTGGTCGCCCTTGACGATGATGAACAGGGTACCGACCGGCTGCCCACTGAGGACCTCGACGTTCCCATAGAGGATACTGGCCTCGACATTGAGACGTTTGTAGAGCTCAACGATGATTGACTGGGTCACGTTGTTGCCGTTGTAGACCAGCTGGAAGAGTTCTTCGTTATCGTTGAGGTGGTCAAGGTTGAAGGACTTAAGGGTATCGATAGCAGCCAGGGAGCCACCAACAAACTGCCGGGTCAATTCTTCCTTCGGTCGCAGGAAGACGTCCTGGAGAGCGCCTTTTTCGATGACTTTACCGTGTTCCATCACGGCGATCTTGTTGGCTACCCGTTTGACGGCGTCCATTTCGTGAGTGATTAAGACAACGGTCAGGCCGATTTTCTGATTGAGACTCTTCAAGAGGTCGAGAATTTGGTTGGTGTTCTGGGGATCCAGGGCCGAGGTGGCCTCGTCGGAGATCAGAATCTGCGGGTCGTTGGCTAGCGCCCGGGCGATTGAAACCCGTTGCTGTTCACCGCCGGAGAGCTGAACGGGGTAGAATTCGGCCTTATCCTTCAAGCCGACCAGGTCGAGCAGCTCCAAGGCCTTCTTCTCCTGAGCATCGCTGTCGAGGTTACTGTGCTTAAGGGCAAAGAGAACATTTTCAATCACCGAGGTTTCGTTGAGCAGGTTGAAGTGTTGGAAGATCATACCGATCTTACGACGCTTATTCTGTAATTCCTTATTAGAAACCTGCTGATGGTGGTCACTGAAGAAGGTGTCGCCAGCGACGATCACCGTCCCATCCGTTGGCTTTTGCAGGAGGTTAATCGTTCGTACTAATGTTGACTTTCCAGCCCCGGAGTAACCGACGATTCCGTAAATATCGCCGGGTTGAATTTCGAGGGAGACGTCTTGAACGGCGCGAACCACCTTTTTACCCTGCTTAAAGGTTACATTAATATTTTGTAGGTTAATGATTGGGTCTGCCATACAAAGTCCTCCTATTACTTATTGAAGTTCAGGTCCCAGGCTGGTAATTCAGCGGTGCCATAGTGCTTCTTGATGAATTGCTTCGTCTTTTCGGTCTGGTATGCTTTGACCACGTCTTGGTAGGTCTTCTTGTCCTTGTTGCTCTTCTTGGCAGCAATGATGTTGACCCACTGTTCGGAATCCTTGTTGATTGGTTCAACAAAAATAGCGGATTTGTAGTTGATTCCAGCGGCTTGGGCATAGTTGGTGTTGACCACCGCAGCGTCGACGTCTTTCAGGGAACGAGCGGTTTGTTCAGCGGCTAATTCCTTGAATTGGATGTGCTTAGGGTTCTTGGCAACAGAATTAGCACTAGCCAGGGTTGTTCCCTTCTTGAGGGTGATCAATCCGGCGTTCTTCAGGGCGAAGAGGGCCCGTGATTCGTTGGTGGCGTCGTTCGGTACGGCAACCGTGGCGTTGTCGGGCAGGTCCTTCAAGTTCTTGTACTTGTTGGAGTAGACTCGAATAGGGGTGATGTAGGTATCACCGACGGACACGATGTCAGTGTGGTGTGCCTTGTTCCAGCTTTTTAAGAAAAGCTTGTGCTGGAAGGCGTTTAGGTCAATGTCACCATTCTGCAGGGCCTTATTTGGCTGATTGTAGTCAGTGAAGTCCTTGGTCTTAACTGTGACGTGGTACTTATCCTTGGCGGTCTTGGCAACAGATTGCCATAGCTTGGCCTCGTTCTTGTCCCCGGACATGATCCCGACGGTTACCGTCCGTTGGCTCTCCTGACGGGGCCGAACAAAGCTGAAGTAGCCGGCAATGATAACCAGGATGGCGACAACCACCCAGATGATTGTTCTTTTCTTCTTTCGATTCCGCATAGTAATAACTCCCTTTCGTAATATCTTGCTGCATTAATTAATCAAGGTCGGTACTGGAAATGAAAAAAGCACCCGTCCCTTAAACTAAAGGACGAGTGCTTCGTGTTACCACCTTTATTCGCTGGACCGTCACCGACCCAGCCTCAGTAGGTTACTCTAACCTCAGTTAGAATTACCTAGCACGAATAACGTGTGCTAACCCGTTACTGGCTAATCACGATCGCCAGTACCATTCCAAGCCCATCTTCGGCAACGACACCTGCTCCTTCACACCAGCCAGAAGCTCTCTTGAAGGTTTAGTTGCTTACTCTGCTTTTCGATATGTTTAACTTTGATTAATTGATTATGGCTTTATTATAATAACTTTCTCATTGTTGTCAACACTTTTTATAACGAAAATCAATTTGAAAAGATGTCTACTATAAATACGATTGCTCTGAAAAATACTGCTCATTACTAGAGAGTGTGGACCATGACGGTGGGATAGTCGAAAGTTTATAGTGGGACTGGCGTTTAATGTTAAACCGTGCTATATTAAAATTCAATGAGATTGATTAGACGAAAGGGGTCTTAATAATGGCACGAAAAGTTGCAGTAATCGGAATGGGGCATGTCGGGTCAACCGTTGCCCACTACATCGTCGCTAATGGTTTTGCGGACGACCTGGTACTGATCGACACGAATGAGGCAAAGGCCAAGGCGGATGCCTTAGACTTCAAGGATGCGATGGCTAATCTACCGTTCCATACCAACATTGTTGTCAACGACTATGCGGCCCTCGCAGATACCGACGTGATCGTTTCCGCGGTCGGCAACATTAAGCTTCAGGATAATCCAAACGCGGATCGGTTTGCGGAGCTGCCGTTTACTCGAGATGCCGTTGCTGATGTTGCCCAAAAAATCAAGGATAGCGGCTTTAATGGTAAGATCGTAGTGATCACCAATCCAGTTGACGTGATTACCTCTCTCTACCAGAAGATCACCGGCCTGCCGAAGGGGCACGTCATTGGAACCGGGACCCTGCTGGACTCCGCCCGGATGAAGCGGGCGGTGGCCGATCGCTTACACGTTGATCCACGTTCCGTGGCTGGTTACAACCTCGGTGAACACGGAAACTCCCAGTTTACGGCCTGGTCGACGGTTAAGGTTCTTGACCAGCCGATCACCAAGCTAGCTAAGGAGAAAGGCCTTGATCTAGATGAACTGGACAAGGAGGCCAAGATGGGTGGCTGGACAGTTTTCCAGGGTAAAAAATACACCAGTTACGGGGTTGCCACCGCAGCAGTTCGCCTGGTCAACGTTATTCTTTCCAACGCCTTGACTGAACTGCCTGTTTCCAACTACCGAGCTGAATATGGCGTGTACCTGTCATACCCAGCGGTAGTTGGCCGCGATGGGATCGTTGCCCAGTCCCAGTTGGACTTGACAGAGGAAGAACTCAAGAAGCTCCAGACTTCAGCTGATTTTATCAAGGAAAAGTATGCGGAGAGCCTGGCTGCTACGAAAAAGTAGCCAAACAAGCTAAAAGGTGCTAAAGTAGTGATAAATATACTTAAGGGACTATGACGATTGTCGTAGTCCCTTTTCGTCTGAGAAAGGAAATAAGTAACAATGACCAAAGAAGTAAAAAGGATCATTGCCACCGTTATCTTTTGCGAGTTCCTAATCTGCTTGGGGATGAGCTTGATCTTCCCGGTAATGCCCTTTATCAAGAACGAATATGGTTTCTCGGCTTTCGACATGGGGGTAATGTCTTCTTTATTTGCCTTCGTCCAGTTCGTGGCCTCGCCGGTGGTCGGTCGGATCTCCGATAAGATCGGGCGGAAGCCAATGCTGGTGTGGGGCCTGTTGATCTTCTCTCTCGCCGAGTTTCTATTTGCAATTGCCCAGCACCTTTGGGCATTTGATATCTCTCGGGCGATCGACGGCCTATCGGCGGCAATGTTTGTGCCGACCTCGATGGCCTTGGCTGCCGATTTGACGACTGCCCGTCAGCGGGCAAAGGTAATCGGTTGGCTCTCGGCGGCTTTCAGTGGTGGTCTGATCCTGGGTCCTGGTCTGGGCGGTATCCTAGCTAATGTCAGTTATAAGTTTCCCTTCTGGGTTGCGGGTGCTCTGGGCCTGGTTAGTACCGTGGTGGCCTGGAGCCTCCTGCCCCGTGACAACGATGAACGTTTCCAGAGCACGACCAAGCATCCAGAAAACCAGTTGCTGGGGAGTACCTGGACCCAGCTGCGCCAACTGATGACCCCAGCCCTCATCACCCTGTTTGCAATGATCTTCGTGGCCGCTTTCGGCCTAGCGGGCTTTGAAAGTATCTACAGTCTCTACGTCAATGAGGTGCACCACTTCGACCTGGCAACGATCGCCCTGGTCCTGACACTGAATGGAATCATTTCCCTGATTCTCCAGGTTTTCTTCTTCGAGGGCCTGGTTCACTGGATGGGGGAGGTTCGATTGATTCGGTACAGCTTCTTCCTTAGTGTTGTGGGGACGGTTTTCGTGATCTATGACCATTCTCATTGGCAGCTGGTGGTGGCAACGCTGATTGTCTTTGAGGCCTTTGATATGCTGCGACCGGCGATTACTACCCTGCTGACTAAGATGAGCAGGAGCAACCAGGGACTGCTGAACGGGATCAATATGTCCCTGACCAGTGTTGGCAACATCATTGGTCCACTGATTTCGGGGGCTCTGCTGGACATGAACTACCAGTATCCGTACTGGGTGGTCATTGTCTTTCTGGCGGCCGCTTTTGTGATCACCTTTGGTATGAACCGCCTAGTGGTGCGAGATTGAAAAGGAGACTCGATAAAACTTGATAAGTAACCTGATTCTATTGATTACAGTTGGCCTGCTGGTAGGCATTTTTGTCATCTCTCTCGGTGGAGGTGGGGGTGCTATCTACCTGGGTGTCCTGACGGCTCTCTTCAGCCTGCCGCCCGCTACTGCTGCGGCCACTTCGATTGTGACCGCTCTGCCAGCGCTAGTTCTTGGCTCGTGGGCCTATTACCGACGGGGAATGATTGATTTCCACCTCGGCAACCGGATGCTGGTAGCGGCGATTCCCAGTATCTTCGTTGGTTTCTGGCTGTCACCCTGGCTGCCTGAGCAAACCTATAAGCTGGTGATCGGCCTGATCCTCGTTGCTCTGGGAATTCAGCTGATCTACAAGGTTTACCACCAGCCGGTTAGAAAGCAGGTAGCCTCCAAATGGGGGAGCGTAGCCTACGGGATTCTCGGTGGCCTGATGGTCGGTATCGCGGGGCTTAGTGGCGGCGGACCGATCACCGCTGGCCTGCTTTTATTGAATGTCAGAATGGCCAATGCTTCGGCTACTTCGGCTTATGTCTTGGTAGGGATGTCGGTTGTCGGTGCCATCTTACATCTGACTGGCGGGAGTGTTGACTGGGCAGCCGCTGGCGGATTGGTTGCAGGCTCGCTGGTTGGTGCGCTTTTGGCCCCACCAGTGATTCTTTGGCTGACCAGAAAGTCCCAACGAACTCTGATCATTAAACTGGTCCTCGGGATTATGCTGATTTTGATGGGGATTAAGACGACTATTTAGCGACAATAATAAAGGCGTCGTTAGTGAACAATCACTAGCGGCGCCATTTCTTTACATTACGTTATCTTGGCCGTACTTGCACATCGCCAGTAGCGGGCAGTGTTCGCACTTGGGGTTGCGGGCTGTACACTGGTAACGGCCCCAGAAAATCATGCTGTGGTGGGCATCCAGCCACTGGTCCTCCGGAACGGCTGCCATCAGCCGGTGTTCGATCTGGAGGAGGGTAGCCTTGGGTTCGACCATGGCTAACCGACGGGCCACCCTGCTGACGTGGGTATCAACGGCGAAGGCTGGGATCTTAAAGCACTCGGCCAGGACCACGTCGGCCACTTTGCGGCCCACTCCCGGCAGACTCATCAACTCTTTGCGGGTGTGGGGAACCGTCCCGCCAAAGTTATCAACAATGGCTCTGGAGCAGTTGACCAGGTACTTGGCTTTATTGCGATAAAGACCAAGGCGCTTAATGTAGGGTTCAACATCCTCTGGTTCTACTGCGGCCAAGTCGTTGGGACCCGGAAAACGCTGAAAAAGGGCAGGAGTAGTGAAGTTGACGGACTTATCGGTGGCCTGGGCGCTGAGAATGGTGGCGAGGAGGAAGTGGAAAGTGGTGTCGGCCTTCAAGGTGGTACTAGCGTTAGGAAAACTCTGACGCATGACCTGGATAGCCTGGCGGATTTCTTGGTCGGTGAGCATGAGAAGACTTCTTTCTATGAATATTCTTAGTTAAATTGTCGAGGGTTAGCCGATGTAAGTCAAGTTCTAGTAAAATGTGTATTAAAATATTTTCATTTTACGTGCTGGCGCTAGCTGACTAATCGCTAATATTCAAAATGGGGTTAACTAATAAATGAAAGCGATTACGCTTGACTATCGAATATTAGACTATTTAAAATTAATTAAATAAACATTTGACCTTAAGGAACGGAATTGGTAGAATAAATTAAAGTTTTTCTTATGATTCTAATAAAATTCTAATGAAGGAGGAAGAGTTATGAGTTTTTGGAAAACGATCACGCGGAAAGAAGATCCGCATGTTTACGAAAGCAAAGACGGCCATCTGGTCCGATCACTGCGGGTGCGGGATTTTCTAGCATTGGGTGTCGGAACCATTGTGTCGACCTCAATTTTCACTCTTCCCGGTGAAGTTGCTGCGATGCATACTGGTCCGGCGGTGGCCATCTCATTCCTGGTGGCGGCTATAGTAGCTGGGCTGGTTGCCTTTGCGTATGCCGAAATGGCGGCGGCGATGCCGTTTGCCGGGTCTGCATATTCCTGGATCAACGTTGTCTTTGGTGAATTTTTTGGTTGGATTGCCGGATGGGCACTGCTAGCCGAATATTTTATCGCCCTAGCCTTCGTTGGTTCTGGATTATCGGCCAACTTTCGGGCGCTGATTGCCCCCATGGGGTTGAAATTACCAGCTTCACTGTCAAATGCTTTCGGAACCGACGGCGGGGTTGTCGACCTGATCTCCGTTGTCGTTATTGCCTTGGTGGCCCTGTTGATTTCGTTTGGGGTTTCCCGGGCAGCCCGGGTAGAAAACATCCTGGTTGTCTTGAAGGTCTTCGCGGTCCTACTCTTCATTGTAGTTGGCTTATTTGCTATTAAGGCTACCAACTACGTTCCGTTTGTCCCAAAGTACCATGAAACTGCCAACGGTCCGTTTGGGGGCTGGCAAGGAATCTATGCTGGTGTCTCCATGATCTTCCTTTCCTACATCGGCTTTGACTCGATCGCGGCTAACTCGGCCGAAGCGGTTAACCCTCAGAAGACGATGCCACGAGGGATCCTTGGTTCTCTGGCTATCGCCGTGGTCCTATTCGTTGCTGTCAGTTTGGTCCTGGTCGGTATGCTGCCATACCAAAAGTACGCCAATAGTGCTGAGCCAGTCGGCCTGGCATTGCGGGCTGCCGGTCACGGTGGAGTGGCCGTGGTTGTCCAAACTATTGCTGTTGTTGGGATGTTTACTGCCCTAATCGGGATGAGCATGGCTGGTTCCCGGCTGATTTATTCCTTTGGGCGTGACGGTATGTTGCCAAAGTGGCTCGGTGGCCTTGATAAGAGCAACCGGCCTAATCGAGCATTATGGACGCTGACGATCGGTGGAATCCTGATCGGCGCCTTCTTCCCGTTCGCTTTTCTTTCCCAGCTGATTTCTGCCGGGACCCTGATCGCTTTCATGTTCGTTTCTCTGGGAATTTACGCTCTGCGGAAGCGGGAGGGGAAGGATATCGCCAACCCAGCCTTCAAGATGCCGCTTTATCCAGTGCTGCCAGCACTAGGATTCCTGGCCTCCCTGTTTGTCTTCCTTGGTTTAGACTACCAGGCTAAGCTATATGCGGGGATTTGGTTCATTCTTGGTCTGGTCATCTACTTTGCCTATGGAGTCCGACATTCCTACTTGAATAAGAAGGGAGCGGATGACCATGAGTGAAGAGAGTAATCGTCAGATTTTGGAAAAGGAGCAGGCGGCCTTTGCGACGGCGGCCCGTATTAAGTACTATGACATTGTGATTGACCATGGGCACGGGGCCATTATCACTGATGTTGAGGGCAACGACTACATTGACCTCTTGGCCAGTGCAAGCTCGACTAACACTGGGCACGCCCATCCTAGGATCGTTAAGGCCATTCAGGAGCAGGCTGCTAAGATCATCCAGTACACGCCGGCATACTTTGCCAATTCACAAGCAGCGCGGCTCGCACCACGCTTGGCGGCTCTGGCACCGATGAGCGGTCCGGTTGAGGTAGCCTGGGGGAACTCTGGCTCAGATGCTAACGATGCCATCATTAAATTTGCCCGGGCTTACACCGGTCGACCTTACATGGTTTCCTTCACAGGAGCCTATCACGGGTCGACCTATGGTTCCATGACCCTTTCTTCCGTTACCCTGAACATGAGTCGGAAGATGGGGCCGCTTCTTCCTGGGGTGGTCAAGGTACCATTCCCATCACCATGGGACCGCCTTCCGGATGAAAGTGAGGACCAGTTTGTAAATCGGATGTTTGCGGCCTTCAAGCAGCCATTTGAGACCTACCTGCCGGCCGAGGAGACTGCGGCAATTTTAATCGAGCCAATTCAAGGTGACGGGGGAATCATCAAGACTCCGCCAGCCTTTATGCAGAAGGTTTATGATTTTGCCAAGGAACATGGGATTCTCTTTACTATCGACGAGGTCAACCAGGGAATGGGGCGGACTGGCAAATGGTGGTCCATTCAGAACTTCCCAGGGATTGAGCCTGACTTGATGTCCGTTGGTAAGTCCCTGGCTTCGGGGATGCCGCTGAGCGCAATCGTCGGCCGTAAGGATATTATGGAATCCTTGGGGTCTGCTGCTAATGTCTACACCACGGCGGGGAACCCGGTTACGACCGCGGCGGCTAACGCTACCCTGGACGTGATCAAGGACGAACACCTGCTGGAACGCTCGACCCGATTGGGTAAGAAAGCGACGGACTTCTTTAGCCAGGAGAAGGCTAAGTACGACTTTATCGGCGACGTTCGGATGTATGGCTTGGATGGCGGAATTGATATCGTCAACCCAGCCACAGGTGAGGGGGATGTAGTTGCCACCACTAAGCTGATGTACCGGATATTTGAACTTGGGGCGATTATCATTAGTTTGCGGGGAAGCATCCTGCGTTTCCAACCACCGTTAGTAATCAGCGATGACCAGCTCGATCAGGCCTTTGGGATGATTGACCAGGCCTTCAGTGAATTGGCGGCTGGCAAGCTCGCTTTGCCAAGCAACGCTGAGGAACTTGGCTGGTAACAATTGAAACCCAGTAAGATACGGGTAGCTAGTATTAGCAAGCCTGTTAAAATGACTCTTAACGTTCGAGTGTTCGAATGTTGGGAGTCGTTTTTACTTAGGCTAATTTGCCTTTTGTCCAGTGCTTCAGTTATACTTTAAACGCCGCCTTAGCTCAGATAGGTAGAAGCACATCCATGGTAAGGGTGACACGGCAGTTCGAGCCTGCCAGGCGGCTTATGGGATTGAAGAAAATATTTAACTGGAGTGTATGATCATAAGCAGTGGGTTCTTATAAGAAAGGAACCTGGTAATGACTACAACTCTATACGAGGAACGTTGGTCACGTTGATAGGCAAGAAACCTTGTCAGCACGATTACTACTGCGGGCTGGCATCTTCACTTTATCAGTGATAACCGCTTGAAAGCCGGGGCTGTCGGAAGAACACATTTGATACCAAAGCCTGTGCGGGAATTCCCCAGTCTGAGGTGAGCACAGAATAAATTATTGTATATAAAAAAGGAGAGGCGTTGTGCTTCTCCCTTTTTATTATGGCCGCTGGCCGAGACCCCCTTCTAGGGTGATCGTCTCCCCAGTCATATATTTGAAATCCGGTGAGGCTAGCTGAACGCAGACCCGGCCGATCTCTTTTTCGGCATTGCCAAAATGACCCATTGGCGGGACATGAACGTTGGCCTTGAAAGCGTCCGGGAAGGCTTCTTTGAACTGTTCCAGCTTAGCCGTCCAGGCAAGCGGGCAGACAATGTTGACGTTGACATTGTCCTTGGCCCATTCTGTGGCAGCCACTCGGCTCATCCCCCGAATGCCTTCCTTAGCGGCGGCATAGGCACATTGGCCGTAGTTGCCGAAGAGACCGGCGCCGGACGCAAAGTTGATCACGCTGCCCTGAGTCTTCTTGAGGTAAGGATAGCAGGCTTTCATGTAGTAGAAAGCGGCATACAGTCCAGAATAGATGGCAAGGTCAAACTGGTCGCTGGTGTGATCAGCCAGGGTCACCCCGGAAGCCGAAGCCTGGGCGTTATTAATCAAGACATCTAACCGGCCGAATTCCTTGATTGCCTGGTCAACAACATTTTGGACGACTGCTTCGTTATCCGCGTGGACGTTGATATCGGCAACCACAGGTAGGACCTGGATCCCGTACTCCTTCTCCAACGCATCCTTGGCGGCGGTTAGTTTAGCCTTGTTTCGGCCAGTGATGACCAGATTGGCCCCTTCTTTGGCGTAGGCGGTCGCAATCCCGTAGCCGATTGATCCGCTCTGACCATTGCTGAGGACGACCCGGCCAGCCCCAGTGATCAAGGCTACCTTATTTTTTAGGAAACTCATCTATTCTACCTCCATATAAAATTATTTGTACCATTATTTTAACATTGGCAAAACAGCTGAATAATTAAACCTTTGTTAACTTTTTCGGTGCCGGCGGGCCACCGCCTGCCGAATCTTCGGGTACTTGACTAACAGAGTGATGCCATAGGCAAAACTGGTGGCAACGGTCAGTACCCAGACAAACCATTCGTTACTGAAGCTGAAGAAGGCAATTGATGAGAGATCCTTCAATATTTCTTTAACCAGCTCCTGGACGACCGCATTACCGTTGATGCTGGCCTGGTCGGTAAACTCAATGGCAATGTCGATGACAAAGACGATAATCCAGCCGAACAAGTAGGGCCAGTTCCGCTTGACTTTAATGATTGGCCGGCCATAGCGGTCTTGTTCGTGGGTGTCGGTAACAGTTACTTTTGTGGCCTGGAAAAGTCCAATGAGGATGCCGACGACTAGGAGGATGGCGGTTAGGATCAGCTTATGATTGAAGTTCTCTTCAGCCAGGGAACAGATCATCATGACTAGTGCATAGCTGGGGATGATGACCAGACTCTTCCGAGTAACAGCCTCGGCTTCGAAGGTTCCGCGGATAAACGAATAGATTAATAAGACGAATAGGATAATCGGCCACATGGCGGTACGCTCCTTAGATTTTGATTAGACTCAGTTTTTAAACACCATCTGCTGACGGAGAGCATTGTAGATTGATGGCCGGGCACCGAGCAGCATGCTGACGTAATAGGCAATGAAAGTCAGCATCATCATTGGGAAGATCTGCTGGATTGATCCCACCATTTCGGTGACCAGCAGGATCGCGGAGAACGGCGCCCCCTCGGCGGCTCCAAAGAAGGCAGCCATGCTGATGGCGATAATATTTAAATAGCAACTGGCCGGGATAATACCGGCGTGGATCATGGTAATGCCGGCAATTGCCCCCAGAACGCTGCCAAGGACGAAAATTGGCATGAAGATTCCCCCGGGAACTGTTGATCCGTAAGCAAGCATGGTGCCGCAGAACCGCAGGACAAAGAAAAATATCATCATCCCCAGCAGCGGTGCCCAATTGGCATGAAGGCTCGTGTCAGCCACGTACATGATGAAGTTGTGGCTTCCCCCAAGAATGTGGGGATTCCACAGGCCGACCGGGATGACCAGAAGGAGAGGCAGGATGCTGTGGTAGTAGTCAGGCAACAGCGGGAACTTCCGGTACCAGTATTTGAGGCTAAAGATGAAGTACTGGAAGAGAAAGGCAAATCCACCGAGGATCAGCCCGAGTACGATCAGCCAGGGGTAGACCCGTACTGGCAGTTCCAACTTGATCGGCAAATAGAGGCAGGGTGTGGTACCGAAGAAGAGAAAGGTGACCGCATCGGCCGCAATCGCTGCAATGAAGGCAGTCACCCAGATCTTATTCTTAAAATGATGGGTGATCTCTTCTAATAGGAAGACCGTCCCGGCCAGTGGAGCACTGAAGGCAGCGGATAAGCCGGCAGCCACGCCACACTGAAGCAGCAGGTACTCGTCCTCCTTGTTTAGCTTGAAGACCTTTTCTGATAAACCCTGCCCGATGCAGGCGCCAATTTGGATACACGGCCCTTCACGACCGAGAAAGAGACCTGGGCAAATGGTCAGTAGGCCGCTGACAAACTTGCGCCAAAGGACAGTCCACCACTTCATCCTATGCTGCCCGAGCAGGATCGCCTCGATCTGGGGGACCCCGGAGCCAACCAAATCGGTGAGGTCTACCTTAATCAACTGGCCAATCAGCCATGAAACAAGGATAGTGCCTAGAATATAGGGGATCAGCCAGACTGGGTGCTGGTTGAGAAAGGGATAAACGACAGTCAGCAGGTGAAGAGTCTGATCGATGATCCAACGGAAGATGCTGACCACGAGCCCGGTGACCAGTCCGACCGTGATCCCGGCCCAGATGTACTTAAGAAATGGGGCTGAGAATGGTTTGGCAAGGATATCCTTAGCCCGATGATAGTGCGTGTGTGAATTATTCAATGAGACCATCCTTCCTTAGTCTAAAGCTGTAATCCCATTATAGTTCACTCAACACGACTATAAACGGCTATGTTAAAATGATAGTTAGATTATTTAAGGAGGTATTTTATGGAGTTTATTGCGACCTTAGCGGGTCTGCTGTTGGCGACTCAGGTGGTGGCCCACCTTTGCCGGCGGGTAGAGATCCCTGAGGTGATCGGCCAGATCCTGGTGGGGATCATTGTTGGCCCGGCCATCCTTAACTGGGTGCACCTCGATGGGATGATGAATGAGTTCCAAGAGATTGGGGTCATCATCTTGATGTTTATCGCAGGACTGGAAAGCGACCTTTCCCTACTTAAGAAGTATCTGCGCCCGGCTGTGATTGTCGCGGTTATCGGGGTCATCGTACCGTTAATTGTGATGGGCGGCGCCAGCTACCTGTTTGGGTTCACAAAGATGGAGTCGCTCTTCATCGGGGTGATCTTTTCCGCTACCTCGGTCAGCATTTCAGTGGCGGTCCTGCGGGAGTTCAAACGTCTTGATAGCCGGGAGGGCGCCACGATCCTGGGGGCTGCGGTCGCCGATGACATCATCGGGGTAATCATGCTGAGTATCATGATCAGTATGATCAATGGTAGTCAGGGCGGCCATACCAACCTACCACTGGGAATTGCTCTCCTGCTCCAGATCCTCTTCTTCGGTGGCACCTACTTAGTTGTCCGCTGGCTGGCACCATACTTGATGCACCTCAGCGAACGTCTGTTAACTGTGGCGGCCCCGTCGGTAATGGCAATGATCATCTGCCTGGGAATGGCAGCCCTGGCCGATTACGTCGGTCTCAGTGGAGCGGTTGGCTCCTTCTTTGCCGGTATTGCCGTGGCCAACACCCACCGCAAAAAAACAATTGACCGGAGCTTCATTCCGATTGGTTACGCCCTGTTTATCCCGCTCTTCTTCGTCAGTGTCGGTCTCAATATGCGCTTTGACAACATCCAACGTTCATTTATCTTCGTGATTGTCATGACGATCTTGGCCTGCCTGACTAAGCTGATTGGCTGTGGGGCGGGGGCTAAGATGTCCGGCTTTAGTCTGCCGAGCTCTTACGTTGTCGGTAGTGGGATGGTGGCTCGAGGTGAGATGGCCCTGATCACCGCCCAGATCGGTTACGAGGCACACCTAATGTCGTCAATGTATTATTCGGACGTGATTACCGTAATCATATTGGCTACGGTTCTGGCCCCATTCATGCTTAAGCACGCCCTGAAATCTGCCCATGAGGAATAATTAACAAAAGACTGTGCGGAATTGGCCAGTCTTTTTTTGTGCCATAGTTCCCCAGGGCGTTGCTGACGACGGCAAGGGGATGAGGTGTTACAATATTGTATTGCAAATAACGAGAAAAGAGGCTAAGTATGGGAGAACGAGAAGAGAAACGACAAGAGCAACGCCGTGTTGACCGGGTGATTGCCGAAATCAAACGACAGATCACCGAAACGAGCATCGCCGCTGAGGCTGCCCATAAGGAGACCCGGGCGGTTGAGCGTAACTACAGCGAGAACGCCTCGATCAACCGTTATGAGGTCGATGATATCGCCGAATCGCGATCAATGCTGGAACAGCAGCGACAACTGGTCTCCCGGGCCGCCGAGAGTGAGATAATCTTAAAGCACCAGCTGGCAACACTGAAGGGCTTGCAGGAATCACCATACTTTGGTCGAATCGATATTCTAGATCCCGGTGAAGACAAGTCGGAGTCGCTCTATATTGGAACCGCCTCGTTGATGAACGATGATAAAACCGATTTCTTGGTTTACGACTGGCGGGCACCGATTGCGGGTGTCTACTATAACGGGACTCTTGGCCAGGTCAGCTACGAGACGCCGGCCGGTACTCAGCACACTGAGTTAGTTAAGAAGCGGCAGTTTACTATTAAAGACGGTCAGATCACCAACATGTTCGATACCAACGAGACAGTCGGTGACGAGCTCCTTCAAGCGGCTTTGGGTGAACAGAACGATCAGTATATGCACAATATCGTGGCGACGATCCAACAGGAACAAAACGACATCATTCGTGACACTCATAGTGACCTTCTTTTGGTTCAGGGGGTTGCGGGGTCCGGGAAGACCTCAGCAATTCTCCAGCGAATTGCCTACCTTCTTTATCATAGCCGGGCCGTCTTGAATGCCGATCAAATTGTCCTCTTTAGCCCCAACAACCTCTTTAGCCATTACATTTCTGAGGTCCTGCCAAGCCTTGGTGAGCGTAATATGCGTCAAGTGACACTGGAGGGATTTGTGCGCCGGCGCTTTGCAGGGCTCCAGGTTGAAAATCTATTTGAGCGCTACGAAAAGCGTCAGGCTCATCCCAATACCGATCAGACAATTGCCAACTTCATGGAGGGGACAGCGGTGATGGACCAGGTTCACCAATATGTGACTGATCTGACAGATGCGGACCTCCAGTTTGCCGACCTGCGTTTTAATGGTCGGGTCTTCTTCAGCGCTGATCATATTCGAGCGGTTTACGAAACACTACCGAAGGCCATGCACCCCGCTGACCGGATGGTTCAGTTAAAGAATAAATTAATTCGGGAACTCCAGCACCGGGTACGGATCGAGGCTAAGCAGGACTGGGTGGCCAAGGAGCTGGACGATCTTACCACTCAGCAGCTTTACCGCCTGTATGGCAAGAAAACGGTAGACGACTTTGCCGATGAGGATGCTCAGTACGCCTATTTGTCCCGCCGGTGGGCCAAACGACGCTTGCGGATCATTGCGGATGCCATCTACAACAATTACTTTCTCGACTTCTATAACCAATATGAGCACTTTCTCCGTCAGGTAAAGCTGCCGGATTCGATCAGTACCCGGGATTGGGCGAAGATGATCCTGAACTATCAAGATGAAATTGAGTTTCATCGTCTGGAACTGATGCACGCTGCTCCATTGATGTACCTGCGTGACCTGATCACTGGTAGTGGGCAGAACCGGTCTTTCCAGTACGTCTTCATTGATGAGATGCAGGATTATTCCCTGGCGATGATGGTCTACCTGCGCCATGCCTTCCCCCAAGCCCGGTTTACTGTTCTTGGCGACAGTGAGCAGGCGCTCTTTAAGCCCCTTCAATTACCTGAGACGATGCTCAAAGAGCTTAGTGGTGTTCTTAATGCCAAGCACCCGAACCTGATTGCCCTGCGACGGAGCTACCGGTCAACCAAGGAGATTACCGATTTTGCCAAGGCCCTCCTGCCAGATGGTGATCAGATTATTTCATTTACCCGCCATGGAGCCACACCGCGCCTGCTGGTCCGCTACTCGGCGGCCAGTACCCGGCAGGCGATGGTTGAGGAAGTGGCTAAGCTTCATCAGAATAATGAAACGGTGGCGATCCTAACCAAGAACAGTGAACAGGCCCAGGCAGTCTACCATATTCTTCACCGGCAGAAGATGCCTGACCTTCACCTGCTCAGTGAGAAGGATAGTGCTTTGCCGACCGGGGTCCTTGTCTTGCCGATCTACCTGGCTAAGGGGTTAGAATTTGATGCTGTTCTGGCCTATGACGTTTCGGCGGCCAACCTGAAGAATACTGATGAAGTCGGAATGATTTACACAATGGCTTCCCGGGCGATGCACCAGCTGACCCTGCTCAGCAATGGTCCCGTCAGTCCAGCCCTGAACGCCAAAGCCTGTCAGCAGCTAGTAATCGAACACGAAATTGTCAAATAAAGTATCTGAAAGTGCTTTCAACGGTGAATGAGATATGATAATCTAATGATAGTGATTTGAAAAGGAGAGGTTCGTTATGGTTAAAGACGAATACACATTGGTTTTAGTAAAGCCTGATGGTGTCAAGACCCGGCATATTGGTGAAATTATCACGCGGATTGAGCGTAAGGGCTACAAAATTGAGGCTTTGAAGATGATTCAGCCAACCGAGGAGTTACTGCGCCAACACTACGCTGACAAGGTCGACAAGCCATTCTTCCCTGACCTGCTCGAATACATGACTGAGGGGCCAATTGTTGGGATCGTGGTTTCCGGAACCAACGTCATCAAGGCTATCCATAACATGGCCGGGGCTACCAACCCGGTTGAGGCCGAATGGGGGACCATTCGTGGTGATTATGGCCGTGAATGGCCAGATGGCAACCTGCGGAACATTGTCCACACGTCCGATGAACCAGCCAGCGCTACCAAGGAAATCAAGATCTGGTTCCCAGAGTTTAATTTTACCCAGCCAGACTGATTCTGGTGAGTGGTTAGCGCCAAACCATGTAGAATAATTGTTTTCATCAAGGCGCTTTATGGCGCCTTTTTATTTACAAGGGGGACTTAGAAAATGAGTATTCATGTTAATGACGAACAACAGCTTTTTCATCTGCAGACGGCCACAACCAGCTATATCTTTAAGATCCTGGAAAATGGCGCTGCTGGCCAGCTCTACTACGGGCCACGGATTCCGGTCAAAAATGGCTATACCAATCTGGCCAGCCGGGAAGAACATGACTGTACCAATACCTTGACAGTTGAACAGAGCGACTTCCAGTTAGAGCTGATTAAGCAGGAGTACGCCGGCCTGGGCAAAGGGGACTACCGTTACCCGGCTTACCAGATCACCTACCAGAATGGATCGCGGACCTCGGAGTTTGTCTACCAGGGTTATGAGATTACAGATGGCAAGGCACGATTAGCTGACTTACCATCCAGTTTCGATGACCAAGGTGATGATGCGCAAACTCTGACCGTTAAGTTTAAGGATGAGCTGGCCAATGTGCTACTGGATCTGCACTACACAGTCTTTGAAAAGGAAGATGTGATTGTTCGCAGTGCCACCTACACCAACCATGGGGAGCCGATTACCCTTAACCGGGCTTTGAGCACGCAGCTGGATCTACCGGATAGCGACTATGACCTGTTGCAGTTTTCCGGGTCTTGGGCGCGAGAACGGCACCTTATTCGGACTCACCTGCGTTCCGGTGTGCAGAGTATTAGTAGTCTTCGGGATGCTTCCAGCCATCAGCAGAATCCGTTCTTCATCCTTGCCCGGCCCCACACCGACAATAATCAGGGAACGGCAATCGGTTTTAACCTGATCTATTCGGGCAACTTCCTCGATTCCGTCGAAGTTGATCAGTTTGATACTACCCGGGTTCTGGTTGGAATCAACCCGGATGAGTTTGCTTGGCACCTGGATGACGGTGGACGTTTCCAGACACCAGAAGCTGTGATGTCTTATACTACTGCTGGGCTGAACCAACTGAGTCAGCAGATGGGAGCCTTTTATCGGGACCACCTGGTTAATCCGCGTTTTGCCCATGAGGAGCGGCCAATCCTAATCAACAACTGGGAAGCTACCTTTATGGACTTTACTGAGCAGAAACTAATGCCAATCGTCGACAAGGCCCATGAGCTTGGCATTGAGATGTTTGTGCTTGATGATGGCTGGTTTGGCCACCGGGACGACGATAAGTCTAGCCTAGGGGACTGGTTCGTCGACGAGAAGAAGTTCGCCGATGGAATCGACGGATTCGCGAACGCAGTTCATGCCAAGGGAATGAAGTTTGGCCTCTGGTTTGAGCCCGAGATGATCTCTATCGATAGTAAACTCTACGAGGCTCATCCTGACTGGATGATTGCTACTCCTGGTCGGCAGAGTACCCCGGCTCGAAACCAGTTTGTTCTTGATATGAGCCGACCTGAGGTGGTGGACTACCTGGTCGATCATATCAGTGCAATTATCCGGAAGACCAAACTGGACTACATCAAGTGGGACATGAACCGGAACATCACCGAGATGTACGGGAAGCAACTGCCAGCTGACCGTCAGCTGGAGTTTGCCCACCGCTATATTCTCGGCGTCTACCAGCTGTACGCCCGGCTGACCAAGGCTTTCCCGGACGTTCTGTTTGAATCCTGTGCCTCTGGTGGTGGCCGTTTCGATCTCGGGATGATGTATTATGCTCCACAGGCTTGGTGTAGTGACGATACTGATGCTATCGAGCGGATCAAGATCCAGGATGGGACCTCGTACGGTTATACTCAGTCGATGTGGGGTGCCCATGTCTCGGCCGTGCCAAATGACCAGGTCGGTCGGCTGACCTCGCTTAGTACCCGGGCTTCAGTAGCCTATTTCGGGGATTTTGGCTATGAGCTGGATATCACTAAGCTGCCGGAAGACCAGCTAGCGACTATTAAGAAGCAGGTGGCCTTTTACAAGCAATATCGGCATCTCTTCCAGTTTGGCAAGTTCTACCGGCTGGAAAACCCAGATACTAACAATGCCAACGTTTACGGCTGGCAGGTTGTCAATGATGACCAGAGTGAGGCCATCGCTGCCCGTTTCCAGATTCTCAACGGTGCCAACCCAGCATACATTCGGTTCTACTTCGCCGGTCTCGACCCCGAGAAGACTTATACGGTTAATGGTAGTCAGGAGAAATTCTCCGGTGCCGAACTGATGCACGTCGGTTACTTTGTTCCGCGGATCATGGACCGAACCAAGCCGGAGAAGGATCCGTCCGACTTTAGCAGTCGTCTATTTGTAGTGAAGGAAGTTTAGTTGAATAGTGAAAGGCCCGATCTGGTTTTACGCCAGATTGGGCCTTTTTTATCCATAAAAATCATGCCTGAATTGCAGAGCAGATCAGAATCTTGTCCGCAGAGGTTAGCTTTTTGACTGGTTTGGCCTTTTGACTAGAGAGGTGGATAAAGTATAGGCTGCCTGAGCTGTTTGTCTTAAGACCTACGTGATAGATATTTGCCTCGTGATCCGCAATGATGTTTTTATACAGTAGTTCTAAGGTTTGACGGTTCTTTGCCTTACTTTTAGTATCCCCGGTAGCAATGACGACTTTAGCTTCGGGATGGTGAGCAATAAATTGGCTGATGAAAGCGATGCTCTTGACAATTGGATTATCAGTATCGTCGTTGATGTGGCCTTGGGCCTGTTCAAGCTCAGCGATCGTATAGGTACTCATCGGGAAGAGGTCGAGGACGTAGATGTGGCCGAGTTGTTTTCCGTCATCTATTAGCTGCCGGGCAATTTTTACTGCCCTGTACCAGAAAGCATTGGAACTGCTGTGCGGTCCTTCTTTGTAGAGAGGTTGGCCAGTTTGCTGGAACTTCTTTTTCCGTTCATTGCATGTTTTTTGGCGGTCAAAGGTTTTGCCTTTAGGATTGATGCCGATGAAGATTACGTCCTCGCCATCCGATCGGTATTTCTCTTTAAGGCTATTTGTAACCTCTAGTTTGCTGTAGGCATAGTCTGGATCGAAGGCCTCATATGCCCAGACAATGCCAATCTTATTACTCTTATCGAACAGGTAGGGAAGTCTGTTTTTCGTAGCGGCCTGTTCAACCTTGCGTAAAACTTTAAGATAGTCGTTAGTATTCATGGTTGATCCTCCTATTAATGAGTATGTGTTAATTATACCAAGAAAAATATATATGTAAATATCAAAAATACCTTGAAAAGATAAAATTGCGATATATAATAGAAATATCGAGAAAAGGAGTGATCAATATGTTGTTTTTCGAAAAACCACACTGCAAATATTGTGGTTATGAGTTGACGAGTTTGGAGGAGTCTTTAACGGTGCTTTCGTTCCATTGTCCCAAGTGTAATCACCTGCTTACGAGTGATGATATCAGATACTATTAATAGTCAAGGCCGTCGGTGGTTATAGAGCCACCGGCGGCCTTTTATCATTGTTATATGAGTTGTTTAAACAGGACCCATGAAGGCCTGTTCGGGAATCAGGGCGCACCACATCGTTTCCCAGTAGGGTTAGGTGGGCGCCAAGTGTTCATTCTGGTTGCCTACTTGTAACGGCGAACGATGTCGTCACGGATGATCCGGCTACCATACTGGGCACGAAGGTTGGCAAGCCGGCGTCTTGAGAAGGCATGACAGAGAACAGGAATATCCCACTTTTTCTGGAAACTCATCAAAACCTGCTGATAATCGTCGTCACTATATTGGTCAAATGGAAGATGACAGACGATTGCGGTAGTAATCCCGGTACCAACCCGCTTCTGAGCCTCGACGGTGATCACGTAGTTGCGGCTGAGGGTGACAATCGATGTCCAGAGGTTTAGCCGACCAGACGAGTGTTGCTGAAAATCAGCGATAACCTGGTTGCCCTGCTTGATCGCCATCCTGATTTCGTTATCACTTGCCATGCGGCTCCTCCTCTCTTGAAACGTCGCGGATGCTGCGGAGGGGGATGAGGAGGCCATCTACAAAGCAAGCTACCTGCTGGGCCCAGTTGATCCGGGATAGGGTGCCTCGGTAATGGTCGTAGTAGCCGCTCTCCCCGTTGAAGTAGGTGAGCTCCAGCGTCACTGTCTCGTCCATCGGCAGCCCACGAAAGAAGGCAAAGATCGCTTGGACCTCCTTCCCGGTCGGGTAACGTTTATTGGCGTAACGCTGGGCTGCCTTGTCGAGCAGTTCCCGGTATCCAGTGAGGGCCGCAAAGGGGGCAAACTGTCCGGCCCGGTCCTGTTTGGTCATTGGCAGGTGGGCCCGGGAGATGTGGCGGGGTACGTCCATGATGTCATTGTAGCGGCTGGTGTCGTTAAATTGGGCTTGCTCAGCCTGCCACTGTTGCTTGTTTGTCATGCCTGGTGACCTCCAATTTCTTTATTGCGTTTCTTAGCCACGGCTCCGTCCTTGAGGTCCGCGGCCCGGATGATGGCGTTTTTACCAAAGTCTTTCTGCATCTTCAAGATCAGTTTCTGTAGTTTGTAGTCCTGGTCGCGCCGGGCTTGTTGCTTGGCGGCCGTCTGCACCGCCTGCTCGGGGTCGGCAAAGAGGTCGAGCTGCTCAGCGTAGGTCCGCTCCTGGGCCTGGTGGCGGCTAACTAGGTGGTTGGCGGTGACGGTAACACGGCGGATGGTGAGCTGGTGATGAAAGGACTGGTCATAAGCAACGAGGAACCGGTCGATTAGCTCACTGGGCGAGGCGGTCGGCACCTTGAAGCTAATCTTGGCGTGATCAGGATGGGGGGACGTCCCGACCGTAGAAGTCCTTGCTGATGGTCCCATGATAGTCGTGGCTTGCCTGCAGGTTCTGGGCATCGTAGTTAGCGGTCACGGAAAATTCGTCGGCCACCAGATCACGTTTAACCATCTGCAAGCAGAGCATGTTGGCCATCTCCTGGACGACAATCCGCCCCTCCGCAAAGGTGTAGGGTCGGGGGAGAACGATACTAGAGTAGAGACCGTGGTCGGTGGAATGGTAGTGCTTAATATCATCGATGGTTGCCGATTCGTATCCCCAGGCGTGATCGATCAGCAGCTCGGCATTCTTGCCAAATTCTTGATAAAGGGTCTCTTCGTTTTGCGGGTCGGAGAGGGTGCCTAAAGAGCAGCGGGCGATATCTCCCATTGTATGCAGGCCGAGTTTGGCTAAGCGCTTGGCATAACCACGACCGACCCGCCAGAAGTCAGTAATCGGTTGGTGGGCCCAGAGATAGTGCCGGTATTTTTGCTCGTCCATTGTGGCGATCCGCACTCCATCTTCGTCGGCCGGGATCCGTTTGGCTACGATATCCATGGCTACCTTAGCGAGATAGAGGTTGTCCCCGATTCCTGCGGTTGCTGTGATCATGGTCTCGGCCTGGATCACTTGAATGATTTCCTTGGCGAGGTCATGAGCGGTCGTATGGTGGCTGTTCAGGTAGTCGGTGATATCCATCATGACCTCGTCGATGGAGTAGGGATGAATCTTGGCTGGCGGCAGGTAGCGAAGATAAATCTCATAGACCTTAGCACTGCGTTGGAGGTAAAAGGCCATCCGGGGTGGGACCACCTTATACTCAATCTTGAGACTGGGTGAATGAAGGAGCTCATCCCGATAGATAGATCCCCAAGGAGCCAGCCGGTGATCACTCGTTGCCTGGGCTCGCTGACGGTTGAGTTCGGCAACTCGCTGTTCGACCTCAAACAATCGTGGTCGGCCAGGGAGGCCAAACTTTTTAAGGGCCGGTGAGACCGCTAGGCAGATTGTCTTGTTGGTTCGGCTGGCATCGGCCACCACCAGGTTAGTGTTCAGGGGATCGTAGCCTAGGTCGGCGCACTCCGCTGAGGCGTAGAATGATTTGAGGTCAATTGCCAGGTAGGTTGCCATTATCATCGTCCTTTCCGTGAAATTCTGTTTCTATTATACTGAATAGCTTTGCTCCGAACAAGTGTTTGTGTGATCTGCTTGCCTTTTGTGATGAAACTCGCTAAAATATAGTCATTGAGTAGCACGAGTTGCAGCGAGGGACGGTAGGTGAAAAGGTCTCCAGGGTGCGAACTGGATTTCAATGAGAATCAATCACGAGTGGCAATTTTTTTGCAATTTAGGTGGCACCGCGCGCAAGCGTCCTATTAGTTAATGGCTAATAGGACGCTTTTTAATGTAAGGAGGAAATAATGATGACGGAAAAGAAACATGTAATTTTGACTGGTGACCGGCCAACGGGCAAGCTCCATATTGGACACTATGTTGGCTCCCTCAAGAACCGGGTGGCCCTGCAGAACACCGGTAAGTATGATACCTACATCATGATTGCCGACCAGCAGGCTCTGACTGATAACGCCCGCGATCCAGAGAAGATCCGGCATAGTCTGCACCAGGTGGCCTTGGACTACCTGGCCGTTGGCATTGACCCCAAAAAGTCGACGATCCTGGTTCAGTCCCAGATTCCAGCCCTGAGCGAACTGACGATGCACTACCTGAACCTGGTCACGGTTTCCCGCCTGAAGCGGAACCCGACCGTCAAGACAGAGATCAAACAAAAGAAGTTTGGTGAGAGTGTCCCGGCCGGTTTCTTTATCTATCCGGTCAGTCAGGCCGCTGACATCACTGCCTTCAAGGCCGACACCGTGCCGGTTGGTGACGACCAAGAGCCAATGCTGGAGCAGACCCGGGAGATTGTCCGGACCTTCAACCGGATCTACCAGCAGGATATCCTGGTAGAACCAGAGGGTGTTTTCCCGCCAAAGGGAGAGGGGCGGATCCCAGGCCTCGACGGCAATGCCAAGATGAGTAAGTCCCTGGGCAACTGTATTTACCTGTCCGACGATGCCGACACGATTCAGAAGAAGGTTATGTCCATGTATACTGACCCAACTCACATCAAGGTCAGCGACCCTGGCCACGTCGAGGGCAACACGGTATTCACCTACCTTGATATCTTTGACCCGGATAAGGAACACGTTGCCAAATTAAAGGAACAGTACCAAGCCGGTGGCCTCGGTGACGTTAAGATCAAGCGACACCTCAATGAAGTTCTCCAGGCTGTTTTGGAACCAATCCGTAAGCGACGCGAAGAATACGCGGCCAACCTGGATTATGTTGACCAAATTCTGACGGAAGGCTCTGCCAAGGCTAACCGGGTGGCTAACCAGACTTTAAAAGAGGTTCGGGATGCTATCGGTATTAACTACTTTGACTAATCATAAGTAAAAATTATGAAGGGACTATCCCGACATTTATTTGTCAGGATGGTCCTTTTAATTATGAAGAAAATTTTCTCTGCCGGGCAGTTATTAGTGTTTCACGACGCGGAACATGGTAACATAAAGAGGATGTTTTCTTAAGAAAAAATAAAACGGAAAAGCGGAGGTGAAAATAGTGGAAAACCTCGCGATTGTTGACCTCGGCTCTAACTCGGCCCGGATGGCGATCACTGAAATCGCCCCAGATGGCCGTTTTCGCGAAATTAAGCGGGTCAAGGAGAATACCCGTCTATCAGAGGGGATGGGCCGCGAAAAGATGCTGCAGGAAGACGCCATGAAGCGGACAATTACCGCCCTGAAGCGTTTTAAGCAGATCTATGAGTCTATGCCCCATACCCAAGTACGGGCGATCACGACGGCAGCGATGCGTCAGGCCCGTAATCGGCAGGAGTTTCTCGATCGGGTACAAAAGGAGGTCGGAATTCGTCTCCAGGTACTCTCGGGTAAGAAAGAGGCCTATTACGACTACCTGGGCGTGATTCGGACGATGAAGCTAAACCACTGTTTGATTCTGGATGTCGGTGGTGCGAGCTGTGAACTGGTCTTGGTGCAACAGCGACGGGCGCGAGACTTGATCTCAATTCCAGTCGGCGCTGTGACCTTGTCTGAACAGTTCCACCTCAATGGCTACGTACGCTCGGCAGACCTCTTCCGGGCCCAGGTGGCGATGAATGAACGCTTGACTAAGATTCCATGGCTGCGGTACGCGACCCGGGTGCCGATTGTCCTCCTCGGTGGTGCCAATCGGACCCTGGCGCGGATGACCTGGTCCTATCACCATCGGCACCGACGTCAGCGGTCAATCCACGGCTACCAGCTCTCGTCCCGGGTGGTTTTTGCTACCTATCGGGAACTGTTGAACCGTAATCTGGCCCAGCGCAAGCGAATGCCCGGCCTTGAACCGGAACGGGCGGATATTATTGTTGGGGGGATGCTGCCCCTAGTCAGCCTGCTTCAGCGCAATAGTGATGGTCGAGTGATTTTCTCGGAGAGTGGTGTCCGAGAGGGGATCATTACGGAATACGTTAACCAAAGGAAGTGACCACAATGAGTGATTGGCAACACGGCTTTTATAAGACCGATCCTCAGACACGGCGTGAACGACTGGCCCGAGGTCTCCACCTTCCCCAGTCGGTGACTGCCCTGCTGGCCCGGGGAGCAACCGAGCTGGGTAACGAGCTGGTAGAAAACTACCTGACGGACTACAGCCTGCCGGAGGGAGTGGGGCTGAACCTCACCGTTAATGACCAGGAGTATGTTGTCCCGATGGTTGTTGAGGAACCTTCCGTCATTGCGGCTGCTAGTAATGGTGCCAAGCGGGTCCAAGTTTCTGGTGGTTTTACCGCGCCTCGGCAGCACCGTGAACTGATTGGTCAGGTTGTCTTGACTGACGTTGTGGATGTTTCGACTACAGTAGCTAAACTGAATGCTCAGCGTGCCCACCTTCTGGCTGTCGCTAACGAAGCCCACCCGTCGATGCAGCGGCGGGGTGGCGGTGCCCAGTCGATGACAGTGCGAACGCCCGGCGACTTTATCAGCATTGACTTGGGGATCAACGTCTGTCAGGCGATGGGAGCCAATAGCGTCAATACGATGGCTGAGGCAGTAGGGCGTGACCTGACTGCTCAGGGGTACCACGTTTTGGTAGCGATCCTCAGCAACCTGGCGACCAACAGCCTGCAGACGGCTACTTGTGACGTCGATTTTGTCCGATTGGCCACTAAGCAGCTGCCTGGAAAGCAAGTGGCTCAGCGAATTGCCCAGCTTAGCGCCCTCGCCCAGGTCGATCCCTATCGCGCCGCTACTCATAACAAGGGAATCATGAATGGAATCGATGCCGTCATGATCGCCAGCGGCAACGACTGGCGGGCCATCGAAAGCGGTGCCCATGCTTACGCCGCCCGTGACGGCCACTACCGGGGACTCAGCACTTGGACCATTCGCGATGAACGCCTCCATGGTGAGCTGACCCTTCCGTTGCCGGTTGGAGTGGTCGGTGGATCGATCGGGCTGAATCCCCTGACCAAGGTCAATTACCAGATTAGTAAGATTCAAACAGCCGAAGAACTAGCGGCAGTGACGGCTAGCATCGGCTTGGCTCAGAACCTAGCCGCACTACGAGCCCTGGCGACGACCGGAATTCAAGCGGGGCACATGAAGCTGCAGTACCGATCGTTAGCGGTGAGCGTCGGCGCTACCCCGGCGGAGGTTCCGTTAGTCGTGGCTCAATTGGCTCAACAGGCCCATGTTGACCAGAAAACGGCCCGTCAGGTGCTAGCCAAGATTAGAAAGGACAAATAATGAGCGAAGAAGAAATTAAATTAAACGCGACCAATCAAGCTCTTTTGGACGAGGTCAATGCCCTCTATCCGGAAGGAACGGTTTTTGTGCAGTTTCATGGCAAGAAGTCCGGCTACGTCCGGCATGACCAGGCGACCCAGAAGACGCTGCCTGGCGGTCTCTTTATCATTGTGACCGACTTGACGGCACCTAATTACACCGCCTCTCATGAATTGCTGCACCTGCTGATGCTGCTCAAGGGTTTCCCTCAGATCTTTTTCCAGCTGTCGCTTGGTGACAAGGAACTTGATGAGCAGATGATGATCATGTCCACGGACCTCTACAACGTTGCTATTCACCGGGTAGTGGTTGCCGAGCAACGCAAGCACGGTCTGATCGATGACCAGATCGAAGAGGAATACTGGAAGGGAATCGAACACACCCTGACCAAGGAGGGCGGTAAGGACGATGACGAGCGGACTTTGCGCCTGTTGACGGTCCTGGATGCCCTGGTATTTTATGGTGACCACTTTGCCAAGTTTGCTGATCGCTTTGAAGAATACTATCCGGTAGCCCTGACGGCAGCCCAGAAGATCTACGACCAGATCACAGCTAAGCCGATTAAATCACCATTCGATATGCGGCGGACGATCATCAAGATCTATTCGATGTTTGACGAACAGATGCAGGCGTGGGGACTGCCAGCCTTGCACAATAATGAATACACGACCGTCTCTCCGGTGCTGAGCGAACGTCAGCTCCGCCTCGAGATGCGGCAGGTCTTTGAGATTTTCCATTCCGACATGAAGGAGCGGGGGACAACCAAACGGGCCTATGTGGGTTTGCGGCGTAGTGATCGGCAGAACTCCTTTACCCTGGCGGCTCCGACCGGTAACAGTCCCGAGTACTTCAAGCGGGTCTACGATATGCCAGTTAAGAAGTTTCTGGAAGAACACAGCGTGCCATACATTGTAAGGAAGTGAGCTCATGGATGCGCAGATTCAGCAAATGTTTGATAATGCCAAGCAAATCGTTTTCCTGACGGGGGCCGGGGTATCGACCGCCTCGGGGATTCCTGACTTCCGATCATCTAATGGGCTCTACACCCAGGACAAGAATGCGGAATACTACCTGAGTCATCGTTACTTCAGTAGTGATCCGGCGGGGTTCTATGAGTTTTGCAAGAAGAACCTCTACTTCCCGGATGCCAAGCCAAATGTGATTCACCAAAAGCAGGCGGCCTTGACTAACCAAGACCGGGCAACGGTAATTACTCAAAACATCGATAACCTCTATGAAGAAGCGGGGACAACCCACCTGATTGATTTTCATGGCAACCTCTACCATGTTTACTGTGAGAAGTGCGGTGAAACGGTACCGGTGGCTGACTACTTGAAGAGCCGGCTTCACGCTAAGGATGGCGGTGCCCTGCGCCCTGACATTGTCCTCTATGATGAGGGGATCAAGCAGGATGACATCATGAATTCGATTCGGGCAATGCAGGCAGCTGACCTAGTAGTCATCGTCGGTACCTCGATGAAGGTTTATCCCTTCGCTGGTTTGCTTGAGTACCGGAACCAGGATGCCCAGGTGCTGGCAATCAACCAGCAGGTGCTACACCTGCCATGCGAGTTTACGATGGTTCAGACCGACGCAACGAAGTTCTTCGACGAGCTCCAGGTTTAATGATGAATATGAAAAAACGCGGATCAGATAATCCGCGTTTTGTTATTGGCCTGATTTTTCTTCAACCGTCTAGCTGCAGCTGGACGGTTATTTTAGTTGTGGGCGTTGAATACCTTCTGGGCGCCCGGCAGCTTGAAGGTGTTTTCGTAGAGGTACTTGTTGGTCAGTTTCTCCAAGTAGCCATCGTCATGAAGCTTCTTGAGTTCCTTGTTCATTGCCTGAGTCAGCTTCTTATTGGCTGGGCTTTTGTGAAGGAGGAAGTAGGAGCTCTCTAGGCCGATTGACTTGGAGGCAGTCAGGTTCTTGCCGGCCGCGGTTGTCTGAACGGACTTGTAGGCAGCGTACGGGTAGACAGCGACATCGTACTTTCCTGAGGCAACCTGTTTAAGGGCATCTCCAGTTGTTTGGTCACCGATTCCCTTGAGGTTGAGCTTGTTGTTAGGGTGCTGCTGGTTGTAGTTCTCAAGCAGGCTGTAGCGAGCGTCACTGGTTGAGACCGGAACCACTGTCAGCTTCTTCTTAGCTACCTCAGCTAGGGAGTTGGCTTTCTTGCCGTTCTTACGTTCCACCAGGCGAAGATCATCGAGACCATTTGCCCTGGTGTGGTAGTAGTTGTTGAAACGCTGCTTGCTGTACCAGAAGTTAGACATGGCAACGTCATATTTGCCAGATTGGAGACCGGCGAAGACTGCATTTTGGGATGTGAAGGTGGTCTTGAATTTGTACTGCGGCAAATCATGGTCAATCTTCTTGATCAGGGCACCGTAGTAACCACTGGCCCCGTGGTCGGTGTTGATGATGTAGGGTGAGTTGCCGTTTGGGGCGGCAACGGTAACGGTTCTGGCAGCAGAAGCGGAAGTGGTGGCAGTAGAAAGGCCGAGAATGGTCAAGCCAGCAAGGGCGGCCCGGCTAAAGAAATGGGATAATTGCATAATTTAAGACTCCTTTATTTGATAATTTTAGTTGAGAACATAACGACGACGAAGCTGGCTTTCGATCAATTGGAAGATCTTGGCAAAAATCCAGCAGATAATGATGTAGATAATTAGGGCATCGGTGTAAGTTTCCAGGTACTTAAAGCCGATCGAGGAAACGATATTGGCCTGCCCCATGATCTCCACCAGCCCAATATTGTAAATCAGGGCGGTATCCTTGATCAGATCAAGAAAGATGTTGGTAAAATTGGGGATTAGGTTGGTAATTAGCTGTGGAATCACGATCTGGGTCATGGTCTTAAATGGTGTCATTCCGACCGCGATCCCTGCCTCATACTGGCGGTGGTCCACCGAATGGTAGGCCGATCGGATACTCTCTGAGAGGGTAGCCATTGCGTTCAGTCCATAAGCGGAGAAGACGATGACAATGGCAGGAAGGCCATCAGGATTGGTGTTCCAACCCCAGCTACGCATCAGAACCAAAAGCTGTGGCAAACCGTAGTAGACCACGTAGAGTTGGACCAGGATCGGGGTTCCCCGGATGAAGGAGACCAGGACGGTCAGAATCTGGGCGAGGACGGGGATCTTCTTCTCGCGGGCAATAGCGACCAGAATTGCTAAGATCAGCCCGCCCAGGGTGGCTACCACTGCGACTAAGAGGGTGAGCGGAGCAGCGGCCAGAATCTGGCCGAACGACTCACGGGCAAAGTTTAGATCAAACAAGTTGCGTTCCTCCTTTCAGTTAGGCACGGATAGCGGCGAAGCGGTTTTTGATTAAGTAGAAGAAACCTTCGATGATCAAGACGATAACCCAGTAGGTGAGGGCCAGCAGGATGAAGATCCGTAGCTGATGGATCCCCGCCGTCTGGTTAGATAGGTTAGAAGCCTCGTTATATAAGTCGTATAGACCGAGCACGTAGACCAGCGAGGTGGCCTTGACCAAGCCGATAACCAGGTTCTCGATGTTTGGCAGGGCGATCATTGCGGCCTGGGGGATCAGGATTTGCCAGAAGGTGGTTCGATCTGGCAGGCCGATTGATCGGGCGGCTTCCAGTTGACTGGGATCCACGGACAGGTAAGCACTGCGAAAGGCCTCGGCTAGGTAAGCACTCCAGCCCAGCGAAAGACCGAGGACACCAAAGGTTAGCTTTGTCCAGCCATCGATGTTGATACCGATACCTTTTAAGAGGACTGGCAACCCGTAATAGGCCAGAAGCAGCATCAATAGGGGCGGGGTCCCCCGGATCAGACCAAGGTAGATGTTGGCTACACCTCGGGCAGCTTGGTTTTGTCGAAGGCCTAGCCAGGCGAGGAGAATTCCCAGGATAGTTGCGAACATAAATGAGAGGATCAGCAAGTAAAGAGTGTTGGGTAATCCGCGGAGGATGATATCGATAATCTTAGCGTTATTCATTAGACCTCGCCTCCTTAGTTGGCGTTACTGAGGGCGGTAAGGAATTGGGCTGTCCGTTTGTTCTGTGGGTGGTCGAACAATTCCTGCGGGGCTCCCTCTTCAATGATCTTTCCTTCATCGAAGAAGACGATTCGGTCAGCAACCTGGCGGGCAAAGCCAAGCTGGTGGGTGACAATGATCATTGTCTGGCCTGCCTCTGCCAGCTTGCGCATGTCGCCGAGGACAGAACCAACCAGCTCGGGATCAAGGGCGGAGGTTGGCTCATCGAAAAGGATGATTTCCGGGTTTAGAACCGTTGCCCGAGCGATACCGATCCGCTGCTGCTGACCACCGGATAACTGGGCGGGATAAAGCTGGAACTGCTGGCTGAGCCCCAGGCTGGCCAGTTCCTGTTCGGCAATGGCGTTCGCCTGATTCTTAGTCATTCCCTGGGCATATATCAGCCCCTCGGTAATGTTTTGCAAGGCTGTTTTGTTCTTGAAAAGACTGTAGTTTTGAAAGACCATTGCGGAATGGCGTCGGACCCACTGAACCTCTTTTTTAGCCGGTTTGTCCAGGTTAATCTGGTGACCAGCAAAGTCCATCTGTCCACGGTCGGCGTGTTCCAGGAAGTTGAGATTGCGCAGGAAGGTTGTCTTTCCAGAACCAGACGGACCGATCATGACGACGATCTCACCCTTGTCGATTTGGAAGTCGATCCCCTTGAGGATTTTCCGACCATTGAATGATTTATGCAAGTCGTTAACAGTTAGTAGCAAGATGATGCCTCCTCTAGTTGTGTGCTGCCTCGATGGCCCAGCGTAGGTGGTCGTAGTTGATATCACGCGGTACCGTGCAATCAGCGCCGAGCAGGACACCCTTTTTACCGGCTTCAGCGATTAGGGAATGGACCTTCTCTTGGATCTGCTGCTTTGTTCCGCTGTACAGGATCCCCTTGGTGCTGTTGTCAAAGCCGCCCATCACTGGTCGGTCGCCGAAGAGCTTCTTGCCCGCAGCCAGGGTATAGCCATCGGTCTCAGTGGCCCAATTGATTACCTGCAAGGGATAATTAACGAACCAATCCAGGTGGTTGTCGGCGCCGTCAAAACCACAGATGTGCAGGATGTTGAGCGGGGAGACGGCATTGATAGCATTCTGGACGTCGATGTCGACCGGCTCCATCACCTCCGTGAAGAACCTTGGCGTCTGGGTACGCTCATCCTGAATTTCCTGGGTGCTGTAGTAGATCCCGTCAATGTTGGAACCAGCCATCAGGGCTCGGGCAACTTTCTTCTGGTCGTCACTGATCACCTTCAAAACGTGGAGGATCAGTTGAGGATCCTGCTCATACATATCGGCAAAACGTTTGTCCGCTAGCAGGAGAGGCTCCTGATAGTGTTCAATCAGCGCCCACTTCAAGAGGAAGAGCGGGGAGAACATGGTAACGAAGGTTGGCCGGTCACCAGCAATTCGCTTTTGTTGTTTAGCTAGGGCCACCTGTCCAGTCAGCCAGGGGTCATTATCTGCAATTGGCCGCAGGTTGTGGAGGTCGACCAAGTTCTTGGGGTCCTTGACCCCGGGAAACGGGTAAGGAAAATAACCGTCGAGCATTGTCTTGGCGAAGTCGACGTCCACGGCCTGGTAATAGTTGCGGTGGCCGGTCAGGTTGGTATCTAGAACACTGGAATCCGTGGCCGCGTTGGTGAACTCGTTATCGGCGAAGTGGCGCCAGAACGACGCTGGAACCTGATCGACGTTCTCGTTGTGCAGGGCTTTTAGAACAGTTTCACGATGCAAAGTCATAAATAATCACTCTTTCTTTGGATACAAAAACGCCACCGATCACGTGACATGATCGGTGGCGTCTGCCTATTTTATGCGGGATTTTCTGTGAGGAAAGTAAAAAAGTCAACCTCAAAGAAAACGGCCAGCTGAACTCATGTCAGTTTGTCCGAATGTACTTGAAGGTTGACAACAAATAGCAGACATAACAGTAATCATTAACATGGGCTCAGCTCCTTTCAAACTTGATGCTTGTATTCTAAGCTAATGTGTCGACGTTTGTCAACAAATTTTTACTAATCTTTTGTTAGCAAAACAAAAAAGCCCCACCAGATGCGGAGCCTTGGACGTTACGTTAATTATTCGAAGAAGACGACCTTGCCATCCACCTTGAATGGTAATGCCACTGAACCCTTTGGGTGGCCATCCTTCTTAAAGTGACGTGTTACGTTACGAATTACATTAGTGTTTAGTAGCATTGTGATCGCTCCCTTCCTTGTTATTCAATTGTAAAATATCATGTTTTTTTGGACATTTACAGTTAAAAATCCCAGTCTAAGAAAGTCTCTCATCTTTGTCCAGACCAAACCTGTATAATTTGCGTACGCCAACCATGATACTTGTATAAATGGTACTAAATAGGCCCTGAGAAGTGCTCAAATGATGAATATAAATTTATTTTCCTGTGAATAAGAATTTAATAAGCAAAACGCTGTGACTTTTCTTCTTTTTGATTGCAATGTCAGCGGGTGGCCTTTAGGATAGAAACGAAGATGGAGGGATTACCATGAAAATAACCATTGGCCTGACGACCTGGACCGAGCACCCGGCCCTGATCAAAAACGAACAGCGACCAGTAACCCTGAATGAGTATGCTCAGCACCTGCCGGTCGTGGAGGTGGATACCTTCTTTTACGCGCTCCCACAGGTGACTACCATTCAGAACTGGCTGGCCCAGGTGCCAGAGTCGTTTCAGTTCATCGTAAAGGCCCACCGGGGGATGACCCTTCATGAACGTGGTCAGGAGAAGGGGGAACTCGAACAGCTTTTCAACCGTTACAAGCAGACAGTGGCGCCACTGGTAGCGGCTGGTCAGCTGAAAGCGGTACTCTTCCAGTTTCCACCATACTTTGACGCCTCGCCCGCTGATATTGAGTATCTGCGTCTGGTTCGTCTTTGGATGGGTAAACTTCCGGTGGCGATTGAGCTACGCAACCAGACCTGGTATCGGCCCGGAACATTGAAGTCCCTGCTGGCCTTCTGCCAGGAGCTTCACTTTACACTGGTGGCCGCCGATGAGCCCCATGGCATTGTTGCCTCGGTGCCTTTTGTTCTGGCGACGACTAACCCGGACTTGGTAATGATGCGTCTGCATGGTCAGAATACAGCGGGTTGGATCAACCAGGGAAAGAGCTGGCGCAAGACGCGGACCCTATATAAATACTCTTCAGCTGAGCTGGCGGCTTTTTGTGACCAGATCAAGCAGCTGACCCCGCAGCCGGCGGAACTCTGCGTTATCTTTAATAATAACTCGGGCAAGGACGCGGCCCCCAACGCCTTACAGCTGCAGCAGATGCTGGGCGTTCATTTTACCGGTCTAGCCCCGCATTCACCTGAGCAGATTGACCTGTTTTAGCCTGGCGGCGGGCGGCTAATATGCTATACTAAAATATAAAACTAATTTTAGAAATTCATTAGAGAGAGGGGCCTCATATGGCAACTGAAAAACCGACTTATTACATCACAACACCAATTTACTATCCATCTGGTAAGCTCCACATTGGTAACTCCTACACCACAATTGCCTGTGATGCGGAGGCACGTTTCAAACGTCTGAACGGCTACGATGTTTTCTTCCTTACTGGGACTGATGAGCACGGCCTGAAGATTGAGCAAAAGGCGGATAAGCTCGGCATGCAGCCGCAGGAGTATGTTGACCAAATGGCGGCAGGCATCAAGAAGCTCTGGAAGACACTGAAGATTACCAATGATAAGTTCATCCGGACGACTGATGACTATCACGAGAAAGCCGTCCAGAAGATTTTCCAGAAGTTTGTCGACCAGGGTGACATCTACAAGGGTGAATACACTGGCTGGTACTCCGTGGACGACGAGGAGTACTTCACAGAGAGTCAGCTGGCCGAAGTTTACCGCAATGACAATGGTAAGGTAATTGGCGGAAAGGCCCCGTCCGGTCACGAGGTTCAGCTGGTTAAGGAAGAGTCCTACTTCTTCAAGATGAGTAAGTATGCCGACTGGTTGATGAATTACTACCGTGAACATCCCGACTTTATTGAGCCTCACACCCGAATGAACGAGATGGTTAATAACTTCCTGAAGCCGGGCCTGGAAGACCTGGCCGTTACCCGGACCTCTTTCAACTGGGGGGTTAAGGTGCCAAACGACCCAAAGCACGTGGTCTACGTTTGGATTGACGCTTTGTCCAACTATATTACCGCCCTTGGTTACGGCAGTGATGACGATAGTCTCTTTAAGAAGTTCTGGCCAGCTGACGTTCATATGGTTGGCAAGGAGATCGTGCGTTTCCACACTATCTACTGGCCAATTATGCTTCACGCCCTGGGGCTGCCCCTGCCCAAACACATCATTGGTCATGGCTGGCTGACGATGAAGGATGGTAAGATGTCCAAGTCCAAGGGGAACGTGATCTATCCTGAAACCCTGGTGGACCGTTACGGGCTCGATGCTACTCGTTACTACCTGCTACGGGCGATGCCATTCGGCAACGACGGGGTCTTCAGTCCTGAAGACTTTGTCGACAAGGTCAACTTCGATCTGGCCAACGATCTGGGTAACCTCCTGAACCGGACGGTCGCTATGATTAATAAGTACCAGGATGGCAAGCTGACAGGTACTAACGACGCTACAACGTCGTATGATGCCGATTTGGAACAGACCGCGGTCAACGTGATTGCCGAATACAAGGACTTGATGGATAAGACCCACTTTGCCGATGCCCTGGCTACTGTTTGGAAGCTGGTGGCCCGCGCCAACAAGTACATTGACGAAACCGAACCATGGGTACTGGCTAAGGACGACAGCAAGAAGGCTGAGCTTGCCGACGTGATGACCCATTTGGCCAAGAGCCTGCGGGTAATTGCTGCCCTCCTGCAACCGGTAATGCCGGATGCCCCAAAGGAGATCTGCCGTCAATTGGGGCTTCCTGAGGATCCAATTGTCCTGACGAACTTGGCATTCAACGACTTCCCAGTCACTGCCCAAGTAGTCAAGAAGGGGACACCGATCTTCCCACGGCGCGACATCAAAGAAGAAGTTGCGTTTATCAAGAGTAAGATGACAACGAACGAGAAGAAGAAAGGTCGTAAGGCAATGGAAGAAGCAAAACAACAGGCCCAGGCAAACGCCAAGCAGGAAGAAGAAAGTACTGGTAAGAAGGCAATCCGAATCGATGTCTTCGACAAGGTAGAATTGAAGGTAGCCAAGATTACTGCGGCTGATCATGTTGAAGGAGCTGATAAGCTGCTTAAGTTCCGGATGGATGATGGGACCGAAGATGGTCGGCAGATCCTGTCTGGAATAGCCAAGTGGTATCCAGACCCATCTGTTCTGGTTGGTAAGAACGTCATCATCGTGGCCAACTTGAAGCCCCGGAAGATGCGTGGCGAACTCAGTCAGGGGATGATGCTCTCCGCCGAGAAAGATGGCGACGTTAAAGTCGTGATTGCACCTGACGACCTAGTTCCAGGCATGAGTGTCGAATAAAGCGGCATACGATGAGCAAGCACGCAAGCTGGCGGCAGGTCTATGACTCGCACACCCACCTGAACGATGGTCCTTTCTATGATGACGTCGCCGCCTTCATCGCCCGGGCTGATCATTATGGGGTCACGGTAATGAACATCGTCGGTTCCAACAGGCAGCTGAACGACCGGGCGATCGAACTGGGACATCGTTATCCTAATCTCCACCCAGTTGTTGGCTGGCACCCGGAGGACCTGGCGACTTTCAATGAAGCAGAGATGGCCCACTTGAAGGCTCAGCTGAATGATCCGGTTGTGGTGGGGGTTGGCGAGATTGGACTAGATTATTATAATGATCAACACTCGCCCCACGACCAGCAGTGGGCATTGTTTGAAAAGCAACTCCAGTGGGCACGTGAGCTGAACCTGCCAGTCTCGATTCACTGCCGGGATGCCCTAGAAGACACTTACGCGATCCTGAAGAATGCTCACCTGGATGAATTTGGCGGGGTTATGCATAGTTTCAGCGGTAGTCCGGAATGGGCAGCCAAGTTCATGGAATTAGGAATGGCAATTTCCTTCAGTGGGGTGGTCAGCTTCAAAAATGCGGCCTCTGTCCATGCTGCTGCCCTGGCGACGCCGTTGGACCGGATGATGGTGGAGACTGATGCCCCTTACCTGACCCCAAAGCCATACCGAGGGAAACAAAATGAACCAGCCTTTACCAAGTTCGTAGTTGACGCCATTGCTGAACTGAAGGGTGTTGATGCGGAACGGGTGGCCTACCATACCTACCACAACGCCACCCGATTATTTCTTAAGAATGGGGTACAAGATGAGCAAGATTAAAGAAGTCATTGTTGTCGAGGGCAAGGATGATACCAAGCAGATTCATAAGGCAGTTGATGCCGATACCTATGAGACCAATGGATCAGCCCTGTCGGATATTGACCTGGTTCGATTGAAAAAACTCCAGGCTAGCCGGGGATTGATTATCTTCACCGATCCGGACTTCAACGGGGAACGGCTGCGTAAGATGATCAGTGCTGCCGTCCCGGGAGTAAAACACGCATTCATTCGGCGTGACCAGGGGGTGCCAGACGAGGCCCATGGCAGTCTGGGAGTGGAGCATGCCACCCCGGCCACTATCAAGGCCGCCCTTGCCCATCTCTATACCCAAAAAAGTGAACCACCGGTTGCCCCCTTTAAGATTCAGGACCTGCAGGCCGCCGGGCTGACGGGAAACCCGCACGCGCGATACCGGCGGGAACGTCTGGGGGCTATCCTGGGGATCGGTTATGGTAATGGCAAGCAATTGGTTCACCGGTTGAATATGTTTCAGATCACGCCTGCACAATTTAAGCAGGCCATGGCAAAGATTAAGCAGGAGGAAAATGGATGAGTCAGTCACCAGAAATCGGTAGTCGTACTCGAACCCGGGCAATTATGGAGAAGTACGGGATCCGTACCAAGAAGAGCTTCGGTCAGAACTTTTTAACGGATCTGAACGTCTTGAATAACATTGTGGCGGCCGCTGACATCAGCAAGGATGACAATGTGATTGAGATTGGCCCAGGGATCGGGGCTTTGACGGAACAGCTAGCCCAGGCGGCCGGGGAGGTGCTGGCCCTGGAGATCGACGCTGACTTGATTCCGGTGCTAGATGAGGTTCTTGCTCCCTACGACAATGTGACCGTCCTCAACCAGGACGTCCTAGAGGCCAACCTGCCGGAGCTGATTCAGCAACAATTTAGTGATCCGACTAGGCCAGTGAAGGTGGTGGCCAACCTGCCATATTACATCACCAGCCCGATTCTGATGAACTTGCTGGCCAGCCCGGTCGACTGGGCGGCCATTTGTGTCATGATGCAAAAGGAGGTTGCTCAGCGGCTGACCGCTAAACCAGGGACTAAACAATACGGGGCCCTAACCCTGGCCATTGAGTACCAAATGGACGCCAAGATTGCCTTTGACGTTTCCCGGCGAGTTTTCGTACCGTCACCTAACGTTGATTCGGCCATTGTTGTCCTAACTCCGCGGCACCAGCCGTTAACCACCCAGCCCTTTGACAAACAGAAGCTCTTTGGCTTCATCCGGGGATGCTTTGCCCATCGCCGCAAGAGTCTCTGGAACAACCTCCAGGGGGTTATCGGCAAAGATAAGGCGATCAAGGACCAGATGGCGGCAATTCTGGACGAACTCGATATTTCCCCGCAGATCCGACCCGAACGGCTGTCCCTGGCGCAGTTCATTGCCCTGGCTAACGCCCTCCATGCGGCAAACCTTTTATGAGATCAGTACTTGACCCACTAACTGCTGTATGATAAAATATTGAATTTTATACATTAATCCTGTATAATGTTTAATACAGTGAGGTGAAAGTGGATGCCAGACAGTATTGCTGAAATTAAAGAATTACTGAATGCACGGGTCGGCCAAAAGGTAATGGTGAAGGTCCAGGCCGGCCGCAAGCGAGTGAATACTCTTCATGGTACGCTTAGCAAGACCTATCCAGCAATTTTTATCATTCACCTGAATAATAGTGAGGATGACCTGCAACGGGTCTCATATACATATACCGATTTATTAACACATAATGTTTCACTTGCCTTTGAATAAGATGAGTCCGTGCCAAATTTATTTTTGGTGCGGATTTTTTGATTAAAAAGCACGGTTTGGAAGTACTTGCCAGCACTGCGGCACCATTAGTATAATCAAAATAAGATCTTTTACGGGAAGGAGTGCTGTTCACGATGCTTGTTACAGAGAAGGCTCCGGCAAAGCTTAACCTGAGCCTAGATACTCCGATGCGGTATTTCGACGGGTCGCCGCGTTGGGACATGGTGATGACGTCGGCCGACTTAGCTGACTATGTGACTGTGGAGACGCATTCCCGGCCCACGACGATCAAGGTTTACACAGACAGCGGCTTTTTGCCAAATGACCAGCGTAATCTGGCCTATCAGGCGGCTCACATCCTCCACAGTCGGTTTCACCGGCGAGAGGGGGTTACCATTCGAATCAAGAAGAATATCCCGGTGGCAGCCGGGCTCGGCGGCGGTTCATCTGATGCGGCGGCGGTGTTGCGGGCGTTAAACCGGATCTGGCGCCTTGGCCTCAGCAGGCCGGAACTAGCCAAGGTGGCCCTAACGATCGACTCGGATGTTCCGTATTGTGTTTACAGCCAATTGGCCCACGTGACCGGACATGGTGAGCAGATCGAATTGCTGCCAGCTCACCCCCATTACTGGGTGGTGATTGCCAAGCAGCAGACTAGTGTTTCGACGCCCCAGATTCTCCGACAGATCAACTATGAGGAATTAGATCACTTGGATAATGAGCGTCTGATTGCGTGTTTGAAGGCTCAGGATTGGAAGAACGCCGTCAAGTATATGGGAAATGTCTTGGAGCCCGTGACAATGCGGACTCATCCGGAGATTCGCCGTCTGAAGGACAAGATGACTAGTCTGGGTGCGGACGTAGCCCAGATGAGCGGGACCGGGCCGACGGTATTTGCAATTTGTCACACCGAATCGCGGGCCCGGCGGATTCAAAACAGTATTCGCGGTTTTTGCCGGGATGTACATGTTGTGACCTTGTTATAGATAAGCTAAAGGCTGGAACTCAGCTGAAGCGCCTCATGATTGTTAGACAAAGTTCTAATGATTGTGAGGCATTTTTGTATGGAGGCTTGCACCTGATCATAATTTTCGGTAAGATAGTTCATGTTGTAAATAGTAACGATTACTATTTATTTTTGAGAAAAGAGTGAAGAATGCGTGGGAAGAAAGAGTTATTGTTTGGGCGTTGGCAGCCTAATTGCAGTTCTGCTGGTAATCCTTGGGTTATCCGTTGTGCCGTGGCGAAGTATACATCAGGAACGGCGGCCGATTCGGGTGATTACTAGCCTGGATTTTTACGGTGAGGTAGCTCAGAAGGTAGCCGGCAGGTACGGGGAAGTGACATCATTAATTAACAATGCCGCTATTGATCCCCATGACTATCAGCCCGGTACTAAGCAGGCCCAGAAGATGGAACAGGCTAACGTGGTGATTGAGAACGGTCTCGGTTATGATCACTGGCTGACTAAGCTGACCATGTCAGCGGCAGGTCCTCAATGTACGGTGATCGACGTCGGTCAGGAGGTAGCAGGAAAGCATCTGGGGGCTAATGAACATGTCTGGTACGACCCGCAGACGATGGGGCGGCTGGCCGACACGTTGGCCAGCCGTTACGGGGAGATTGACCCCCGGCACAAGGACTACTACTGCCAGCGGGCCCGCCAGTACCATCAATCGCTAGCACCGCTCAACTCTGAAATTGCCCATATTCGGGACAGAGTGGGCAGTAAGCGGGCTGTGGCGGTCAGTGAGCCAGTTTTTGATTATGCTCTTGAATCACTAGGCTACCAAGTAGTTGATCCCCACTTTGCGAAGGCAATCGAGGATGGCAACGATCCGTCACCCAAGGATATTCAGGAGCTGCAACAGGCGATCATCAACCACCGGATTGCATTTTTCGTCGAGAATCGCCAGACTAGTGACCGGATGATTGACAACATGGTTTGTTTGGCGCGCCACCATGGGGTTCCCGTTCTAAAGGTGACCGAAACCAAACCTAACGGGACGAGTTATGTTCAATGGATGCTTAAACAGTACCGGCAGCTGGGCCGGATTCAGCAGGAGGGAGAATAGGATGGCAGTTGTATCAGTAGAAGATCTGAGTGTAGCCTATGGCAACCACCAGGTTATCTCGGACCTAAGCTTCACGGTCAATGAGGGGGATTTCCTGGTAGTGATCGGTGAGAACGGGGTTGGAAAGACCACCCTGGTGCGGGCCTTATTGGGTCTGCTTAAGCCGCGCAGTGGGGAAATTGATATCCCGGCTAGTACTAAGATCGGTTACGTACCCCAGTTTCGTAACATTGACGAGGAGTACCCGCTCTCAATTCGTGATTTCGTATCGCTGAACATTAGCAAAGGGGTTATTCCCTGGCTGAGCAAAAAAGAGCGGTCTCGGGTTGACCGGATGATCCGGATGACTGATCTGACAGCGATTGCGGATCGTCCCCTCGGCCTGGCTTCCGGAGGTGAGAAACAGCGGGCCTATCTGGCGCAGGCTCTCCTTCCGTCGCCCCAGTTGTTGATCCTCGATGAGTCAACCGCCAGTCTGGACAATGAAATGAAGTATGAGCTGCTTGACCTGGTGACGCGCTTTCAGCAGGATAACCTGAGCGTGATGTTCATTACCCACGACTGGGACCTGGCTCGTCACTTTGGTACCCGCTTTTTGCAGATGAAGCCAAACGGGTACGACGAGGGGCCAATCAATGAGCTGCCCGAACATGAGGAGTAGGAGGAATCGATAGAATGTTAACATTAGCTTTCATGCGGCATGCTTTTATTGCCAGCACCTTTATCGCGGTAGTCAGCGGGATCATTGGGGTATTTGTGGTGGCTCGGCAACTGTCGTTTCTGACCCACACTCTATCTGAGATTGGCTTTGCTGGGGCGTCGTTTGCAGTCTTTGCTGGCTGGCCGGCCCTGGACGGAATGATCTTATTTACCATGCTCAGTTCGGTCCTAGTCGGTCAGATGAGTATCAAGGAATCTCGCCGTGAGGCCGTCATCAGTGCGGTTTCCGCCCTATTCATCGGGCTGGGGATTCTCTTCCTTTCACTGAGCAGTCAGACTGCCAGTTCGGCCACCAGCATTCTCTTCGGGAGTGTTGTCGGCATTAGCGTTAACGAGGTCCACCAGCTGATTATTCTTTCGATCGTGGTTCTATTGATTACTCTGGCAATTTATCGGCAGCTGAAATTCAGCTCTTTTGACCCGATTGGGGCCCGGGTGGTTGGAATCAATGAAACCTTGATTTCGGTGCTTTTCCTTCTTCTTCTAGCCCTGAGTGTCAGTGTGGCAGCTCAAATCGTTGGTTCACTGTTGATATTCATTCTGCTGACCCTGCCGGCCGCTAGCGCCAAGTACTTCACCCATGGCGTTGCCAAGATGATTGTCCTGGCAATCCTCTTCTCTCTTTTGGGAACCTGGTTGGGCCTATTGTTGGGCTACTTAACCAACTGGCCGGTCAGCTTCTTTATCGCGGTGATTGAGGTTGCAATCTACGTGGTGGCACTGGTCTATCAAAATTATTTTGTCGAGGCCAATTAAATAATTTATAAGCAGGTCGAGAAGCTTATTTCCCGGCCTCGCTTTGTTTTAAAAGACGGCTGAAGATTTTAAAAATAATTCAGCTAAACACGAACATTTTATGGTAAAATTAACTAGAATTAATACTTTTTGAAAGGGAGAAAAGAATGATGAAAGTACGTCGAAGCAACCGTTTGGTAGATATGACACGTTACCTGATGGAACATCCCCGCACCTTGGTGTCCTTGAAGTTCTTTAGCGAACGTTACGGATCTGCTAAGTCCTCGATCAGTGAAGATCTTAGTATTGTCAAGCACACCTTCTATACCTGGGGAGAAGGACGTCTTGAGACCATCCCTGGCGCCAGCGGTGGAGCCGTTTTGACGCCATTTTACTCCAAGGAGAACGCTCAGCGAGCTATTGACAACCTGGTCGCTGAGGTCAACGACGACTCACGCCTATTGCCAGGAGGGTATGTCTACCTATCTGACCTGATTGGCCGGCCAGATATTCTCCGGCAAGTCGGTCGTCTGATTGCTACCCAGTACGTAGATAAGGATGTTGACGTGATCATGACGGTTGAGACCAAGGGGATTCCGATTGCCCAGAGTGTGGCCATGTATATGGACAAGCCTTTTGTGATTGTTCGTAACAGTTCCCACATTACGGAGGGGCCAACGGTCAGTGTCAACTATGTCTCCGGGTCCGTAAAACGGATAAAAAAGATGGAGCTCTCCCGGCGGACCCTGTCGGCAGGGGCCAACGTAGTGGTTGTTGATGACTTCATGAAGGGCGGTGGCACCCTCAACGGAATGCATTCCCTGATTAAGGAGTTTGATGCCAACCTAGTCGGGATGACCGTCCTGGCCGAGGGGAACGCAACGAATGGCAAACGGCTGGTTGACAACTGTACTGCATTAATTAAAGTAGATGCTGAAGACGGCGAGGCGAAGTCGATTACGGTTCGCCCTGGTAACTTCATGACAACGGTATTTGATTAGGAATGGAGAACAATTAACGATGGCAAAACGTAACGCAATTATTTTAGCTGCTGGTAAGGGAACTCGGATGCGGTCCAAGCTCTACAAAGTGCTGCACCAGGTTTGCGGTAAGACAATGGTTGATCACGTCCTGACTCAACTGGAAAAGGCTCACATTGAAAATATCATCACGGTGGTCGGCTTTGGAGCTAAGACGGTTGAAGAAAGTCTCGGGCACCGGACCCGCTATGTCCTGCAGAAGCAGCAGCTGGGGACTGGCCATGCGGTAATGCAGACCAAGGATATCCTTGGTGACATTGATGGGGAAACCATTATTGTTAGTGGGGACACCCCACTGTTTAAGGCCGAAACCTTTGAGAAGCTTTTTCAGTATCATGAACAGCGTCACGCCGCGGCCACTATTTTGACCTCAACGGCCCCAGACCCGACTGGCTATGGCCGGATTGTCCGTAATGACGTTGGTATTGTGGAACGGATTGTGGAGCAAAAGGACGCCACCGTTCAGGAACAGGCAATCAAGGAGATCAACACTGGGGTCTACTGCTTCGATAATCAGAAGCTCTTTGCGGCGCTGAGCAAAATCAATAATGACAACGCCCAAGGCGAGTATTACCTGACTGATGTCATTGGTATTCTTAAGAGTGAAGATGAAATCGTGACGGCCTACAAGATGGCAGACTTTGACGAATCGATGGGGGTCAATGACCGAATTGCCCTCGCCCGGGCCAACCAGGTAATGCGCGACCGGATCAACAAGCACTGGATGCAGGAAGGGGTCTCCATGATCGATCCCGCTACTACCTACATCGATGCCGACGTCACTCTGGGTAAGGACACAGTTCTGGAGGGCAATGTTGTCCTCAAGGGAAAGACAGTGATCGGCAACGATTGCTACATCAGTGCTGGTTCTCGGATTATCGACTCGACCATCCATGATGGAGTTAAGATTACCTCTTCGACCTTGGAAAATGCCGAGATGCATAACGGCAGTGATATTGGTCCAAACAGCCACCTGCGTCCAGGAGCCGAGATCGGTGAGGACGTCCACATTGGTAACTTCTGTGAGGTCAAGAAGGCCTACATCGGTGATGGCACTAAGGTTGGTCACCTGACCTACATCGGTAACGCTACTCTTGGTAAGAACATCAACGTTGGCTGTGGAGTTGTCTTCGTTAACTACGACGGTACCAATAAGCACCACACCAATGTCGGTGACCATGCCTTTATCGGCAGCAACAGTAACCTTGTTGCCCCAGTTAACGTTGCCAAGGACGCCTTTATCGCGGCTGGTTCAACGATTACTGACAGCGTTGAACAATACGACATGGCCATTGCCCGAGCACGACAGGTTAACAAGAAGGACTATGCCAAGAAGCTGCCTTGGTAATCCCGGCTTTTGCTTGCTTTTTAATAGGTGGCTCTATATGATAGAAAAGGATAGAACGCATCTTCATTGATGAGCTAACCGTACGTCAGTAGCTATTTTATATATTGCGGAGGATCTAATGACACAGCATTATTCTGACTCTAACTTAAAAATCTTTGCGTTAAATTCTAACCGCCCGTTGGCAGAGAAAATTGCGGAACACGTCGGCGTCGAACTTGGAAAGCTGTCCGTCGACCGGTTCAGTGATGGTGAAATCCAGATTAACATTGAGGAGAGTGTCCGTGGTGACAACGTCTACGTCATCCAGTCTACCTCTGCTCCCGTCAATGATAACCTGATGGAGCTCTTGATCATGGTCGATGCTTTGCGGCGGGCAAGTGCCAAGACCATCAACGTGGTGATTCCATACTATGGTTACGCACGACAAGATCGAAAGGCACGGAGCCGGGAACCGATTACAGCTAAACTGGTTGCCAATATGCTTCAAAACTCCGGGGTCGACCGGGTTATTGCCCTCGACCTGCATGCTGCCCAGATTCAAGGATTCTTTGACATTCCGGTTGACCATCTGATGGGGGCGCCATTGCTGGCGGAATACTTCATCAAGGAAGGGGTAGCTGACGATGCTGTTGTTATTTCACCGGACCACGGTGGGGTAACCCGGGCTCGGGCACTGGCTGAATTCCTGAAGTCGCCAATCGCCATCATTGATAAGCGGCGGCCACGGGCCAACGTTGCCCAGATTATGAACATCATTGGGAATGTCAAGGGTAAGAAGTGCATCATGATCGACGATATGATCGATACGGCGGGGACCATCACTTTAGGTGCCCAGGCCCTGATTGATGCGGGTGCCCAGGAGGTCTATGCCTCATGTACCCATGCGGTATTGTCTGGCCCAGCCATTGAACGTTTGGAGAAGTCCCCAATCAAGGAGGTCGTGGTGACTGATTCCATTAAGCTGCCGGCTGAGAAGCAGATCAAGAAGATCAAGCAAGTGTCCGTGGCTCCCCTGATTGCTGATGCCATCAAGCGGATTAACGAAAACCGGCCGGTCAGTCCACTGTTCAAGCGGGTTTTCCAGAGTGCTGAATTAGAAAAGTAGAATACTAAAAGAAGACGCAGCCGCGCAAAGTGGTTGCGTCTTTACTAAATCTAGCCAGCTTTAGGGAATGGGTTGCCCATTCATGATATAATATTAGTGAGTGAAATTATTCAAATCTGCCAGATTAGGGGAGGATCAATTATGAACAAGGTAGTTAAAAAAACAATTGTAGGGACCGCCGCCTTGACGGTTTCCCTCATGCTGGCAGCCTGTGGCCAGCAGAGTAGCACGGCCGATTCACCGTCGAGCAGTTCATCTTCCAAGACCCGTTCTGCAGAAAATGAATCAACTAAGGCATACCGGTCTGCCAACCGCTTAATCCGTAACCATGATTATCAAGGAGCTTATGACAAGCTGAATGCAGGTAGTGCCCGGTCCGGCCAGGCTGCTAAGCTGAGTACTGACCTGCAGAACTACATCAATGCCAAGTCCGCCTATGATAATGGTAACTACGACCAGGCGGCCAGCAGCTTGAAGAACCTGAAATCGACAAGCCCGGCCATGCGTGACGCCTATGTTAGCCTGCAGAACAAAATTACGAGTGCCAAGAAGAACAGCTACAACACGAGCAGTTCCAGCAAGCATAGTAGTTCTGCAGCGGCAACTAGCAACAGCAGCCAGAGTGCTTCGGCTGCCAACCAAGTTGCGGACAGTCAAACCAGTGACCAAGTTGTCACTCGCTTTGCCAACAAGATGGGCTTTGTTGGTGAAAAGGGTTACGAGATTATCCCAACTGCCAAGAACGGTAATGTTTACCGGTTTGAAGTTCGGCAAAATAATCATGACAACACGGTTGCCAGCATGATCGGGATCTATCAGTACAACGATCAAACTGGTGCGGTGTCCAAGCTTCAATAACGAATTAATTTAACGAATAAAGGAAGGTCCGGTGTCAGTGATGAATGCCGGACCCTTTTTGGTAATAAGGAGGGAATGCCAATGTGTACAGTGATGACAATTGACCAGGACCATTTGTTGGGTCGGACAATGGATTTCCCGCCTCGGACCGCCTGGCATCTGACTTATCTGCCACGGGGATATCAATGGCGGGCGGCCCAGGGGACCGTTAGTCATCATAACCGATGGGCCCTGCTTGGGGGGATGCGGGTTGTTGCCGGTCATTACCTGATCGGTGATGCAGTTAACGATGCCGGTCTGGCGGGGGCCGAACTCTTCTTCCCGGTGGCAGCCCAATATTCAACTACTGTCCGAGCTGGGACGCAGGGGATGACTCCTCAGGATTTTATTATGTGGGCACTGGGAACTCACGCCACGGTCCATAAGCTGGCAGCGGACCTTGACCGGGTGACGGTAATTGACGCCCCGTGGTACGATGATCAGCGCTACCCATTTCACTGGCTGTTGATGGATCGGACCGGGACATATGTAATCGAGCCCCTGGGAGATCATCTTCACGTCCGGCCCAATCCACTGGGAGTCATCACTAATACTCCGGCGCTTGATGACCAGTTGACACACCTGACTGCTTATCTTAATCAACCGGTCACTTCCTCGGCTATCCAGCTGGCTCAGGCTATTGCGACAACCAGTCAACCATTGCCAGTGGGTGGCAACTCGGTCCAGCGCTTCATTCAGGCGGCTATTTGGCGCTGGCGACAACCCCCGCGGGACGCCAATGAACTGTTAGCCTTTCTTCAACGGGTGACGGTTCCCCATACCCCGGCCCATGCCCATAATTACACTCACTACCAGGCGATTATCAATATTGTGGATCGGCAGTATAACTTTTACGACCAGCACTCAGGGGCGGTGGTCAGTCGTTATCTAACAGACTTGATGGAAAAGTGGCCAACCACCCCGCAACGGTTTGAAAGCTAAAGCCGAAGAAACTTACTATGTAGTGTATTTATAGTTGGAAAAACACAAGTGGCTGGCGAGAAAATAACGTTTTCTCGCCAGCCATATTTTAGATTAGTGTAGGAATTTTATTTCTGATCAAAGACGTACTTATTAACGGCCTCGGCCACGCCGTCGTGGTTATTATCGGCAACGGTTACGTCAGCCACTGCCAGGGTCTCCGGAATTGAGTTTCCCATTGCCACGCCAATTCCGGCAAATTCGATCATTGAGTTATCATTTTGGGCATTGCCGAGGGCCATTACTTCATTTTGTTTAATTCCCAGTTGCTTACTGAGGGTTTTCAAGGTCTTCCCCTTGCTAGCGTCTGGGTGCATGAATTCTAGATAGAAGTCCTCACTGCGGACAATTGAGAAACGATCGCGCAGGTCTTGAGGCAGGTCGGCTAGGACGGTGTCGATCTTATCTTTAGTATCGACCATCATCGCCTTAGCAATGATGTACTGGTCGCGCTCACGAGACATTTCATCCATCGATCGATAGCGGACTGGCATGCTAACCAGCTCAGACTCATAGATGGTGTAGTAGCTGAGGTTCTGGTTGGTGGTGTAGATATAGTCCCGGGTCTCGATCTGGGAGTGGACCCCTTCCTTCAGACAGTAATTCTCCCAGTCTACGTAGTCGTTGAAGCTGATACTATGGTCAACGATGACGTTGCCGCTGGTTGACTGGGCCAGACCACCGTTAAAGCTGACCACGTACTCGTTGTCTTGGTTGGCAACTCCGAGTTGTTCTAGGTAGGCCTCAACCCCCGTCATCGGTCGTCCAGTGCAAAGGACTACCTTGATGCCTGCAGCGCTAGCCTTCTTGAGGGCCGTCACTGTTTTGGGAGTGATTTGCCGCTGGTCGTTGATCAGGGTCCCGTCGATATCGATTGCGATTAGTTTGATTGACATTACTTGTTCTCCTTTGGTTTGATAATGTGATTATTTTTGATATAGTGCTGAAACTGCTCGTAAATAGGCTCAAAGATTTCAAGATCTGCGCGCTCTTGCAACATTTCCTTTGGGAAGAAGAAGCGTTGGTCGCCGGCTTCTCGCCCTGAGACGCTGGCCACCAGGGTGCTGACCTGGGAGAGTTCGATGAATTCTCCATTGGGCTGGACAAGTTCAATCTGGGTCTGCGGTTTGGAGGCCTTTGGATTATAAGTGTCGTAAGGCAGTTTGAAACTGTCGTTGACGGCCGTGTAATAGCGCTCGTCAAAGCCAGCAGTCTGAATCAGGTTACGCAGGGTTGGCAGAAGATCAGCCGTCTCCTGGTCATAAATTGCCGACTTAAAGGGTCGCCGGTTTAGAAAGCGGTTGGCCAGGTCGTTGAGAATATCGTCGCTGGAGTGGGTCCAGTGGTTAAAGTAGGTGGTCAGCACACCGTCATCGAGGGCCAGGTAGTCGTCAAGGGTGAAGTGCTTATTAAAAAATGGCATCAGCATATAGGGGGTGAATTCTGGTACAAACTCGTTGTGTTGTTCGTAGATGTACTTGGCCCGCATCAATAGATGGTCGAGGATGACTTCCATTGCCCGAGAGACCGGGTGGAAGTAGACCTGAAGATACATCTGCAGCCGCGAGATGATATAGTCCTCGACGGCATGCATCCCCGAGATCTCAAAGGCAATTCCATCCTTGACTGGCCGCATAACGTGGAGAACCCGGTCGATATCGAATTTTCCATAATTGGTTCCAGTATAGTAGGAGTCCCGTTGGAGATAATCCATCCGGTCAGCGTCAACCTGGCTAGAAATCATTTGGACGACCTGTTGATTGGGGTAGGTATGATCGATCACACTGGCCACCTGGTGGGGGAAGTCGGGTGCGACCCGGCGCAGAATTTTATTGATGTTGGTTTCCGGACTGGTGATCAGCTGCCGAGTAATCTGCTCGTGGTTAGTATGGAAGATATGCTCGAAGGTGTGCGAGTAGGGTCCGTGACCGAGATCGTGCAACAGGGCCGCGCAGAGAGCTACAGGTCGCTGACCATCGTCCCATAATCCATCACCGGGCTGTTGGCTGGGGTAGTTGCGTTGGAAATTATTGCACATCTGGCGAGTGATCTCGTAAACACCCAGACAGTGGCCAAAGCGGGAGTGTTCAGCCCCGTGGAAAGTAAATGATGAGGTACCCAGCTGCTTGATCCGGCGCAGCCGCTGGAACTCTGGTGTGTTAATCAAGTCCATGATGATCTGGTTATCGACAATAATCTGTCCGTGGATTGGATCACGAAAGACCTTCTCGCGGGGCAGTTTTTCTTCATTAAAGCTTTTAAAACGTTCCACGTGAATCACCCCTTATGCAGTCGTTCCTGAAGCCGGGTCATTGCTGACAGCTCGTCATTGGCCAGCTTGATAAATGATGGCGACCAGGTGAGCTGGTGGAAGCTGTCCTGACCGTGATCAGGGAAAACACCGAGCAGTCGCTGCTTAGTGTCTTCAATGGTCAGTGGCTGGTGGAGGAGGTCCGCCAGGGTGGTCATTGCGGTTGGCCAGATGTCAGGAAAGTGCCACTTGTTGTCGATGCCCTGAAGACCCCGACTATAAAAGTCACGGATGAGTTCGCCACGACGTAACTGGTTGCCGTTAACACTCAGGTAGAGCATGACAACGACTCCAGCGGCGTTGCGTCGTTGGGAGATACCACCGATTTTTTGCTGGTTGACGCTCAGGTCGAAACTTCCAGGGCAATAGGAATGAGTTATTTCGCCGGTCGCAATTGTTAACTCGGGGAAAGCCTGGGCGACAACCTCCTCCATCCGTTGGTAAGCGGTATCGATAGTCAGCTGGTGACTCTCAAGGTGCCAGGGGAAAAAGAGGGAGAAGTTCAAGACCCCGCTATCGCTGACGACAGCCAGGCCGCCGGAGTTACGCACGAAAAAGTGCTGTTGACGGTCGTGAAGAAAGTTGAGGGCGTCGGCAAGGTGGGGGAGACGCTGATCTTTGAGACCGAGAATAACTGAGTCTTCAAGGGTCCAGAAGTGGAGCAGGGGTGCCGGTAATTTCTCACTCGAGCGCAGGAGAGCGTTGGTATAAGCAAAGGAGGTCAGGTTGTTGGCCGGCTGCAAGGGCTGGTCGAAGTATTCAACGTGTTGCTGGTTAAAATTTTGCATATGCTAACTTCTTTTCTTTAATATTATGTACAGTCTATTATACTAAATATAGTGGATAAATATTAGTATTTAAGGAAGAGGGGGATTACGATCAAGAAAAGGGTACCAGTAAAGGTCAGTTTAAAAACAACTATGGAGCAGGATGGCCAGCATGAAACGTTTGCATTTGAAGAGGACGGCGAGTTCATCGTCCTCAACGACAAGTATTACTTGCGGTACTACGAACATCAGAATGGACAAGCTACTCCAGTTCAGTTTCGCCTTGACGACGGGGAGGTCCACATCCACCGGCAGGGTGCTACGGAGACTTGGCTGGTGTTTGATCCCGAACAGCCGACGATCACCCGCTACCGGACAGAATACGGGGTGATGCAGTTGCAGGTGGTCACTAGTAGGTTGGATCGTGTACTGGATCCGGATACCCCCGCGGGCCGGTTGTTCTTATGCTACCATCTTCAGAGCGGCGGTCAGGAGATTGGAAGTTACCAAATTGAATTGCATTTTACGGCCTAGTATTGTAAGATGTAATTTAGACTTTTTGAAGGGATGTGCACCAATTTGGATTTAAAGGTTTTTGACGGCCAAGACAAATCAGAGCTTTCAATGATTGAAGTAGCACACGCTATTTTGGCTGATCACGGTGAGGCAATGGCATTTGTTGACTTAACCAACGAGGTTCAGCAATACTTGGGTAAGAGTGATGAGGAAATCCGTGAACGGCTCGCCCAATTCTATACTGATTTGAACATTGACGGCAGTTTTATTTCCCTTGGTGACAATACCTGGGGTCTGCGGGCATGGTACCCATACGAGTCCATCGATGAAGCCACGGTTGGTGAAAACGAAGAGGACGAGGACCGGCCAAAGAAGAAGCGGCGCAAGGTTAATGCATTCTTAGCAGACTCCGACGACGATGACGATGTGATCGACTACGACAACGATGATCCAGAAGATGAGGATCTCGACGATGCTGCCGATGACAACAATGAAGACGACGATTACGACGCCGACAATGACGACTACAGTGATGACGATGATGACCTTGACGATGGCATCGAAGGCCAACTTTCTGAACTGCATGACGAAGACGATGATGATGACGAGGATGACGAATAAAATCTGGTAGTGATTGCTTGACTATTGGATGTTGACCTTGTATTATCTTACTTGGGCGCCTGTATTACAGGCCAATCGTTCGTAAATAGTAAAGCTCCCTGTTTCAGCTGAAATAGGGAGCTTTTTATTTATTGAACCCACTCAAATATTCTAAAAGGAGTAGAAACGCAATGACGAAATACATTTTTGTAACCGGTGGGGTTGTTTCATCACTAGGAAAAGGGATTGTCGCCGCTTCCCTTGGCCGTTTATTGAAAAACCGGGGCTTAAAAGTGGCCATTCAAAAGTTTGACCCGTACATCAACGTCGACCCGGGGACGATGAGCCCATACCAGCACGGGGAAGTCTTCGTCACCGATGACGGGACGGAAACCGACCTGGACCTTGGTCACTACGAACGGTTCATTGATAACGACCTGAACAAGTATTCTAACGTCACCACGGGGAAAATCTACTCCGAAGTGTTGAAGAAAGAGCGGCGGGGCGACTACCTCGGCCGGACTGTTCAAGTGATTCCACACATCACCAACGCTATCAAAGATAAGATTAAGCGGGCCGGTGAGAGTAAGGATGCCGAAGTAGTTATCACCGAGATCGGGGGAACCGTTGGTGATATTGAATCCCAGCCATTCATGGAAGCCATTCGGCAGATGAAGGAAGAGGTCGGTGCTGACAACGTCTTATACATTCACACGACTTTGGTTCCATACCTGCGGGCTGCTGGTGAGATGAAGACCAAGCCAACCCAGCACAGTGTTCGTGAGCTGCGTGGCCTTGGGATCCAGCCAAACATCCTGGTAGTCCGGACGGAAAAGCCAATTACGGAAGAAATGCGCAATAAGATTGCCCTTTTCTGTGATGTAGATCCGAAGGCGGTAATTGAGTCCCTGGATGTCAACACCCTTTATGAGATTCCGTTGAACCTCCAGAAGCAGGGAATGGACCAGTTAGTCGTTGATCATTTCGGCTTGGATGTTCCAGTGGCTGATATGCGGGATTGGACAAACATGGTTGACCACATTGAAAACGGGTTGAACAAGACAGTTAAGATTGCCATGGTTGGCAAGTACACTGACCTTCAGGATGCTTATATTTCTGTCAACGAGGCCCTGCGCCATGCTGGCTACCCGGTTGATGCTAAGGTCAAGATTGACCACTTCAACGCTGAACATATCAACGAGAATAACGTTGCCGACACTTTGAAGGACTACGACGGGATCCTGGTTCCGGGTGGCTTTGGTAACCGAGGTGTCGAAGGGATGATCACCGCCATCAAGTATGCTCGGGAAAATGATGTGCCATACCTGGGAATCTGCCTGGGGATGCAAACTGCCTGCATTGAGTTTGCCCGTGATGTTCTGGGATATCAAGATGCTAACTCGACCGAGTTTAACCCGAATACGAAGCATAACATTATTGACCTGATGGCTGACCAGGAAGATGTTGAGGACATGGGCGGTACCCAACGACTGGGTGCCTACCCATGCAAGCTGAAGGCCGGCACAGTGGCGGCTGCAGCCTACGACAATCAGTCGATGATCAGTGAACGGCACCGGCACCGTTACGAATTTAATAACAATTACCGGCAGGAAATGGAAGACCACGGTTTGGTCGTCTCTGGGGTCAACCCAGACCGGAATCTGGTCGAAGTGGTTGAGCTGCCTGATAAGAAGTTCTTCGTGGCCGCTCAATACCACCCAGAATTCAAGTCTCGGCCAAACCACCCTGAGGGTCTGTTCAAAGCCTTTGTCAAGGCAGCGGTGGAGAACCACGAGGCATAAAAAGCAACATACGAGTACGTTTAGCACGATAATAGTGGGAGAGTAAGACAAAACTAGCTTGCTAGTTTGTCTTATAACCCCCGCAAGCACGAAGAGGTAGCCTCTAACGTTCGGACTTTTCCGAACGCTGGGGGCCTTTGTATACTGCATTATAGTATTTTATCTATGTTGAGGAATCATGTTATAGTATCTAATCATTCCCCGGGAAATTATAATCATTCTAAGCAAATATCACTCTTAAATTGGTTAAGCGAAGAATAAACAGATCATGCTTTTAATTTTTTTAAGATTATTTAGAAAAGGTTGTAATTTAGTAAACATTTCATTATCATTACAGTTGACTGTTTTATAAGTAAAATAATCACTAACTATTAAAATTAAACCTAAAAAAACTAAATTAAATCTTTTAAGCGAGGAAACACAGAAATGAAAAGAATGATCATTCAAGGAGGAAACCGACTTTCGGGTGAAGTCACCATTGGCGGTGCTAAAAACAGCACCGTTGCCTTAATCCCAGCAGCAATCTTAGCCGACACGCCAGTGCAATTTGACACCGTGCCGGATATCTTGGATGTTCACAATTTGATGATTATCTTGAAGTCGATGAACGTTAAGTCTAAGTTCAGTCACGGGGTCTTAGACATCGACCCGACCCAAATTGTGGAAGCCGAGTTACCAAGTAAGGCGATTAAGAGTCTGCGAGCTTCCTATTATTTTATGGGAGCACTGTTGGGCCGGTTTCACCGAGCAACGTTAACTTTTCCCGGTGGTGACAACATTGGACCACGGCCGATTGACCAGCATCTGAAGGCCTTCAAGGCGATGGGGGCTGAGGTCAATGAGGATGGTAGTACTGTCCACCTCGATGCCACCAAGAACGGTCTGCATGGGGCCCGGATCTTCTTAGATATGGTTTCTGTCGGGGCCACGATCAACTCCATTCTGGCTGCCGTACGCGCTACGGGAACTACGATCATTGAGAATGCGGCTCGCGAACCGGAGATTATTGACTTGGCAACCTTCCTTAACAACATGGGAGCCAAGATCCGTGGTGCCGGAACCGGAACCATTCGGATTACAGGGGTTGACACCCTGCAATCGATGAATACCCACACGATCATTGCTGATCGGATTGAAACGGGAACCTATCTGTCATTGGCTGCGGCCATGGGTGATGGCATCATGATTCATAATGTGATTCCCGAACACCTGGAAGCATTCACCAGTAAGATGATCGAGATGGGTGTTGACTTGCAAATTGACAGTGACAAGATTTATGTACCCAAGGTAACGCATCTTAAGGGAATCCATGTCAAGACCCTGCCATTCCCCGGCTTTGCCACCGACCTGCAGCAGCCATTGACGCCCTTGCTTTCTCTGGCCTCGGGAGACAGCATGATCGTAGATACGATCTACCCGAAGCGGGTTAAGCACGTTTCCGAACTTCAGAAGATGGGCATGAACATTGAGGCTCACGATGGCACGATTATTGTCAAGCACACTGACCACCTGCATGGTGCCAACGTCGAGGCCGGTGAGATCCGTGCTGGGGCATCCCTTACCATTGCAGGTCTGATGGCGGATGGCACGACGGTAATCAACAACGCTGGCAACATCCTGCGCGGCTACGACCGGATTGTCTGGAAGCTGAACCGGTTGCACGCCAATGTTGCGATTGAGGACGATTCATCAGTAAAAATCAACTGAGTGCTTGCGTCTGATGTCAATCCGTGGTATTCTGTTAGGGTTGATTATCTATGTTTCAGGCAATGATTCATGGCAAAAGGAGCGTATTAAATTATGAAACAAGGAATTCATCCAGATTACCATCCAGTAGTATTTGAAGACTCATCTACTGGTTACAAGTTTCTTTCTGGTTCTACTGCTACTTCTAAGGAAACGGTTAAGTGGGAAGACGGCAACGAATACCCACTGATCCGGGTTGAAGTTACTTCTGACTCTCACCCATTCTACACTGGTAAGCAAAAGTTTACCCAAGCCGATGGTGCGGTCGACAAGTTCAACAAGAAGTACGGTCTCAAGTAATCTTACTTGTGATTTACGAAAGCGTCCTGTGTTTGCGGGGCGCTTTTTTTTGTGCTTTAAACACCGGACGATGGCGGTATAATCAGTAAAAGAACTTTTCAAAGACAGGTGGTTAAATGCAGTCCAAAGTCGTTAATGTACTTGTTCGTTTCAACCAATGGTCGTTCATTCAGGCCGTCCGACAGACGTTGGTGGTCCTCTTCCCAGTGGCGTTGATCGGGGCCCTGGCTCAGCTGATAGTCAAGAGTTTTCTGAATGCTAATGGCTTTTTCTATAATATCCTCGGGATCGGCAGTTGGCTTTCTCTAACCTGGCTGCGGACTCTCCAATTTGTCTTTACCAGCGTCACCCAGATCTTCTTCAGCCTGCTGGGAATCCTGGCCTGCTTTATCTGTGCATACAACACAGCCCGTTTCTATCGCAAAGATGCCCAACTGGCAGGGCTAACTGGCGCTTTTGCTCTCTTACTGGTCGCCTACCGTTATGGAAAGAACCCTCAGGTACCGATCAGTTTTCACATGGCCCTGCTTGGCGGGAAGAGTCTGCTGGTGGCCCTAGTGATTGGTTACGGGGTTGGCCAGCTTTATCGCTGGAAGGGGCCAAAGGAGTTGACGGTGAAGAAGGTCACCTGGTTGGATGTTCGTCGGCAGGCCTTTGCCTCTTTATGGCCCTTGTTGATCACTACCTTGCTGGCGATGCTAGTATCTTTGGCAATCAACTCGGGGCGCTTCTACCGGGCATACTCCCATGCTTACACGACCCTTACCAATGCAAGTCAGGAACCACGGAACGTGTGGTTGGCTCTGTTGATGTCACTCGCCTTGGCGACGATGGACTGGGTTGGCCTTGGAATTCCGTCCAGCTACAAGGTGCCGCTGAACACACCCGCCTACATGGCCAACCTGAACTACGCCTTGGCTCATGGCAGTGCTTGGCACGTGCCATATAAGTACCTAGGCAGCACCCTTTACAATTCCTTTGCCAACTTTGGCGGTGATGGTCTGGTCTTGGCCTTGTTAGTGGCAATCCTGCTCTTTCCTGGCAATGGCAGCCTGCACCGGGTGGCCCGTTGGACGGCCCTGCCGACAATTTTCAACTTCGACTACAGTTCCCTGGTTGGCCTGCCAGTTATTCTGAATCCGGTATTCCTCCTGCCTTTTATGTTTTTGCCCCTAATCAATATCGGAATTGCAGTGGGGATAACAGCTTTACACCTGATTCCTGCAACCCCGTACCCGGTTCTGCTTGGAACACCGGGGCCCTTGATTGGTTTCATGGCGACAAATGGAAACTGGGCGACCCTGGTCTTTACAATGCTTCTCTTACTCCTGGACATTGCCCTGTATGTACCCTTTGTCCGGCTGAATTTCCGGGTCGAGTCTCAACTGGCCCGGACAACATTAGGTGGTGAATGTGATGCGTAATCTAGGGAGACAACTAGCCCAGCGGAGCCGTCACGTCTTGTTGGCCTTGTTTCTTCTGATTGTTATCCTGGCATTGCCAACTTACTTCTGGATGAAAAATGCCAATGCCAACCTGGCCGCTCAACGAAATTCACGGATGTCGCCAGTGATCATGATTCCGGGGAGTTCGGCGACAATGAACCGTTTCAATCAACTGGTCGAAATCTTGAATAAGCGGACCGCCAAAAAGCACAGTCTGTTGCGCCTTGAGGTTGAGAACAACGGCAAGATCAAGTCGACCGGCTGGATCAACCGGGGCGATTCTGAGCCGATCATCGTGGTTGGCTTTCAGAACAACCACGATGGCTACCAGAACATCAAGAAACAGGCCCGAATGTTCAACAGTGCCTTTGCCCTGCTGAGCGACAAGTACAATTTCAACAACTTTAAGGCCTTCGGACACTCTAACGGAGGCTTGATTTGGACGCTGTGGTTGGAGAAATACTACCACCAGTATAGTGAACGGATCACGATCAAGCGCCTGATGACCTTGGGAACGCCGTATAACTTTGCCGAAACCTCAGTCAAACAGCCAACGCAGATGTTCAGCGACCTAGTCAAGGGCCGTAAGAAGATCCCTAAAAGTCTCGATGTTTACTCCGTTGCTGGAACTGAGAGCTACGATTCAGATGGCTTAGTTCCCGAACAGAGTGTGGAGGCTGGCAAGTATATTTTTCAAAAGCAGGTTAATCACTATACCACGATGACGGTGACCGGGAGCAAGGCTCAGCACTCCAGTCTGCCGCAGAACAAGCAGATCGTCAATTTGATTAGTCACTATCTACTGGACAGTGACCGGGAGCCTAAGAGCGGTCCAAGCAATCCAGATAATAGTGATAACTAGGCTGAAAGTGTATACTAGTGACATAGTGATGTGAGGAGGTATAGAAGTGAAGAAACAGCAACATTCACGCGGCTGGCTCCGCTGGGTCGTTGTCGTTATCCTACTGGTGGTGTCAGCTTGTCTGATCTTTAATCAGCAGATTAAGGAACACTTGGTGGGCAGCTACCGACCAACGATCACCAAACAGTCGATCAAGCAGGACCGGCAGAAGAAAGCTACTTATAACTTCAGCGACGTTAAGGACTTGAACTTTCAGACGGTGGCTCAGGCCCGGGCTAAGAAGCAGCCGATCAACATCATTGGTGAGATTACTGTGCCGGACATCAACATGACCCTACCGATCGCCAATGGGGTCAATAACACGACCCTGGCACTAGCAGCCGGAACCATGCGTCCAGACATGCAAATGGGGCAGGGAAACTATGCCTTGGCCGGCCATAATATGGCCAACGGGAGCAAGATTTTGTTCTCGCCACTTTATTATCATGCCAAAGTTGGTCAGATGATTTACATCACTGACCTTGACCGGGTTTACGAGTACCGGATAAGCCAGCGGCAGTTCATTGATGCTACTGATGTTCAAGTGGTTAATAATACGCCCCAAAAGATCATCACTTTGATCACATGTGACGCCACTGGGGCTCGTCGGCTGATGATTCGCGGGGACTTTGTTAAGTCTGAGCCGTTTAAACAGGCACCGGTAAAAGTTCAAAAAAATTTCAGTACCAAGTACACAACGGGGCGGGCATCGTAGAAATGAGGCATTGGGAGCTGCTTGATGCCTTTCTCACTAACGCAAACTAAACAGCCATCCTCAACTGGGACCGTTTAAAACGGTTGGTTGGGATGGCTGTTTAATTATTTAAGCTGCCGTTTCATGATAGCAAGCCAGTAAGGAAGGGCCGTGGCCAAACTCTGGTAGGTGTCTTCGAAGCGGTGAGTGTACCAAGGATCAGGGATCTCGGTATCTGATTTGCCGGGAACCGGCTCGTTGGCCAAGTGGATTTTACCGACATCAGTCACCGGAGCAATCCGGCGCAGGTTGTAGAGGTTCATATTGTCCATACAGATGATGTAGTCGGCCCAATCGAAGTCGCGACTAGTGATTGGCCGGGAGACGAGCCCCGCGGTGTTCAAATGGTGGCGGTGCATAGTCTTCAGGGCACCAGGGTGGGGGCCATTGCCCTCCTCCTCGTTACTGGTGGCGGCGGAATCGATGTGGATTTGGTCACTGAGGCCCTCCGTTGCGACCATCTGCTTAAACATTGCCTCGGCCATCGGTGACCGGCAGATGTTGCCCAGGCAGACAAATAATACGTTCATAGTTAACACCTCACTTTATTACTACCACTATCATACCGAAAGTTACAAGGATTTGCGAAAGGGGTGCATAATTAATTTCCTTTGGGTTGGACGATTTGGTAAAATAGAAACAAACTAATCTGAAGGAGGAAAGAAACATGACGTTAATTATTGTGATCGTGGTCATTGCAATCCTTGTCGGGATCTACGTGGTCATTTACAACAGTCTGGTTCAGCTCCGGGTCCATGCTCAAGAATCGTGGAGCCAAATCGATGTCCAGCTGCAACGGCGTAATGACCTGATTCCAAACCTGGTTTCCACCGTTAAGGGTTATAGCAAGCATGAGGCCACCACCTTGGAGAAGGTTACCCAGCTACGGGCAGCCCTCAATGAGGTTCCCGATGATGACCGGGCTCAGAAGATGGAGATTTCCAATCAGCTCTCCGGAACGCTGAAGAGCCTGTTCGCGGTTGCTGAAAACTATCCAGACCTGAAGGCCAGTACTGAGTACCAACAGCTAATGGAGGAGTTAAGCAACACGGAAAACAAGATTGCTTATGCCCGTCAGCTGTATAACTCTACTGTGGCTGCCTTAGATACTAAAATTCAGAGTTTCCCAAGCAACATCATTGCCAAGCTCCACCACTTCACAGCGATGGAATACCTGCAGGTTCCGGCAGAGGCGAAGGATGTGCCCCACGTTTCATTTGACGATTAGGGTGATTTAGCATGCTATACCAACAGATTGCACGCAATAAGCGTAAGACCATTCTGGTGATGTTTGGCTTCTTCCTGCTAGTGGCCTTGATCGGGGCGGCAATCGGCTATCTCTTTGCCCGGTCCGCAGTGGTTGGAATCATCATTGCCGGGGTGGTCGCCATTATCTATATGTCAGTGATGATTGGTCAGTCAACCGATGTAGTGATGAACATGAATAACGCTCGTGAGATCCACTCGGCCAGCGAGGCCCCCGAACTCTGGCACGTGGTTGAAGATATGGCGATGGTCGCTCAGGTACCGATGCCACGGGTCTTCATCATTGATGATCCGAGTCCGAACGCCTTTGCGACTGGCAATGACCCCCAGCACGCGGCAGTGGCGGCCACCACCGGCCTGCTTCAGATGATGAATCGTGAGGAGCTGGAGGGCGTGATGGGTCACGAGATGAGTCATGTTCGCAACTATGATATCCGCCTGCAGACGATCGCCTTGGCCCTTTCAGCGGCGATTTCCGTACTGGTAAACTTTGCTGGTAATTTTTGGTGGTTTGGTGGGCGGAGCAATAACCGGGATAACAATAGCGCCGGGGGCGTTTTTACTGCCTTTGGTTCAATCCTGTTGATTATCCTGGCGCCTTTGGCAGCCACGATTGCTCAGATGGCTCTGTCGCGGAATCGGGAGTACCTAGCGGATGCAGGTGCGGTTGAATTAACCCGGAACCCGCATGGTATGATTTCGGCTCTGGAGAAGCTTAAGGGGGCTCAGCCGATGAAGGCCGCCGACCCGAACAGTTCGGCCCTCTACATTAGCGACCCTGAGCGTAATGCCAAGCACCGCCGCTTTGCTCACTTGTTTGATACTCACCCGCCGCTGGACGACCGGATCGAACGGTTGGAGAAGATGTAAACGAGAACTAGTTTTTTAATGGCAGTCGGGAGAGCTTCCTGGCTGTTTTTTCGTAGAGCAATTTATTCGCTTGGTCGCCTTTATCGGGTGAGAGTGATATAATTAATAAACTAGACAAAAGTATCAGAAGAAGAGGTAGCTTTTCTATGAAAATGAAGTTAGCGGAGATTGCGAAGGCAATTGATGCGCAAAACAATATCGATCAATGGCAAGACGTTGAGCTGACCAGTGTGTCCTTTGACAGCCGTCACCTGGACCGTGGTGCGCTCTTCATCCCACTACAAGGGGCCCAGGATGGTCACCGTTTTGTGGCCAGTGCCTTTGCCAATGGTGCAGCGGCCTCGTTATGGGCCAGTGACCACGAGATTGTTGACCACGAGCACCCATTGCTGGTGGTTGACGACCCGCTGAAGGCCCTTCAACAGTTGAGCGAGTATTACCTGCATAAGATCAATCCGATGGTGGTAGCCGTCACCGGGAGTAATGGCAAGACGACTACCAAGGACATGATTGCCTCGATCCTGAGCACCCAGTTGAATGTCACCAAGACTTATGCTAACTTCAACAATGAGATTGGGGTGCCGGTGACCCTGCTCAATATGGAGGCCAACACGGAGGCTGTCGTCGTTGAGATGGGGATGGATCGTTTTGGCCAACTGGACTTTTTGAGTAAGCTCGCTTCTCCTGACATTGCAGTGATCACAATGATCGGTGAGGCCCATATTGAGTTTTTCGGGACCCGGGACCGGATTGCTGATGCCAAGATGGAGATTACCCATGGCCTCAAGGAGGATGGCACCCTAGTCTACAACGGTGACGAACCGCTACTCAATGAGCGGGCTGCCCAGATTGATCAGCGTCTGGTGCGCTTTGGTCGTCACCTGGATGATGATCTTTACGCCACTAGCGTTGAGGATCACCCGCGTTCACTTACCTTTACGGTCAATGAATGGCCGGATAAGCAGTTTACGATCCCAATGGTGGGGGAGTACAATGTCAACAATGCCTTGGCGGCCATGGCGGTTGGTCGCCTGCTTCACATTACGCCGGAGCATATCAAACAAGCCTTGGCTAATGTCGAGCTGACCGAGAACCGGGCAGAGTGGCTGGCTGGTAAGAATGGTGAGCAGATCTTAAGCGACGTATACAACTCTAACCCGACGGCTGCCAAGCAGGTGCTCAAGACAGTCGCGACGATGCCAACTAAGGGTCGGCGGATCGCTGTCCTGGGTGATATGCTGGAGCTCGGTGATGCTTCAGCTCGTTTGCATGCGAGTCTAGCAAGTGAGATCGATCCTACCCATATCCAGGCTGTTTACCTGGTTGGTGAGCAGATGCAGGCCTTGAAGGATCAGTTGCAACGTGATGATTACCCGAGTGATGCCATCCACTACTATCAAGCCGATCAGCTGGACCAATTGACTGCGGACCTGCAGGCTACCCTGACTGGTGACGATATTGTCTTGTTGAAGGCAAGTCACGGGATTCACCTTGAAAAAGTATTGGACGCAATTGAAGAAAAGCAAAATGATTAATGGTGCGCGGGGCTGTAACATTGGTTGCAGCCCCTTGCCCGTATTTCTGAGGAGGAAATTTTTTGAAATTTAGCGAATTAGGCTTATCGCAAAGCCTATTGAAGGCAATCAAACGGAGCGGCTATGAAGAGGCTACTCCAATTCAGGAACAGACGATTCCGATGGTACTGGATGGTCAGGATGTAATCGGTCAGGCGCAAACTGGGACCGGAAAAACGGCGGCGTTTGGCTTACCGATCATTGAGCATGTCGATACCAAAGATCCGGATATCCAGGCCCTCGTGATCTCACCGACTCGTGAGCTGGCCATCCAGACCCAGGAGGAACTCTACCGGCTTGGTAAGGATAAGCACGTCCGAGTCCAGGTTGTCTATGGTGGTGCGGATATCCGCCGTCAAATTAAGAGCTTGAAGCAGCACCCACAGATTCTGGTAGGGACACCGGGACGATTGCGTGATCATCTGAACCGGCATACGGTTAAGCTGGATAACATCCAGACATTGGTTCTGGACGAGGCGGATGAGATGCTTAATATGGGCTTCCTTGAGGATATTGAGGCGATCATCAATCAAACTCCACAGGATCGTCAGACATTGCTCTTCTCGGCCACGATGCCGCCGGAGATCAAGAAGATCGGGGTACAGTTCATGACCGACCCTAAGATGGTCCGGATCAAGGCTAAAGAGCTGACCACTGACTTGGTTGACCAGTACTACGTTCGAGCTCGAGACTACGAGAAGTTTGACATTATGACCCGTCTGATTGACGTCCAAGATCCTGAGCTGACGATCGTCTTTGGCCGGACCAAGCGCCGGGTCGATGAGCTGTCCAAGGGACTGGTGGCGCGCGGCTACAACGCGGCCGGCATACATGGCGACTTGAGTCAGGACCAGCGTACTAAGATCATGCGCAAATTCAAGAACGGTCAGCTTGATATTTTGGTAGCAACTGACGTAGCGGCCCGTGGACTAGATATTTCCGGCGTGACCCATGTCTACAACTATGATATTCCATCAGATCCCGATAGCTATGTTCACCGTATTGGCCGAACGGGCCGGGCCGGCCATCATGGAATGTCGCTGACCTTTGTGACGCCTAACGAGATGGACTACCTTCACGAGATTGAGAAGCTGACCCGGGTCCGGATGCTGCCGCTGAAGCCGCCAACAGCTGAGGAGGCCTTCCGGGGGCAGGTGGCCAGTGCTTTCAATGACATTGACGAATTGATTGCCCAAGATACCACGGACCGTTACAAGGATGCAGCGGCTAAGCTCTTGGAGACTCACAACGCCACTGACCTGGTTGCGGCGCTGTTAAATGACATGACCAAGGAGGCCGCCAGCGACGTGCCGGTTAAGATCACACCGGAGCGTCCCCTGCCACGGCGGAATCGCCACAACCGACAGCGAGGCAACGGCCACTACCGTCGTCATCGTGATAACCACGGCCGCCGAAATGGCTACCGGTCCCACCGGAACAATGACCATCATGGTAGCAGCCATTCCAGCCGTCATGCCTTCAACATTCGCCACCGTAAAGAAAATTAAAGGCTAAACAAAAATACGAACCGCGAGGAAAACTTCCTCCGGTTCGTATTTTATTATTCTAACGTAATTCTTGATTCTTGAATTTTTGCAGGTTATGTGCAGTGGGGTTCAGGTTGGCCCAGCGCTTGGTCAGGAATTCATCATTCATCCGGTAGTTTGGCTGAGGCTGTTTAGTCGAGATAAACTGGTTAGTAGCCCGGTCAAATTTGACCCAGCCAGCCCAACCGATGTGGATGGTATCTTCCATGAAGGCTGGCTTGCTGCCGTCGTGGGAGAGGTCCAGGATATGAGTGAAGCCCTGTTCACGCAGCTGAAACTTGATCTTTTCCACGGAGCGGTAGTACATATTCATGTCCAACCCGGTGTACTTCTCCCACTTGGCATTGACCGGCGGGATGACGAAGAGCACGTTGGCGTTGGTGTTCTTGAACTGGTTAAGTACTACCTGGAGGTCACCGTACTCTGGTGAGGCCGTGTAGTTAAACTTCCGCTGCGAGCCTGCCAGCTTGCTTAAGTCCGGTTTGACCCGCTTGTTGTAAAAGCCGTTGCGGATGCTGAACTCGTTATTGCTGGAGTCTCGCTTGCCAACCTGCTCAGCCTGGCTATACAGGCGATCATAGCTATACTTCTTCGGTAGGCGGCTGATGTTCGGCAGAATGTGCTTTTCGTAGTTCTGGTTGATTTGGAACGCAGAGAAGATGGCATCCTCGTGAGCGAGCAGGTTGACCCGGCTATTGATGACGAGGCGATCCCAGGAGCTCAGCGGCTTACCGGCTGCAATCTTCCGGGCCCCGGCGCCCACCGTGCCGTCATCACCGATTAGGGCGATCAATCGTTTAGCAACGTAGCGGTCGTATGGTGAACGAGGGTTAGCGTGCTGTAGCCAGGTCAAGTTAGCGTATGATCCGTTGTAGTACTTGAAGGCTGGCGCCTGAACACCATGCTTGGTAAACCACTGTGGGGAGACGATATAGACTGCCTTCTCGTCGGTCATCTGGTTCTCCATCGAATTGATGTTGAAGAACTGAGGCAACGATTGTGTTCCTCGAGAACCGAAAAGAAACGGTGTGTAGTTATGGTAGCGAGCGGCCATGACGGATGGGTGATAGCGATCCATCCGCCGCAGTTCACTGGACCCAAAAAAGGGAACAAAGTTGACCCGTTTGTCGTTTAATGCCTGTTTCTTCAGCGATTGGTTTTTGAAGATAACCGGGCTCAAGGAAACAGCGGCCTGCTTTTCCTTTTGCAACGAGTAACTTTTCTTGATCGGCAGAGAGAAGAGAATCAGAACCAGGACAAAAGCAAGAATTACCGGGCCGAAGATCGACCACAGCCGCTTGCTGTTATGCATTTTGCAACTCCTTTACCCGTTGTTCGATCTTTTCGATGGTGTTCCATTGGCTCCGATCAAATTCGGAAACCGGAACTTGGATATCAAAGGCGTCTTGGAGACCGAGCAGTAGGCTAACCGTGGCCATGGAGTCCAGCAGGCCTGAGGTGAAAAGATCTTGACTTGCGTCACTGAAGTCAGATGCGTCGCGGCCAGTTGCGTCAGCTAAAATGTTAATAATTTGTTCTTGCATGATAAAATCCTCCTAAAAGTTTCACTCAGCTATTTGCTTAACAGGTAGGTGTTTAAGAAACCGCTGAAAATCAAAAATGTAACCATTACAAAGTTAAAGGTGATGAAGATGGCCACCCCGGTTGTCAGCCTGTTGTGAGGGAGGTTCGGCAAGTGCTTGCGCTTGTACCGTAACCACCAGTCATTGGTAACGAGGGCGAGACCATGGACAATCCCGTATAGAATATAATACCAGGTGATCCCGTGCCAGAAGCCCATCAGGGTCATATTCAGCATGTAGGCAGTTGATGATAAGGCGTTACGGTTCTTGAACCAGCGCTTCTTAGTGGCCAGGAACACAAAACGCATGAAGATGTAATCCCGGAACCAGAAGGATAGGCTGATATGCCAGCGATTCCAGAATTCCTTGATGTTCTTAGACTTGAATGGCTGCTTGAAGTTCATTGGTGATTTGACACCCATGAAGTAACTGATTGCGACGGCAAACAGTGAGTAGCCGGCAAAGTCGAAGAAGAGGTACAGGCCGTACGTATACATAACCCCCACCATGCTCCACGAAATCATGTGGGGTGAAAGGAGGGCTAGCTTCTCAAAGTGGGGTAGGAAACGCTGCCCGAAGAAGTAACCGATAACGAACTTGTACAAGAAACCGAGAAACAGGTAGAAGATCCCCTTGTTGACCAGGGCCAGGTAGGCATCCCGACTTGGGACCTTTTGGTAGTCCTTGGAGAAGCGACGGTAGCGATCGATTGGTCCGGACGTCAGAGTTGGCATAAAGAGCATGAAGCGGATGAACTTCCATGCTGAAATATCCTTGACCATGCCGTCCCGTGTCTCAATGATCGTACCGGCCGCCCGGAAGGTCAGGTAACTGATCCCGAGGAACCCGAGCAGGGAATTATGGCCAACCATCGCTGGCGTCAGTTTGACGATCACCAGTGGGGCAATTGAGAGCGCCGTGAACAGGTAGAAGATACCGGATGAGTTGGCTTGCTGCCGATAGTGGTGGTAGTACATCACCAGGCAGGTTTCCCAGATCACGTAGGCAATCAGGGAGATCCCCTGCTGCCAGCTGTCTCCGTCAAACATCAGAAAGATGAAGATAAAACTGATCAGCGCCTCATACCAACTGAACCGTTTCCCAAAGTACAGTCCGATGCCCAGCGGTAAGATGGCTAGGATCAGGTAGCAGAAGTACATCGGGGTCCCATAGGCACTGAAATTAGGTAGACTAGCAATCCAATTAATCATTACTTGTTAGCCTCGCTAATCAGTTGCTTGACGGCAATCTTACCATTTGCCGACATTGGGAAACTTTCCTTATAGACAAACTGGGTTGGCATCATGTATGGCATGATTAACCCGTCCAGGCTTTCCCGAATGGCCTTGGTCAGAGCTGTCGGATCGGTAGGCTGTTCCTTGGGGATGACATCAGCGATCAAGTGGGTGACTTTACCGTCTTTATTATACTTCGGAACGGCGACGGCCTGCTTGATTAGCGGACTCTTCTCCAGGCTGGCCCGAACCTCATCGAGTTCGACTCTGAAGCCGTGGAGTTTAATCTGAAAATCCATTCGACCCTTGTGGTGGAGAAGACCGTCCGCATCCAGAATCCCGGCGTCTCCAGTCCGGTAGGCCTTCTGCCCGTTGAGGGTAAAAAAGGCCTTGGCTGTCTTCTCGGGGTTGTTCATATAACCCTGGGCGACGCTGTTACCAGTGATGATGATCTCCCCCTCCTGACCTGGTTCAGTGAGTTCGTGATCACCCTTCCAGATGGAGAGGGTAATCCCTGGTTTGGCATAACCGACCGGAAGCCGGTCAGTGTTAGCAACGATCTCTGGAGTGATCTCTACCCCCGAGATAGCCACCGTTGCCTCGGTTGGGCCATAGGTGTTGAAGATCTTGGCATGGGGGAAGCGCTGTTGCAGGTTTTTGGCAGTCTTGACGGTCAGTTCTTCACCACAAAACAGGAAAAACTTTAGGCCAGGCATCTGCTTTTCATTAAAAGCCGGGCTAAGCATCAGCATATCGGCAAATGATGGTGTGCCGACGAAGATGTTGAGGTCCAGGTGCGGCAGGGCCGTGAAGAGCTTGCCAAAGTTTTCCACCACGTCATGCGGAATAGCTTTGATTGTGCTGCCGCTCAGCAGGGCCGGCCACCAGTACATGTTGGATAGGTCAAAGGAATACGGGGGCTGGCCGAGGTAGTTGACCTTTGACGGCAGCTTGAAGTCGGTGCCGAGCATCCAGTCGATGAAGGTCCGTAGGTTATCGTGGCTGACTTCAACACCCTTTGGCGAACCGGTTGTCCCGGACGTGAACAGGATGTAGGCAAGTTCGTCACCGCTGACCATCTGACCGGCGGCTGGCGTGAAGTCCTGCTGGTCCTTAAGGATAGTGTCCAGTTGATCCCGATTGATGATGGTGGCGTCGGTCGTCACTTGATCATTTGGGAAGTCATCGACGGCGATGATCAAACCCGGATGGGCCGTGTCCAGGATCGATTGGATCCGTGGCAGGGCAGAGTCGGTTGAAACTGGGATGTATGGGTGGCCGGTCTTTAGGGCGGCCAGGAAGCTGACGATCATCTCGGCCTGGTGATCACCAAAGACCAGGATCGGCGTCTGCTTGGCGAGCTCCTGTTTATTCAACCATGCGGCCAGGGTATTGATTTCGGTAGCCAACTCACCGTAAGTAGTGGTTGTCCCCATCTCATCATAGGCGATGCGTGCGGCGTTTTGACGGGCGCACTCATCAAACGATGTCACAATATTTTTGGTCATAGTTTCCTCCATTATTAGAATTCATTATAGATAAATGGTTCTTGCCCAGCACCATAATATCCGTATAGATAGACTAAAAGGAGAATCACGACAAAGTAAAACACCGTCTTCAGCGTGAAGCTTAGGGCGGGGTGTTCTTGAGTGAATTTTGTCACGTTCTAAGTCCTCTCCTCTCATAACGTGCCAGAAGCACTGGCGATAGCTTAGCATTATATCCTGACGGGAACCGTAATTCCTCAAATCTTTACCAAAACTTCAAGATTTAAGCGGATATAATTCTAACTTTTCCATTATAACCATTTTAGCTCGCAATGAAATAGGAATCGGCAATTGATTTCCAATCAATGTAGCCAAAATCAGGAATTGCAAGTCAAGACGATTTTGGCTATGATAATGACTTGAATACAATAAGGAGGAAAACGGAATGATTGCGGGAATTGGCATCGATCTAACACCGCTGGACCGGGTCAACCGGCTCGCCCAGCGGCACCCTCAGTTCATCGCTCGGATCCTAACGCCGGCTGAGTATGATCAGTATCGGTGCTTCAGTGGTCAGCGATCCTTAGAGTATCTGGCAGGACGATGGTCATTGAAGGAATCGTTTGCTAAGGCAATGGGGACCGGCATCGGCAAGCAAGTCGGCTTTCAAAACGTTGAGATTATTGATAACCGGCAGGGAGCCCCGGTCGTGACCAGATCGCCATTTGTTGGCCGGGTGCATGCTTCTGTTAGTCATACCGCTACCCTGGTGATTACGGAAATAATTTTAGAAAGTGAGCAGAACAATGATTAGTGGTCGTTTACGAAAAACAACGTATCAGGTAGACTTGGGTGCTCTACGGCACAATATTCAAGCGCAGCGAGCCGCTTTACCAGCTGGGAGTCGGATCCTAGCGGTGGTGAAGGCTAATGCCTATGGCCATGGTCTGGTGCCTGTGGCGCAGGCAGCTTTGAATGCTGGGGCCACCGGTACTTGTGTTGCTATCCTGGATGAGGCTCTAGAACTGCGGGACAACGGAATTGACGCCCTTAGTCTGGTTCTGGGGATCACGCCAGTTGAATACGCCAACGTGGCTGCTGAGGCCGGTGTTTCCCTGACGGTAGGGTCATTGGACTGGCTCAAGGAGTATCACCGCTTAGCTCAAGCTAACCACTGGACCACCCCACTGAAGGTTCATCTCGGCATTGACACCGGGATGGGTCGGATCGGTTTTACTGATGTTGCTACATTTAAGCAGGCAGTGGCCTTTCTACAGGAACCGGAGTTTGAATTTGAAGGAATGTTCACCCACTTAGCGACAGCTGATAGTACTGATACGGCTTACTTTGAAAAGCAGGTAGCCCGTTGGCAACGCTTCGTTAACAGCTTGGATGAACTACCGCCGTATGTCCACATGGCTAACTCGGCTACGGGAATGTGGCACCGGGAGCACATCACGGCCAACACGGTCCGAATGGGGATCTCCATGTACGGTCATAATCCGTCTGGCTGTGACATCAAGGAGAACCTAGGGCTCCAGCCGGTCGGGACCTTTAAGACGACAATCAGTTTTGTCAAGCAGCTCAAAGCCGGTGAGTCTGTTAGCTATGGGGCAACCTATACCGCTGCGGAGGATGAATGGTTGGCTACCCTGCCCGTTGGCTATGCGGATGGCTACCCACGTTCGTTAACCGGCTTCAAGGTGCTGGTTGATGGCCAGTTTTGTCCAATCGCTGGTCGAGTCTGCATGGATCAGATGATGATCCGGTTGCCGAAGTACTATCCAGTTGACACCCCGGTTATCCTAATGGGAAAGTCCGGGCAACAGGAATTGACGCCGACCGACCTGGCCAATCAAATAGGAACGATTAATTATGAAATCCTGACCGGGATTAGCAATCGTGTTCATCGTACCTATCGGGGTTAATAATTATTGAGTAAACAAGACACAGCTTCCTATGTTTTCTGATGCTATACGATGTTAAGAGTGGATAAGGGTATTAGAAAGGTTTTACGATAAGGCTGAACTATAGCTAGATAAGAATGAGAGTGGTTGGTGAGAAAAGCATATTTTTCTCACCAACCACTTTGTTAGTTTTATGTTTAATAATATGAATGCTATAATAATAACAAAAATGACGAATTTTATTTATACTAAGAAGGCTTCGGAATGCAAGAGAAGAAACATTATAAGTTATATAAAGGCGGAAAACAATGGTTGACCGCCTTAGTCTGTGTGGCAGTCTTAGAAATTGGTGGTGGAGTGGCTCTTGCGGATAATAACAACAATCAGCCTGTACAAGAAACTAATGCAGTAGCTAAAACATCAGTACAAAATACGCCAACAACACCAGCAACTAATGTTCAAACTGATTCTCAACAAGCAACGTCAGTTCAACAACCGACAGCAGCAAAGGATTCGTCCGCTTCTATTCAAAGAGTAATTCAGCCTAACGGGCAACAATTACGTACTAATCAAAATGGGATAAAGGAAATTAATTATCAAATTTATGATGATCCTACCCAAATTGTTACTAATCTTCATCAACCAAATGAGACAACAAGTTATGGCAGCTTAGCAAAATTCTTAAAAGATAATAGTGCTTTAGGTGTTAGTTCTATCTTTCATGTGTTTGGCAATGAGGCGCACCTCGATGCCCATGTTCATGGAAATATAGCAGTCAAAAGACTGGATAATAATGTTAATACCGGGACGGTTAATAAGGGCACTTATATAACTGATGGTGATACTTATTATATCGAGCAGTTAACAAGTCCAATCAACGAGTCTTCGTTTAATAGTAAAGACGATTATGTGATTTTCGGGACCGGTGTTGATGCCTTAGCCCGTGATGGCCAGGTTTATCTTAAGTACAATGACCAAGACCATAAGATGCCTAATCTAGGGGTAAATGAAGTCTTTAATGACCCGACTGATTCCTACATAAATATTGAAAAGGAATTAGCATTTTTAAGTGAACAGTCAAAACAATATTCGGGGAAAGCTCAATCCGCCGGGGTAACCTTTGATTTTAACGATCAAAATGACCGGTGGATTGATGTTTCTAAAGCTAAACCAGATAGCAATAACTGCATTTATATTAACGTACCCTTTGAATATTTACAGGCTTCTCAAGTAATTAAGATTCGGGGATTATCCAGTCATCAAGATTTTGATAAGAATGAGATTGCACCAACGATAATTGCTAACGTAACTGGTCTAGACAAGGCCACGGAATTCAACATTAGTACGCAAACATTATTGTATTATGATGACAGCAATGAGCCACTAAATAATAAGGAAGACCAGCAAGTTCCTAATCATTTATTATGGAATTTTGGTACTGGCAACCAGGAGTTTAGGTTTACCGGTGGACGCTTTATGGGGAGTATCCTTGCTCCACAAGCCACAATTCATGGTGGTGTAAACATTGACGGTAATATTATTGCTGACAAAATTTATATTGCTGGTGGTGAATCACACCGTTGGGATCTTTTTCCGACTAAGCCTAACCTTCCATTTGAAGAAATAGTTGAGCCAACCGAACCGACGCAGCCAACGGAACAGCCAACTAAGCCAACTGAGCCGACGCAGCCAACGGAACAGCCAACTAAGCCAACCGAACCGACACAACCAACAGAACAGCCAACCAAGCCAACTGAGCCGACGCAGCCAACGGAACAGCCGACTAAGCCAACCGAACCGACACAACCAACAGAACAGCCAACCAAGCCAACTGAGCCGACGCAACCAACGGAACAGCCGACTAAGCCGACCGAACCGACGCAGCCAACAGAACAGCCAACCAAGCCAACTGAGCCGACGCAGCCAACGGAACAGCCGACTAAGCCGATCGAACCGACGCAACCAACGGAACAGCCGACGCAACCAATCCAACCGTCAGATCCAACGATTGATACGCCAACTGAGGGTGAAAATGGGGCTGCTGTACCGCCAATTGTTTCCGAACCTTCTGAATCAGTAGAGGGCTCTTCAACGATGACACCAGAATTTGAAATGACTCAATCATCATCTCAAGGTGGAGTAGGAGCTTCTACTAATCAAGAGGACAAAAATCAGCAGGCTCTTCCACAAACGGGGAATGAAGATCAAGCCAAAGCATCGCTCGGATTAATTGGTGTGATAGCAGGAGCGCTTCTTAGCCTATTTGGAATAGGAGGAAAAAAGCTAAGCCATTAGTCATAGAAGGTGAAACGAAAAAACGGTAATAGTATGAATTGTTACAATTTTAAGATGGAAATTGACAATTTCACTCAAAGCCGATAAGATTAAGTAAATCAATATGAGTCCTTTAATGTAGCCCCGTGAGACTACAAAAGACGTTCGAACTAAATAGAACCGCGCGCAACGCGTGTACTTTTGTGAAGCCTTAGGGGACGAAGAGGACCCTGAGGCTTTTTGCTTTCAATTCAAGGAGGAGAAAAAGTTGAAAGAACAGCAGCACACGCATATTTTCAGCATTCCGATGAAGAGTCGGAAAACCACTCGATGGGACATGTTTGCGACCTGGGTTGGGGCCAATGCCAATAACGGAACCTGGTTCGTCGGCGGAGTCCTTGCCGCATGCGGTTTTGCTTTGGCCATGAGGGTCCTGATATTGTCATCGGCTCTCTCATATGTCTTTTTAAGTCTGATCGGTTACATTGGTTATAGGACCGGGGTCTCGACGATGACGATCAGCCGCGCTTCCTTTGGTGAGCGGGGGAGCTACCTCCCATCGCTAGTCAATATTACTCAGTTTATTGGCTGGACCGCTGCTAACACCTTCATTGCCGCACAGTCGGTTAGTATTCTTTTTCATGACCTGCTTGGCTGGCCAGTATGGGGCAAGCACGGCGGCTATCTGGGATTAGTTGTTGGTATTCTAATTATGAGTATTCTCCATATTGTCAGTGTCTCCAGTGGTTCGCGTTCCGTTCAGCTGATTGAGCGGTTGGGGATCATCCTAGTGCTGGTATTTGTAATCTGGGAATCCATTGCCGTCTTTAGAACTGTTTCTCTGGGTCAGATTGTTCACTGGCAGGTGCCGGTTCACGCCAAGATGGCTACCGGGGCCGCGATTGATTACGTTGCTGCTTTCAATTTGGCCTGGGTCACGGCTGGTGCTGACTTTACCCGTTTCACTGCTAAACGTGATAACGCCATCTATACCCCATTCTTAGGGGCTCTGTTCGGGGTGGTTTGGTTTGCCTTTATCGGCTTGATTTCCACGATCAGTATTGCTATTTCGACTGGGGTTTACGATGCTAATAACTCGGATCCCTCGACGATTGCCAGCAAGTTGGGATTAGGGGTGGTTGCCCTGCTTGTTATCATTCTAACCTCAATGACAGCCAATGCAGTCAACTTGATGGCTGCCGGTTCGGCACTGTCCAACATCTTCACTAAGCTGCGGCTAAAGTACTCATTGTGGATCGTGGTGCTCTTGGCTACCATTGTTACCTTCATTCCGATGTTTGTCGGCAGTTTTCTGACCACCTTTGAATCATTCCTTGATTATGTTGGGATGGTGTTAGGACCGACGATTGCTATCATTTGCACTGACTTTTACGTTCGGGCTCATTGTAACTACGACATCAGTGAGCTGGGCAAGGTGAGCGGAAAATACTGGTACCACGGTGGTATTAATTGGGCAGCAATGATAACATTTGTTATAGGAGTAGCCTTCTTTGTTGGCGTCCACCAGCAGCCGCTGTTTGCCGATACGATCGGAGCGACCTTCGTTGATATGGTACTGAGTGGTCTGCTGTATTATGTATTGATGCTGTTTGCGGATCGAAAGGAAGCATAATCATGCTAATAAAAAATGTTCACATTGATAATCATGAAGCAACGTCCGATGTTCGGATCGTTAATGGTAAATTTAAGGAGATTGCGCCGGAATTAACGGCGGTTGCTAATGAACAGGTGATTGATGGTCAGGGAAATGTTCTCCTTCCGCCATTTGTGGATTCCCATGTTCACCTGGATGCAACTCTGACAGCAGGGCAACCAGAATGGAATGAGAGTGGGACCCTATTTGATGGGATCCGGATCTGGAGTGAACGCAAGCAGGATTTGACTAAGGAGGACGTCAAGAAGCGGGCTCGCAAGACGATCGAAAACATGGTCGGTCACGGGATTCAACATATTCGGAGCCATGTCGACGTTACTGACCCTCACCTGATTGCTGCCCAAGCTCTCCTGGAATTACGTGAAGAACTTAAGGACCAGATCGATCTCCAACTGGTGGCCTTCCCTCAGGAGGGGATCTTGAGTTACCCCCACGGTCGGGAATTGATGGAACAGGCTGTCAAGGAGGGCCTGGACGTTGTCGGTGGGATTCCACACTTTGAGTTCACCACTGAATATGGCTGGCAGTCGGTCCACTTCTTGATGGCCCTTGCTGATAAGTATGATCGACTGGTGGACGTCCACTGTGATGAGATTGACGATCCCGCCTCTCGGAATTTGGAAGTACTGGCTACCGAGGCATATGAGCGGGGGATGAAGGATCGGGTCACCGCCAGTCACACAACGGCGATGGGTTCTTATAATAATGCCTATACTTATAAGCTCTTCCGTCTGCTGAAGATGAGTAACATTAATTTTGTCTCCAACCCGCTAGTCAATGTTCACCTGGGCGGGCGGTTTGATACCTACCCAAAGCGGCGGGGCGTTACCAGGATCAAGGAACTAACTAACGCTGGGATCAATGTGTCCTTTGGTGAGGATGATGTCCAAGACCCATGGAACCCGCTGGGTAACGGTAACATGCTCGACGTGGTCACGATGGGAGTTTACATTGCTCACTTGATGGGTTATCACCAGTTACAAGATGCTTTCAACTATGTCACCTACAATGGGGCTAAGACGATGCACATCAGCGACCAGTACGGGATTGCGGTTGGTAAGCCGGCCAACTGTATCCTCTTAAACGCTGCTGACTTCTACAACGCCCTCAACAAACACGTGGAAGTTCTCTACAATATCCGCCATGGGAAGATTTTGGCAACGACTACACCAGCTAAAACTAAGATCAATTTAAAGTAATTTAAAACGACAAATCACCGCAAGCTGATCAGGCTCGCGGTGATTTTTTGTCTTCATTCTTTAAGGAATTCTATAGTTATTTAAGCTTTAATATAACATTTCTGGAATGTATCACAACGCGACAAAAACATGATAATGTATTAAATGAGCAAAGAAGTGTTTTATTTAAAAGCTTTCTAAATAGGTGTTTACCCCCTATGACTGATGCTGATAGATAAAAGTAACGACGAATGCTACTTTTCTATTTTTGATCACAGGAGGATAAATGAAATGCTATCAAAAAAGAATGTAAGATTAATGATTGAAAAACAACAGCCACGCAAGCAGCAGTTTGGGATCCGCAAGCTGAGTATCGGTGTGGTGTCCGTGTTATTGGGACTACTATTTATCGGTGGTGGCAACCAGGTGGCCGCTGATGACCAGCAACTGGCTGCAACAGTGGACGCAAGCGTGGTGGCGAGTGGTACACCAATAAGTGACCATATAACGGCGAGTAGTGCTTCAACTTTAAACCCAACTAGTAGTGAGACAACTGTGGTGGCTAGCCCAGCAAGTACCGCTGCTCCATTAAGTACGCCTAGCAGTGCAGCTTCAAGTGTGAGCACATCGCCGGTGCTTAGCAGTCAGCCAGCGAGTCAGGTGGTAGCTAGCCAACAACCGGTCCAGCCAGTGGTCAATGACGCAAGTGCGAGCAGTCAGCCGGTCAACCCCGCTGTAGTGGAGACGCCGCAACCGGTGGTTAGCGATGTTCCAGTCAGTGATGCCAGTGCAGTGGAAAGCACTGTAACAAACGTGGATGGGGTTAATACGGAGAAGACACCATCACCGTCCGACCAACCTAGCAACGAACCAACACCACAAGATGTGGTCCAGACTGTGGACAAGATTCACTTTGACCAAGTCTTAAAGGACAAATACAACATTGACGTTAACCATCTTGACGCCAAGAGTGTCCTGATGTTAGCTTCCCTGTTTCACATCTTCGCCAACGAAGCTAACTTGGGCGCTGACGTGAACGGTAACATTGCCGTGGGAATTCTTAACAGTAATGTGGACTTTGGGACCCGTGGTGACTCTGTTCATCTGACACAGGGTGACATCTACTACATCCAGCAGCTTAACACTGGTCTGCAGAATGGTTCTTTCAGAAACGAACACTTCAACCACGTGGTATTCGGCCAGAATGTTAATGTGGAGATCATCAATGGACAGGTCTACGTTAACGGCCATCATATGGTAAACCTTAAGCCGGAAGAGGTTTTCAAAGACGCTACCGGTAGTAACTACATTGATTTTCCGACGGTCTTCCAGCGTCTATTGAAGGCGTCAAATTTCTACGCTAGCCAGGAAGAATCAGCTGGGGTAATCAAGGACTTTACCGACCAGAATAATCGCTACGTGGATGTTTCTAACGCGGTAGCCAAGGATAATGTTATCTACGTAAACATTCCGTTTGAATATCTTACACACCCGCAGCCAATCAAGATTTTTGGATTATCGAGCAAGGTTCACGGACCGACTGTAGTGATTAATGTGATCGGGATGCCGGCGGATGGTATGGTTTCAATTTCTACGCAAATAAAGCTGCACTATGATGATGAGAAGAACAATCACGTTAACCCAGGCGAAAGCCACGCTCACCCGAACCATGTCCTGTGGAACTTTGGGGAGACTACTGCCCAAATCAATATCGGAAGCGGGCACTTCATGGGAAGCCTGTTAGCACCGAATGCGCACGTGATAGCTGGGGTGAACGTCGATGGGAATATCATTGCCAGCATTGTCGACATCAAGGGTGGTGAGAGTCATAAGTGGGACATTCACCCGGTAGAGCCGCCGAGCTTTATCGTGATACCAGACCCAACGAATCCGACGAGTCCGACGAGCCCGACGAGCCCAACAAATCCGACGAGCCCAACAAGTCCAACAAATCCGACAAGTCCAACGAATCCGACGAGCCCAACGCAGCCAACAGAGCAGCCGAGTGACCCACAGCCGACGAGTCCAACGCAGCCAACAGAGCAGCCAAGTGCTCCACAGCCGACGAGTCCAACGCAGCCAACAGAGCAGCCAAGTGCTCCACAGCCAACGAGTCCAACGCAGCCAACGGAGCAGCCAAGTGCTCCACAACCGACGAATCCAACGCAGCCAACAGAGCAGCCAAGTGCTCCACAGCCAACGAGTCCAACGCAGCCAACAGAGCAGCCGAGTGCTCCACAGCCGACGGAGCCAGAGCAGCCAACGGAGCAGCCGAGTGACCCACAGCCAACAGAGCCAGAGCAGCCAACGGAACCAGAACAACCGACAGAACCGACGGAGCCAAGTGACCCACAGCCGACGAGCCCAACGCAGCCAACAGAGCAGCCGACGGAACCAGGTACCGTCGAGCCACCGACAGTTGAAGAGGAAGTGGCGGGGACAACCAACAAAGGTGATGATTCAAAAGATAACAACGACGCTCCAAAGCCAGAACCGACACCGGTGAAGCCGCTAGTTACCCATCCTGAGAAGACTACGACTCTAAAGAGCAACCAGCCAAATCAGGAGAAAGTGACGATGGCCTCGGCAGACGCGGTAGCAACTAGCCAGACCAGCAGCAAGGATGAGGGCCTCCCGCAGACGGGAGCTGCTGATAACCACGGAATCCTTTTGGGAATTGCATTGGCTATCACTGCTCAATTAGTGATTTGGGGACTGGTTAAGCCTAAGAAGAAAAAGTAACTAGAAAAAAGCATGCTGTAACTCAAAATTGAGCTGCAACATGCTTTTTCATGTTTATCAGTAACCCTGGTGTAGGTCCTCAACCTCGGGCACCTCAAATCCCTTCTTAGTCAGGCGTTTAACGACTTTCTCCATTTTTTCGTGGCTGACGTCGGCTGGCAGGGTAAAGAGAATTTGCTTGACCGACGAGTGCTGAGGGTCGAAAGAAAGAACGTTAACGATCTGGCAGTAGCGAGTGATTTCTTTGGTAGCCGTCATCAGTGCTCCTCGTTCGTCAGGAGCGACCACCGTCAGAACGTAGCTGCCGTTGTTGACATTCCAGCCTTCTGCTAGGACTCGGAGCAGGCTGTTGTGCGTCAGAATTCCGTAGAACTGATTATTTTCATCGAGAACTGCAATGTAGGGCAGGTCACGGATAGCAAAGAAGACCGAGAAGAAGGCTGATTTGATGGATACAAACTTGGTGGCGTTCTTGAGCAGGGCAGTCACCGGTAGGTTCATGTCGCCATTGCGGGACTTGTGACGGTAGAGGTGCATCTTGTAAATATTGCCCCGGAAGATCTTGCCAGACTCGTCGAGGACCGGCACGCAACGATAGCCGGTGTTCTCCAAGACCGTCAGTGCTTCGGCAAGGGTGGCTGTTTCGGGTAGGGTCGTCAGAGTGTCCTTTTTCTTGATGAGTGAACTAAAAATCATGATACTATTCCTCTATTTCGTTTCTTAAGTGCACTAAACATCATAACACAATTTCAGTACTGCCATGAGCATGAGAAAGCAATGTAAATGGATTTAGAATTACTGCTAACGGGGCATGATAGTTTTCACTTTGGGGCGGTAAGCGTATAATATGTAACGGATACACTGCTGGACGGGGTTCTCTCCCGTGCGGCCTTTTTGCATTTTTGACGCGAAGGGATGGAGAATAATTATGAAGATGATTGTTGGCTTAGGAAACATCGGGACCCGTTACGATGAGACGCGGCACAATACTGGTTTCATGGTCGTGGACCAGCTGGCTCGGGACTATCACTTGGGGGCTTTTAGCCATCTCAAGCAGGAAGCGGTCGCGGTCAGCGGCGTGATCAACGGTACGAAGGTGATGCTGGTCAAACCAACTACCTTCATGAACGACTCAGGACGGGCGGTTGGCCCTTTGGTTGACTATTATGGTCTGGACCTCGCCGACCTAGTGATTGTCAACGATGACTTGGATATGCCGGTTGGTCAGATCCGTCTGAAAACTCATGGTGCCTCAGGTGGTCATAACGGGCTGAAGAGTATCATCAACGCCCTGGGTACTAAGCAGTTTAACCGGGTTAAACTCGGTATCGACCACCCCCAGCATGGGACGGTAGTTGGCCATGTCCTGGGTAAGTTTACCAAGGAGGAACGGCCCCAGTTCGATGCGGCTGTTGTACAGGCAGAGCACGCACTAGAGGACTGGCTCAAGGGTGAGGATTTCGCCCAGTTGATGAATGACTATAACTAAGGAATCAGGATTAGTGAAGGGAGTGAATAGTTGTGCAGCTTGCGGACTTTATTGAAAAGATGCCCGCTTTTCAGAAGATTAGCACACGGTTGAAACCGGCCAGTCGTCAATTGGTCACCGGCATCTCCGGCTCGGCACGAGCACTCCTTTTGTCGGCACTTCAGGATAAGCAGACTCGACCGCTCCTGGTGGTGACTGACAGCATAGCCCACATGCAGGAGCTGGCCGACGATCTGGGCAGCTTGGTTGGTGAAGAACGGATCTTTCAATTTCCGGTTGAGGAGGTGTTAGCGGCTGAGGTGGCAACCAGCTCGCCTAACTACCGCCTTCAACGGGTGCAGTCCCTGGCGGCGCTGGGTAAGCAGGAAGCCGCTATCGTGGTGACGTCGGCGGCTGGGCTGCGCCGAAACGTGGTCTCCCCCAAGTTCTTTGCTCAGGCCACCCTAAAAGTTGCAGCCGGGGATGAATTAGATCCTCAGCAGGCCCGTGATCAGTTAAGTGCAATGGGCTACCAGTTGCAGAAGATGGTCCTGCGTCCCGGTGACTTTGCGGTCCGGGGGTCGATTATTGACATTTACGCTTTGAACACGACCGATCCGGTCCGAATCGACCTCTTCGATACTGAGGTCGACTCGTTACGCTACTTTGACGCCAGTACTCAGCGAAGTATCAAGAATATTGACCAGGTAGAGATTCTGCCCGCTACCGACTTTATCCTACCTCCGACCGAATTTGACCGGGTCCGTCAGGCGGTAACTGATCAGTATCACCAGCTGATGGCACAGTTGACGGACACGGATGACGATATCCGTCAACAGGTCGCCAACCGTTTTGAACCGATGTTAACGGCGCTCGCCCAGCACCGGCTAACTAATGATCTCCAAGAGTTCAGTAATCTGGTCTACCCGGCGGCTCACTCCTTGCTCGATTACCTGGCAGCTGACGGGGTAGTCTATTTTGATGATTTTGGGCGAATTAAACAGGCGGCTAAGCAGATGGCAGCCGAGGACCAGTCCTGGCTGGCCGATAAAGTAAAGTACCACCAGCTGGTGACGGTTCCCCAACTAGGCAACGATCTAGACCAGCTGACCAAGAGTGACGAGCATGCCCAACTTTATGGGGCTCTCTTCAAGAAGGGGATGGGCAGCCTGCGCTTCACCCAGCTGGTCGAACTGACGACCCGGCCGATGCAGCGTTTCTTCGGTCAGATGCCCTTGCTCAAGACGGAACTTCAGCACTGGACTGACCAGGGTCAAACCGTGGTCCTGATGGCCAACAGCAAGTCTCGTCGTGACCAGATTGCCCGAACCCTTCACGACTTTGGAATTGAGGCGACCGAAACCGGGACTACTGCTCTGCGTCCCAACGTGATCCAACTGGTGGCGGCTAACCTAAATAACGGTTTTGAGATGCCGGCAGGCGGATTGGTGGTTATCACCGAGGGTGAAATGTTTAAGCAGGTGACCAAGCGGCGTCATCGGCCCCAAAAACTGGCCAACGCGGAACGACTTAAGAGTTACACCGACCTCAAGCCAGGAGACTATGTGGTCCATGTTAACCACGGGATTGGGATCTTTAGCGGGATCCGGACGATGACAGTTGACGGTGTTCATCAGGATTACATGGTGATTAATTACCGCAACAACGCCCAGATCTTCGTACCGGTAACCCAGCTGAATCTGGTTCAGAAATACGTCTCGTCCGAATCGAAGACGCCCCGGATCAATCGTCTTGGTGGTAATGAATGGGCGAAGACTAAGCGCCGAGTAGCTGCCAAGGTTGAGGACATTGCCGACGAACTGGTTGATCTCTATTCTAAGCGCGAGACGGCCAAGGGTTACGCCTTCCCGGCTGACGACTACCTGCAGAAGCAATTCGATGCCAATTTTCCCTATACGGAGACCCGTGACCAGTTACGGAGCATCAATGAGATCAAGCAGGACATGGAGAAGGCCAAGCCAATGGACCGCCTTTTGGTCGGGGATGTTGGTTACGGTAAGACCGAGGTTGCAATGCGAGCCATCTTCAAGGCGGTTGCGGGTGGTAAACAGGTAGCTTTTCTAGTGCCGACGACCGTTCTGGCCCAGCAGCACTATGACACCATGACCAAACGTTTTGCGGGCTTTCCAATCAAGATTGCGCTGATGTCACGTTTTAAGACCAACAAGGAACTCAAAGAGACCGATGCTGCACTTGCGGCCGGCAAGGTTGACGTCGTCGTCGGCACCCACCGGATTCTCTCCAAGGATGTTCGCTTCAAGGACCTTGGTCTGGTGATCGTCGATGAGGAACAACGTTTTGGCGTCAAGCATAAGGAACGTCTCAAGGAGCTGAAGAACAACGTTGACGTTTTGACACTGACGGCAACCCCGATCCCGCGGACCCTTCACATGTCGATGCTGGGGGTCCGGGACCTCTCCGTCTTGGAGACTCCTCCAGCAGGCCGTTTCTCGATTCAGACCTATGTGATGGAGCAAAACGACGGTGCCATCCGCGACGGGATCATGCGTGAGATGCAGCGGGGCGGTCAGGTTTATTACCTGCACAATCGGGTTAGTGATATTGAGGAGACGGTTGCTAAGCTCAAGGAACTTGTTCCCGAGGCTGCAATTGGCTATATCAATGGCCAGATGAGTGAAAATGAGCTGGAGACAGTTCTATACGAATTCATCCAGGGCAACTACGATGTTCTGGTGACGACCTCGATCATCGAAACCGGGGTGGATATTCCTAACGTTAATACCCTTTTTGTGGAGAATGCAGACCGGATGGGGCTGGCCCAGCTCTACCAGATTCGGGGACGGATTGGACGGAGTAACCGGGTTGCTTATGCCTATTTCATGTATCAGCCTAACAAGGTTCTGACCGAACTGGGGGAGAAACGGTTAGCGGCAATTCGAGACTTCACCGAGCTCGGATCTGGATTCAAGATTGCAATGCGGGACCTGGCGATCCGGGGAGCTGGTAACCTGCTCGGTAAGCAGCAGCACGGCTTTATCGACTCGGTAGGGTATGATCTCTACTCGGCCATGCTCAGTGATGCGGTGGCCAAAAAGCAGGGGAAGAAGGTCAAAGTAACCGCTGACGCCGAGGTCGAATTGGGGGTCGAGGCCTACTTGCCGGATGACTATATTGATGACCAGCAACAGAAGATTGAGCTGTACAAGACCATTCGTCAGGCCACTGATGATAACGAGCTGTTGGATATCCAGGGTGATTTAATTGATCGCTTTGGCGACTACCCGACTGCGGTTGGTAACCTACTGTTGATTAGTAAATTGAAACGGCGTGCTGATCTGGCGTTGATTGCCCAGATTAAGCGTCAGCGGGATAACATTATGATTACCTTCAGTCCTAAGGGAAGCCATCTGGTCAAAGTGGCCGCGATTATCAAGCAGCTGGCTAAAACTCACTTCAAGGCCACCCTGGGAGAGCGCGACCAGCAGCTGACCATCCGACTGGTGATCCAGCCGAAGATGACGACCAGCGACTGGCTCAATCAGCTTCTCAAGCTGGTTGGTGGCCTGGCCGATGTCGTGCAGAACAACAACCAAGCAGCATGAAAATGATGGAGGATTACAAATGCGATTAGATAAGTTCTTAAAGGTTTCACGGATCATTAAGCGGCGGTCGGTCGCTAAGGAGATTGCTGATCAAGGGCGAATCCTGGTTAACGACCGGCCGGCCAAGTCATCGACCAAGGTGGCAGCTGGTGATACCTTGACGATCAAGTTTGGCAACAAGACTGAAGTGGTCAAGATCAACCAGATCGTGGAGACCACCAAGAAAAGTGATGCTGAGGATATGTATGAGATTATAGACGAGAAGTACGCTGAAAATTTTGATTGAAACTATAAAAATGTTGATATTTTGTTCGATAAGTTATAGACAAGCGGGCACTTTCATTGATATACTAAAAAGAGAATAAAATCATAGAAAGTGAGGGGAATCAATTGAAAAATCGCAAAGTTGTTCAGCTTAAGACCCCTCATACCCAGCAGATAAGCATGGATCGGGCGGCACGCCACCGTGTTCATGTCCGTCGCTGTGAACGGATTGTGGCGGTTTTTGCCATCATTTTCCTCTTTCTGGGATTTCAAATCGTACGTAGCCGGCATTCCCTTACCAAGGTCAACGCCAGCATTCGTCAGACGCAGACCCAGCTTGCGGCGCAGAAAGCTAAGGGGCAAAAGCTTAATCAACAGGTCAAACAGTTGCATGACCCTGAGTACATTCAGCAGGTAATTCGTTCAAAATACAATTACAGCAAGAAGGGTGAAACAGTTTATAATCTGAATGATTGACGAGTATCGCGTGGATTATGGTCGAAAGATCAGATCCGCGCGATTTTTCGCTTGATTTAGCACTAATAATGGTTCAAACTATACTTGTTTGTAGAAATATGTATGGTATACTCATTACCAAGTTAATTACAAAAATAATTAGATGATTCGAGGAGGATCTTAGAGTTTCATGGCAATTGAAGTGGGAGCAAAGGTTTCAGGTAAGGTTTCAGGAATTACAAACTTTGGTGCGTTCGTTGACCTGGACGATAACCAGACGGGACTGGTACACATCAGTCAGATTTCTGATAAGTACATTAAGGACATCCACGACGTTTTGTCAGTGGGAGACACGGTGACGGTCAAGGTTACCCGGGTTGGTGACGATGGTAAGATTGCCCTTTCGATGAAAGCGGCGGCTCCACACGAACAACACGAAGGCCATGAACACGGTCATTTTGATCATCGTCAACACGGTGAGGAACGTCATTTCCACCACGCACGCAACAATGACTTCCATGGTCGCCGGAGTGGTTTCAATGGTGGTCATCACCACAGTAGTCATCAGCATGAGAACTTTGATGACATGCTGGCAGGCTACTTGAAGGAAAGTGAATCTCGTTTGTCAACGCTGAAACGCCAGACAGACGGTAAGCGTGGCGGCCGTGGCGGCCGGCGGAGCTAACATGACCGAGACAATTCGTAAACAATTCGAGCGGCACCTCAGACAGGGCCGCTTTTTTGCTAGGAATGACCTGGTGGTGGTAGCTGTCTCTACCGGGGTCGACTCGATGGCTCTTCTTGATCTTCTCCAGGGATTACCGGATGATTTACAGCCCCGCCTGCTGGTCGCCCATGTCAACCATGAGCTGCGTAGTCAGAGTGTAGATGAAGAAGCTTATCTGCGCAGGTATTGCCGCCAGCATGACCTGCCCTTGATGGTGGCCCACTGGAAGACTGCTGATCATCCCGTTCATGGGGTGGAGAATGCTGCTCGTCAGTTTCGTTACGCCTTCTTCAAACAGGTGATGCGACAGTACGGTGCGACAACGGTGGTGACTGCTCATCACGCTAACGACCTGGCCGAGACGATGTTGATGAAGCTAACCCGTGGCGGCCAGCTCGACCAGCTGGTTGGCATTCACGACCAACGGCCTCTGGGGACGGGAAAATTGGTCCGCCCCTTGCTGAATTTCACCAAGAACGAGCTTTATCAGTATGCTCGTCAGCGGGGATTAAAGTGGTATGAGGACCAGACCAATCACGAGCTAACAGTATCCCGTAACCGTTACCGTCACCAGATTATTCCGGCTCTGGAGCGGGAGAATCCCCGCTTAATTGAGCATCTGCTAGACTATCGGACTCAACTAACCGGACTACTAAATTGGCGGGCACAGGAACTCACCCATCTTTTGGGTACCATTCAGGATGGTGACCACCTTCGACTGGCAAGTCTGTTGCGCTTGCCACGCTTTCAGCAGGAGGCGGTACTGCGTTACTGGCTGGAGACAGCTGGGGTAACCGACCTGAAGGCGGGGATGGCGACGCAATTATGTCAGGCACTGGCTAATCCCCAGAAGCCGCAGGATCGGATTAACTTACCGGGTGACTGGGTCTTAGTTAAGGACTATCGTACCTGTTGGTTGGAAAATATCAATAAATTGCCGGACCAATGGCAAAATGAGGCGGCGTATATGGTAAAATTGGGCCAACAATACCCAATCGACGATCGTCGTCAGCTGATAGTGGCTAGTCCGTCCGACCAGCTCGCGACTGTAGACTGGGACCAGGTGATGACAATGTGGCTGGATCCGCAGCGGTTGCCGCTGACCCTGCGGCCCTGGCAGCCTGGTGATCACCTTCGTCTCAAGGGAGGTGGCCACCAGCTGGTTCGTCGGGTGCTGATCGACCAAAAGGTGCCGACTGCCGCCCGTGACCGTCAGCTAGTCCTGGTTGACGTCACAGGTACGGTAGTCTGGCTGATTGATCGCAAGTGGAGCTGGTTTGACCGGCCCACCGATTACCGCCAGCGCTGGCAGCAATTATTGATTGGGATTATAAACAAAGAGGAGCACAAGCGTTATGAATAACGATATCGAAAAGGTCCTATTTACTAAGGAAGATATTGAGGCCGCTACAGACCGCCTAGCCAAGCAGCTGTCAGATGAGTACCGTGACAAGCGGCCACTGATCATCTCAGTTCTAACTGGGGCGGTTCTATTCACCGTCGATATGATCGAGAAGATGGACATCATGGCCCAGCTTGACTTTATCGACATCTCAACTTACTTTGGCGGCGCCCAGTCTACTGGGAAGCTGACCTTGATTCATGACCTGACTACTGACGTCAAGGGACGCAACGTCTTGATCATGGAGGACATTGTTGACAGTGGTCACACCCTTAAGTTCCTGGTTGACCTTTTGAAGGAGCGTGGTGCTAAGAGTATCAAGACCGCTACGATGATGGATAAGCCCGAGGGCCGGCAATATGACGTGACTGTTGACTACTACGGGGTCCGGGTGCCAAACGAGTTCCTAGTTGGTTACGGGCTCGACTATAAGGGTTACTATCGGAATCTGCCGTATATCGGGATCCTGAAGCCGTCCGTCTACCAAGAGGATTAGGACTGGAGGTTACCCGCTTAATTAATGGTCAATAATTGTCAAGTATGCTATTATAGTGGGTACAATTATTAAAATTGATGCTGGTAGTTAGGAGGTTGTTATGAACAACAATCGTAGAAACAATAATTTCACTCATAACGTTCTCTTCTACGCCGTGATGTTCTTATGTATCATGGGAATCGTCTACTTTTTCTTTGGCGGTAACCAATCCAACAGTCAGAGTAAGACTGTTTCCCAAAGTGAGTTCATCACCGAGCTGAAGGACAATAAGGTTAAGAGTGTCCAGCTTCAACCAAACGGTGGGGTATACAAAGTAACTGGGACTTATCGTAAGCCGCAGGCCAACAATGCAAACTCCACTAACAGCTTTGCGTTAGCACCACAACGCGACAACAAGGTTTCAAATTTCCAAAGCTCTGTTCTTTCGAGCGACGTGACGGTTAGTCAACTGCAAAAGTACGCTAACCAGCACGATGTTAAGCTGAGTACGCGGGCTGAGGAAACTAACAGTATTTGGATGAACCTGCTGTTGACGGTGCTGCCACTGGTCATCATGATTTTCTTCTTCTACATGTTGATGGGCCAAGCTGGTCAAGGTGGCGGTGGCCGTGGGGTGATGAGCTTTGGTAAGACCAAGGCCAAACCAGCGGACCCGAAGAAGAATAAGGTTCGTTTCTCCGACGTTGCCGGTGAAGAGGAAGAAAAGCAGGAACTGGTTGAAGTTGTTGAATTTCTGAAGAATCCGAAGAAGTTCACCCGTCTCGGTGCCAAGATCCCATCCGGGGTCCTGCTTGAGGGGCCTCCGGGTACCGGTAAGACCCTGCTGGCCAAAGCCGTTGCCGGGGAATCCGGCGTACCGTTCTTCTCCATTTCTGGTTCGGACTTCGTTGAGATGTTTGTCGGGGTTGGTGCCAGCCGTGTCCGGGACCTATTTGACCAGGCTAAGAAGGCCGCACCGGCCATCATCTTTATCGATGAAATTGATGCTATCGGTCGGCGTCGTGGAAACGGCATGGGCGGCGGCAACGATGAACGTGAACAGACATTGAACCAGTTGCTGGTTGAGATGGACGGTTTCCAGGGTGACGAAGGGGTCATCGTGATGGCGGCGACGAACCGTTCTGATGTCCTTGATCCCGCCCTTCTGCGGCCAGGTCGTTTCGATCGGAAGATTCTGGTTGGCCGGCCTGACGTCAAGGGGCGTGAAGCCATTTTGCGGGTGCACGCCAAGAATAAGCCGATTGCGGCCGATGTTGATCTGAAGGAAATTGCCAAACAGACTCCTGGCTTTGTCGGGGCCGATCTGGCCAACTTGCTGAACGAGGCGGCCTTGCTTGCGGCGCGGCGTGGCAAGAGCGAGATCGACGCTTCCGACTTAGACGAGGCCGAGGACCGGGTTATTGCTGGTCCCGCCAAGCACGACCGGGTCGAATCTGCCCAGGAGCGGAAGACCGTGGCCTACCACGAGGCAGGGCACACGATTGTCGGGCTGGTTCTCAATGATGCCCGGGTAGTTCATAAGGTAACGATCGTGCCGCGTGGTCGAGCTGGTGGATACGCCATTATGCTGCCGCGTGAGGACGAGATGCTGATGTCCAAGAAGAATGCTAAGGAGCAGATTGCCGGTCTGATGGGTGGTCGTGCTGCTGAAGAGCTGATCTTCAAGTCCCAGTCATCTGGAGCCTCCAACGACTTCGAACAGGCGACCCAGATCGCTCGAGCAATGGTTACCCAATACGGGATGAGCGAGAAGATCGGTCCTGTCGAGCTGCAGAGCTCCGGTCAGGTCTTCGCTGGTCAGGGTTATGACCAGTCGCCATACTCTGAGAAGACGGCGGCTCTTGTGGATGAGGAAATTCGGCGGATCTTAAATGAAGGTCACGAACAGGCTCTTCACATTATCGAGACCCACCGTGAACAGCACAAAGCGATTGCCGAAGCCTTACTGAAGTACGAGACCCTGAACGAGAAGGAGATTCTCAGTCTGTACAAGACCGGGAAGATCCCTGAAAAGGATCACGCAGCTGAGGACGAAAAGGCCTATGCTCAAACCTTTGAAGAATCCAAGCGGGCACTTGAACGCATGGAGGACGCTAAGCGGGATAGCAAGACCGAAGCCGCTGATAACCAGGCTAAGGATGATCAGCCAGTGTCAACTGATAATCATCCTACTGATCAAGGTGGCCAAGATGATCATAATGATCAACAGGGTCACGATGACTCAGCAGATTCTGATCACCGTGAATAGTAAAATGCTAAAATAGGAGCGAGACAACGAAAATGTGTCGCTCCTATTTTTAATTTAAGGAGGAAATAATATTATGAAGACGACAGATTACTTAGTAAAGAGCATGACCAAGGACGGTAAGTTCCGAGCCTACGCCGTAAATGCTACCCAGTTGGTTGAGAAGGCTCATGAGATTCACGACACCTGGAGTGCATCTTCTGCAGCGCTAGGGCGAACCCTCGTTGGAACTCTCTTGCTGGCTACCGCAGGCTTGCAGGGTGAGGCCGGAATGACGGTTAAAATCCAGGGTAATGGTCCGGTTGGCTATATTGTGGCCGATGGGACGGCTAACGGTACCGTGAAGGGCTACATGGGCAACCCCCATGTCAACTTGCCGAGTAATGATAAGGGTAAGATTGACGTTGCCGGTGCAGTTGGCACGAAGGGGACCCTGTCTGTCACTAAGATGGCGCCGGGAGATAAGACACCGTACACTGGTGAGGTTAACTTAGTTTCTGGAGAACTAGGTGATGACTTTACTTACTACCTGGCCCAGTCCGAGCAGATTCCATCCGCGGTCGGTCTTTCCGTTTTCGTTAATACTGATGACAGTATTGAAGTAGCCGGGGGCTTCATGATTCAAGTTATGCCAGGAGCTTCTAATGAGGAGATTAGCAAGCTGGAGAAGACGTTAAAGGGGATGCCGCTTGTTTCAGAAATGCTTCGGGATGGCGATACACCAGAGGACATCCTTCATAAGATGTTTGGCAACGAATTGAAGATCCTTGACAAGATGCCGGTCCGCTACGAGTGTGACTGCTCCAAGCAGCGTTTTGCCCGGGCCTTGGAGAGCATCGCAAGCAAGGACCTGAAGAAGCTGATTGATGAGGACCACCATGCCGAAACAGTCTGTCAGTTCTGTGGTAAGAAGTATGAATTCAGCGAGGATGAACTTCAACTGATCTATGATAAGAAGGTTGCCGACGCGGCGGCAGACAAGGAGCTTGCCGCAAAGCAGCAGAAAGCTGACGACGACAAACCGTCCCAAAAGTAGTTGTTTGGTCTGGTCAAGGAGATGTGCTATGATAGTCTGGTTATCGGACATTAAAAATAGGCGGGAAGTGGCTGGCCAACCCATTTCCCGAGAAGACAATGAGGTGAAAAGATGAAGTGGAAGATCGGTAATGTGGAGATTCCCAACCAGGTGGTGGTTGCCCCGATGGCGGGTGTGACTAACTCAGCTTTCCGAGTGATCTGCAAGGAGTTCGGCGCCGGATATGTCGTCTGTGAGATGATCTCAGACCGGGGAATCATGTATCACAACAAACGAACGCTGAACATGATGAATGTCGACCCAAGTGAGCACCCGATGGGAATTCAGATCTTCGGGGGCACCAAGGAGACCCTGGTGGAGGCGGCTAAGTACGTTGATGAGCACACTGCCGCCGATGTGATCGATATCAACATGGGCTGTCCGGTCAATAAGGTTGTTAAGACCGATGCTGGGGCTCGCTGGTTACTCGATCCTAATAAGGTCTATGAGATGGTGTCCTACGTCACAGATGCCGTTAAGAAGCCGGTCACAGTCAAGATGCGGACTGGCTGGGATGATAAGCATATCTATGCAGTGAAGAACGCTCTAGCTGCCGAGCGGGCGGGTGCCAGCGCCATCGCCATGCATGGACGGACCCGAAAACAGATGTATACGGGACACGCCGATTGGAATATACTAAAAGAAGTAGCTGATCATTTAACGATCCCGTTCATGGCCAATGGCGACATCCGGACGCCGGAAGATGCCAAGAAGGTTTTGGACATGACTGGGGCCACGGCCGCCATGATTGGCCGAGCCGCAATGGGGAACCCCTGGATGCTGACGCGGACGGAACACTACCTGGAAACTGGTGAACTGCTGCCGGAAGCTACCCCAGCCGAGAAGATCAAGATGGCCAAGGAGCACCTGAACCGGCTGATTGATCTCAAGGGTGAGTACGTCGGCGTACGTGAATTCCGGGGCCTATCAACCTACTACCTGAAGGGAATTCCGCGTTCTGCCCGGACCAAGGCGGCCCTGGTAGAGGCAGAGACCCGCGACCAGATGAACGAGATTTTTGACCGTTTTGTTGAACAGACGGCGGAGCGGGAAATGAAGCGGGCTGCGCGCAAGCAAGCTCAATAAGAGGAGGAAAATTTTGTGTCACAAGAACTAGATCAAATGCGTGTTCGTCGTGAGAAGATGGAGGAGCTCGAACAGGCGGGAATTGAACCGTTTGGCCGTCGCTTTAAGCGTGACCACCTGGCCCAACAGATTCGTGACGAGTATGACCAATTCGATAAAGACGAGCTGAACGACAAGGGTGCTATGGTAATCATTGCCGGTCGGATGACCCGGAAGCGGAGCAGTGGTAAGGCGGGCTTCGCGGACTTTGTTGACCGGACCGGTAAAATCCAGGTATACGCCCGGAAGGACATGGTTGGTGACGAGCAGTACCACATTTTCAAGCGGGCAGATATCGGTGACTTCCTTGGTATCGAGGGGGATGTTATCAAGACCAACACCGGGGAGCTGACGGTACGGGCTCATAAGATCACATTCCTGGCCAAGGCTCTGCGTCCACTGCCAAATAAGTGGGAAGGGGTCACTGACCCGGAGACGATCTACCGGCAGCGTTACCTGGATTTGATTTCTAACCCGGAGAGTTTCAAGCGTTTCCACCAGCGGACCGCAATTATCAAGGCCGTCCGTAAGTACATGGATGACCATGGCTTTACTGAGGTTGAAACGCCAATCCTGAACACCCAGGCCGGTGGGGCCAATGCACGGCCATTCGTTACGCACCATAACGCCCTGGATATCGACATGTACCTGCGGATCGCGACTGAGTTGTACTTAAAGCGGCTGATTGTCGGTGGCTTCGAGCGGGTTTATGAACTGGGACGGATCTTCCGGAATGAGGGGATGGACCCGCACCACAATCCTGAATTTACAACGATGGAAACCTATGCAGCCTACTTTGACTTCCATGACGTTATGGATGAAACGGAAGGGATCGTCAAGGCGGCTGCCAAGGTAGTTTCAGATAATGGTCACGTTATTTACCAGGGTCATGATATCGACCTAGCTAGTGACTTCAAGCGGATCACGATGGTTGACGCTGTCAAGGAGAAGACGGGAATTGATTTTAGTGATCCTGCTATGACCGATGATGACGCCAAGAAACTGGCTGACGAACATCATGTTGAATATAAGCCGTTCTGGAAGAAGGGGCACATTTTGAGTGCCTTCTTTGACGAGTATGTCGAGAAGACCCTGATCCAACCAACCTTTGTCTACGAGTTCCCAGTGGAGGTTTCGCCACTGGCTAAGCGGAATGCTGATAATCCGGACATGACTGACCGTTTCGAACTCTACGTGGATGGGAGTGAGTTGGCCAACGCCTTCAGTGAATTAAACGATCCAATTGATCAAAAGCACCGTTTTGAGATGCAGGCTGAGGAGAAGGCAAACGGAAACGATGAGGCCGAACCGGTTGATCTTGATTACGTTCAGGCTCTAGAATACGGAATGCCGCCAACGGGTGGTCTCGGGATCGGAATTGACCGGCTGGTAATGTTACTGACTGATGCCAAGTCTATTCGGGATGTGATCCTGTTCCCGACGATGCGGCCAGAAAAGAGCAAGAAGTAAACTTAACTATGAAGAACCGAGTGACGAGATGTCACTCGGCTTTTTCTTTGCTTAAAATGGAACGTATAATATATGGCCATTATATGGTGCTTGTTAGGATTCCTTGAATACAACAGACTGTGATCTACTAGAAAGTTCAGCTTTAATAAATTAAATCAAATTAATTGCAAAATCGGTTGACAATCCATGAGAGAGTAGGTATAGTTATTATCGTTGTCTGAGCGTGATGCAATTACTTTTAGTGATTGGCACGTTTGCAACAGCTTATTAGGATCGTTTGATTGATTCATTTGCGAATTTGAAAAAATTCTTGACTTCAGTTAGATGATTATGATAAAATATTTTTGCTGGTTTTGGCCAGCACGGTAGACCTTTGAAAACTGAACAAAGTTTTTGACGAACTAAATGTGTAGGGTCTTCAATCACTTCGGTGATTTGAAGCAAAACATTTGCGAAGTCAATTCGCTTAATTAATTTGATTTAGAGCTATTCA
>NZ_PNFV01000008.1 GCF_002940945.1 Limosilactobacillus pontis
CGCGGCCTAAAACATTGACGGAATTAGAACAATCAGTAAAGGAAGCTATTAAATATTTCAACACTCAACGAGCTTATACATCCAAAAACGGCTTGACCGCGGAAAAATTCCGCGCTCAAGCCGCATAAACTATTTTTCTATTTGAACTGTATACTTGACAGGCGCTAGTGCCGGGGAAGCCTATCCGGTTTGAACCAGACGATGATTGTTTCTGGAATGTTGCTTTCCTACGTGGTTGACTTTCTGCTAAAAGACCTGCCTGGTGAATGGGCATGGCGATTGATGCTAGGGATGGCTGCGGTACCAGCACTGATCCTCTTCCTCGGAGTGCTCCGTCTGCCGGAATCACCACGGTTCCTGCTCCGCAACGGTGACGAGGCAGCTGCTCACCGGGTACTGACTTACATTCGTAAGGACCCAAGTGAGATTGATGCCGAACTTAAGAGCATTAAGGAAACGGCTGATAAAGAAGCCAAAGCTAATTCCAAGGCATCCTGGTCAACCCTCTTCAGTTCCAAGTACCGTTACCTGGTTATCGCTGGGGTAGGTGTAGCTGCCTTCCAACAGTTCCAAGGTGCTAACGCCATCTTCTACTACATTCCGCTGATCGTGCAAAAAGCTACCGGTCAGGCTGCATCGTCTAACCTGATGTGGCCAATCATTCAAGGGATCATCTTGGTAATTGGTTCCCTGGTCTACATGTGGATTGCCGAGAAATTTAACCGGCGTTCCCTACTGATGATTGGTGGGACCGTCATGGGTCTTTCCTTTATCCTGCCTGCCATTATCAATATGATGATGCCGCACATGAACCCAATGACAATCGTGGTCTTCTTATGTATCTACGTTGCTTTCTACTCTGCAACTTGGGCTCCGTTAACCTGGGTACTGGTTGGTGAGATCTTCCCACTGGCCATTCGTGGTCGGGCATCTGGCCTGGCTTCATCCTTCAACTGGATTGGGTCATGGCTGGTTGGGCTTCTCTTCCCAATTATGACAGCGAACATGCCACAAGAAGCCGTCTTCGCCATCTTCGGGGTGATCTGTCTGTTAGGTGTTCTCTTCATCAAGACACGGGTTCCTGAAACACGGGGTCATACCCTAGAAGAAATCGAAGCTGCGGGTACTAAGCACAGTCACAAGTAGTTAGGAGGAACAGTAATGAATTTACGTGAAACGGCGACTCAGATTGAACAGGGTCAGGTCTCACTGGGGATCGAGCTAGGCTCAACCCGGATTAAGGCCGTCCTGATCAATACACATTACGAGACCGTTTCTTCCGGGAGTTACACCTGGGAGAACAAATTTGAAAATGGTGTTTGGACATATCCACTGAGTCAGGTCTGGGAAGGCATTCAAAGCGCCTACGCTAAGATTCAGGCAGATGTGCAGAGTCGCTACCATGCCTCACTGACTAAGATTAGTTCAATTGGGGTTAGTGCCATGATGCATGGTTACCTGCCATTTGATAAGGATGGCCAACTGTTGGTCCCATTCCGGACCTGGCGGAACAACATTACCGGTCAGGCTGCCGATGAACTGACGAAGGTCTTCGATTTCAATATTCCGCAACGATGGAGCATTGCTCACCTGTATCAGGCAATCTTAAATGATGAGCCCCATGTTAAGGATGTAACCTTTATTACAACTTTGGCTGGCTATGTTCACTGGCAGCTATCAGGGCGCAAGGTCCTTGGAATTGGGGATGCCTCCGGGGTCTTTCCAATTGACAGTCAGCGGCTAGATTACAATCAGGATTTTCTAGATAAGTTCAGTTCTTTGGAAAAAGTTCAGAAGTATCCATGGAACATCACAGATCTGTTACCAGAGGTCATTGTGGCTGGTCATAATGCAGGTCAGCTGACTGATTTTGGAGCTAAGCTGTTGGACCCAACTGGTAAATTGCAAGCCGGTAGTTTAATGGCACCACCAGAAGGGGATGCTGGTACCGGAATGGTCGGTACCAACAGTGTCCGTAAGCGGACGGGGAATATCTCCGTAGGTACATCGGCCTTCTCAATGAATGTCCTAGACGCTCCATTGAAGAAGCTGCACCGTGACATTGATATTGTGACCACCCCTACTGGTGATCCGGTTGCAATGGTTCACGTCAACAACTGTTCGTCTGACATTAATGCCTGGGTGGGCCTCTTCCGTGAGTTTGCGGAGGCAATTGGTGCCAAGCTTGACACCAATAAGCTCTACGAGACCTTGTTTGATGCCACGGTCAAGTCCGATCCAGACGCTGGTGGATTGACCAACTACAGTTACCTCTCAGGTGAGAACATTACTAAAATCGACGCCGGTCGGCCACTCTTCATCCGGACGCCTAACGCTAAGATGAATTTGGCCAACTTCTTCCTGACTCAGCTCTATGCGGCATTTGCACCACTGAAGATTGGGATGGATATCCTGCTCAATGAGGAGCATGTGCAAACCGACGTCATGATTGCCCAGGGTGGTCTGTTTGGGACTCCTGTTATTGGTCAGCAGATTCTGGCCAATGCCTTAAACATCCCAATCACGATCATGAATACCGCCAGTGAGGGTGGTCCATGGGGAATGGCCGTTCTTGCCAAGTATGCCGAAACGGGTGCCAAACAGCCTCTGGCCGACTTCTTGGATGAAGAGGTCTTCAACGATCCTGAGAGCATGACCCTGACTCCTGAGCCAGATGGTGTCAAGGGTTACCAGAAGTTTATCAAACGTTATCAAGCTGGCCTGCCGGTGGAAAGTCTGGCTGGTCAAGACATTACTGAAGAAGGGAAGAAATGAGATGCTGGAAGAACTGAAGCAAGAAGTGTATGAGGCCAACATGAAGCTCCCCAAGCTGGGGCTGGTTACCTTTACCTGGGGGAATGTTTCCGGGATTGACCGGGAGAAAGGCCTCTTTGTTATCAAGCCGTCTGGGGTGCCTTATGAGGACCTCAAGCCATCCGATATGGTGGTAGTTAACCTGGATGGGGAGGTTGTCGAGGGGGATTTGAACCCGTCGAGTGATACCCCAACACACACCTACCTCTACAACCATTTTCCTAAGATTGGTGGAATTGTGCACACTCACTCACCTTGGGCAGTTGCCTTTGCCGGGGCTAACATGGATGTTCCGGCACTGAATACGACCCATGCGGACACCTTCTATGGTGATGTTCCCGCCGCTGATGCCTTAACTAAGGAAGAAATTGAGGAAGACTATGAAGGCAACACTGGTAAGACCATTGTAAAGACCTTCAACGAGCGTGGCCTCGATTATGAAGCGGTTCCTGCAGCCCTCGTTAGCCAACACGGTCCCTTTACCTGGGGGCCAACGCCAGACAAGGCCGTTTATAACGCTAAGGTACTTGAAGTTGTTGCTGAAGAAGACTACCACTCCTTGCAGTTGACTCGCAAGAACTTGGAACTTCCTCAGTATCTTCTGGATAAGCACTACTACCGTAAGCATGGTAAGAACGCTTACTACGGGCAGAACAATGCTCATTCTAAGGACCATGCCAGTCGTGCTTAATGATTTTGGTAGCTACAATAAAAATAATTTAAGGAGTGTTACATTATGCAAAAGATGAAGGATTACGAATTTTGGTTTGTTACCGGTAGTCAATTCCTTTACGGTGAAGAACAATTAAAGTCCGTTGCGGCGGATGCTGAAGACATTGCCAAAAAGCTCAACGCTAGCGGCAATCTGCCATATAAGGTTGTTTTCAAGGGTGTCATGACCACCGCTGACGGCATCACGAAGTTCATGAAGGAAGCTAACTACAATGATAACGTAGCTGGTGTCATCACTTGGATGCACACCTTCTCTCCAGCCAAGAATTGGATCCGTGGTACCCGTCTGCTGCAAAAGCCATTGCTGCACCTGGCAACCCAATACCTCAACAAGATTCCGTATGACACGATTGACTTTGACTACATGAACCTGAACCAATCTGCCCACGGTGATCGTGAGTACGCCTACATTAATGCTCGTCTGCAGAAGCACAATAAGATTGTTTATGGCTTCTGGGGTGACGAAGATGTTCAAAAGGAAATTGCCGACTGGCAAAATGTAGCGGTTGCCTACAACGAAAGCTTCAACATCAAGATTGTTCGGTTCGGTGACACGATGCGTAACGTAGCCGTTACCGAAGGTGATAAGGTTGAAGCGCAGATCTTCCTTGGCTGGACGGTTGATTACTGGCCAGTAAGCGAACTGGTAGAATATGTCAATGGTATCAGTGAAGACGACATCGATGCTGCTTACAAGGAACTTGCTAGTCAATATGACATGGTTCAAGGTGACAACACAAAGGAACACTATGAACACTCCGTTCGTTACCAACTTCGCGAATACCTGGCCCTGAAGAAGTTCATGGATGAGAAGGGTTACACTGGTTTCACTACCAACTTCGAAGACCTGCACGGTCTGGAAGAACTGCCTGGTTTGGCTGCCCAACTTCTGATGCGTGATGGTTATGGTTTCGGTGCTGAAGGTGACTGGAAGTCTGCCGGAATGGACCGTCTGCTGAAGATCGCCGCTCAAAACAACGCCACGGCCTTCATGGAAGACTACACCCTGGACCTTCGTCATGGTCACGAGGCTATCTTAGGTTCCCACATGTTGGAAGTTGACCCATCCATCGCCTCCGACAAGCCACGGGTTGAAGTTCACCCACTGGACATTGGTGGTAAGGACGATCCGGCTCGGCTTGTATTCACCGGTCGTGAAGGGGAAGCCGTTGACGTAACCCTGTCATACTTTGGCGACGGCTACAAGGTCATCGGCTACTCTGTTGACTGCCACAAGCCAGAGGCTGAAACGCCACACCTTCCAGTTGCCAAGCAATTGTGGACACCAACGGTTGGCCTGAAGGAAGGGGCTAAGCGTTGGATGCACGCCGGTGGTGGTCACCACACCATCCTGAGTTTTGCCTTGACGCCACAACAGATCAAGGACCTCTTTGAAATGCTTGACGTAACGGTTGACTTCATTGAATAGTTTCCCTTAAGTTCCAATCAATCCAATAAAATTATAAAGGTGGGTTCGCGCTGTTAAACCTCGAGGCAACGCTAATCCACCTTTTTTAGGAGGCAAAATGAAGACAGAAAAAGAGAAGATGCTAGCTGGGGAAGTATTTAACGTCTATGACCCTGTCCTGGTTCAAGAACGACGTCGGGCTCGTGACCTGGTCGAACAATTCAATGCTTTGGGCGAAACGGATCCCCAGCAAAGTGAGCAACTGATTCGCCAATTATTTGGCCGAGTAGGAACAGGATGTGAAGTTCATGCCCAGTTCAAGTGTGATTATGGCTACAACATTTACGTCGGCGATGATTTCTTCGCTAACTACGACTGTGTGATGTTGGATGTCAGTCCAATCCGAATCGGCCAACATTGTCTACTGGGACCTCGTGTTCAGTTGTATACCGTCAATCATCCCCTAGATCCCAAGCTGCGACGTAACGGAGCTTATGGGCAGAGTCGTGATATCACGATCGGCGACGACGCCTGGATTGGTGGCGGGGCGATCATCTGTCCGGGGGTAACCCTTGGCAATAATGTGATTGTCGGTGCTGGTAGTGTCGTTACCAAGAGCTTTGGTGATAACGTCGTGATTGCTGGCAATCCAGCCCGGGTAATCAAGCAGAATCCATTTCATGAGTAAAATAAAGGACGTGCGGAAAATGCACGTCCTTTATTTAGTTAATTACCATTTCTGGTTATATTCGTAGACTAGGGCTGGCTCCTTCCCGAAGCGGTGGAAGCTGTTCAATTGGTTGATCTTGGCCATCTCGTCAGTCGTCAACGAAAAGTCATAGATATCAAGGTTTTGCTGGATCCGTGCGGTATGGACCGACTTAGGGATGAAGGCAACCCCGCCCTGCAGGTGCCAACGCAGGATTACCTGGGCTGGTGACTTGCCATGGACCTTAGCAATCTGGGTCAGAACCGGGTTATCGAGGATCTTGCCTCGACCAAGCGGGCTCCAGGCTTGGGTGACGATCTGATGGTCACGGTCAAATTTGACCAGAGGCGCCTGGTTAAGGAGGGGATGACGTTCAATCTGATTGACAACCGGCATCTCATGGGCCTGAGTTGCTAGGTATTGGAGGTGGATCATCTGGTAGTTGCTGACGCCGATCGACCGGGTCAATCCAGCCTGCTTGAGGTCCTCTAGTGCCCGCCAGGTAGTAAAGAAGTGTTTCTCTGTCGGCCAGTGAATCAGAAGGAGGTTAACTGCATCTAACTGGAGCTTACGCAGGGATTCCTTGAATGAATCGATTGTACGTTGGTAGCCTTGGTTGACCTCAGCAATCTTAGTGGTGACGAAGAAGTGGTCACGGGGGACGCCAAGCCGATGGAGGGCAACACCGACTTCAGCCTCGTTTTTATAGAGCTGGGCAGTATCAAAGAGTCGACAGCCGGCCTTGTAGGCGTCACTGATGGTTTGATTCATGGTTTCTTGGCCGTGAACCTTGTAGAGCCCAAAACCCTCCTGTGGCATCTGTTGGCCATCAGCGAGGGTGAGCATTTTAACTTGATTATTCAATATTTTCTGCTTCCTTTACTTGAGTTTTTTAGTGGAGTGACCGATGATCATTGGAACGTCATAGGTTTTAGAGGTAACCTCCTCACCGTTGATCATCTTTAGGATCATTTGCCCAGCGTCTCGACCGAGTTGGCGCTTCGGGTGTTCAACGGTTGTTAGGGTCGGTGCGATTACCTGGGCCATGTCATAGTTATCAAAGCCCACTACGGAGATATCATCGGGAACCCGCCGACCGGTCTTTTGGAGGTGGCCGATTAGGTGAGTAGCAAGCTGATCATTATAGCAGGCGATCGCCGTTGGAGTTATCGGGCTGGCCAGGGCATTATCCACTCGTTTGATGATGTCACTGTAGGAGTCTGCGGATTGGTACATGATGATATTGCTGTTCATCAGGGGAATTTCAGCGGTCTGGTAGGCCTGAAGCATTCCCTGCATCCGGTCAACCCCCTGTTGGTCGTCAACCTGAAAGACACCGAGGATTCGTTGGTGACCGAGCTGAAAAAGGTATTCAATCAGTCTTTGTTCACCCTGCTTATCGCTGGTCAGCAGGGTGGGGAAAGTTAACTCTGGATAGGTTGAGTGGAAGAGGATGGTGGGAATCTTGTACTCGGTTATCTGCCGGTAGAGGTCAAGATTTGGGTTGGGAAGAGCACTTTGGGATGGTTCGACAATTAATCCGGCAATCTTGAGATCAAGCATGTTGAGCAGGGCTTGTCGGCCACGGTGGGGATCATTAAGAGTATTGCCAACGATGATTGAGTAGCCTTTGTCACTAATGACACTATCAATTCCGGAAATGATCGAAGGGAAGATGTAGTCAGCTACGTGGGTACTGATAACTCCAATAACTTTATTAGTATCATCGGCGGTCCAGTCGCGTTGCCAGTCTTGGACGAACATCCCACCTCCCTGAATGCGGTAGACATAGTGTTCGTTCTCTAAGTCACCCACGGCCCGGCGGATAGTGTAGCGGGAGACGTTGAACCGCTTCATTAATTCACTTTCAGTAGGAAGCTTCTGGTTGATCTGGTACTTGCCATCGATGATCTCCTTACGGAGGGTCTCTTTGACAATTTCATACTTGGTTTCGACGATAATAAACCACCTTCTTTTATTAATGATGAAAAAATGCTCCATAATCCGCGTCCAGCAAAATTATGGGGCATCACTTTGATAAAGACTACTTATCTTGCCTTACTTCTTATTTTTGTTCTTGGGGTTTTCAATTGGCTTGTTGTCAAGGTCGGTCCGAACAACTAAGACATCACAGATCGCCATCCGGGTGACGTATTCAGTAACGGAACCGATCAGAATTCGCTCAACCGCGTTCAGACCCGTAGCCCCAATCATGATTAGGTCAGCGTTCATTTCCTTAGGAACGTCCCGGGCGATGATGGTCTTTGGTGCCCCGTATTCGATGGAGTAGCTGACCTTTTGGACACCGTTCTTCTTGGCGTAGTCAACATACTTATCAAGGGTCTTCTTGGCAGTATCAGTGACCTGCTCAACCATTGATGTGTCGAAGCTGGAGATGTTTTGGAATGCCCGCGTATCGACAACGTGGAGCAGCCGCAGTTCAGCATCTTCACCATTCCGCTTGGTAACGGCTACCGCCTTCTTAAAGGCTAATTCGGCTTCTGCGGATCCATCAACTGGGACCAAAATGTGTTTGTATTCTTGTGCCATATTTAGTGCCTCCTCATAATTCTTTACCTTTATTATACACTTTTCGCAGAATGAGCGTAAAGCAATGTTAGCGATTCTTTGAACGAAATTCGCTGGTGATGGAAAAGGCCATCTGGGTCTCCAGAACACAGCCTAACACTACCATGATAACAATGAAGGCAATGCTATTGGTCCAGGCTGCTACCAGGGTGATCAGACCGAGGATGGTCATGATAATACCCCAGATTTGGAGCTGGCGGTGAACAAAGGGACTCTTGACTGGGTCAAAGATCATAAAGGGTTTGTTTAGGTGGGTAAGGAAGTAGCACCCTTCAAAGAGGGCGATTAGGGCGAAGAGCGTTACAAAGATTGATAAAAGCATCGAAGTCATTCCTTTTTGTATTAAAAATAGCGCGGTGACAAAATAAATCATCACCGCGCCGTTATGGACGAAAACTCCGTTGGTGCCGTTAATTGTCATTCAGTGTTGACCTGCGTTTAAGACAGGTGGGACCCGGCCGCCCAATCGCCAACTACCAAGTGAAAAGGCATGTTGTAAAAAGGACACTGCACTAGTCCCAAAGTAAAAAGACTGTAAGGCAAACCTGCGTTTAGACAACGCGTACACTACAGAATTTTCAATTATTATGTTAGCATCTTTTATCCAATTAGGCAATTATTTCGCTGGATGGTGATGGCCATGCAAGGCTTGGTGCTGGGCTTTGCGCAGCTGCCAATATTGACGATTTAAGGCTTGTTCGAAGTGACCATTTTGCTTAGGGTGGAAGTACTGGGCATCCTTGATCCGGTCGGGGAGATACTGCTGGGCCACCCAATCTTGGGGATGGTCATGCGGAAAGTCGTAGTCGGTACCGTGGCCGAGCTTGCTGGCCCCCTTGTAGTGGGCGTCCTTGAGGTGGTCGGGAACTTCGCCGAAGCCGCCTTGCTTAACCTGAGCGATGGCAGCGTCGATTGCACTGATCCCGGAGTTGGACTTGGGGGATAGACAGAGTTCAATTACCGCATCAGCCAAAGGAATTCGGGCTTCGGGGAAACCTACTCGTTCGGCGGCCTGGACGGCAGTTACCGCACGCTGGGCGGCCGGCATATTGGCCAGACCGATATCCTCATAGGCAATCACCATCAGTCGGCGGGCGATGCTCGGGAGGTCTCCGGTCTCCACCAGGCGGGCAAGGTAGTGGAGGGCAGCGTCGGTGTCGGAACCCCGGATGGACTTCTGAAAGGCCGAAATGACGTCGTAGTGAGCGTCACCATCCTTGTCTGCCCCGAGAGTCTTTTTCTGGACACTTTCCTCGATGATTGGCAGGGTTAGGTGGATTTTCCCATCATCGTCTGGATCGGTCGACTTGGCAGCTAATTCCAGGCCGTTGAGAGCACTGCGCAGATCGCCGTTGGTGGCGGTAGCTAGCTGTTCCTCGGCTTCTGGAGTCAGTTCGATCGGCAATTTACCTAAGCCGCGTTCGGCATCCTTGAGGGCCCGTTCGATGGCGACTTTAATGTCGGCATCGGTCAATGGGTGAACTGGAAAAATTTGAGTCCGGCTACGGATGGCTGGGTTGATGCTGATGTAGGGATTTTCGGTGGTAGCGCCGATCAGGACAATTCGGCCGCTCTCTAAGTGGGGGAGAAGGAAGTCCTGCTTACTCTTGTCCAGCCGGTGGATCTCGTCGAGCAGGAGAATCACTGTTCCGCTCATCTTAGCCTCCTCCGCCACGATCTGGAGATCCTTTTTAGTGTCGGTGGCGGCGTTGAGCTTGCGGAAGGCATATTTGGTCGAACCAGCAATGGCACTGGCGATGCTGGTTTTTCCGGTACCGGGTGGGCCGTAGAGAATCATCGAGGAAAGCATCCGGGCCTTAACCATCCGATTGATAATCTTACCGGGGCCGATGAGGTGCTGCTGACCGACGACCTCAGCTAGCGTACGGGGCCGCATCCGGTAGGCGAGGGGCTGCTGCATTATTCTGCCCCCTTTTGATGAAAGAGTTTGTAGAAGAAACCATGTTTTTCGTCGTCAGATGACGGCGTTGCCTGCTGCTGGCCGACCTTAAATTGGGGGTAACGTTTCTCAACATCGACTGGCGATTGATAAACCCCCGTTTTAGCGGCGACTACGACCGCTAAAGAGTCCGGATCCGTCTTAAATTCTGGGTCGGTTTTCATGGTAAAGGAGCCCCCGTGCTGATTAGTAGCCAGCAGGTAAGGGTGGATCTCTTCGTGGGGGAGGTTGCCGTTTAAGAAAACAAGGTTACCAATTCCCCGCTTGAGCTCAGCTACCAGGGCCGGCTGCCAGTTCTGCTCGTGCAGTTCTTTGACACTGATGGTCAGGCAGACCCGTTCCCGGAAGGTGCCCAGGTACCGGCGCTGTTCGTCAGGCTTAATCTTCGGTGTCCCATAGATGGCATTCTCAATCCGCTGTTCAGTACCTGATTTTTCGTTATTTGCTGCCATTGTCTGAACCATCCTTTCTGTTTGCTAGTGATGTTTTCATTATAACAAGTTCTGGATAGAGATACGAAAAAAGCAGCCCACGATGATGGACTGCTTGTAGGAAATAAGTTAGTTACCGATGTCTAAGGCCTGGTGCTTAAGGTGTGGGAAGATATGCAGGTCTGCCCAACCGGTGATGCCTCCCTGAAAGGCCAGAGCAAACAGAGTCCCGAGACCAAAATTGTAGATTCCACCTTGCATAAAAGCCGCGATGATTGCCATGATTGTCGGCGGAATGTAGGATGCCCACATCGCAATAGTGGCGTTTCCATGGCAGTAGCGGAAACGGATGATCTGGAAAAGGTCATCGGCCGGGTGCAAAACCAAGTTGGCCCGCTGGTAGATCGAGATAGCAGTCCCGATGAATGCCACCCCGAGGAAGTTGATCAGCACGTAGAGGATGATCATCGGCAGGGTTGTGGCATCAGGCATGATCCGGTTGAAGATGTTTGAGAACCACTGAATGAACAGGGAGAATGGCAACATGAAGATAAAGTTGCCGCCGATTCGCCGCCAATCCCATTTATGCATCAGGATGGCGTTTAAAACTGAGGTCAGCATCCCCAGGGTCATGAAGGCCCAGAACAGGGTTGTTGGCCGGTTTCCCAGGACAGCTATCCCCAGGTTATTTTCCGCAGCGGTCCAGTAAGCGGACCCCAGGAATTGGGGGTGAATGTGGGAACTAGTTACCAGGGTCAGAACGTTCCCCATTGAGTTAATGACAATTGAAAATGCAAAAAAGGCCCAGCTAGCCGTCAGCGAAATTGTTCGCTTGGCGACTTTGCCATGGACTGGAATTTCTTTATCCATAAAATAAACACTCCTTCTCTTACTCTTAATCTCTCTCAATCAGTTCGTGAATTTTTTCACTCACGTTACGAATGGTAATTTACAACGTCCACCCACTGATGTCAATAATAGTTGCTACTACTATTTGATTATTATAATTATATTTATTGAAGCATATGCTAACCGGTTGACATACACGTGACTATATACACGAATAAAAAGTTTTAAATAAATTTGTTAAACATGATAGGATCTTAATTAGAGAGGAGGTGTTGAGATGAAGATTATTATTTCCCCAGCTCGGACGATGCGGGTTGATACTGACTCGCTGCCATACCAAGACCTGCCGAAATTTCTGCCCCAGACCAGGAAGATCCTGGACTGGATGCGGGGCCAGACTTATGACGAGCTCCATCGGCTTTGGTGGAACTGCAGCACCAAACTGGCTTCTCTCAACTATCGGCGGGTTCAGGAGATGGATCTGACCCGTCAGCTGACCCCAGCGATCTTGGCCTTCTGTGGCCTTCAGTACCAATACATGGCACCAGACGTTTTTAGCGATCAGGGACTGGTATATGTTGAGAACAATCTGCGGATTCTCTCCGGTTTCTATGGCCTCTTACGACCATTTGATGGGGTCGTTCCCTATCGATTAGGGATGGGGGACCACGCCCAGATTGATGGCAGCAAGAATCTTTATGCATTCTGGGGATCCCGGCTTGCCGACGATTTGTATCGTGATGACCAGTTGGTGCTCAACCTGGCCTCCAAGAAGTACGAGCGGGCGGTGACTCCCTACCTGACTGAGCATCGGCGTCTGGTGACTTGCGTGTTCGGTGAGTTGGTTAGCGGTCGGGTAAAGCAAAAAGCCACCTTGGCAAAGATGGCTCGGGGAGAGATGGTCCGCTACCTGGCGGAGAATGATATCCATGATCTAGCGGGAGTAAAGGCCTTTAGAGTTGCCAATTACCGATATCGGCCTGAGTACTCGACAGCCGACCAACTAACCTTTACCAAATAAAAAAGCAGCTCCACAAGGGGGCTGCTTTTTTATGAGTAAGTCAATCTTACTTGTTGTAGTATTCAACGATGAGGGCTTCATCGATGTCGGCATCCATGTCTTCACGGGCAGGGATCCGGTTCAGCTTACCTTCGAGCTTGTCAGCATCGAAGTCAACGTAAGATGGACGTGAAACAACGGCGTCAACCGCGTTCTTGATGATGTCCAGGTTCTTGGACTTTTCACGAACACCGATGACCTGGTTAACATCAACTTCGTATGAAGGGATGTCAACGCGCTTGCCATCAACAGTGATGTGACCATGGTTAACCAGTTGACGAGCTTGCCGACGAGTAGTGGCCAAACCTAACCGGTAAACCATGTTATCCAGACGACGTTCCAGCAGAGCCATGAAGTTAGCACCGTGGGTACCTTCCTTGATCTTGCCGGCACGAACGAACAGGTTAGCGAATTGCCGTTCCGTCATCCCGTACATGAAACGCAGCTTTTGCTTTTCACGAAGTTGCGTACCATATTCGGAAAGCTTACCATGACGATCACGACCGTGGTCACCAGGAGCGTATGGACGACGTGCTAATTCCTTACCAGTACCTGAAAGTGAAACACCAAGACGACGAGATACACGCCAACTTGGACCAGTGTAACGAGACATAAATAAATTCCTCCAATATATTTAGTTGGAGTAAAATAATCCGATGTGAGCTTGGCATTCGTGCAGGCTGATTTGAATCTTTCACCCTTGCAGCTGGGTTACTAAAAACACCATTCGGCATCAGTCTGTTGACGAGCTTGCCCCTCACTGCTGCATTATTTTACACAAAAATAAGTATACAATGGTTGGTCGGCCGACGTCAATTAATTTGTAGGAAATTGCGGATTTTTTGTAATTCCTCCCTGGATAACCTATGGTATAATTTTCTTAGTATTAGCTGATATTAAGGCAAATTTAATTGTAGGTGGAGATTTTAATGTTTCAAGTTTTAATTGTAATTTTGATCGTGATTCTCATCATCCTGGGTGGCATCGTTTGGTATCAGCACCGGGTCCTCAAGCAGATACAGGGAATGGTGGTCGCCTGTCAACAGCTTCATGATAAGAAGATTGAAGAGCAGTTAAAGCAGGCTGACCAGCTCCAGTTAACTGGGGACGCCAAGCAGGAATTTGATAAGTTAAGGAGTCGTTATAATGATAAGATCGTTCCTCAATTGAAGGCGATCCGTGAGACCGGTCAAGACCTCCAGCAGGCTGCCCGGACCACAAAGCTGCTGACAATCAGTGGCCCGGTCAATGACCTGCGCGCCGACCTGGCTGCGGCTACGACGGCTCTCCAGCAGGTTGAGCAATCCCTGCAACACATTGAGCGGCAGAGCAAGACCCACCGGCAGGCCATCGACCGGATCAAGAAGAACTACCAGAAGTTTCACCAACAATTAAATGAAAAGAGCTTTGAGTATGGTGACAGTGTCAAGAAGCTGAATGAAAAGCTAACCGAATTAGAGAAACAGTATGACCACTTCGTTGAGTTAACCAGGAAGGGGGATCAGGATGCCGCCCAGGAGGTACTCACCGACCTCCAGCAGGATAACCAGAAGCTGGCGACACAGATCAAGCGGGTACCGCCTCTTTATAAGCCGCTAGTAACCGAGTTCCCTGACCAGTTGCAGGAACTGGCTAGTGGTTATGAGACCCTGACGGCGGAGCACTATCATTTCACTGAGGACGACCTTGATGAGCAAATTAAGCGTCTGCAGACCAAGGTTGACGCAACACTGAAACAGCTCAATGACCTTCAATTAGACGTGGTTAAGCAGGCCAATGATGACCTGGCTGCGCAGATTGACCACGTCTACGCGGTGATGCAAAAGGAAATTGATGCTCAAGATGAGGCTCGCCACCTGGTTGAAATGATGGGGCGCTTTACCCAACATGCTCAGCGTCAGAATAACGAACTGATTGGCGAGCTGGATCGGCTGAGCCTCAGTTATACCATGAACAACAACGAGTTTGAACAGGCTCGTCAGCTGAATGAGCAGATCAAGACAATCGTTAAGCAGTACAATGCGGACCAACAGGCGATTCGTGATCAGCAGGCAGTGTATAGCCAAATCGTCGACCGGGAAAAGAATAACCGTGATAACTTGACCGCTATTGAGCAGGAACAGGGTAAGATTAACGATGCTGTTGCCAAACTCCAGACTGATGAGCAACGGGCCCGTAAGATGCTCCGACAGTATTCTGTCCAGATTCGAACGATTCGCCGCCAGGTTGAACAGCTCAACCTTCCAGGGGTCGGCCAGGAGTATATGGATTACTTCTTTGGGGTTAGCGATGAAATCAAAAAGCTGGCCAACGAACTTAACGAGTACAAGATTAATATGGATAATGTAACCAAGCAGCTGATTATGGTCGAGGCGGACCTGGAGAAACTTCAGGACAAGACCAACGACCTGCGCGACAGTGCTGAACTGACCGAGCGACTGCAGCAATACGCTAACCGGTTTGCGGGTAATACCAAGGTAGCCGCCGCCGCTAAAAAGTCACGGCAGCTATTTGACCAGTATAACTACGCCGGCAGTCTCGAGGCTATCGCCACGGCCCTAGAAGAAACTGAGCCGGGTAGCTACAAGCGGATTGAGGATAGCTATTATCAGGAAATCAATGAATAATTACTAAGGTACGGGTGTGAGCATGATTGCTTGCCCCGTGCTTTTTTCGATGCCTAGTGTTTGATTTTCTGCTATAATATAATGTCGTTTTAAGAAGAGTCGAACTATTCAATGGCATGCTCGCCAATCCTGCGGTACGTCACTAGCTCATTTGCCAGTGTCCCCGCTCAATACTACTTATCATGAAAGGAACAGAGTTAATGATTTACTTTGACAACAGTGCTACAACGAAGGTGGCACCGGAAGTTTTGCAAACTTACGATACGGTCAGTCAAAAGATCTGGGGTAACCCGAGCAGCCTCCATAACTTCGGCGAAAACGCCTGGAACTTGTTGGAACAGGCCCGGCAGCAAATTGCTAAGCTAATGGGGGTCAAGCCCAGTGAGATTATTTTCACCAGTGGTGGCTCCGAGGGTGATAACTGGGTAATCAAGGGAACCGCGATGGCCAAGCACCGCTTCGGCAAGCACATCATTACTACCAGTGTAGAACATGCGGCGGTCCACAACCCGATGGAGCAGCTGAGGGAGTTAGGCTTTGATATTACCTATCTGCCGGTTGACCGAGCGGGCCGGATTAATCCGGCCGATGTCAAGGCTGCCATCCGTCCCGATACCATCCTAGTTTCAATCATGGCGGTTAACAATGAAATTGGGACAATCCAACCGATTAAAGAGGTTGGTGAGATCTTGAAGGATTACCCTAATATCCACTACATGGTGGATGCAGTGCAGGCTATCGGCAAGGGAATCGATGACCTGGTCTTCAGCGATCGGGTTGACTTTGCCACCTTCTCTGGTCATAAGTTTCACGCCCCGCGTGGTACGGGCTTTGTCTACATGAAAAGCGGGCGGAAGCTGGCTCCACTAGTTGCCGGTGGTGGTCAAGAGCGAACAATGCGCAGTGGTACTGAAAACACGCCGGGGGACGTCGCCATGGCCCGGGCTATTCGATTGGTCAAGGAGAATGAGGCGGCGGCCGTTAAGCGTGAGCAAGCCATTAAGGAACGGATTTACGACCACCTTCGTCGTTTTGATCATGTCGAGCTGATCTCCGGTCGGGATAAGGGCTTTGCTCCACATGTTCTTTGCTTCGCCATTCCCGGTGTTCGGGGCGAGACAATCGTTCATGCCTTCGAAGATAAGGGTATCTACATTTCTACGACCAGCGCCTGCTCTTCGAAAAAGCATTCTGAGGCGGGGACTCTGGCTGCGATGAAGGTCCCTGAGGAGATTGCTACCAGTGCAGTTCGGATCAGCCTCGGTGATCAGAATACCCTGGCGGAAGCTGACCAGTTTAATCAGGTTTTCGATGAGCTTTATGCTGGTTTTCAAAAGATTATTGATTAGTTAGAAAATAACGCTTGAAAGGAGGAATTACACATGCAATATACCGAAATTATGGTTCGTTATGGCGAGCTATCCACCAAGGGTCATAATAAGAAGTCATTCATCGACCGTTTGGGTGACAATGTTCGGCACGCCCTGCATAGCTTTGATCAGGTCAAAGTTCACGCCCAGCGAGATCGTTTGCACGTTGAGCTCAACGGTGCGGACTATGACCAGGTGATGGACCGGTTAAAGCTGGTCTTTGGGATCCAGAACTTTTCGCCATCGATCCGGGTGGAAAAATCTTTTGACGCCACAGCCAAGGCGGCTGCCCAGATGATCGAAGAACAGGTCGATCATCCAATCACCTTTAAGGTTGAGACACGGCGGTCAGATCACCACTTTGAATTAGACACCTTCGGAATGAACAACCAACTAGGGGGGTACCTGTTGGCGAAGTTCCCCGATAAGCTGAAGGTTGATGTTCACCACCCGGACTTGACACTGCGGGTTGAGATTCGGCTTAACGGAATCTACCTATCCAGTGAGACGATCAAGGGGGCTGGTGGAATGCCGGTTGGTACCGCTGGCAAGGGCATGATGATGATGTCCGGAGGGATTGACTCTCCAGTGGCTGCCTACCTGGCGATGAAGCGGGGCGTTTCCTTGGAGATGGTCCACTTCTATAGTCCGCCGTACACCAGTCCACAAGCGTTGGCCAAGGCTCAGCAGCTGACGGAGCGGTTGGCTAAGTATAGTGGTAACATCCGCTTTATCCAGGTACCATTCGCCGAAATCCAGGAAACCGTTAAGGAGAAGGTTCCTGAGGGTTATCTGATGACGGTTCAGCGACGAATGATGCTTCGTTTGGCAGCTGCCCTAATGGTTAAACGCCACGGTCTGGCAATCTTTAATGGGGAGTCTCTCGGTCAGGTGGCTTCCCAGACAATGGAGAGTATGTTAGCAATTAATGACGTTACGACCTACCCAGTGTTGCGGCCGGTCCTTTCCTATGATAAGACTGAGATTATTAAGATCGCCGAGCAGATCGGCACCTATGATCTTTCTATTCTGCCATATGAGGACTGCTGTACGGTCTTCACGCCGCCATCGCCAAAGACTCGGCCAAGCGTAGAGCGGGCTCGCAAGTACGAGCAGCGTCTGGATATCGACGGTCTGATGAAGCGGTCGCTGGATGGTATCAAGATCACCAACATCCACCCAGGTGAGGACTTCCTCAATCAAAACGAGGACGTTTTTGCTGAATTGCTATAATCGGCGCTTGACGCTCAGCAATAATTTAGCTATGATACAAGCATAATATAAGCGATGACCGAAATAGTAACGGAGTACTACGATTCACCAGAGAGGGTTGCTGCTGGAAAGACCTGGATCAGCTTCGCGAATGTAGCTCGGGAGCTGGTTTGTTGAAATTCAGTAGGCAGACCCGGTTCATTTACCGTTATTAAATGAACAAGGGGGGCAGTCCACTAAGACTGCTCAACGTAGGTGGTACCGCGAAATCAATCGTCCTATCTGTTTAGATAGGGCGATTTTTATTTGGTTACCGTTTTTATACTCAGAAACTTAACTTTGTAATTTGAAAGGAGCGATTATACGATGACAGCCGATAAGGAAATGTCAACAAAGTATGATCCGACCGCCGTTGAAGCCGGTCGTTACCAATGGTGGATTGACCAAGGCCTCTTCAAGCCGAGTGGCAACAAGAAGGCTCACCCATATTCGATTGTTATTCCACCGCCGAATGTTACTGGAAAGTTGCACCTGGGCCATGCCTGGGACACCACCCTGCAGGATATGCTGATCCGTCAGAAACGGATGCAGGGTTATGATGTCCTCTGGTTACCGGGGATGGACCATGCCGGGATTGCTACTCAGGCGAAGGTTGAGGCCCGCTTACGCAAGCAGGGAATTTCCCGTTACGACCTCGGTCGGGAAAAGTTTGTTCAACAGGTCTGGGACTGGAAGGACGAGTACGCCGATATTATCCATAAGCAGTGGGCCAAGCTCGGGATTTCCGTTGACTACGACCGTGAACGCTTTACCCTGGATGAAGGGCTGAATAAGGCGGTACGCAAGGTCTTTGTTGATCTCTATAACAAGGGTCTGATCTACCGGGGAACCTACATTATCAACTGGGACCCGCAAGCACGAACGGCCCTATCTGACATTGAGGTTATCCACAAGGATGATAAGGGGGCGTTCTACCACGTTAAGTACCCATTTACCGACGGGACGACCTTTAACGGCAAGGACTACATTGAGATTGCCACGACCCGGCCGGAGACCATGTTTGGTGATGAAGCTGTTGCTGTCAACCCGAATGACGACCGTTATAAGGAACTGGTCGGTAAGCACGTCCGGGTTCCACTGGTTGACCGGGAGATTGAAATTATCGCTGACGATTATGTAACACCGGACTTCGGGACTGGGATGGTTAAGATCACCCCGGCACACGACCCGAATGATTTTAAGGTTGGGAAGCGTCATAATCTGCCAGAACTGAACACAATGAATGAAGACGCCTCGATGAACGAGAACGCTGGTAAGTACCAGGGGTTGGATCGGTTTGCGGCCCGCGAGGCAATGGTTAAGGATCTGACCGACCAGGGCTACATGCTCAAGGTTGTTCCAATCGTCCATTCCGTTGGTCACTCTGAGCGGACCGGCGTCCAAGTGGAGGCTCGTCTGTCTACCCAGTGGTTCGTCAAGATGAAGCCACTGGCTAAGCTGGCCCTTGATAACCAGAAGACGGCCGACAAGGTTAACTTCATTCCAGGGCGGTTCGAGCACACCTTCACTCAATGGATGGAAAATGTTCACGACTGGGTTATTTCACGGCAGCTCTGGTGGGGGCACCGAATCCCGGCTTGGTACCACAAGAAGACTGGCGAAGTCTATGTTGGCATGGAAGCACCAAAGGATGCCGAGAACTGGACTCAGGATACCGATGTGCTGGATACATGGTTCAGTAGCGGTTTGTGGCCATTCTCAACGATGGGCTGGCCAGACACCGATTCACCGGACTACAAGCGTTACTTCCCGACTAGTACCCTGGTTACTGGCTATGACATCATCTTCTTCTGGGTATCCCGGATGATCTTCCAATCCCTGGAATTCACCGGCAAGGCCCCGTTTAAGAATGTCCTCCTGCATGGTTTGATCCGTGACGAGCAGGGCCGGAAGATGAGTAAGTCTCTGGGTAACGGGATCGACCCAATGGACGTTATCAAGAAGTACGGGGTCGATGCTCTACGGTGGTTCCTGATCACCGGATCGACACCGGGTCAGGACATCCGTTTCTCCTACACCAAGATGGATGCGGCCTGGAACTTCATCAATAAGATCTGGAATGCTAGTCGTTATGTCATCATGAACCTTGGTGACATGGCGGCACCGGTTCTGCCCGACAAATCTAAGTGGGACCTGGCTGATCGCTGGATCCTCAGCCGGTTGAACGCTACTATTAAGCAGGTCAACGAGCAGTTTGACAAGTTTGAATTCGGCGAGGCTGGTCGGGCCCTGTACAACTTCATCTGGAATGACTTCTGCGACTGGTACATCGAAATGACCAAGGAGAAGCTCAACAATGGAACGGATGAAGAGAAGGCCGACACTAAGAATATTCTAGGTTACGTCTTAGATCAGACCTTGAAGCTGATGCACCCGATCATGCCGTTCGTTACCGAAAAGCTTTGGTTATCGATGCCACACGAAGGCAAGTCGATCATGGTGGCCAAGTACCCAGTGGCAGATGCCGCCCTTAATGACCCTGTTGCCACCGAGCAGATGAGCAACCTGATTGCAATGATTAAGGCCGTTCGGAACATCCGGAATGAGGCCAACGCACCGATGTCTAAGCCGGTCGACATTCTGGTCAAGGTTGATAATCAGCACCTTGGTGACATGCTTAATGCCAATCGGGACTACATCGACCGCTTCTGTCATCCGGCTGAGCTGACCATCAGTACCGATGTTCAGGCTCCAAAACTGGCTATGTCTGGTATCTTGGCTGGGGCTGAGGTATACATCCCAATGGCCGAATTGGTCGACTTGGATGAAGAACGGGCTAAGATGAAGAAAGAGATTGCTAAGCTTGAAAAGGAAGTGCAGCGCTCCCAAAAGAAGCTGGGCAACGAAAAGTTTGTCAACAACGCGCCAGAAAAGGTTGTTGAAGCAGAGAAGCAAAAGGCCGTTGAATGGCAGCAGAAGCTTGATTCGGCCAAGGAACGCCTCGCTTCGCTAGAAGAAGCCTAACCAACTAAAAGATGATTGTGGTACCATTTCAGTATTACAACCATCTTTTTTTATTGAAGGGGATAAGATAATGATTCAAAACTACGCCGACGCCCTTGCTTTTATTCACGGGCGGACGAAATTCAAGAAGATTCCCACCCTCAAACGGATGCGGCGCTTTTTAGCTGAATTGGGTAACCCTCAGGCTGGCCTGCACTACATCCATGTGACCGGGACTAACGGAAAGGGATCGACAGTGGCGATGCTGCGGGCAATGCTGCTCGATTGTGGCCTGACGGTCGGTAGCTTTACCTCACCCTTCATCACTCGCTTTAACGAACGGATTGAGTACAACGCTACCCAGATCAGTGATGCTGATTTGGTGCGGTTGACCCAGCGCTTGGAGCCGATAGTCGCCAAGCTGGACCGTGAGCTGCCGACTGGTGGACCAACTGAGTTTGAGATCGATACTGCCTTGATGTTCTGCTATATGGCCGAGAAAAGACCGGATGTTGTCCTGCTAGAGGTTGGCATCGGTGGGCTGTATGACTCTACCAATGTAATCATTCCTGACGTCAGTGTGATCACCACGGTTGGTTGGGACCATATGAAGTATCTTGGCAATACCCTGTCAGCGATTGCGGCTCAGAAGGCCGGAATCATCAAGCCGGGAGTTCCGGTGGTTATTGGGGCGCTGCCGGCGTCTGCTCGTAAAGTCGTTGCTCAAACGGCTCAACGGCTAGGTGCACGACTATACGAATTTGGTGAAGACTTCGCGGCACTCAAGCTTAACGGTCATGGCTTGCGGGCCCAGTTACAGTACGACGGTGGGTCAATCCACCACGGTCACTTTCAACTTGGCCTGGCGGGGGATTACCAGGTAGAAAACGCGGCAATTGCCCTGACAGCGGCCCAGCTTTTTCTGAAGGCTATCGGGGTGCCACTTGATCAGGCAGCCTTGCGGCAGGGACTGGCCGCTAGTCAATGGCCAGGCAGGATGGAGATCGTCAACACCACGCCACTGGTTCTTCTTGATGGGGCTCACAACCTGCCGGGAATGCAGGCACTGGTAGCGTCGATCCGGGATGATTTTGCCGATCGTGACGTCTACATCTTGGTTGCCATTTTGGCCGATAAGCAGTATGACCTGATGCTGGGTGAGTTAGCTAGTCTGGGCAATGTCCACCTGACCGTCACTAATTTTGCTGGCCCTGGGCCCAAACGGCCCAGTGCCGATCTAGCAGCGGTGGCTGACCGCTTATCCAGCCGCTACCCGATCCACGTGGCGACTAACTGGCAGGCTGGCTTTTCGCAGGTTGCTAGCCAGCTTAGTGCAGAAGACGTTATGATTGTGACGGGGTCGCTCTACTTTATCTCGGATGTGCGCCGCTTATTTGACGACTAATTGTCCTGTTGCCGTATTTATCTAGTGAGCAGATAAATATAAAGGAGCGATGAACATGAATGAATACCAGGAATTGTTGAGGTATAGCATTCCCAATGCAACAATCGGTGATGAGCCTGGCTATCGCTATATACTGGACCATTACCCGACGCCGCTGGCCCTCCGCGAGATGACTGAAGACGAGCGAATCAGCCTTTGTCAGGGCAGTACAACCCTGACGGCATTCTTTGCCGCCGTTCAGCTGGGAGAATTGCTGGCTCGGGCTCACCCAGCTGTGGAAGGGTATGCCTATTCCAGCATGGAATTGGGCCAGGCGATGATTGATCATTTTACCGGTGATGAGCAGGAGAGCGTCTGTGTGGCCTTCACTAATGTTCATAACGAAATTATCAAGTTCAAGCGGATGTTTATCGGTGGGTGCAGTGAGTGTGTCTTATACCCGGATCAGATTTTCAAGCAGGCCCTGCGTTGTTCGGCCAGCGGCCTGGTGATGATTCATAACCATCCATCAGGGGACGTCAAGCCCTCAGCACAGGACCTGGCTTTTGCAAAGCGTCTTGAGCAGGGGGGCCATCTTTTGGGAATCCAGGTGCTGGATTTCATGATTGTCGGTCATGACTGCTACTACAGTTGGCGTGAACAGCAACACTAGGGTGTAAAGTTAAAGAAAACTTTAATTTCTCTAGAAAAATCTCTTTCCTAGGTGCCGATAATGTATATTAATGTTCGTATGTCGTTACTGGCTATGGTATAATATCCACGATATTAAATTGAATTTATCAGTTAAAAACGAAGGGAAGAAGTAGATTGCTAGGAATTGGAACCAAAAATCTAGGAATCGACCTGGGGACTGCCAACACAATCGTTTACCTTGAGGGTAAGGGAATTGTGCTGCGTGAGCCATCGGTTGTTGCGCGTAATGCCAAGACTAATGAAGTGATCTCCGTCGGTTCAGACGCTCGTGACATGATCGGTCGGACACCTGAGAGCATCGTGGCTATTCGGCCGATGAAAGACGGGGTTATTGCTGATTACGATACGACCGTTGCTATGATGAAATACTACATTGAAAAGGCCCTGGGCGGTAGCAATGGCAAGCCATACGTGATGGTTTGTGTTCCAAGTGGTATCACCGAGGTCGAAAAGCGGGCGGTCATTGACGCTACCCGGGTGGCTGGTGCCCGTGATGCCTACGTCATCGAGGAACCGTTTGCGGCCGCTATCGGTGCTGGTCTTCCCGTAATGGATCCAACTGGTAGTATGGTTGTTGATATTGGTGGCGGGACCACTGATGTTGCTACGATCTCACTGGGAGGAATCGTTTCGAGCCGGTCTATTCGGATGGCTGGTGACAAGATGAACGATGCCATTGCCCAATATGTTCGCCAAAACAAGAACCTTTTGATCGGTGAACGGACGTCCGAGAAGCTTAAGTGGGACATCGGTTCAGCCTCCGTTGAAGCTGCTGATGAGATGGGTACGACTGAGATTCGCGGACGGGATCTGGTTACCGGCCTGCCAAAGACGATGGAGGTTTCAGCTAAGGATGTTTCCATTGCCCTTCAAGACGTGGTTGAAAATATTATTACCGCTATCAAAGGGACGCTGGAAGAGACGTCGCCAGAAATTGCCGCTGATGTAATCGATCATGGGATTGTGCTCACCGGTGGGGGTGCGTTGTTGAAACACCTGCCAGATGTAATTGCGGATGCCACGAAGGTCCCAGTCTTTATTGCCAACGATCCGCTTGATTGTGTGGCAATTGGGACTGGTGAATCCCTTAAGAGTATTGACGTAATGAAGAAGAAGTAATCAAAATCGGGTAGTGGTCTGCCCGGTAAGTAGGCGGGGCTGGTCGCAAAACGATTTGTTTTGTCTAGCCGCGCTTTTGTTATTTGGTAAATTGCATTTGGAGGATTATCATGCGCAAGTTCTTTTCCAATCGCCGGTTGGTTATCATTGTGATAATTCTGGTGGTCTGCTTTGGCCTGATGGCGGGGTCGGTTGCTATGCGTAACCGGCGGAATACGCCGCCATTGATCCAGCAGTTTGGCAATGACATTATCGGCTTTGCAGATAGTGCCGTTGCCCTACCGGTTAATTGGCTCCAGACCAGTTTCAGTTCGGTCAACGACCTGATGAATACTTACTCAGAAAACCGGGAGCTGAAGCAACAGGTTACGGACCTCGCCCAGACAAAGGTGCGGAACCAGGCCTTGGCTCATGAAAATAAACAACTAAAGCAAGAGCTCAAACTTAACAGTTCAATGACTGATTACGATACGGTTACGGCTGCTGTTCTGATGCGGACCCCGTCGGCCTGGCAGCAACAGCTTGTGATCAACAAGGGTCAGTCCAGTGGCATTAAGAAAAATATGCCGGTTATGAGTGATGGCGGCCTAATCGGTCGAGTGGCCGAGGTTAACAAGACTAACAGTAAGGTCGAATTGCTCAGCGACACTAGCGAATCATCTAATCGGTTCGCCATCTCCATTCACGGTACGGACGGGGTTGTTAATGGGATCATCACTGGCTATAACGCCTCCCGCAATGAACTGGTTATGGGGCAGGTCAGCTCCAAGGCTAAGATCAAGAAGGGGGCTCGGGTAACCACCAACGGTATGGGTGGAATTACGCCTAAAGGTCTATACGTCGGCAAGGTTTCTCGGATCGGCAAGGATGATTATGGCCTGGCTCAGAAGGTTTATATTACTCCGGCAGCAAACTTTAATGATATTAACATCGTTACGGTTGCTGAATCGGCATCTCAGGAGTGATGAAGCATGTATCGATTATCACGATTAAAATACGTTTTTCCCGTGGGCTTGTTTGTGTGCCTGTTTCTGGATGGTGCGCTAAGCCACGTCTGGGCACCGCTGTTTTTCCACTATCCCTATTCAATGGCCAGTGAACTGGTTCTTTTATGGCTGACTTTGGCCTATTTCTTTGAGAATGGCATTGAGATTCCACTGATCCCGTTCGCAGCGGCCGCAGGGATTGTGGCAGACTTGTATGGGTCGGGAATCCTCGGCTTGTATATGTTCCTATTTCCGTGCATTGTGGGGCTGACGACCATCCTGTCGAAGTACTTTTCCTCGTCGTTTCTGTCGATGATCATGATTTTCTTCATTGACTTGGTTGTTTTTATCACCCTCAATTACTGGGCTTACTCGCTAGTCGGGATTACGTCAACCACGTTCGGTGATTACTTAGTCTATGTCCTGGCACCAACCCTGGCATTAAACCTAGTGTACTTTGTGGTTCTCTATTGGCCCATCCGAGCAATCTTTAACTGGGCTACCAGCGAAAAAACGGCCTAAACGGTCTTGACAAGTTACTGAGAAGCGTGTAAGATACAAAACAATCAATATCACGAACGACAATGAACAGACTAGTAGGGTAGCATTAGTTGTCAAGCGAGTCCCGTTAGATGGGAAGGGACCTTCTAAGATGCCTGAATCACATCTGTGAGTTGGTTTCCTGAAGCGACAGTAGGGGAACCCGGGGAAGCCCGTTATAGCACGGAGTTTAATTTTGAACTCGCTAAGGTTGATACTCGTGAGGGGTCAACAAGATGAGGTGGAACCGCGGAAACGCCCTCGTAGCCATTTGGCTCGAGGACGTTTTTTGTTTAACGGTTATAAAATTGAACTTACCGAGGTGGCAGCTGTGAGGCGGTCACGAACATGGGGTGGTACCACGATTGATTCGTCCTCTAGGATTTAGGTCCTAGGGGATTTTTTGTTTACTGTCGTTTGGCGCTTGAAGATGAAGGAGGATTTGATATGCAATACGTTACTGAGATTTTGCCATCATTATTACAAGGGGCGGGACTAACCCTCCAGATTTTCTTCTGGACCCTGGTTTGTTCGCTGCCACTGGGGATCCTGGTCAGCCTAGGGTTAATCTCTAAGATTCGGCCTCTGCAATGGGTTCTTGAGATCTATGTTTGGTTGATGCGGGGGACACCGTTGCTGCTACAGCTGATCTTTGTCTTCTACGGCCTGCCGATTATTGGGATCGTCTTCCAACGTTACGATGCCGCCTTAGTGGCCTTCATCCTTAACTATGCGGCCTACTTTGCTGAGATCTTCCGCGGTGGCTTTCAGGCCATCGACGAAGGGCAGTTTGAGGCAGCCCGAGTTCTACGGTTGAGCTATTGGCAGACCCTGCGTAAGATAGTGATTCCTCAAGTGGTCAAAATCGTTATTCCGTCCATTGGGAACGAGGTCATCAACCTGGTTAAGGATTCATCCTTGGTTTACGTCATTGGTCTGGGCGACCTGCTGCGGGCCGGTAACGTTGCCACTGCCCGGGATGTCACCCTGGTACCGCTGCTCCTGGTCGCTGTAATCTACCTGATTTTAGTGGGAATCTGCACCTTGGTTCTGCGGAAGGTTGAACAGCGTTATTCGTACTTCAAGTAATGTAGGAGGAATTGCCAATGTTAGAAGTTAAGAATTTATACAAGAGTTTCGGTGACCGGGTCATCTTAGATAACGTTAACTTAACGGTTAAGGATGGCGAAATCCTCAGCATCGTTGGTCCATCTGGGGCCGGAAAGACGACCCTGCTGCGTTGCATCACGGGGTTAGAAACGGCTGATAAGGGTGAATTTCTGATTGATGGCAAGCCCTTTGACCCTCAGGGAACGGCGGAATCCGACCGGGTGATCGGGGTTGTCTTCCAGGACTATAATCTCTTTCCCAACCTGTCCGTGATGGAGAATATCACTCTGGCACCGACCCTGGTTTTGAAGAAGTCTAAACAAGCGGCTGTCAAAGATGCCCAGGACTTGCTTGAAGAACTGGGGCTGAACACCAAGGGTGACCTCTACCCGTGGCAGTTATCCGGTGGACAAAAGCAGCGGGTGGCTATCGCACGTGCCCTGGCGATGAGCCCGAAGATTCTTTGCTATGATGAACCTACCTCCGCTTTGGACCCCGAGATGCGCAAAGAAGTTGCTAAAATCATTATGGGACTCAAAAAAGACGGGATGACTCAACTGGTGGTTACCCACGATGTTGACTTTGCTAACGAGATCGCCGATGATATTTTGAAGGTCAGAGCCCTCGATAAGTCCTTCAATCAGATTCAAGACGTTGATAAGAAACAGTCATAGAAGGGAAGGGGAAGCATATGAAAAAGTTCAAAGCAATTTGGCTATTATTACTGCTGCTAATTCCCACCTTGTGCCTGACTGGCTGTGAAAGTGTCACGACGCGAGCCAACCACCAGGATACTTGGTCTCGGATTGAGCGTCGCAAGAAAGTTATCATCGGCCTCGATGATAGTTTCGTACCGATGGGCTTCCGGCAGAAGAACGGGAAACTGGTCGGCTATGATGTTGATTTAGCCCGGGCTGTCTTCAAGCAGTACGGGATCAAGGCGGACTTCCAGCCGATCGATTGGTCGATGAAGGAGACTGAGCTGAAAAACGGGACAATTGACCTCCTCTGGAATGGTTACTCTGTCAACGCCAGCCGCCGCAAAAAGGTCGCTTTCTCTCGTTATTACCTTGCCAACCGGCAGGTCCTGGTAACCTTGAAGCGTGACCACATCAATAACCTCAACGACATGCGGGGCAAGACCCTCGGCGTACAGACCGGCTCAACCGGAGATACGGTCTTAAACGAACACCCTAAGTTATTGAAAAATAAAATTAAGGGTAAGACCCCGGTTATGTATGATACCTTCCCCAACGCCTTTATCGACTTGAACGCCGGACGGATTCAGGGGATCCTGATGGACGAGGTCTACGCCAACTACTATGTCAAGCACCAGAAGGATCCGGGTGCCTACCGGGTCGAGGTCAATAAACAGTTCCCGGTAGAATACTTTGCGGTTGGTATGCGTAAGGGCGACAAGACATTACGGACTAAGATCAATGATGGGCTTGGTCGCCTGCAACGTGATGGCCAGTTAAAAGCGATTAATGAAAAGTGGTTTGGGACGGATAGCACCTTCCTGGGCCCCGATAACAACTGATATTTAATGCATGTAAAGCTGGTGGAATGAAAAATCACCAGCTTTTCTGTGTCAATTTGTCCCAAAATTTGGGGATCAGTTTGTAATTTAAGACGGTTTAACGTATCATTAACCAGTATGACTAATTCGGCAAAAATGATGAGCGTTATTCCATTTTATTGACGCTTATCCTAATGGAAAGGAGAACATCGATAGTGCACTTTGATCTTGCCAGTGGCGTGGCTCTCCACGTTATCCCCACCAAGCAATTTAAGATGACACATGTTCTGATCACTTTTACCACGCCCCAGACACGTGATAACGCAACGGCTCGCAACCTTCTGGCCAACCTTCTTGAGACCAGTACCCATCGTTACCCGACTCAAACAGCCTTGGCCCGGCAACTGGCCAAGCTTTATGGGGCTTATGTTGGTATGGGAGTTGGTCGGGTTGGCCGCTTACATACGGTACGCTTACGAGCCAGTTTCGTCAACGACCAGATCGCCGGTACTAACCTCTTTGCTCAGGTGATTGACTTGATCAATGAGATCCTCTTTCATCCCCTGATTGATGATAATGAGTTCGATGGCCCGACCTTTCGAATCCAGGCCCATAACCTGGAGCAGACCATCACTGCTATGTACGATGACAAGCAGTTCTACGCTAACCGGCAACTGATGAAACTCTACTACCCATCGGATACCGTTATGCGGGTCCCTAGTTTCGGCCGGGTGGCTGACCTCACCGACCTGACGGCACAGAACCTCGTTCCGGTATACCGGGATATGATTACGCATGACCGGGTTGATATCTTTGTGCTTGGCGACGTCGATCCAAATATGGTTAGGGATGAGATTGGTTTGTTGCCGTTTGCTGACCGGGAGATTCCATCGATGCGTCCTTACTACCAACAACCGCTCTTCCCAGCTGTTCAGCAACGGGTGGAACACCAGCCCGTTGTTCAGGCAAAGCTTAACCTGGGCTACCAGCTGCCGGTTTACTATCACGACCGCAACTATTACGCTGGGTTGGTCTTTAACGGCCTTTTTGGCGGTACGCCATATTCTAAGCTTTTTACCAATGTTCGGGAGAAGGCTAGTCTAGCTTACTATGCGACGAGCCGTCTTTTACCATTCACTGGCTTTTTAGGGGTTCAGACGGGAATCCAGTCCGCCGATGCTCAGCGGGTGGAGGATCTAATTGCCCAGCAGCTGGCTGATCTCAGTGTGGGAAAGTTCACGACCGAGCAACTGGTTGAGGTTCAGGATAGCCTGATTAACCAATACCGGGCTAGTCATGATTTGGCAAACAATATTCTAGGTCGTGAGCTCCTGCGGGCCTTGCTTAATCTGCCACCGGCAACCGCGGTTGCAGCGAAGATTAATGCGGTGACTCCCGAAGATGTCTCTCGGGTGGCCCAGATGGTGAAAATGCAGGCGATTTACTTATTGAGTGGTGAGAAATAAACAGATGGATAGACAAACGTATCAAGAATTCAACCGGACTATATACCGACAGCGACTAGCCAATGGACTCCTCGTTCAGCTTCTGCCGATGCCGGGTTTCCAGAAGACCTACGCAACTTTCTCGACGGACTTCGGCTCAATTGATAACCACTTCATCCCGTATCACGAGCAAGAACCGGTTCGAGTGCCCGATGGGGTGGCCCACTTTCTTGAACATAAGATGTTTGAGAAGGCCGATCACGATGCCTTTGACCTCTTTGGCAAACTGGGTGCGGACTCTAACGCCTATACCAGCTTTACCCAGACCAGCTACCTCTTTGCTACGACCAGTTACCTTCATGAAAACTTGGACGTCCTGCTCAACTTCGTACAGGATCCCTACTTCACTGCCCAGACGGTACAAAAAGAGCAGGGGATCATTGGTCAGGAGATCAAGATGTATGACGATGATGCCGACTGGCGCCTCTATCTGGGACTGATTGGGAACCTCTATCCACATGATCCAATGAGGATAGATATTGCCGGGACGGTGGAGTCGATTGGACAGATCACCCCGGCAATCTTAATGCAGAGTTACCGAACTTTCTATCAGCCGGCTAACATGAACCTTTTCATCGTCGGTAACCTGGATCCTCAGCAAACCCTGGAATGGATCGAGGAGAACCAGGGGGCTAAGGAATTTTCACCGACCGAGGCTCCACGGCGTTTGTTTGAGTTGAATGACCCGACCGCCCACGACGTTATCCCATTTCGATCGCTGACGATGAATATTGCCCGGCCAAAGGTGATGGTCGGGCTGCGCGGGATCAAGCAGTTTAATGACGGCCGTGAACGGTTGCGCTACAAACTAGCCGTGGACCTACTTTTGGACGTCCTATTCGATGATACGTCTGATAACTACCTGCGTCTCTATAACAATGAGGTTCTTGACGACTCCTTTGGGTACAATTTTGAGATGCAACGGGGCTTTCACTTTGCCTACTTCAGTTCAAACACCGACCAGATGGAACGCTTCGCCGACGAGGTTGTAGCTATTTTGGAAAGTGCTGATAAGCAGATTGATGCTGCCCGGACCCGGTTTGCTGGAATCAAACGGGCCGAGCTTGGCCGTTTGATTGGCTTGCTGGATACTCCAGAGGCAATCGCCAATCGCTATGCTGGCCGTCTATTTGATTGTGCCAACCTGATGGATGAAATTCAGGCCTTGAAGACCATCACTCTGGACGACCTTTATCAGGTAGCGGCGGAGTTTATCACTCCACAGGGAATCTCGGTTTACCAGGTAGTTCCACATCACCAGTAATGTTCCCTTTTCTTAACTTCTGTTCTTAAGAGAACATGATATAATGTCCAAGGATAAGTGAAAAAATAAAATGGAGATAGGCTAATGAGTGAAAACAATAGCGAACAAAAGCATATTGAGATCGGTAAGAAGCTGCAGGCAGCCCGTCAGGCCAAGGGATATACGCTTGACGACCTCCAACAGATCACTAAGATCCAAAAGAGGTACCTGATTGCAATCGAGGACGAAAAGTTTGATGAGCTTCCTGGCGACTTCTACGTCCGGGCCTTCGTCAAGCAGTATGCCGACACTGTCGGTTTGAACGGGGAGGACCTGCTCAAGGAGTACGAGGATGACCTGCCCAAGGCTAAAACGGCCGAGTACTCCGACCATATTGCCCAGGCAGTGGAGTCACGGGCCAGTCAGCACAAGACCATCGGCAACCAGGTCAATAAGACACGAAAGTATATGCCAACGATCATCATCACCGTGGTGATCATCTTAGTCTTGGCGGCTATCTGGTTTACTGCAATTGCCCGGAGCCATCGGGACTCCTCAACGCGGATCGACAACAGCTCCGTTTCCGTTTCGGGTGAGAGTCGAAAGAAGGCCTCTTCATCCAGCAAGAAGGTGACTAAGAAGCCAGCTTCGACCGCACTTAAGCTCACGCAGGCCAGTCGAAATGAGACTAGTGTTACCTACACGGCCGAACAACTGAAGGCTGACACAACGTTACAGATCAACCCGACCGACCGGGCTTGGATGCAGGTACGGGCTAATAACAATACCCTATTGAACCAGACTCTGAATGCCAACGATAAGGCTAAAGTCAAGGTAGCTAAGGATACCACTAGCCTGGTCATCACGGTCGGCAATGCTCGGTCCACCAAGTTGAAAATTGGCAACCGGACCATCGACTTCACTGATAATGGCCGTTACCAAAACACCCGGACGGTAACGATTAACTTCGGCAGCCAACAGGGCAGCAGCTCAATGGCTTCGTCCAGCAGCGCAACGAGTACTAACGGTCAGCGGACGACGACCAGCAGTAGTGCTGCTAGCCAGCAAACGACTAACAATGATGCCAACCGTCAGTCCACAACGGCAACCTCAAATGCCAATAACCGGCAGCAGACAAATACGCAGACACGATAATTGGAGGAGTAGACTTTGAATTTACCTAATAAGTTAACCGTTGTGCGGTTGATTATCATTCCCTTTTTCTTGATACTGATGGTGGTTCCACTGTCATGGGGCAGCGTGACTTTCTGGGGCGCCACAATTCCAGTTGCCCAGCTAATTGCAGCAATTCTCTTTATTGCGGCGACGATTACCGATAACCTCGATGGTCGGATCGCCCGGCGCGACCATCTGGTGACCAACTTTGGTAAGTTTACCGATCCGCTGGCTGATAAACTTCTGGTCATGACGGCCTTTATCGTCCTGACTGGTAGTCAGATAGTGCCGGCCTGGGTCACCGCTATCATCATTTGGCGTGAGCTGGCTGTAACCGGTCTTCGCCTCCTGTTGGTTGAACAGAGCGGAATTGTGTTGGCGGCCAAAATGCCTGGCAAGATCAAGACGACGACCCAGTTCATCGCAATTATCTTCCTATTGCTGAACAATGTCATCTTTGCTATCTGGGGGATTCCGTTTGGTCAGATCATGCTCTACATCTGCCTGTTCTTCACGGTGTACTCCGGAGTGGACTACTTCATCCAAGGCCGGGGTGTCTTTGCCGATGGTTTCAAATAAAAAATAATCAAGCTGGTGAGTTCTTCTCCCAGCTTTTTTGAACTGGCAAGTTATAATTTACGTATTAACTATATAGGGGTGGATAAGTAAAATGGATGCTGAGATTATATCCGTTGGTACCGAGATTGTGCTCGGCCAGATTGTAAATACCAACGCGCCGTTTCTTGCTCGTCAGCTGGCGACACTGGGGATCACCGCCGACCGCCAACTGGCGATTCCAGATCGGCAGACCTTGATGGTCGATTCAATTCAGGCGGCCTGGCAGCGGTCACCGCTGGTCTTTGTCTGTGGCGGTCTGGGGCCAACCGCCGATGATGTGACCTTGGCAGCCGTGGCCAAGGTCCTGGGAACAAGCCTGACCCTCGATCAGAATCACTGGCAATGGATTCAAGAGACCTTTGCTCAACGCCATAAGCAGATGATGCCGGAGAATATCCAACAGGCCAAGTTCTTGTCTGGTGGCCAGCCACTTCCTAACGCCGTGGGGCTGGCACTGGGGAGTTGGTACGAGCGGGACGGCCACCGGTTGGTAGTTTTGCCGGGTCCACCCCGTGAATTTGTCCCGATGCTTACCGAAGAGGTTATGCCGCGTCTAACCAAACTCGTGGGGCAACGAGTTCAGATCACCAGTCGCACCTTAAACTTCTTTGGTCGGCCGGAATCACAGCTGATGGACGAGATTGCTGCTGTAACTGCTGACCTAGCTGGGGTGACGATTACCTCCTACGTTCAGCCGGATGCCATTCAGGTGCGGATGACCGTGCGCAATCAGCCGCAAGCTGTCGCTGATCGTCTGCTGGATGCTGCTCAGAAGACAATTATCAATGAAGAGGCTCCATTTTTCTTTGGGATTGGTGATGATTGTCAGTTAGCCAAGGTAGTGGTCGGCCAGTTACGGGAACGCGGCTGGCGAGTGACGGCTGCAGAGAGTCTGACTGGCGGGATGTTCCAGAGTACAATCTGCTCGGTACCTGGTGCCTCCAATGTCTTTGACGGGGGTCTGGTTACCTATGCGGCTCGGGCCAAGGAGCAGCTACTGGGGATCGATCCCCGGATTATTGCTAAACACGGGGTAGTTAGCGCTCAAACGGCCGCCCAAATGGCTGAGAAGAGTCGGAATAAGCTTGGCGTTCAGGTCGGACTCGGGTTTACTGGGGTGGCCGGACCTGACGATCTCGAGGGGCAGCCAGCTGGTACCGTCTGGGTTGGCTTGGCGATTACCGGTCAGCCAACGACGACCCGGCTCCTCCACCTCGGCGCTTATCGTGGCCGTCAAGCGGTTCGCCGACAGAGTGTCCAGGCGGGACTGCAGATGCTCTACCGGGCCCTTCAAAAATAGGGGAACCACTGTTCGCATTTTTCTTGTTTTTTTATGTAAAACTGGTATCATTAGTTATCGGACATTTCGATGCAAAGGAGGAATTTTGATTTGGCTGATCAGCGAAAGGCAGCACTAGATGTTGCCATCAGAAAGATCGAAAAGAATTTCGGTAAGGGCTCTATCATGCGGATGGGGGACGCTGCCGACATGAAGATCGCAACGGTTTCCAGTGGCTCATTGGCGATTGATAAGGCACTTGGGGTTGGCGGCTACCCACGTGGCCGGATTGTGGAAATCTACGGTCCCGAAAGTTCTGGTAAGACGACGGTGGCCCTGCATGCCGTGGCAGAGGTTCAACGGCAGGGCGGCACGGCGGCTTACATCGACGCTGAAAACGCCCTGGATCCGCAGTATGCCGAGGCCCTCGGGGTTGATGTTGACAACCTCCTCCTCTCCCAGCCAGATACCGGTGAAGAGGGGCTGGAAATTGCTGATGCCTTGATTTCCAGCGGAGCCGTCGACCTAGTCGTGGTTGATTCCGTGGCTGCCCTGGTTCCTCGGGCTGAAATTGAAGGTGAGATGGGTGACGCCCATGTTGGACTGCAAGCACGGCTGATGTCACAGGCCCTGCGAAAGCTCTCAGGAGAGATTAACAAAACCAAGACTATCGCCATCTTTATTAACCAGATCCGTGAAAAGGTTGGCGTGATGTTTGGTAATCCTGAGACAACAACGGGTGGCCGGGCCTTGAAGTTCTATTCCACGATTCGGATGGAGATCCGACGGGCCGAGCAGATCAAAAATGGCACCGATGTCATTGGTAATCGGGCCAAGGTTAAGATCGTTAAAAACAAGGTAGCGCCACCGTTCAAGCGTTGTGAAGTCGACATCATGTATGGCGAAGGAATCTCCAAGACAGGGGAATTGCTGGACATGGCGGTTGAAAAGGACCTGGTCAACAAGAGTGGGGCCTGGTATTCATATGGCAGTGAACGGATTGGTCAGGGACGTGAAAATGCTAAAAAGTGGCTGGCCGAACACCCTGATCAGATGGCTGAGTTGATGAACAAGGTTCGAGTTGCCTATGGAATGGCCCCACTGGAGGATACCAAGAATGCCGACGGTGAAGGTCAGCCAGGTGAACAAAAGCAGGATACAATTGAAGAAGCAAGCAAGAAGTAAATTTGCTTTATAATTTTAGACGGGATTGGCACGTGCCAGTCCTTTCTTTTTTAGGTCCGAATGCATTCAGTGGTTGACACCTATCTTGGGCAAGCTTAGAATTTAATTTGTGTGATGTTTTGACATGACACGGTGAAATTAATTTAATTAACCAACAACAGAATAGTTGAAGCGGAGGTGAAATGATGAACGTATTAATTTTCGCCGCGCTTGCTATGGTTGTCGGGATTATTATCGGCTATGCAGTTCGCAAGCTTTCCTATGAAAAAAAGATTGCGGAAGCTCAACAAAATGCTGCTGGAATTATCGCGGATGCAAAGAAAAAGGCGGCGACGGCGAAAAAGGAGGCTATCCTGGAGGCTAAGGAGGACAGTCACCGCTATCGCGAAAGTGTTGAGGATGAACTCAAACAGCGGCGCAATGAGATTCAGCGTCAGGAAGACCGGCTTTTGCAACGCGAAACATCCCTTGACCGTAAGGATGATGCTCTTGAGAAACGGGAGAACACGGTTGGGGCACGTGAACACAAGCTTGATCAGCGAACGGAACAACTTCAGCAATCACAAAAAAAGGCTACGGCATTGGTGGAACAACGGCAACAAGAATTAGAAAGAATTGCCGAGATGTCTCATGAGGATGCTAAAAAGCAATTATTAAGTGAAATGAAAGATCGGTTAAAGACCGAGCGTGAAGTAATGATTCGGGATAGTGAACAAGAGGCCGAGCTGACGGCCGATCGGAATGCCAAGAAACTAATCGTTGAAGCGATCCAGCGCAGTGCAGCTGATGTAGTTTCTGAGGCGACGGTTTCGGTGGTTAACCTGCCAAATGACGACATGAAGGGTCGGATCATTGGCCGTGAGGGTCGTAATATTCGTACTTTGGAGACCCTGACTGGGATTGATCTTATTATCGATGACACTCCTGAAGCGGTAGTATTGAGTGGCTTTGATCCTGTCCGGCGGGAAATTGCTAAGATCGCCTTGGAAAAATTAATCCAGGATGGTCGGATTCACCCAGCCCGGATTGAGGAGGCTGTTGAGAAGGCTCGCAAGGAGATGGATGCCCAACTCCGTGAAACTGGGGAACAGGCTCTCTTTGACCTCGGAATCCATGCCATGCATCCGGATCTGATCAAGACGGTCGGTCGGATGAAGTATCGGACCAGCTATGGGCAAAACGTCCTCAACCACTCGATTGAGGTGGCCAAGCTGGCCGGCATTATGGCAGCTGAACTGGGTGAGGATGTTACTCTCGCCAAACGAGCTGGTTTACTTCATGATATCGGGAAGGCAGTTGACCACGAGGTTGATGGCTCTCACGTTGAATTAGGAGTAGAACTGGCGCGCAAGTACAAGGAAAATAAGGTGGTTATCAATACGATTGCCTCCCACCACGGCGATGTTGCCCCAACCTCAATCATTGCGGTTCTGGTTCAGGCGGCGGATGCCATTTCCGGTGCTCGGCCTGGTGCTCGGAGTGAATCGCTTGAGCAGTACATCCAGCGCCTCAAGAAGCTGGAAAGCATAGCAAATAATTACGATGGTGTTGACCATAGTTACGCAATTCAGGCAGGTCGTGAACTGCGGGTAATCGTCAAGCCGAAGAAGATTTCGGACTTGCAAGCCACTACTTTGGCCCATGATATCAAGCGGCAAGTTGAACAGCAGCTTGAGTATCCGGGGCACATTAAGGTGACGGTAATTCGGGAAGTACGCGCGGTTGACTATGCTAAGTGAGAAGAATTGGGGGAGGCCCCAGTTCTTTTTTGTTTAGCAGTGTTTACTGATGATGTTGGGCAGAAAGTCCGTGACTTTAGTCGTGGGATGAGCGCCCATTCTTGATATAATTAATATATAGTGGCAAAAAAACGTTAGAAATTCGTGAATGGACATGTCCAAAGTGTAGTGTTCATCACGGCTGTTGGTTAGGGACTAATCATACTAAGGGAGTGGAGTTTTGCAAATTAGGTAGCGTAAATACACGTGTAAGATCTTAATCCTACTTTGCTTTCCTGGAAACCACTGCCTTTAAGCGGTGTGTAGTTCATTTGCACCGAATGGGGTCAGAAAATATAATTGAACTATGTAAAAAAACATGAACAAATAAAGAGCTACCGTATTATTTAATTAGTGAATATTTGATGAGGTGAGACATTTGACAAAAAAACTGACACCAATGATGGAACAATATCAAAAGGTAAAGGACCAGTATCCGGACGCCTTCCTGTTCTACCGGTTGGGAGACTTCTATGAGCTCTTTAATGATGATGCGGTGAAGGGGGCCCAGCTGTTGGAGCTGACCCTGACGACCCGTAACCATAGTGCGAAGAACCCAATTCCAATGTGTGGGGTGCCTCACCGGGCAGTGAAAAACTACGTTGACATCTTGATTGATAAGGGCTACAAGGTCGCTATTTGTGAACAGATGGAGGACCCAAAGAAGGCTAAGGGGATGGTCAAGCGGGCAGTTACCCGTTTGGTCACGCCGGGAACCCAGATGGACATGACCGGCGATGCTGCCCGTCAGAATAACTATTTGACGGCGATCAGTGTGGCGCAGGGGAAGTTTAACCTCGCTTACACCGACCTCTCGACTGGTGAACTGAAAACTACCACTCTCGATAGCGTCAGTGCGATTGTCAACGAACTGGTCAACCTGCGCAGCAAGGAGACGGTCGTCGATGACCACTTGCCGGACGCACTGACTAACCAGCTGACTAAACGCAACATTCTCCAGTCCCACCAGCCGAAGATCCTCAAGAACGCTGAGGTGAGCTACCTAACTCAGGACCTGGCTTCTGACGATCAGCAGCATGTGGTGGCATTGCTGGTGTCCTACCTGTTGACAACTCAGAAGCGTTCTCTGGCCCACATGCAGCGGGCCGTAGCTTACCAGCCGAGTGCCTTTATGAAGATTGATCACTATTCTAAGACCAACTTGGAGCTAATGACCAACATGCGGAGTGGCAAGCGTCAGGGGACCCTATCATGGCTGCTGGACGAGACGAAGACGGCGATGGGGAGTCGTCTACTGAAGCGCTGGTTGGACCGGCCCCTAATTGATCCGGACCAAATCAGTGCGCGTCAGGATAAGGTTCAAGAGCTCCTCGACCATTACTTCGAACGTAGCAATCTCCAGCAGGAGTTGATCAAGGTTTATGACCTGGAGCGCCTTGCCGGTCGTGTGGCCTACGGGAGCGTCAACGGGCGTGATTTGATCCAGCTGAAGACCTCTCTTCAGCAGGTTCCCAAGATCAAGTATGTCCTGGAGACCCTTGATTCACCGGTCTTCGAATCCCTGGAGAAACGTCTTGACCCATTGAGCGACGTGGCTAGCCTGATCGATTCCGCCATCGTTGATGACCCGCCGATTGCCGTTACCGATGGCGGGCTGATTAAGCCAGGTTATAACAAGCAGCTTGACCAGTATCGGGACGCGATGAATAACGGGAAACGCTGGATCGCCGACCTTCAAGCTCACGAGCGTGAAGTCACTGGGATCAATAACCTAAAGATTGGTTATAATCACGTCTTCGGCTATTACATTGAGGTCACCAAGGTCAACCTGAGCAAGATTCCCCAGGATCGTTATGAACGCAAGCAAACCTTAGTTAATGCCGAGCGTTTCTCGACTCCGGAATTGAAGGAGAAGGAGGCCCTGATTATGGGGGCTCAGGAGAAGTCTACGGCCTTAGAATATGACCTCTTTGTTGATATTCGTGAACGAGTCAAGAAGGAGATTAAACGGCTGCAACGGCTGGCCCAGGCCTTATCCGAGTTGGACGTCCTGCAGAGCTTTGCGGTGGTTAGCGAAGATTATCACTTCGTCCGGCCACGGATGAATACCGGCCATACCCTAAAGATCAAGGATGGCCGTCATCCGGTTGTCGAGAAGTTTATGGGTCACCAGGAATACGTTCCCAACGATGTTATGATGGATGATCAGACTGATATCCTACTGATCACCGGGCCTAACATGTCCGGAAAGAGTACATATATGCGTCAGCTGGCCCTGACAGCGGTGATGGCGCAGATGGGGTGCTTTGTACCAGCCAAGTCGGCTGAGTTACCGATTTTTGACCAGATCTTCACCAGGATTGGGGCGGCTGATGACTTAATCTCCGGGGAGAGTACCTTCATGGTTGAGATGATGGAGGCCAACAATGCCCTCGTTCATGCAACTGACCATAGCCTGATTCTCTTCGATGAAATCGGGCGGGGGACCGCGACCTACGACGGGATGGCCCTGGCTCAGGCGATTATCGAGTATGTTCACCAGCATGTCCGGGCCAAGACCCTCTTTTCAACCCACTATCACGAATTGACGGCTCTGGAGAACACCCTATCCCGGTTAAAGAACGTCCATGTGGGAGCTACTGAGAAGAATGGCGAACTGGTCTTCCTCCATAAGGTTAGTGCCGGTCCAGCGGACAAATCCTACGGGATCCATGTTGCTAAATTGGCGGGGATGCCGGATACTCTGCTGAAACGGGCTGACCAGATTCTCCAGAAGCTGGAGAAGAAGGCAACCACCCTGCCAACTCCAACTAAAGCAAATACGGCGGTCTATAAATCAGCCACGTCGGCGGACCGGGTAAAGGAAACAACCGGGACGCCAAGTGTTCCTACCAGTAATAGCCCGGCGGTTGACGCCAATGGGCAGATGGAGCTGTTTACCCCAGTCCCGCCGAAGCGCCGGTCCAATAAGGGGGATAAGATCCTCCACCAGCTCAAGGAGCTCAACCTGATGGGGATGACACCGATGGAAGTAATGAATCAGATTTATCAATGGCAGGAAAAACTGAAGTGAGGTGAATAGTGTGGGAAAGATTCACGAGCTAGACACGGTCTTGGCCGACCAGATTGCTGCCGGGGAGGTGATTGAGCGGCCGGCCTCAATTGTTAAGGAACTGGTTGAAAATGCCTTAGATGCTCATAGCCGACGGGTTGACATCATCGTGGAAAACTCGGGACTTGACAGCATCCGTGTAATCGATGATGGTGAGGGGATCGCCAATGATGACGTGCAATTGGCCTTCCAACGGCACGCAACTAGCAAGATTGCTAGTCGCAAGGACCTTTTTAAAGTGCAGACAATGGGCTTTCGGGGTGAGGCCCTACCCAGCATTGCCTCTGTTGCTGATGTCAGGATGGTGACCGCTCAGGCTGGCCAGGACGCCGGTACCCAGATTCACATCCGGGGTGGCGAGACCCTAGATAAGAAACCCGCCGCTGCCCGGCAAGGGACCGATGTCCGGGTCACTGACCTCTTTTTCAATACTCCGGCCCGTCTGAAGTATCTCAAATCGCCCCAGACAGAACTGACCAGAATCACAGATATTATTAATCGATTGGCCTTAGCTAACCCAGCTGTTGCCTTCAGCTTTACCCACAACGATAAGGAAATCTTCCGTTCGGCCGGTAATGATAATCTCCAACAGGTTATTGCTGCCATCTATGGAATCAAGGCTGGGCGTAAAATGCTATCAATTGCTGGCCAAGACGATGATTTTGCGGTCACTGGCTTTGTCTCGTTGCCTGAGTTGACCCGGGCATCACGCCAGTACATCACGATTACGATCAATCACCGTTATATCCGTAACTTCGAACTGACTAAGGCGATTATTCAGGGCTATGAATCCAAGTTGATGGTTGGTCGTTACCCGATTGCGGTTGTTAATGTCGAACTCGATCCGGTTCTGGTTGATGTGAATGTTCATCCGGCTAAGCGGGAGGTCCGACTGAGTAAGGAAGATCAGCTTACCAAGCTCATTGCCAGAACGATTCGGCAACGACTTGCCGGTGAAAACCTGATTCCCGATGTTGGTCCGGCCACATTGGGACCAAGCGCCGACGACATTGCTGCCCTTGACCAACGTCTGAATGAGGCCGCCAGTCACTACCAGGTCGGTGGGGCGACACACTTCCAGCCGGATGAAGCAGCACCGCAGAGTGCTCAGTCGGCTACCAGTCCAAGTGCCGGACCAGCCAATGCTGATGCTGACGACAGTCAGGTGGCAGCACCGGTGGTTATCCATCACGTTGCTGAATTGGAAGGTCCGGCAATGCAAGCCTTCGATCAACGTTACCGAACGGAGGGGGATGCCCAGCCATTTGGCTATCCCATGGATGATACTCTAGCCTCAAGCCAGTCAGTGCACTCGGCCCAGAATCTAGAGCTTGACGTCCACGATAAGAGCGATGAGGCTAAACAGCGTTTCCCGGATCTCCAATACATTGGCCAGCTCCAGGGGACCTTTCTCCTGGCCCAGGCCGGGGACGGACTCTACATCGTCGATCAGCACGCTGCTCAGGAGCGGATCAACTACGAACGTTACCGCAAGGAGGTTGGTCAGGTCAGCGGTGCCCAACAGGCCTTTCTGGTGCCACTGGTACTGAACTACTCGACAGTTGATGCGATGACCATCAATCAGCACCGCGATACCCTGGCCGGAGTAGGGCTGAACCTGGAACCATTTGGGCAGAACAGTTTCATTCTCCGCTCTCACCCAACCTGGTTTAAGGAGGGGCAAGAGGAGGACACTGCTCGGGAGATGATTGAGTGGCTACTTAAGAATGGCAAGATCACCGTCCGGGAGTTTCGAATGAAGACAGCAATCATGATGAGTTGCAAGCGGGCGATCAAGGCTAATCACCACCTTGATGATCGTGAGGCTAAGGCTCTCCTGCACCGCCTGCCACAGTGTGAAAATCCTTTCAACTGTCCCCATGGGCGGCCGGTGACAGTCCACTTCAATGATCAGGACCTGGAGAAGATGTTTAAACGGATCCAGGACAGTCACACTCCATTTGCTGACGAGTTTGACGATCACGAATTTTAACGAAAAGTAGGTTGAATCAATGTATGAATATTTGACGGGGTTGGTTACTAGCGTGACTCCCCAGTATGTTGTCCTAGAAGTCGGTGGGGTCGGCTACCAGTTATTTGTGGCAAATCCCTACCGCTTTCAGGAAGATGCAGAGAAAAAGGTCCGAATCTACGTTTACCAAGCAGTACGTGACGACGCCATCACACTGTTTGGTTTCATTGACCGGGCCGAGAAACAGCTCTTTTTACAGCTGATTAACGTTTCCGGAATCGGGCCGAAAAGTGCCTTGGCAATTCTGGCCAATCCTGACCACCAGGGATTGATTGACGCGATTGCCAACGATAACGTTGGCTACTTGACCAAATTCCCTGGGATTGGCAAGAAGACGGCCTCCCAAATTGTTCTGGACCTCAAGGATAAGGTGGCCGGTATGACAAGTACCGCCCTGTTTTCCCCGGCAGTCCCAGTGGAGGCGGATAATCCGGCCCTGCAAGATGCCTTATCCGCTTTGTCTGCCCTAGGCTATAAGGAGCGGGACATCAAACGGATCAAGAAGCAATTATTAAAGGTGGACGCTAATACGACCCAAGAGTACCTGAGTCAGGCGTTAGCCCTGATTAACTAGTTAGGAGGCGATTAGATGGCTGAGGATCATGGACTGATGTCCGATCATTCCCAAAACGACGCGGAGGAACAGATTGAGATGACATTGCGTCCACAACGTCTGCGTGACTATATCGGTCAGGATAAAATTAAACATGAACTGAGTGTTTATATTCAGGCAGCACAGGCGCGTGAGGAAGCGTTAGACCATGTCCTGTTGTATGGCCCCCCGGGCCTGGGAAAGACAACCCTGGCAATGGTGATTGCCCACGAGATGGGGGTTAATATCAAGACCACCAGTGGGCCAGCGATCGAGAAGCCTGGTGACCTGGTGGCTATGCTTAATGAGCTTAAGCCTGGCGATGTCCTTTTCATCGACGAGATTCACCGCCTGCCCAAGGTAGTCGAAGAGATGCTCTATTCGGCGATGGAGGATTACTACATTGATATTGTGGTCGGGGAGGGGCCAACCGCCCACCCGGTTCATTTCCCCTTGCCACCCTTTACCCTGATTGGGGCCACTACCCGAGCCGGAATGTTATCTGCCCCACTACGGGATCGCTTTGGTATTGTCGAGCATATGAACTATTACAACCAGGATGAACTCAAACAAATCATCTTTCGTTCGGCTAAGATCTTTGAAACCCAGATCGAGGATGAGGGGGCTCATGAGTTAGCACTGCGATCCCGAGGGACTCCTCGAATCGCCAACCGTCTGCTCAAGCGAGTTCGCGACTTTGCTCAGGTAGCGGGGAAGCCCAGCATTGACTCTGCTACTGTCAGCAAGGCCCTTGACCTGCTCCAGGTAGACCGTCAGGGGCTCGATGAGATTGATCGTAAAATGCTATTGACAATGATCAACTACTACCATGGTGGCCCAGTCGGCCTGAAGACGATCGCCGCCAACATCGGCGAAGAAACCAACACGATTGAGGAAATGTATGAACCCTACCTGCTGCAGATTGGCTTTATCAGCCGAACACCACGGGGGCGGGTGGTTACGCCAGATGCTTACCGGCACCTGGGAATCAGCTATCCAACGGATAAATGAAGGAAGAGACGATGAGTAAGAAGTTAACCTTTCAGATCAAACAGCAATACCGGAATATGCGGGTCGGTACGGTGACGGTTAACGGCCGTCAGTTGACGACCCCGGCAATCGTCCAGACGGGGAGTGCCCTGACTATCCTGACTCCGACAGAGCTGAAGGCGTGCGGGGTTCAGGCCATCAAGCAGGATGCTATCGATTACTGGTGTGATAGTCAGTCCGGGGACCTACACGATTTGCTCGGCTGGCCCGGGATTCTGGTGACATCTTCTGGGGCTGAGCGGGCTTATCAATGGGCTAAACCCCGTGGTCGTAAACAGGATGGAGTCAGTTTCCATGACCCTAATAGCGGCCAGCTGAAGTTTTACACCCCCGAGGCGGCCTTGACTATGCAGAAGGAACTCGGGACCGACATCAGTCAGGGTTTTGCTCGGGATGATGACTACTTTGCACCAGTCGACGACCTCAATGTGGCTGCTGAGCAAACAGCCGGGTGGCTGACCGCCCAACCGGCACTAGCTGGTGACCTGGCTCCGGTGGTCGGGGGAGGTTTGAAAAGGGTTCGCCAAGCCAGCCAGGCTGCTGTTCCGGCAACCGTGACCGGCTATAGTATTCTGGGGGTTGGTCCGGATGTGCCAACCGCTGAGCAAGTTCGCTTGCTCAGCGAGTTGATAGACATGCTGGAGCCTGCTAAGCTGCGCTACCTGCCGACGACCGGCGACTTTCATCAGTTGGTCGCCATGCTGTTAGGTGGGGTTGACATGATCGATAGTGATTTAGCTGGTCGTGAAGCCGCGATGGGAAACGCCCTGGTTGGCCTGGAGCGGCTCCACCTTGATCGGGAGCGTTTTGCTGATGACGGTCACCCACTAGCGGAGCGGTGTAGTTGTCCAACCTGTCGCGCTGGAGTTTCTCGGGCGACAATTCACCACTTCTTGATTACCGGTCAACCGGTCGGGGAGCGTTATCTGCTCCTCCATAACCTCTTCGCCGTCAATCAATTAGTTGCACATGTGCGGTCGATGATTGCGAGAAAACAGGTATCAGACGACCTGCGTAAATTTGCTGAACAGCATGACCAATAGTGGCTTTTTATAATAAAGTTTGTTACAGTTATTGGTGAGTATTTTTGAAGGGATGGATATTACTGTGAATAGTTTAACTTTTGGAATTTTAGGTGCCGCTAGTGCGGGAGCAAGTAGTTACTCCGGAATCATCCTAATCCTGTTGATGATTGCTCTGATGTACTTCTTCATGATTCGGCCACAACAGAAACAACGTAAGCAACACCAAGATATGATGAGTAACCTGCATCCTGGGGATGAGGTTGTCACCATCGGTCGGCTGCACGGTAAGATCGATTCGATCAACGAAACTGACCGGACGGTAACCTTAGACTGTGAAGGAATTTACCTTACCTTTGATATGGTAGCCATTGCCAGGGTTGTTAAGACCGATAGCAGTAAGGAAAATACCGCCGATCAACCAGCTTCAGCTGCACCAGCGGCTGACACCAGCGACCAACCGACTGCTGACGAGAAGGCTTCAGCAGCAGATAAAGCAGCCACGGATGATTCCGCGGCCGACTCCGCTAGCGACCAGGCTGCCGATCAGGAAAAGTAATTGACTAATCCTGTAAAAAGTGGGAAACTTTTAACGGAAGTTTGATTAAATGCGCTTACCGCCCGTTTTCTCAGACACGACGTTTACGCGTCTTTATCCCTTGCTGAGGGCTGCATTTCCTTAGTGAGACTGTAAATACAGGAGGGAAATTCTAATGCAAATCGGATTGATTGGTTTAGGTAAGATGGGTATCCACCTTTGCCAAAACATGTTGCGCAATGACAACCAAGTGGTTGCCTTTGACCTTGACAAGAAGTTAGTTGAAGAAGCTGCTTCTTATGGTGCCGAGCCTGCCTACACCCTGGAAGAAATGGTTAAGAAGCTTAACCAGCCACGGACCGTTTGGGTCATGGTTCCAGCCGGCAAGCCAACTGATTCTACGATGGACCAACTAGCAGACCTGCTCGATGCTGACGATACGGTTATCGATGGTGGAAACACTTTCTGGAAGGACTCCGTACGTCATAACCGTATGTTCACCGAAAAGGGTATTCACTACTTCGACTGCGGTTCTTCCGGTGGTTGGAAGGGTGCTCTTAAAGACGGTAATTTCATGATCGGTGGGGATGACGAGGACATCTTCAACGAACGTCTTGCTCCATTATTCGACGGTATTGCTAAGAAGGATGGTTACCTTTACACCGGTAAGGCTGGCTCTGGTCACTACCTTAAGATGGTTCACAATGCCATTGAATACGGAATGATGGAAGCCATTGGTGAAGGTTTCGAAATTCTGGAAGCTTCTGACTTCGACTACGACAATGCAGCCGTTTCCAAGATGTGGAACCATGGTTCTGTTATCCGTTCCTGGCTGATGGAACTGGCTCAAGAAGCCTTTGAAAAGGACCCACACCTGGATAAGATTGCCGGTCGGATGCACAGTTCTGGTGAAGCTCACTGGACCCTGATGGACGCAATGGACAAGCAAATACCAACACCAGTCATCTACGAAGCATTAAGTCAGCGGTTCCGTTCAATGCAAGACGACTCCTTCGATGGAAAGGTTGTTTCTGCATTGCGGAACGGTTTTGGTGGCCACGCAATGGACGCTGCCAAGTAAACTAATGATTTTCTATTAGTTTCTTTAATAAATACCTCTCGCCAATTAGCGGGAGGTATTTATTTTTTAAAATTGGCCCGCTTGACGATTACTGGTATACTTAATTATTAGAACAATTTTGGATAAGAGGGTAAATAATCATGGCTGATCAATTAGCAGCAATTTTTGCACAAATCAAGAAATACAATAAAATTATCATCCACCGGCATCAGCGTCCCGACCCGGATGCCATCGGCTCCCAGGTAGGGTTAGCAGAGATCTTGAAGGCCTCCTTCCCTTATAAGCAGATTTATGTGGTCGGTAAACATATTCCAGGATTCGACTGGATTGGAACGATGGACGAGATCGATAATGAAACCTTTGACGATGCTCTAGTAATCGTTACTGACACCGCTAACGCACCGCGAATTGACGACCGACGCTTCAATAACGGGGACGAGCTGATCAAGATTGATCACCATCCAAATGACGAGCCCTTCGGTGACCTGATGTGGGTCGAACCGGATGCATCCAGCTGTTCGGAGATGATCTACGCCTTCTACCAGCACTTTGCCAAGGAGCTGAAATTGCCAAGGAATGCCGCTAGCGCTCTTTACGCTGGAATTATTGGTGATACTGGTCGCTTCCTTTATCCAGCGACGACCCCACGGACAATGCTGGTTGCTGGGGCTCTGATGGCGGCCGGGGCAGATGCAGCTGCTATCAGCCAGCGGGAGAATGAGATTACCCTGCCCCTGGCACGTCTGTCGGCCTACGTTTACGAACACTTGACCATCCTGGACCACGGGGCGGCCTACGTCGTGCTGACCAATGATCTGCTGACCAAGTTTGGATTGAGTGAGGCTGGGACCTCTGCAGTGGTCTCCCTGCCAGGGCGGATCAAGGATGTGACTGCCTGGGCGATCTTTGTTGAGCAGGAGGAAGGGCACTATCGGATCCGGCTACGCTCCAAGGGGCCATCCATCAATGGACTGGCTAAGAAACACAATGGTGGGGGGCACGCCCTGGCCAGCGGGGCCAAGGCCCAGGATCAGGATGAGATCAAACAGGTGATCGCTGAGCTAGATCAGCTGACGACCGATTACGCAACGAAATAACGGAGAGGAACTGACTAAATGACCGAAAATAAGTTTAAGAACTTCAAGCTGCCACCGTACTTAATCAAGGCGGTGCAGGCGATCAACTTTTACCAACCGACGCCGATTCAAGAACGGGTTATCCCGGACATTCTGAAGGGGCAGAGTGTTGTTGGCCAGTCAGCAACCGGAAGTGGGAAGACTCATGCCTTTCTATTGCCGCTCTTTGCCCGGATTAATCCTGATGTTCAAGCGGTGCAGGCAGTCATTACCACCCCAAGCCGGGAACTAGCCTACCAGATCTATAGTGCCGCCAAGCAGCTGAATAAGTTTGCCCCACAAGCACTAACGATTCATAACTACGTTGGTGGTACCGATAAGCAGCATCAGCTTGATCAGCTGGCCCGTAAGCAGCCGCAACTGGTTATCGGAACCCCGGGACGGGTGCTTGATCTGATCAAGAGTCAGGCCCTAGATATCCATACGGCAACAATGTTTGTTGTTGATGAGGCTGATATGACCCTCGACATGGGCTTCTTAGAGCAAGTTGACCAGATCGCCAGTAACTTCCCAGCGGATCTTCAGATGATGGTCTTCTCAGCAACGATCCCAAAGAAGCTGCGGCCATTTTTAAAAAAGTATATGGCTAATCCCGAGGTTGAGGAGATTCCGACGCAGGCGGTCATCAACCCCGACGTGCAAAATTGGCTGATGTCGACCAAGGGTCAGGATAAGAATCAGTTGATTTACCGTCTTCTGACGATGGGTGAACCTTACCTGGCGCTCGTTTTCGCTAATACCAAAGAGCGGGTCGAAGAGTTGACTCACTATTTGGAAGAGCAAGGGCTTAAAGTTGCCATGATTCACGGTGGACTGGAAGCACGTCGACGAAAGCGGACGATGCGGCAAGTACGAAATCTGGATTACCAGTATGTAGTAGCCACTGACCTGGCTGCTCGGGGGATTGATATCGACGGGGTTTCCCTGGTGATCAATGATGATATTCCGACTGACCTGGAATACTTCATCCATCGCGTTGGCCGGACAGGCCGCAACGGGATGACTGGGACAGCGATTACCCTTTACGCTCCGGCTGAAGATGACCTGATTGCTAAGTTGGAAGAACGGGGGATCAAGTTTGTTCCCAAGGTACTACGCAATGGTCGGCTGGTTACAACTCATGACCGGAATCGGCGGAAGAATTACCGTCGCAAGCGGGCCGAACTGGATCCATCCATGAAGGGCTTTGTTAAAAAGACCAAGAAGCGGGTTAAGCCGGGCTATAAGAAACGGATCAAACGGGCCATCAGAGAGGACGAACAGGAAAAGCACCGACTCGAGCTTCGTCACAAGATTCGTAAAGCCAAGCGGCAACGCCAGCGGCAGCACCGTCGGGAACGGAATGCCCGTTGATTTTGGCGGACAAGTTCGCTATAATATGACTCGTTTGGGACATGCCGGCCAGGTACGATTTTCAGAAACGGTTGGGTTGCTGTGACGACCGATGAATACCTGGCGGGTGCTCCCCATTCATAAAATTTGATATTCAACTCGGCCAATGTCGAGAAATAAGAGGTAAACGAAATCCATCGTTGCAAGCAGAGTGGTACCGCGTCGTCCGGCGTCTCTGATCGCAAGGATGGATTTTGTTTTGGAAAGGGAGATACTATGAAAGAATTAAAGAAGCTGAATAGTGCTCAGGTTCGGCGGATGTATCTAAAGTTCTTTGAGGAACATGGGCATAAGATCATGCCAAGTGCGTCACTGGTTCCAGTCAATGACCCAACCCTGCTTTGGATCAACTCTGGGGTGGCTACGATGAAGAAATACTTCGATGGCAAGGTTGTGCCGGAGAACCCACGGATGACTTCATCTCAGAAGAGTATTCGAACCAATGATATTGAAAATGTGGGAAAAACTGCCCGTCACCACACCATGTTCGAGATGCTGGGGAACTTCTCCGTTGGTGATTACTTCAAGAATGAGGTTATTCCTTGGGCCTGGGAACTGTTGACCAGTGACAAGTGGTTTGGGTTTGATCCCGAACGGCTCTACATCACCTATTACCCAAAGGATCATGATGCTTACAACAGATGGCGTGAGGTTGGAGTAGCCAAGGATCACCTGATTCCGGATGAGGACAACTTCTGGGATATTGGTCAAGGGCCATCTGGTCCAGATACCGAGATTTTCTACGATCGTGGGCAGGAATTTAACAACCTGGCCGATGACGATCCTGAGAACTACCCAGGTGGGGAAAATGAACGTTACCTAGAGATCTGGAATATTGTCTTCAGTCAGTTCAATCATACCCCTGAAGATACCTACGAGCCGCTGCCCCACAAGAACATTGATACCGGAATGGGGCTTGAGCGGGTGGTTTCCATCTTTGAAAACGCCCCAACTAACTTTGAAACCGACCTCTTTATGCCACTGATCAAGCAGACTGAGCAGTTCAGCGGGACGAAGAAATATGGTGAGAACAAGGAAGATGATATCCAGTTCAAGATTATCGCCGACCACATTCGGACGATTACTTTTGCTATCGGGGATGGTGCCTTACCATCCAACATGGGTCGGGGTTACGTCATCCGGCGTCTGTTGCGGCGGGCCGTAGTGGCTGGCAAGAAGCTGGGCATCGACGAGCCATTCCTGGCCAAGATGGTTCCAACAGTTGGTAAGATCATGCAGGACTACTATCCAGATGTTCTGGAAAATGCCGACTACATTGCTTCTGTCATCAAGTCCGAGGAAGATCGTTTTAGCGCAACCCTGAATGGCGGTCTGAACCTACTGAACAACGTAATCGCTGAGGCCAAGAAGAATGGTACTAACGAGATCGATGGCAAGACTGCCTTTAAGCTCTACGATACTTACGGCTTTCCAATTGAGCTGACCAAGGAATATGCTGGCGATGAAGGCCTGACGGTTGATCAAAAAGGATTTGAGGCCGCGATGATCGAGCAGCAGAACCGGGCTCGTAACGCTCGTGATATGGATAATGGAATGGGAGTTCAGACTGACCTGTGGACCGACTTTAAGGAAGCAAGTAAGTATGTCGGCTATACCGACCTGAGTGTTGATAACGCCAAGGTGATCGGTCTTGCTCACGACGGTAAGCAGGCAGATTCTGCCAATGTTGATGATAAGAACATTGAGGTTATCTTTGACGTTACCCCATTCTACGCCGAGATGGGTGGTCAAGTAGCCGACACCGGTGATATCATCGATAATTATGGCAAGAAGATTGGCCGGGTTGTCGACGTTCAGCACGCTCCAAACCAGCAGAATTTGCACCGGGTTGAATTGACGGCACCAATCAAGAAGGGGGCCCGTTACAAGCTGGTTGTTGACCGGCTCCGTCACCTGAAAATTGAGAAGAACCATACTGCTACCCACCTGTTGGATCAGGCCCTGCGTAACGTCTTGGGTGGACACACCCAGCAGGCCGGCTCCCTGGTTGAAGAGCATTACCTGCGCTTCGACTTTAACCACTTCGGTCAGGTCACGGCCAAGGATTTGCGGGCGGTTGAACAGATGGTCAACGAGCAGATTTGGAAGGAAATTCCAGTCAAGACCGTTGAAACCGACATTGACTCGGCCAAGGAGATGGGAGCTATCGCCCTCTTCTCTGATAAGTATGGTGACAAGGTTCGGGTTGTTAAGATTGGCGATTACAACACTGAATTCTGTGGTGGTGACCATGTCAAGAACACCAATGAGCTCGGTCTCTTCAAGATTGTCTCTGAAGGTGGGGTTGGTGCTGGCGTTCGGCGGATTGAAGCCGTTACTTCCAGCGACGCCTTCAAGTTCTTGCAGGATCGGGACAACCTGCTGAATCAGACGGCTGACGAACTGAAGACTGCCCAGATCAAGGAGGTTCCTCACCAGGTCGCTGCTCTTCAGGCGGAATTAAAGGAAACTCAAAAGAAGAGTGCGGCTCTTGAAGCTAAGATTGCGGCTCAGCAGGCCAACAACGTCTTCGAGAACGTTCAGGATACCAAGCAGGGGACGCTAATTGCCGCCGAGGTCAAGGTAGCCGGGATGGGACAACTCCGGCAGCTGGCTGATAGCTGGCGGGCTAAGCAGCTCTCCGACGTGCTGGTCCTTGGTACGGCCAACGACGGCAAGGCTAACCTGCTGGTTGCTGTCAGCGACGACAAGGTTAAGGGCGGCATGAAAGCCGGCGACTTGATCAAGTCGATTGCTAAAGCCATCAACGGTGGTGGCGGTGGACGGCCAAACCTTGCCCAGGCTGGTGGTAAGAACCCAGCCGGGATTCAGGATGCTCTGAAGCTTGCTAAGGAATACATGGATAAGTAGTATTGCTTGAAAGGCAATCAGCTGGTAGGGATGCCAGCAGGTTGCCTTTCTTTATTATTCATTGGGCCTCATAATTGTGATTTATTGATATTTATAGTAGAATGTATAGCTAAGAGACTAGTCGGAGGTGACGATTAATGACTACCAATAATGATGAAACGATGTTCTATGACTTTGGTCAGGAACGGCAAAAAAATATCAAGGAGACCCTCAAGACAGTATACGAATCCTTAGAGGAGAAGGGTTATAACCCAATCAACCAGATCGTGGGCTATCTCCTTTCTGGTGACCCCGCATACATTCCCCGTTTAAATGATGCCCGGAACTTGATCCGTCAGCACGAACGCGATGAGATTATTGAGGAGTTAGTTGTGTCATATCTGAAGAATAATGGTGAGACTAAATGAGATTGATGGGGCTAGATGTTGGCTCAAAGACGGTTGGGATCGCGGTTAGTGATCCTTTAGGCTGGACAGCACAGGCAGTGGAGATTATCCCCATTGATGAGGATAACGCAGTCTTTGGGATTGATCGCGTTGCTGAGCTGGTGGTCAAGGAGCAGGTGGCCGGGTTTGTGGTTGGCCTGCCAAAGAACATGAACAACACGGAAGGGCCGCGAGTAGATGCTTCTAAGCACTATGGCGAGCTCCTCGCACAGCGCTTTCCTGATATTCCCATTGATTTCCAAGATGAACGTCTAACCACTGTCGAGGCGCACCGAATGCTGGTTGAGGAAGCCGATATCTCCCGGGCCAAGCAGAAAAAGGTGATCGATGAAGTTGCAGCCACCTTTATCCTGCAGAGTTACCTGGATCGTCACGGCCGTTTAGTCCAGAAATTGAAATAAGGATGAATTAATTATGAGTAAACAACAAGCTAATAACGATGAAAACTTAATTACTCTGATCGACGAGAATGGCAACGAGCAGCTCTTTAAGGAACTGTTTACCTTTGACTCTGATGATTATGGCAAGTCCTACATCTTCATCTATCCTGCCGAACAGGAGAATGATGATTCAGTTGACATTCAGGCTTATATCGTGGCGGATAACGAAGACGGCGATGGACAAGACCTGGTACCAATCGAGGATGATAAGGAATGGGACATGGTTGAACAGGTCTTAAACACCTTTCTCGATGATGACGGGAACTTCAATGCTTAATAAATAGCGAGTAATCGGGAAGTGACAGCCGCGGCGCTGCTACTTCCCTTTTCTATCAAACGGGTAATAACATGATTCTAACAACGTTGATTATTTTAATTATGATTGGCTGCTTCATTAATGGCCGTCGGCGTGGGTTACTGATGATGGTCCTGTACGCTGGAACCTACCTGATCAGCTGGTTAGTTGCTAAGTGGGGAGCACAGACAATTGGTGGCGGATTGAGCGGGATGCTGCCCGATGTCAGCCATAGTGCGGCCTACTCGACGACTGTGCTGAAGGCGGTCGACAACAACGTCTTTTTCTACAATGGGATTGCCTTTTTGGTGATCTTCACTTTGGTTTCAATCCTCTGTCACTGGGGAATCAGCAAACTACGCTGGATTAAGTGTCTGCCGGTGATCGGGACCTTTGACCAATTGGCCGGGGGAATTTTGTCGTTGGCGATTGGCTACGTGGTGATCTACGTGGCTCTGGTGATTCTCCAGCTATGGCCGGCTGGTTGGTGGCAGTTGCAGTTAGCCAACTCGGGCCTGGCCCAGTTCATGATTAACCAGACCCCAGGCCTGGCCCAGCTGATGCTTAATACGCTTAAATAAAGGAAGAATGAGAATGAATCACAAGATTACGGAAACATTAGAATTTGCGCGTGTCAAGGGGATGCTGGCCCGTTACCTGGTTTCAGCGGCCGGCCATCACGAACTGGAACACATGGCGCCTCAGGGGGATTATGACCGTGTCCAACGCTACCTGACGGAAACAACTGACGGAGCCGATATTCTGCGCCTGGAAGGCGGTATCCCGATTCCTAAATTGGCCGATATCCAGCCGCAGATGAAGCGGCTCAAGATTGGTGCCAACCTGAACGGGACGGAACTGGCCCAGATTACTAAGGTTTTGCAGACCAGCATGAGCGTGAAAAACTTCTTCGACCAGATGCGGGAGAAGAAGATCAAACTCCGCGTTCTCGACCAGCTGGTGGATCGGTTGATAACTATTCCGTCGATCACCCAGCGCTTGGTTCGGTCGGTGGACCCGGATGGCCGGTTGAACGATGAGGCTTCTAGCAAGCTGCACGGGATCCGGCAGCTGATCGTTAAGACCGAGGGGGAGATCCATCAGCAGATGGAACATTACACTCGGGGGAAGGGGGCCAAGTATCTCAGTGAACCGGTAGTAACGATTCGAAACGATCGCTACGTTGTGCCAGCCCTGGCCCGTTACCGCAATAAGCTTGGTGGGGTCGTCCATGATCAAAGTGCCAGTGGCCAGACCCTCTACATCGAACCAGCTGGGGTGGTTGAGTATAACAACCGTCTCCGCCAGGCTCAGATTGAGGAGCGCCAGGAAATGCTACGGATCTTAGCCGAACTGTCAGCCCTGATTGCTCCTTATCGTCACGACATTCAAAACAATGAGCGGGTACTGGGAAAGCTTGACTTCATTAACGCTAAGGCAGCCTTGGCCCACGATATGAAGGCTAGTCTGCCCCTGTTGAGCCAGGAGAACCATGTTAACCTCCGTCATGCCCGTCACCCCTTGATTGATCCACACAAGGTAGTGCCTAACGACATCAAGGTTGGCGACGACTACCAGGCAATTGTGATTACAGGTCCTAATACTGGTGGGAAAACGATCACCCTGAAGACGTTCGGGTTAATTCAGCTGATGGGACAATCGGGGCTCTTCATTCCTGCCGAGGAGGGGAGCACGATTGGTGTCTTTGACAATATCTTCGCCGACATCGGGGATGAGCAATCATTAGAGCAGAACCTGTCGACCTTTTCGGGACACATGGACAATGTGAAGGCAATCCTCGAGCAGGTTACTAACCGGAGCCTGGTCCTGCTGGACGAACTAGGGGCTGGGACCGACCCGAAGGAGGGGGCGGCCCTGGCGATGGCAATTCTTGATCAACTCGGCAGCAAGGGGAGTACGGTCGTTATCACGACCCACTACCCGGAACTAAAGGTTTATGGTTACGACCGCGCTAAGACGATCAACGCCAGTATGGAGTTTGACCAAGAAACTCTTCAGCCGACCTACCGGCTTCTATTAGGGATTCCCGGTCGGTCCAACGGGATTGAGATCGCCCAACGACTGGGAATTGATTCGACTGTGATTGACGAGGCCCGTTCCCTAGTCAGTGACGATAGTCAGGAACTCAATCAGATGATTGGTGACCTGGTAGCCCAACGCAAGGCCGCTCGCGAAGAGAATGAGCGCCTGAGCAAGCTGGTGACGGCCAATGAACGGACCCAAAAGGAGCTGGATGAGAAGCTGAACCGGTTTAACGAGCAGCGTGATAAACTCTTCGACCAAGCTCGTTCTCAGGCCAACCACCAGGTATCGATGGCCAAGCGCAAGGCTAACAGCATTATTCACCACCTCCGTCAACTGGAGGTTCAACAGGGGGCAAATGTTAAGGAAAATCAGCTGATCGACGCTCAAGGAGCCTTAAACGCCCTGCACCAGGAGAATCCGCACCTTAAGCATAACAGCGTTCTCAAGCGGGCTAAGGCCAAGCACGACCTTCATGTTGGAGATGCTGTCTTAGTCAAGTCCTATGGTCAATACGGTGAACTTCTTGACAAGCGGGGAAAGCATAAGTGGGAGGTTCAGATTGGAATCCTCAAGATGGAGATTGATGAGCATGACCTAGAGAAGGTTACCAAGAAGGAACTACCGAAGGAGAAAAACAAGCGGCGAACGAGTGCCGTGCATACCACCCAGACCCGCCGTACGTCGGCCCGGCTCGACCTGCGTGGTCACCGCTACGAGCAAGCGATGAGTGAACTTAGCGACTTTATTGACCACGCCCTTTTGAACAACCTGTCCTCGGTCACCATCATCCACGGGAAGGGAACCGGGGCCCTGCGGAAGGGGACCCAACAATATCTGCAGAGCAACCCGCGGGTCAAGTCTTTCTCCTATGCTGCCCCGAATAATGGTGGCGATGGGGCGACGATTGTCAACCTATAGTTTACCGAATAAAAGTAAGCAGTAATCGTGACAGGCCTGCCTGTCTCTGCTAGAATAAAAGTAATCAATTCGATAGGAGGACGAGCAAATGGCTGTTAACGTAACAACTGACCAAAGCTTTGAACAGGACACGGCCACCGGGGTTGCCTTGATCGATTTCTGGGCAACCTGGTGCGGTCCATGTCGGATGCAATCACCAGTAGTTGAGGCATTATCCGAGGAGATGCCAGAAGTTAATTTCTTCAAACTGGACGTTGACCAGAATCCGGCTACCGCTCAGCAATTCCGGATCATGAGCATTCCAACCTTAATGATTAAGAAAGATGGTCAGGTGGTTGACCAGATTGTCGGTTATCATCCAAAAGAACAGTTGCAGCAGATCCTGCAACAATACACAGCATAAGTAAAAGACCTGGTGAGCTAATTTCACCAGGTCTTTTGCTTATTGTTTACGTTTCTTCAGCAGAGAGTGCTTGTGCTTCTTTTGGGGAGCCGGCTTATTGTCCTGCGGGGCGGCAACATGAATGAAGGTTACCAGCTCGCTGCGTTCGCTGTCGGCATCGCTCTTTGGGTCGTTCTTAACAGTGATATCGACGTATTCATGGTGACGATCAGTAATCTCTGCCTCGGCCACCGTACCGAGCTGGAACTCGATCTCCTGGGCCAGAAAGCCTAGTTCGAGACCAAAGGAGGTCTGTTCCTCATCACGCCGGATGCGCTCGACAACGATCGGCCCGCCCAGCCGCCAGACCTGGCTGGTCTTATCGTGCCGGCGTAGCTGTAAGTCTCCGAGTCCCAGTTGGTGAGTCAAAATGATGAGATCATCATGAGTGGCAACCGGATATTCCCGGGCCAGATCCTTTCCAATCCAGTAGAGCATATCGTCGGCTTCCTTGCCGAGGATGCTTGGCAGGATTACGTCACGCAGGGTCCCGTTCATCAGGCCTTGGTGACTGGCTAGCAATTGATCATAACTTTTTTGACTCATTAGACTTTTCGCTCCTTTATCGCAATCATTCCTATTATACTTAAAAATAGTGGTGGGAATAGTAAAAGTTCTAAAAAACTTGCAAATTCTCTGCTGGAAAACGATAATATAGTTTCAAGCAATTTTACGCAGATTAAGTTTAAATGTTAATTAATGAGGTGAAGGAAATGGATGAACGGCCAATCGGCTTAATGGATTCTGGGCTCGGTGGTCTATCGGTGATGCGGGTCTTGCATAAGCAGCTGCCCCGCGAATCACTGATCTTCGTGGGTGACCAAGGTCACTTTCCCTATGGGACCAAGAGTCAGGAGGAGTTGCAGCATTTGGTACTAAACATCGGTCACTTTCTGGTTGACCAGGGCATCAAGATGATGATTGTGGCTTGCAACACCGCCACCGGGGCAGCCCTGCCCCTCCTGCAACGAGTGCTGCCGGTACCGGTGATTGGGGTGATTGAGCCTGGAGCCATAGCAGCCGTTCACCACCATTTGCAGACGGTCGGGGTGATCGGCACCGCATCGACGATTGCTAAGGGAGCCTATCCAGCAACCATTCACCGTTTGGATCCCCAAATGAAGGTTTTCAGCCACGCCGCGCAAGAGATGGTGCCCATCGTTGAACACGGCCTGACCGGGACCCCTCAAGCCCAGACAACGGTCAACTCGGCACTGGCGTTCTTTGACCAGCACCCGGTTGACGGTCTGATCCTAGGATGTACCCACTTCCCGTTTTTGACCCCTGAGATCCAGCAAAAAATGAGTTCAGACGTTCTTTTGATTGACCCGGCCTATGAGACAATCAAGCAGGCCCAGACGACGCTGACAGACCGGGACTTGCTGGCAAATCAGGGTACGGGAACGATTAAGTTATTTACGACCGGTGAGCGGGCGGAGTTGGTGGCTGGCGCTGAACGGTGGCTAACTGGCCAGTTCACAAGCTGCGATCACGTTGACCTATAGATGCAGATAAGGAGGGCGATATAGATGACCACGTTAGTAATTGCCACCAAGAACGCTGGTAAGGCCAGGGAATATCGGAAGATGTTGGCCCCACATAATATCACGGTGAAGACACTTGCTGACTTTGCACCGATTGCTATCAATGAGAACGGAACCAGCTTTGAAGAGAATGCTACGATCAAGGCTCAAACGGTGATGAAGAACCTGAATCTGCCGGTGATGGCCGACGATTCAGGGTTGGCGGTTGATGCACTGGATGGGGCACCAGGCATCCACTCGGCCCGTTATGCTGGTGATCACGACGACGCAGCCAATAACGCCAAGCTCCTGCGAGCGCTTGCCAGTATTCCTGATGACCGGCGGACGGCCCACTTTCACACAACGATTGTGGCCCTCAAACCGGACGGCGCTAAGCTAGTTGCCAACGGTCGGGTTGATGGACGAATTCTTCATGAGCGCCGGGGAGATAACGGCTTTGGCTATGATCCCCTGTTTTTCATTGACTCGCTGGGCAAGTCAATGGCTGAATTGACGGCCGACCAGAAGAATGCTATCAGTCACCGGGGTGCGGCTCTGCGTGACTTTATGTCCCAGTTCCCAGAATGGTGGCGAGCATAATGAAGATCTTGATTATCAGTGACAACCATGGGGACCAGGAGATTCTTGAGCAGATTACCGCACGCTGGCAGGATCAGGTTGACCTCATGATTCATTGTGGTGATTCGGAAATGGCACCGACCCTTTCAGTGATGAAGCGGTTTAAGGTCGCTGTCTTAGGCAATAACGATTTGGGCCTTGATTATCCGCTAGAACAGACGGTGGAGAAAGCTGGCCAGCGGGTCTATGCTACTCACGGCCACCGCTACCAGGTTAACTCTACCTTGACACCATTGATGCTGAAGGGACAGGAGCAGCAGGCGGCAATGGTTTGCTATGGTCACACTCACCAATTGGCGGTAACAGAAGCAGAGGGGATGTTGATGATCAACCCTGGCAGCATTAGTTTGCCACGGGGGTCGTACGCCTATCTCGGTGGTACCTTTGCAGTGGTAGAGCTAAACCTTGACCGTTTTGTCGTTGACTATTATGATCGCACTAGCCAGCCGGTTGACGACCTGCACTTCGTCTTTGACCGTAAGGAGGGACGTTCTTGATTGACCAACACCTGGAGCAGATGCTCTTGACTAATAAGCGAAAGTTTATGATTCCGGCCAGCCTGGTCGCCACCGTTAACGTTACCAACAGTCTTGACCATGCCTTTCTGGTGTTGACCAAGGACCACTATGCCAAAATCGTGGTGGTTGATAATGACAACCACTACCGGGGACTAATTTCGTTGTCAATGATTACCGATCACCTCCTGGATACTCATAAGATCGCCATTAACCGTCTTCAGAAGTTAGTAGTTGGCGATGTTATGCAGACGAACGCTCCAGTCATTACCAATCCTTTTGATGTCGAAGAGAACCTGCACTTGTTGATTGACCAGTCTTTCCTAACGGTAGTTGATGATGATCAGCATTTCCGGGGAATTGTCACCAGGCGGGAACTTCTGAAAGCTGTAAACTATACTGTCCACAATTTTGCACACTTCTATCAGGTTCAGAATAAATAAAAAATGGCCGCCGAAAAAAGTTCGGTGGCCATTTCATATTTAGGCATCGTTCTTAAGTAGCTGCTCGATTGTTCTGAGAACGCCGTCATGGTTATTATCAATGGCAGTGGTGTGAGCTGCCTGTAGTTTGATGACAGGGTTGGCATTTTGCATGGCGTAGCTACGGGCAGTCATCGCCAGCATCCCCAGGTCATTTTCGTTATCGCCAAACGTAACGATCTCGTCGTCAGCCAGGTGCAATTGATGTTGAAGGATGGCTAAAGCATTGCGTTTGGTTCCCCTGGCGTTTCCAATTAGGTCGGTGTTGAAGCCAGAGTTTTCAACGATTAACGATGGTGGCAGATAACCATCCATCACGGCAGCTACCCGATTAAGATCGATATGGGATGCAAAGTTGACCGAGATCTTGGTGAACTGTTCGTTAGGATACTGACTGAAGACCTGACGAATATCGGGCACTCGAACCACCTTTTCATAGAAGAGCTTGATGACGGCAAAGTTTTTGGCGTCCATTTGTTGGTCAACGTAGGAGTTTGTTGGTCCGGAGACGACTAGCTGGTTGATGTCCTGGGGACCATAAAAACGGTCGAGAATATGCATTACCCGTTCTAAGGCGGTTACCTCGATTGGGTAAGCAGTTAGGAACTGGTGTCCATGGTGAATAACTGAACCGTTTTGCGAGATGAAGTCCATCTGGTCGACGTAGGGCTGAAATTCCCGGGCAAGGCGGGGAAAGCTAGACCCGCTCGCCGCCACAAAGCGGATATGGCGCTTCTGTAGCTGGCGGAATATGTGTTTGAAAAGACGGTGGTTGTAGTGATGATCATCACGTAGAAAGGTGCCGTCCATGTCAGTGGCAATTAGTTTAATGCTCATTATAATGATTTCCTTCCCATGATAGCGGAATGTTCTTAGCGTGCAAGGCTTGAAGGTAGGCAGCCAGGAACCTGCTGGATACCTGCGATTGACTGCCGTTGGCGACAGTAATCGTTACTCGAAAGACCAGCTGAGTACCAACAGTGACTGGGCCGACGATTACTGGCTGGTCACGTAACTGTGGGGTGGTGGCAACCAGCTTCTGGTTGACAGCCTTCACAGTGGCAGCGACCTCGCTGATCACCGCGTTTGGCGCGATATAGATATCAACGTTGGTGACCATGTCGTTGCGGGAAAAATTGCGGACAATTGTAATGTTGCGGTTGGGGATGTAGTTAAGGGTACCATCAGCGCTGGTTACCTTGGTAGTTCGGATTCCTAGGGCAGTGACGGTGCCCTTTATCTGGTCGATTTCAACGATATCCCCCACGTCCAGCTGTTGTTCGAGCAGGATGAAAAAGCCATTGACAAGGTCGCTTACAAATCCTTGGGCCCCCAGGCCGAGGGCAATGCTGAAGATCCCGGCTCCAGCAATCAGGGTCCCTACCGGTACGCCGATTTCAGAGAGCAGGGCGTACAGAAAGAAGAAGTAACAGGTGTAGCGATAAATATTAAGGGTCAAGGCCCGGATGGTCGCTAGCCGGTTACTGTTCTTGAGCAACTGGTGTTTGTTGGATTCCAGGAATAAGTGGTTGATTACTAACCGCCCGATCCAGAAAATGATCGCAAACAGCAGGATTGTCAGGACAATCAGCAGAAGCTTGTTGAGACATTGCCGGAGAATCTGGTGCCAGGATAGGTCGGTAAAAGCCTTGCGCACCTCCTCAATTTGTTTGTTAAGCTGGGCATTGCTGGCAGCGATGACCATATTATCTTCCTCCTCGTTCGGCTAATTAGGTCAATTCTAACAAGGAATACCGTAAAATGTCGATAGGACAATTGTTGTTTGTGCCCATTTTGTGATATTCTTGTCTTAAATGAATGATGACAGATAAACACTTAAGAAGGAGGGGTACCATGACTTTTGGACAGTTAGCAGGTCTGATCGCTGCGATCGCCTTTTTAATCCTGGTTGTGTTCGCCTGTGTTGTACTGACCCAACTGAGTAAGACTATGAAGGAAGCCAACGCCACAATTAAGGTTCTGACTCGTGACATGGATAACCTAAGCAAGGAGGTCGAGGATGTCCTCGGCAACACCAACACCCTGCTTGATGATATCAACAAGAAGTCAAGTCAGCTGGATCCGGCCGTCAAGGCAGTTGCTGATGTTAGCCAGAGCGTGATCGACGTCAACAACAGCTTGCATGAGATGACCGAGAAGGTTAACGCCCGCCGTGAGAAGGCTCAGTTAGGGATGGGACTATTGAGGACTGCTGGCAAGGCCGCCGTTGTTAACGGCCTTGCTCGTTTCAAGAAGCGACGTGCAGAAAAGAAGGGAGTCGATACTGATGAGTAAAAAGGTATTACTTGGAACAATTCTGGGAAGTGTAGCTACTGTAGCAGCCTGGAAGCTTCTGCCAAGCGCGAAGAAGACGGCATTAAAGCAGCGGGTTAACGCGACGGCCACTGACTTTGCTGACCGAACCACTGATTACGCCTTGGATGCTTTGGACATTGTCGATGCCAAGATGGCAGAGAGCGAGGCCGACGAGAAGTTCAGCGGTGTGGTCGACAGTGTCAAGGGAGCCAAGGATAAAGCTAAGCAGACTGCTAGTCACCTGGCTGATCGGCTGACTAATGATGATTTTGATCGGGAAACGGCTGATATCCGTCAGGAGCTGGCTAACGCAATTCACCCAGACGACAACGACGACCAGGTAGTTGACGATGACATTGTGATCGATGCAACAGATGCTGATGATCAGGATGAGAAGACGGATAAATAATTAAGATTGGTTTGCCAGTAATTGACCGATTGTTTGAAAAAGGGAGCGACGATAGTAGTGATGACTACTGTTACAGCTCCTTTTTTTGATGTGTGTTATTTTCAGAGAGAATAAAAGATCGCTAATTATCAATTTCTTGTTGAAAACGTTTGCCATTTGAGGGCCGATCTGCTATATTAGTTAAGTTATGAAAAACTATGAAAACAGACAAGATCAATAAAGAAAGGGCTATCTTATGGAGAAACAATCAGTAACAATTTACACCGTTGCACGTGAAGCACGGGTATCGATGGCAACTGTTTCGCGGGTTGTCAATGGTAATCCAAATGTCAAGCCAGCCACTCGTCAGAAAGTGATGGATGTCATCAAGCGGCTCAACTACCGGCCGAATGCGGTGGCACGGGGCCTTGCCTCTAAGAAGACGACCACGGTTGGGGTAGTCATTCCCCGGATTACCGACCCGTACTTTGCAGACCTGGCTCTCGGGATTGACGATATTGCTTCAATGTACAAGTACAACATTATCCTGACCAATTCCGATAACGATGATGATAAGGTCCTTAAGGTTGTTCGCAACCTCCTAGCTAAGCAGGTCGATGGGATTATCTTCATGGGCTTCAACATGCCAGATGAGTTGAAAGAGGAGCTCAAGAGCAGCAATACACCAGTGGTGGTTGCTGGGTCAGTGGTTAACGATGATGACTTGGCAACGGTCCGGATCGACTATCAAAACGCGGCTAAGGAGGCCACCCTTAAGCTTCTTGATAACGCCAAGGATAATGTTGCATTCGTTACTAGTTCCCTGAAGTACACGATTAACGGGCAGGCCCGGCTGAGTGGTTACCAGGCTGCCCTGCAGGAACGTCAAGTTGCCTTTGACGACCAGCTGGTTGTGGAAACCGACGGTACTTACCAGTCTAGCTATGACCAGGCCAAGAAACTGGTGGCTGCTGGGATAAAGGGTGCCTACGTCAGTGATGATAAGCTAGCGGTCGGCCTTCTTAACGGTTTGACTGACAACGGGGTCAAGGTACCAGAGGAATTTGAGATTATCTCATCTAATGATACAAACTACACGAAGATTTCACGGCCAACGATTTCCTCAATCACCCAGCCGACCTACGACATTGGGGCAATTGCCATGCGGTTGTTGACCAAGCTGATGGATAGTAACGAGTCGACTACCGATGAGAAGGACGTTATCCTGGATCATGGCTTCGCTAAGCGGCAGTCAACCCGGTAATTTGTCTTGACAACACGTAGTGAATTACGGGCCCAGCGAACGGCCGCCCAAAGGACTGAACCGACTCCGCAGCAAGTACCTGAACCGGATATGGCACCAGAGAAGAGTCACCACTTTTTCAACTTCTGGGGAACCATCTTCCTAATCCTCTTCGTGTTGAGTACAATTCTTAACGCAACGATTCTTAACCCGAAGTTTGTCCTGCACGAGGTTCGGGATTCGGTGGTGGAGACGACAATCACTGATCAGGTCAATGGGGCCTTAGAACGATACGGGGTACCAACCTCGCTTCTGACCGACAAGGATACCGATAACCTACTCAATCAGGCAGTCAATCAGGTCTATGCCGGCAAGAATATTCACCTTGACCTCAGCTCAGTTACTCAGCGGGCCGGAGCGACGACTGATAACGAGCTTGCTCAGTACGGTCTTGCAGGGATCGGCAATACAGTTTCGGCCAACTTAGGACAGAGTGTCAATAATGTGGTTAACAGCCAGCTGAACACGCCTGGAGTGGCTCGGCTGGCCAACGGTATTCACCTTGCTCGTTTGACCAGTAATGCCGTTTTTGCGTTAACTGGTATTGGCCTGTTGGTCCTGGCGGTGTTAGGGTTTCTTGGGCACCACTTTACCCGTAGCTTTAGTCGGATGGGAGTTTGGACGGTGGTCATTGACGGTGCCATCTGTGGTATAGTTGGCAAGCTGGCCCCGCAGCTGGCAGCCGACCAGCCTGACTATACCGCCTTTGTTGCCCAGTTGGCGACCAGCTTCATGCACACGGCTTGGGCAACCATTGGCTTGGTCCTTGTGGTGACTATCGGCCTATTTATCTGGCGGGTATTCGCCGGGCGCTTGCTTTCCCGTCGGTAACCTTGAATTAATCTCTAAACTTTGCTAAAATTTATCTGTTTATCACATTAATTAAGAAAAGAGGAGTCAGTAATGTCAGGACATTCAAAATGGCATAACATTCAAGGGCGGAAGAACGCCCAAGATGCTAAGCGTGGTAAGATTTTCCAAAAGATCTCACGTGATTTGTACCAAGCAGCTAAAGCAGGTGATCCTGATCCAGCGAACAACGCACAACTGCGTTTGGTAATTGACAAGGCACATGCGGCTAACATGCCAAAGAAGAACATCGACCGGGCCATTGCTAAGGCTTCTGGTATTGGTGGTGCCAAGTTCGAAGAGGTAACCTACGAGGGTTATGCTCCAGGCGGTGTTGCTGTTATGGTTTCCGCACTGACTGACAACAAGAACCGGACGGCTTCCGCAGTTCGTTCCGCTTTCAGTCACTCTGGCGGTTCCCTGGGTGCTAGTGGTTCCGTTTCCTACATGTTTGATCGCAAGGGATTGATTGAGATCCTTCGTGACGGTTTGGATACCAGTGAGGACGACATGTTGATGGACGCATTAGACGCCGGTGCCGATGATATGAAGGCCGACGACGAGAAGTTCCAGATCTTCACCGACCCAAGCAGCATGGCCAGCGTGCGTGATGCTCTGCAATCCAAGGGTTACGAACTTGATACGGCTGAGGTAACGATGATTCCACAAAACCGGACCGCCGTTCCTGAGGACAAGGTCAAGCAATACCGGCACTTAATTGATGAATTGACTGCTAATGATGACGTTGCCGATATCTATGAAACTGGGATCCTGCCAGACGACGATGATGACGAAGAAGAATAATTAGGGTATTACCCCACCAAGAGCTACCGAATTTTCGGTGGCTCTTTTTTCATTTTAAACTGCCATTTTACCGTTCTTATTAAGTAGGGGGGATGGATAATGGAAGCTTTTGAAAAGGATCTGAACGTAATTACCAGTCGGCGGATTGCCGACCTCTACGTCCTGCCATTCAAGCACTACTACCGCTTGATGGTGGCTCAGCAAGGGCAATTAAAGCTGTTCAAGGAGGTGCCCACGGAGTACGGCTGTCGACTGATTGCTTACCTGAAATACCGAGCCGACATGGCCGTTAGTGAACATCGGCGACCACAATTGGGGGCAATGAGCTGGCACTGTGGCCCAGAGAAGATCAACCTACGCTTGTCCAGTGTTGGCGACTATCAGGGTCGCGAATCGCTAGTGGTACGTTTTATCTACCAGCTGACTGATGACCGTTACCACCTGCTTTTCCCACAGCAGTGGCAGGAACTCAAGTCGCTGTTGCATCGCCGGGGACTTGTCCTGTTTGCGGGGCCAATGGGGTCGGGGAAGACTACGACAATGTACCAACTGGCACGTGAGCTGGCCCAGGACCAAATAGTGATGACAATCGAGGATCCAGTCGAGATCAATGAGCCCCGCTTCATTCAGTTACAGATCAACGAGCTGGCGGGGATGGGTTATCAGCAACTGTTACGGTTGGGATTGCGTCACCGGCCCAACGTTTTTCTCATTGGGGAGATCCGTGATCCCCAGACAGCCATGATGACAGTTCAGGCGGCGCTGAGTGGCCACCTAGTGTTAGGGACGGTTCACGCCCGGGATGCCTACGGGGTGATCGCCCGTCTGGTTCAGCTAGGGGTGGAGCCGTATTATCTAGAACAGGTGATGACCGGGATTTGTTACCAGCGTCTGCTGATGCGGACAGATGGTCGGCAGGCAGTTTTGTTTGACCTGCTGAGCGGTGCAGTTCTGGTTGATGAGATTAAACAGCAGAAGGGGAGGGGGATGACTAATGCGTGGGCACGATACCTTGAGCAGGCAGTGGCGACGGCTCAGATTACACCTGAAGAGGCAACACGGTACCAAAACGGTTAAATTCTCGGCTGCCGAACAGGGGCGGTGGTTCCTTCTGCTTCACGATTTGCTGGCGGTAGGGTTCTCACTCCAGCACGCCCTCAGTTTTACGAAGACGGTGATGCCAGGCTTAATACCGATCCTAAGCGATGTTGAACGGCAGCTGGCGGCGGGTGAGATGCTGGCGACCGGTTTGCAGAAATACGTCAGTCAGGATCTCTACTACCAACTGCGTCTAGCCGAACAGCACGGTGCCCTGCCTCAGACATTAAGCGAGTTGGGGACCCTTCGAATGACTGCAGTTCGCCAGCGGCGCAAACTTCGCAGTCTGCTCCAGTACCCATTGATCTTGCTTGGGATGCTAGCAATGGTCGTTTGTGGCCTTATTATCTTTGTCTACCCAGAACTTCACAGTTGGCAGGCCCGACCAGGAAGTGATCGTTGGCAGACGCTAACAATCAACCTGGGGATTTACCTATTGACCTGTTTATTGATTGTCGGTGGTCTGCATTGGTATCGGTGGCGGCGTCTGTCACCATGCCAACAGATGATCCGCCGGTGTCACTGGCTGATTGTGGGGCGCAGTTATCGGCTGTATTACAGTTACTATTTGACGTCTAACCTGGCGGGAATGCTCCGCCATGGCTTATCCCTCCAGGAAATTATTCGGGTGACAAATCAGTACGGGAAGCAGTCACTTCTTTACCAGTTCAGCGCGATCATCCGTCAGTTGGTAGCCGAGGGCGAGCAGTTTGATCGAGTAATTGTTCGCTACCCCTTTATCCCCAATGAGCTGGTGGTCTTCATCAATAAAGGGATCACCTTAGAGGAATTGGGTGATGAGTTGACTGTTTTTGCTCAACTCCAATTCAAGCGTCTGGTTTGTTCGATCGAGCGGCTGTTGGTTTGGGTACAGCCAATGATTTTTGTTTTGATTGCTACGGTAATCGTCACCCTCTATCTGAGCATTCTCTTACCAATTTATCATTCCTTACAGGGGGTTGCCTAACATGATGAGAAGATATCTGATGAAAAAACGTACTGGATTCACTTTGCTGGAAATGTCAATAGTTCTCTTTATTATCAGCCTGTTGATCTTGATCATCCTACCAAACCTAGCCCAGCAGCGGCAGAATGCTAACCGGATTCACCGGAATGCAATGGTTTCGGTTGTTCAGACCCAGGTAGATTCCTATGAGAACGAGACGGGACATGCCAGCGTGAGTTTGGACCAGCTTCAGGAACACAATTACCTGACTTCAGCCCAGGTTCAGAAAGCTAAAAAGGAAGGCATTACAATTGTCAACGGGAAGGCGGTTCACCGATGAGAAGCATGCGGGCTTTCACCAGTATTGAGATGATCGTGGTACTGGGGATGGTGGTGGTTATCTATTGCCTACTGGGGCCAAGCTTTAATCCGAGCCGGCAGGCAATCGTCGAACAGGAATTTTGGCACGGAATGCGGCAGGAGTGGCGTGCTGCTCAGGTTGCCGCCCAGGTTCATCACCAGACAACGGTAATCGATTATCATCCTGCTAGCCAGCAAATTGAATTTGACCGCACTGGTAAAATAACCCGCCTAGCTATTCCCTCGACGCTCAAGGTTGATCGCTTCGGCAGGTTTGTGATTGACGACTCGGGCTATACGGCACCGCAGACGATGCGGTTTACATCACGGCGCGAGCATTGCTTTTATCTAATGAAGATTCAATTGGCGTGGGGAGGCTATCGACTTGAAAAACTATCAGATTAAGGCGTTTGTGATGGCCGATAGCATTCTGGCTCTGGCGGTGGTTACCCTGGGAATTGTGACCCTATTGACCACCCAGCAGCAATTGACCCGTCAGCAAGCCCGTCATGATACACATTTGATAGCAGCACGGCTGGCTAAAGAAAGCGGTGATCAGCTGGTGGCCACGGGGCGGCCAGCGACAATCGAACGTAATGGCTTTCGGGCAGTTGCTGCCCCAGGACGGATTACAGTCTATCAGGGTTCACGATTGGTGGTGCTATTGAAGAGATGAAACGACTAACCGGCTTTACGATTATCGAGTGTGTTATCGCACTTGCAATCACTACCCTAACGATATTACTTGCGGGGTGGGGACTGACTGCACTTTCGACCAGTAATCGTCATTCGTTGGACAGTTCGGTTGACTGGTACATTTTTTTGCAGGAAATGGAGGCCGACAGTCACCACTTTATCCTGAGAAAGGTAGCTGGAACCGAACTCCAGGTATATAGCCCCAGGACTGGATTTGTCTATACTCTTCAGGGGCGTGATGTCCTATATCTGAAGGCCTGGGGCCGGGGTGGCTATCTGCCACTGCTTGAAGGCATCCAGGGGAAGACCTGCCGGTTTAAACAATTGGTTGGTCAGCGAGTCCGTGTGGAGGTGGTACGAGAAAATGGCGAGAAATTGGTGGGGATTATTCAGTTCTATCATGCGTAAACGGTCCGGCTACGTCCTGCTGACAGCGATGATTATTCTGATGGTTATCTGTCTGACGGTGGTTTGGCAATACCATTATTACAGTCAGCAGTGGGCGATTGAGGATCAACTGGCCCGGCATTTTCTCCGGGAAGCGGCTCATAACTTGGCAAATAAAAAATAATTGTTTAGTGAACGGCGGATTCTTGAATTTGTCGGGTTTAATCGGTAAACTATTAAGTGGAATGATTGTAATCTAACGGAGGTGACCAACACTGGCACAGCAAACACCACAACAATTATTTCAACTGTTTGACCAAGGGACGGAGATTCTGCAGGCAGCTTTGCGGAGTTCCTACTTGGATGCCATGCTTGAGAATATTGAGAATGTCATTGACAATGAGGTTCAAGTTGAGGATGGGGTACCCGATCCGGCAACGGTTAAGAAGTTGCAGGATATTTACCGACAACTCGACATCGCTGCCGCGGATTCAGAGACCCTTCGTCAGCTGGTGCAGCTGAGTTTCTTGAAGGTAATTCGTAAGGATGCCATCCAGGCCAATCACCAGATGACACCGGACACGATTGGATTTTTGATGGCTTTCTTGATTGAGAAGGTTACAAGGCTTAATCGTCCATACACCATTTTTGATCCAGCGGTAGGGACTGCCAATCTGTTGACAACGGTCGTCAATCAATTGCAGAAGGCCAGTGGGGAACCTGTCCATGGTTACGGAATCGATAACGATGCCGCAATGCTGGAGGTTGCTAGTGCCAGTGTCGCCCTGCAGAAGCTGGACGTGGACCTGTTTCACCAGGATGCGGTTAACGCGCTGGACATTCCACAATGTGACTTGGCCGTTGCCGACCTGCCGATTGGTTACTACCCACTGGATCAAAATACCCAAAACTACCAAACCCGGGCCAAGGAGGGGCATTCCTATGTTCATCACCTGTTGATTGAACAGTCGATGAATTACCTGCGGCCGGGCGGCTTTGGTGTATTTTTGGTGCCAAGTAACCTGTTTCAGACCAAGGAATCACAGTCATTTGTCAAATGGATTCAGTCGGTGGCCTATCTGCAAGGACTCGTCAACCTGCCTGCCGAATTATTTGCTAATCCCGCTGCACAGAAGGCTATCCTGCTCTTGCAGCGGCAAGGCGGTGACAGTAAGCAGGCGACGAAAGTTCTTCTTGGTGAATTTCCGTCGTTCAAGGATACAAAGAAGTTCAGTGCCTTTGTGAAGGAAATCGACCATTGGGTTGCCACGAATTTAGTTCAATAAAAGGAGACAATTTATAATGTCAAAAACAATTGCCGTTAACGCTGGTAGTTCAACGTTAAAGTTTAAGTTATTCGATATGCCAAGCGAAGACGTGGTTGCTGAAGGAACCATCGAACGGATTGGCGAAAAGATGGGCCACGCTAAGATTAAGTACGGTGACGGCCAGAAACACGAAGAAGAGAAGCCGTTTGCTGACCATGGGGCAGCCGTTAACTATCTGCTGGACCAACTGATTGCCTTAGGGATTGTCAAGACCTATGATGAGATCACAGCTGTCGGTCACCGGGTTGTTGCCGGAGGTGAATTTTTCAAGGACTCTGCGGTTATCAATGATGACGTCATCAAGAAGATCGACGAATTGTCCGAATACGCACCGTTGCATGACCCTGCTGAGCTGGTCGGGATCAAGGCCTTTCGTAAGGTTCTGCCAAATGCTTTTGCAGTTGCCGTTTTTGACACCTCCTTCCACGTCAACATGCCAAAGATGAACGCTCTATATAGCGTGCCATATGAGTGGTATGAAAAGTATGGTGCACGGAAGTATGGTGCCCACGGGACCAGTCACCGTTATGTTGCCGGCCGGGCAGCAGCTATGCTGGGCAAGCCGCTTAAAGATCTTAAGTTGATTACAATGCATATTGGGGCTGGGGCTTCCATCACAGCTGTTAAGGATGGCAAGTCTTTCGATACTTCGATGGGCTTCTCCCCGCTTGCTGGGATCACGATGGCTACTCGTTCTGGGGATGTTGACCCATCACTAGTGGCCTTCGTCCAGGAAAAGCTGGGTGTCTCTTCGCAGGAAATGATTAACATTTTGAATCATAAGTCCGGTCTGCTGGGGATTTCTCAACTATCACCAGATATGCGTGATATCTTAGCCGCGGCCGATAAGGGTAACGATCAAGCCCAGCTGGCTCTTGATATGTACGTTAACCGGATCGTCCGTTACGTTGGTGCCTATATTGCTGAAATGGGTGGTGCTGATGCAATCGTCTTTACGGCCGGTGTTGGTGAAAATAGTATTCCGGTTCGGAAGATGGTTACCGACAAGCTGGCTTACTTTGGGATCAAGATCGATCAAGATAAGAACCAGTGTCACGGGGTTGAACGTGACCTGTCTACACCAGATGCTAAGATTAAGACCCTTTTGATTCCAACCAACGAAGAATTGATGATTGTTCGCGATATTGAGCGGTTGAAGAAGGAACAGAGCAATTAATTGTTGAATACTGATTAAGAAAAAATAACCTAAGACGGTGTGCAACCTGTCTTAGGTTATTTTGTATAGTGAAAGGAGAAGGTGATAAAATGCAGTTTGTAACGGCTGACACCCATTTTTTCCATAGCGACCTGCTGGGGATCGATGACTTTGCGCCACGCCCTTTTCTCAACGTTCAGACGATGAACCAGGCCATCATTGATAATTGGAATTCCAAGGTCGGACCCAATGATACGGTCTATCACCTTGGGGATATCGCCCTTTATTTCACCAAGCCCGCGAAGAAGTCCCATGCCGCAGTCCTGGATATTTTAAACGAGCTTCATGGTCATCTGGTTCTAATTAAGGGTAATCACGATAGTCACGCGCTCTTTAAGTACTTGGCGGCTCATAACTATGACTTTGGTGGAAGTCCTAAGTTTAGTTTTCACGATGTTGGGGTCCTGCTAAAGTATGACCATCGTCAATATTACTTGACTCACTATCCCATGATGCTGGGGATTGCGCCTCAAATCGTCAATCTCCATGGTCATATCCATCACTATGCAGTTCCGGTCAAGGAGAATATCAACGTCGGTGTTGACAGCCCGGAGCTTGATTATCTTACCAGCAAGCCAGCTTTCGGCGAACCATTGAGCTTTCGTGAGGTGGAACAGATGGTTAAATGTAAGGCAGTGGACCTTGCTAAGCGGCGGTGAGGACTTGTGGTATGATTTACAGAGATAGATTGTAAAGGGGAATTTGGATGAACCGAGCAAGAATACAAGATTACATTGACCAGCGTGAGGAACAGCGGGCGGACCTATACCACTTTGCGCCCCAGGATCACACCCACTTCACGCTCAATAATCATCCTTATGAGCTAGTTAAGGAATACCGTGATGGCTTTAACGGTGCTGAGTTGGCTAAGCGTTACAGTAATATTCTTAGTAAATATGACTATATTGTTGGGGACTGGGGTTATGGTCAGCTTCGCCTGAAGGGTTTTTACGCCAAGGGCAACCCCCGTTATAGTCCTGAACAGGGGGTCGACACGATCGAAGACTATTTATATGAGGATTGTAACTTCGGCTGTGCCTATTTTGTTATTCACAATGATGATGTACACGTGCCTCGGCGTCGACGTCGGAAGAAGAGCCCAGTGATTAAGGAACGGCGTCGTAAACTCAAGCAGCCGGGGGTGCGTCACCGTCGTCACCAACATGCCGAACGGGTTAAAACGAGTAATCACCAGCAGAAGTTTGTTATTCATAAGCGTCGACAAGGAGCAGAAAAATGAAGAACTACCAGGGATACTTTATCGATCTCGATGGAACAACATACAAGGGAACCGAACGTATACCCGCTGCCGCTCGGTTTATTAAACGACTACAGGCAGCAGGTAAGACAGTGCTGTTTGTAACCAATAACAGCACGCGGACACCAGAATTCGTGGCTGACAATCTCCGTAACAACCATGGAATTGACGTCACGGCTGATAATGTTTACACAACTGCCCTAGCCACCGCTGACTATCTTGACCGGGTGGCTGAGGAACATCGACGGGTGTACATGGTCGGGGAGACCGGCCTACAGACCGCCTTGCAACAGCGTCATTTTCAGTTAACTGATCAGCATCCTGATTACGTAGTTGTGGGGTTGGACTCAAAGGTTACCTATGCCAAATTGGAGACGGCTGTGTTACTGATTCGGGCCGGGGCTACTTTTATCGGGACCAACGCCGATAGCAACCTGCCTAACGAACGGGGAATGGTACCGGGGGCTGGTTCCTTGGTCAAGCTGGTTGAGTACGCAACTCAACAAAAACCGTTGATGATCGGCAAGCCCGAGGCTACCATTATGCAAATGGCTTTGCAGAGGACGGGGCTGACTCATGACCAGGTAGTGATGGTTGGCGATAACTATAATACGGATATTCGAGCCGCTATCAATACAGGAATGGATAGTCTGCTGGTCTACACTGGTTTATCGACGCCAGAACAGGTAGCGAAGATGGCAGTCCAGCCGACCTATACGGTGAAGAGTCTTGATGAATGGACAATTGATTAAGAACGTGCGGGCAATCGTGACGGTCGTACTATGTGTGCTGGCCGTAATAGGGATTGCCCTTTTTGTAACCGTTAACTTATCGACACTATTTATCCATCTGCCATCACGCGGTCAGCTTAACCTAAGCCCAGTGGCGATTCGGGCTGATTATCGCCGCTTATTGTTATATCTTCAGCAACCTTGGCCTGCCCATTTGTGCCTTCATAATATACCACTGAGTCCTCAGGCGGCCAGTCATTTTCGCGATGTCCGTCATCTCATGCTTGCCAGTGAGCTGATAGGTTTGGGTAGTCTAGTGAGTGCTGTCTGGCTGTTAAGAAAACAAAAACGGCAAGGACAGCTGTGGCGCGTGCTCTTACCGTTAAAATGGCTGGTGTATTTATTTGTGATGGTGGTGTGGATACCAATAATTAATTTTTCAACGAATTTTATCTGTTTTCACCAGTTGGTGTTTAACAATTATAACTGGGTCTTTGTGCCAGACCGGGACCCGATTATTATACTGATGCCGGAACAGTTTTTTTGGCAACTTTTTATAGCCTTTGTGGTGATCATACTTGTCCTGCTTGGACTTTTGTGGATTTGGATGACGTTTCAATTAGGATTTCTCAAGCTTCGAACGGATAAAGCCAACGATAGCCGGTATCAGTGTTACGATGATAATGGCCAGGATAATGACTGAGAAGTGCTCCTGAACAAAGGGAAGATTACCGAAGAAGTAGCCACAGGCACAACATAGGGCAACCCAACTGGTACAGCCGATGATGCTGTAACGGATGAAACGTCGGTAGGGGAACCCGGATCCTGCAGCTGCGAAGGGAGCAAAAGTCCGAATGATTGGCATATAGCGAGCCAGGATGATTGCCGGTGCTCCATGCTTTTCAAAGAAGCCCTCTGCTTTGGCGAGACTTTCTTTATTGATGAGTTTTCCAAATAGGGAATGGTTGGAGAGACTTTTACCGATCTTGTGTCCAATTAGGAAGTTGAGGGAGTCTCCAGCTAAACAGGCAAAGAGAAAGGTTAGAACAAAGATCCAGATATTGAGATGGTAACGTGGATCAGCTGCTAGGGCACTAGCGGCAAAAAGCAGTGAATCTCCTGGTAAGAAGGGCATGATAACTGCTCCAGTTTCAATAAAGATAATTGCCAACAGGATAAAGTAGGTGCTGTTGCCAAATTGATTGACGATTTGAATTAGGTGGACATCAATATGGAGAATGAAATCTATTAAAGTAGACAATTTTTGCTCCTTTTAATTTTTATTGTTAACAATATCTGAGTTTAGCAAGATTAATCCTCTTTGTGAACCATAATTTTAGAAATATATAAAATAAATAAAAGAAAAGACTTGTGGTAATTGTTTGCCTTCAAGTTAATAGAGTGAGTAAGAATAGGTGGGATGTTAAAATTGATGAGTCATAAACCGAACTTTAAAATTATAAGAAATATATAGTTCGGAATAAAGAAATAAGATTAAATTGATCGTTAAAAAAGTTATTGACATTGAAAAGCGATCACGGTATAGTAATTAACGTTGTCGATGACCGAAATGGTAATTTTAATTATTTGTTCAAATTGCTTGTTGACAGTCATTCGGTAACATGATATATTATCAAAGTTGCTTGTTGATTGCGTCGACTGATAAAAAAGTTCTTGACATTCAATTAGCGAGTATGATAAAATGTTCTTGCTGGTTTTGGCCAGCACGGTAGACCTTTGAAAACTGAACAAAGTTTTTGACGAACTAAATGTGTAGGGTCTTCAATCACTTCGGTGATTTGAAGCAAAACATTTGCGAAGTCAATTCGCTTAATTAATTTGATTTAG
>NZ_PNFV01000009.1 GCF_002940945.1 Limosilactobacillus pontis
CTAGAATGACTTAATTCGTTTAATATCGATAGCTTTTCTTCTGTACTATATTTTGAATTCCTATCCACAAAAAATGCCCTCCAAGTATATAAGATGAATTTTCTATTTCATCTGTATACTTAGAGGGCATTATAGCCATCCCGAATACCTGGCGTTTTTATAGTTTAATAGTCTCCGCTCAAAATGGAATTCTTGACGATTACGTAGTCGACCTTACGGATAGCCTCTAGGTCGCGACCACCAGCGTAGGAGATGGATGATTGCAGGTCTTCCTGCATCTCGCGGAGAGTATCCTTAATCGATCCACGGAACGGAACTAGCATCTGCTTACCCTCGACGTTTCGGTAGGCGCCCTTCTGGACCTCGGAGGCCGAGCCCCAGTATTGCTTGTAGCGTTTGCCGTCGATTGTGATGACGTGACCGGGCGACTCCAGGTGACCGGCCAGCATCGACCCGATCATGACCATCGAGGCCCCGAAACGGACAGACTTGGCGATGTCACCGTTGTGGCGGATTCCTCCGTCGGCGATGATTGGCTTACGGGCTGCCTTGGCGCAGAGACGAATGGCCGCAAGCTGCCAGCCACCAGTCCCAAAACCGGTCTTTAGTTTGGTGATGCAGGCCTTGCCGGGGCCCACCCCGACTTTGGTGGCGTCGGCTCCGGAATTCTCTAGGTCTCGGACTGCCTCAGGAGTGGCGACGTTGCCAGCTGTAACGAAGCTGCCTGGTAAATTTCGTTTGATGTACTGAATCATCTTAATGACAAAATCCGAATGACCGTGAGCAACATCAATCGTGATGTATTCTGGGACTAAATGTTCGGCTTTTAGTCGGTCAATGAAGTCATACTCAGCGTCCTTAATGCCGACTGAGATTGAGGCAAATAGCCCGCGCTCGTGCATCCGTTTGATAAAGCCGCTCCGGTCTGCTGGCTGAAAACGGTGCATCACGTAGTAGTAGCCATTCTGCGCTAGCCAGACGGCCAGATCCTCGTTGATGACACTCTCCATGTTGGCAGGTACAACCGGAATTTTGAAGGTCCGTGGTCCAAATTTCACGCTGGTGTCAGCTTCCCGACGGCTTTTAATAATGCACTTGTTAGGAATTAGCTGAATATCATCATAATCGAACGTTTGCACAAGAATTGCTCCTTTTATCATAAAATTACCGTAAGCTATTATGCGCTTATCCCAGACCTTCGTCAATAAAAATATGGACTATTTTTGCTGATACTCGAAAAATAGTTCGGAAAAGTCATTGACGACGGGGGAGTTTTTCGGTAGGATTATGAAGTAAAAGCGTTTTTTACGAAAATAAACGATGAGGTGAATAAGAAATGTCATCAGTTGTAATTGTTGGTAGTCAATGGGGCGATGAAGGAAAGGGGAAGATGACCGATTACCTCAGTCAGGACGCGGACGTTGTTGTCCGTTCCCAGGGTGGTAACAATGCCGGTCACACTATTGCCTTTGATGGAAAGAAATTTGCCCTGCGTTTGGTTCCTTCTGGGATCTTCGGTAAGGATAAGCTGGCCGTTATCGGTAACGGCGTGGTCATTAACCCACCAGCTCTACTGAAGGAGCTCCACTATCTGCAAGACAATGGGATTGATATTTCCGGTCTCCGGATTTCTAGCCGGTCGCACGTGACATTCCCATACCACATTCTGCTCGATAAATGCCAGGAGGCGGCCAAGGGTGATCATAAGGTCGGCACCACCAAGAACGGAATCGGCCCGACTTATATGGACAAGGTTTCCCGGGTCGGGATCCGAATGAGCGACCTGCTCGAAAAGGATACCTTCAAGATTAAGCTGCAACGCAATCTGGCTGAGAAAAACGAACTGTTCACCAAACTTTACCATGTTGACCCACTCAACTTTGACGACATCTTTGAAAGCTACTATGAATACGGTCAGGAACTGAAAAAGTATGTCACCGATACGTCACGGATCGTTAACGATGCCCTCGATCAAGACAAGAAGGTCCTCTTTGAAGGGGCCCAAGGGGTAATGCTGGACGTTGATCAAGGAACCTACCCATACGTCACTGCCTCTAACCCGATCGCCGGGGGTGTCTGCACTGGGGTCGGCGTTGGTCCAAACAAGATTGATACGGTCGTCGGCATCTGCAAGGCTTACTCTACCCGGGTTGGTGCTGGCCCGTTCCCAACTGAACTGACTGATTCGATCGGTGACCAGATCCGCGAGACTGGTCATGAATATGGAACCGTCACTGGGCGGCCGCGTCGGGTCGGCTGGTTTGACAGTGTGGCCATGCGTCATGCTCGTCGAGTTTCTGGTTTGTCCTGCCTCAGTTTGAACCTGCTCGATGTTCTGACTGGGTTGAAGACCGTTAAGATCTGTACATCCTATAAGCTGGATGGCAAGCAGATTGACTACTACCCAGCTAGTCTAAAGGAACTTGACCGTTGCGAACCCGTTTACGAGGAATTGCCAGGCTGGGATGAGGACATCACCGGGGTCAAGAAGTTTGAGGATCTGCCGATCAACGCCCAGAACTACCTGAAGCGGGTCAGCGAGTTGTCCGAAACACCATTAGCGACGGTTTCCGTCGGTGCGGACCGGATCCAGACGATTATCGTTAAGAACCCATGGGAATTATAATTAGATAATGAATAGCTAAGAGGGCATCAAGCAAGACAAAATTGTCTTGCTTGGTGCCCTCTTTTTGACTTAATGTTTATCGTGCAATAAATATACTTGATATTTGATTATGTCAATTAAGTTTAAAATATTTCTGCTATTGAGATTTTTAATATACTCCTATTTGATAGTGATTAATTTAATTAAAGTACTTTTGGGAGATATACATGAAAAAGTTATCATATTAGATTTATAATTATATTTGATTGTTTTTCATTGATTGATTATCTAACAGTTGATTTATCAATATATTTGGTGATGCTTTGATTGTTGGGTTATTCTTTTGATAACCAATGCTATAGAAAGGCGCTTGCGATGACTTTTAAATTTTCTTAAAATAAAAATTGTAAAATATAAAGAATAAAACCGTCATAAATAAACATTTATCCTAATTATGACGGAGAGTACCAAGATTTAGGGGGATTGGTATTATGGTTTCAAAAAATAATCATATGATAAAACGGGCCCAAATTGCCGAACGGGAAGTACCGCACTATGGTTTGCGGAAGCTCGGGGTTGGGGTCGTTTCTGTTTTGTTAGGAACAACGATGTATCTTGGCGCCAACAGTACAGTTGCCAACGCAGATGAGCTCACTAGTGGTGGCGACATCAACGACGGTACCAGCCAGACGGGGGCGAGTGTGCAGAACACTGGTAAGGTTGTGGCTATTAACAATACGGCCACACAGGCAACTCCTGCAACTTCAGCGGCTCAGAGCAGTCAGTCGTCTTCAGCTATAAGTAATAGTGATAGTGTGGCAAATGCAGAAAAGAATTCTAGCTTGTCTGCAAACACTCAGACTAGCCAAAATGGGTCGTCTAGCCAAGTATCCCAAGTTCCTAATTCTCAGATGTCTACCCCGGCAGATGGTACAACGAATATTTCTAGTAATAATCAAAATGAAATTCAGCAAAATAATATTAACGATGAATTAACAGATGGCTATGCAGAAGTTTATCCTATTACTCAATATGCTTGGGGATCGGTATTTAGTGACGTAAATGAATCTAGAGATGTTCCGCCAGTCTATGGGGTAAAAATAAAGTTTGAGAAAGATAATACTGGAAAATATAAGGTAGTCGATCTTGATAATATTGCTAAGGCGGATACTCTAGAGATCAATACTGCGGAGAAAAAGCCAGGTGAATATAAAGCTTATTTTGTCGACAAGTATAATCATAAGTTAACTGTACTAGACCCAAATAAAATTGATACAACTCACAAGTATCCTTTATTCTTAAAAGTAGTTCCATCCGATCAAGAAGATCAGATTTATAATGGCGGTGGAACTGTTCTTCAATCGGTGATGGATCAATATAACCCGATTAAGAATAATAAAACGTTTGAACAGGCAATTGACCTTAGTGGTTATAAAGACTCTGATTTGGAGCAAATCGGTAATTTTTGGTCAATTTTTGATCCAAGCGTTGTAGCAGATAAGGCCTTTAACAATGATTTAGCTAGTGAAAATAATTGGAAAACACTGTACGGGTATCGTTACTGTGTTGCTCCATCTAGCTATATTAAGGCGTTATTAACTACTGGGTTACCAACTATTACTCGTAATGGTCAACAATACTATTTGGTTTTAAATAGTGATTCTACATATAAATCGCAAGATATTGATGAATTATATAATTTATTCAATAATCCTAAAGCACTTCAAAAATCAATTAATGGGTTGGATGTTCAAAATACGACCCTTATTGCTACTAATGAAGATAAAGGTAGCCAAACCTTAGCTAAGCTATATAATGCCGAGACATCTACAGAGCTGAATAATTTAGTTGAAAATTACCAAAATGGTAACGCTACAGCAGCTCAAAATCCTACAGTACTAATGATTCCGGAATTAGGCGAAAATGATGAACTGATTCCGGGAAAATATGCTGGGCGGATGATTTTATATTACAAAGGATTAGGCAGTGACGAAGGATCTCCAGAACTTAAAGTCATGTATTCTTCAATGGATCCAGGATACAGAGGAAAATTGCCATCTATTTATAATTATCTTGGTGGTGGGGACGCCGAATGCGCAGGCATGTTTGTATTACCCCAAAGGTCAACAGCTTCAATTACTTATATTGATGATACGCTCAACAAGCAATTACCTGGTGGTGAGGAAATTGAAGGCCACTATACTGATAAGATTAGTTTTTCAATTGATCCTAGCCAACAAATTGCTAATTATGTAAAGCAAGGCTATAAGTTAGTAAGCAATGACTACAAGCCAGACCAGCTCTTTAATTCAGATGGAGCAAATAATGTGTTTGAAGTGCATTTTGTCCATAATGTTGTACCAAAGTCTCAAACCAAGGTAACGACGCGAACGATTCACTATATTTTAAATGATGGTTCTGTAATGCATGATAATGATGGCAACAAAATTCCAAATGTTGTCCAGAAAGTTATCTATACGGGGAACTCTTACATTGATAAAGTAACGGATAAGCCAGTCAATGCTAAGCAAGATGCTAACAAAAATTGGGTAGTGGATACTACTAATACGGCAACTCCTAAGCCTGAATGGAAGATTACGTCTACAAAAGATAAATTTATTGAAGTACCGTCGCCAGTTGTATCTGGATATGTTGAGACTCCAGAAATTGTCAAAGAAGAAACTCCGGTTATGCCTGAGACGCAAAGTGTCAATGAAGACGTATACGTTGTCTACAAGAAAGCACCAATCACATATAAGACAAACCGGGAAACTAAGACGGTAACGCGGACAATTAAGTACTTAGATAGCCAAACTGGTCAGGAAATCCCTAATGTTAGTGAGATTTCTCAAGTATCTAACCTTTCTCGTGACGAAATTACAGATGAACAAGGTAAAGTAATTGGCTATGGGACAGTAAGCGAGGATGGTCACAGTTACCAGTTGAATAACGCTTGGATGTTGGATAAAAATGGCTGGAAGGAGCAAGGATCTCCGGATCTTACTGCCAAAGGCTACAAGAAGGTGCCGCACTTTATCGATGGTCAAGATGCTTCAATTGTTAAAGAAGCTCAACCTGACTTGGATAATCCGGTAGATCAAACGGTTAAGGTTTACTATGATCACGATACGATACCGGTAACGCCAAATCATCCTCAAGACAAAGATGGTCTACGTCATGATGATCTGAATAAGACGGTAATCCGGACAATTAATTACCAAGATACCACTGGTAAGGCGGTTAATGGTGCACCAGATGGTAAAGCCACTTATCAACAAAGTGCTCACTTTACCCGGACAGCGATTATTGATAAGGTAACGGATAAGATTCTCGGTTACGACACCAATAATGATGGTAAAGTGGATGTTACTATTGGTGATTATGCATGGACACCGATTCACAGTACCTTTGATGAGGTTGATTCTAAAGCGCCAAAGGATCTAGGTTACACTAATGTAGATGTCAGTTCTGTTGGTCAAGAACAGGTTGCATACTATACCCCATCTCAAAAGATTACTGTTACTTACAGCAATGTAAAGCCGGAACAGGTTGAAAAGGCAATCCTGCACATTATTGATATCACTGATGGTAATAAGGAACTGAACTCCTTCAAAGTCTCTGGTAAAGACAATACTGCAATTACCTTTGACGGCGCTGCAGGCAATGTGGATGCATTGACTAAGGCCGGCTATAAGGTTCATAGCATTGTTCAGGCAACAACTGATCCACAGAAACCAACCAAGTATGGAACGGACTATAACACTGCCGCCGGTCAATGGAAGTTCGATAACAAACCAAGTGTCAACCAAGAATTCTATGTCTTCTTGGAACACGACTACACACCGATTAACCCTGAAAATGCTTATGGTCGGAAAGATCTGACACGGAAGGTTGTTGAAACCGTCCACTACGTTGATGAAGCAACTGGTAAACCGGTAGCAAGTGACTACACCAACACGTTAACCTTTACTGGTCAAGGGATGGTCGACAAGGTTACCGGCAAGATGCTTGCTGTGAAGAGTACGGCCAATGGTAAGATTGCCTACGACTACGACCTCAAGAATGAAAAGAATATCAGTACCGCTAAGGATAGCGACTTCGTATGGTCCACGCCAACGGTATTGCAGAAGGTTACGTCACCAACGATTGATGGGTACACGATTGATGCTGCCAAGACCACGCCGAGTGACCTGGCGGATGGTAACGACATTAAGGCCATTGAGAATGTTGCCTACAGCCATGACAACGTGGAAGCCACGGTTTACTACAAGGCCAACCCAGTCGAAGTTCACAAGGCTGAACTGACGATCTACGCTAATGGTCAAGAAGTTGGCAAAACCAGTGCTACGGGCGCTAAGGGGACGGCGATCAGCTTTGAAAATGCTGACAACATCGTTCAGGCTTACCTTAACAATGGTTATAAGTTCGACCACGCTCAAGATGTTACGAATAACCAGAAACTGAGCGGGACTTCATACGACACAATTAACTTCGGTAATTACGCAGCAACCAATAACAGTGATCAGAAGTTTGCCATTTACCTGACGAAGGCACCGGCTAAGACCCAGCAAAGCGCTGAATTGATTATCAATGATGTTACGCCCAAGAAGGCTGTTCAGCTTGGAAAGTATACCCAGTCTGGTCTGGAAGGCACTCCGATTAGCTTCGTCGATACTCAGTCTCAGCTTAATTATCTGCTTAGCCATGGTTATATTTGGAAAGATGTCAGTTACAATGGACAGAGCTTACCTGCTAAGGGTTACCAGGACATCAAGTTTGGTAACTACGATAGTGTTGCTGACAAGGCTGGTGCTAGTCAACAGTGGGTTATTGAATTAGTTCACAACATCAAGAATCAACCGATGACCACCACATCAACGGCTCATGTTCATTACATTATGGCCGATGGTACTAAGGCACCTGCTGACAGCCCAGTTCAAACAATTACCTGGACGAAGACTGATCAGGTTGATCAGGTCACAGGTAAGACGGTTAAGGCTGGCACTTGGACACCAGATAAATCATCCTTTGCTGATGTTGAGTCGCCTGAAGTTCAGAATTATCAGCCAAATATGAAGAATGTTCACTTTGCTGCACCACAACAGGGTAATAGTTATGTTGTCACCGTTATCTACACTAAGAATGATCAGAAGCCATCACCAGTGGATCAAGGGACAATTGAGGTTACGGTTCACGACGTTACGACTGATCAAGACCTAACGGAGTATGGTAAGCAGAGTGGCGTCCAAAAGGTTGGAACTGAATTTAACTATGACAAGACAGGGACACTTAAGGATCTTAAAGACGCAGGTTACAAGATTATCAATCCAGAAGTTACGATCCCGACAACGGTTGCCAAGAGTGACCAACATGTCACGATCTATGTTGAACACCAGATCATTCCGGTAACACCAGACAAGCCAGGCAACGGTTTGAATCGCGACGACTTGACTAAGACGGTTACTGAAACGATTCACTACGAAGGTGCTGGTGAGCAGACTCCTGCCGCTAAGACCGCTAAATTATTCTTTAATGGAACGGCCTACTATGATAGTGTCACGAAGAAGTGGACGTATGCTAGTGGCAATGAACTCAAGGACCAGACCGAGAACGTTACCTGGATTGCTCAAAGTGGTAATCAGTTTGCAACGGTCGTAACCCCGACGATCAATGGCTATACCTCCAAGGTTCAAGAGGGTTACGATGACGGTCAAGGCAATGTTAAGGAAATCCCTGGCATTGACCAGAACTCCAAGGATATTGATATTACGGTTGCTTATAGCAAGGCTGTTCAACCGACGAGTCCAACACAACCGACGAACAAGCCAACAAATCCGACGAGTCCAACGCAGCCGACGAAGAAGCCGACAAGCCCGACGAGTCCGATGATAAAGCCAGTACCACAGACAAACACGCTTAAGGCTGTTCCAACTGCACAGCTGGTTAGCCGGTACCATGGTCTTCCCGCATCGCAACGGTCAGCTCAACAGAATAGCACCAAGTTGCCACAGACAGGTAATCAAGAGGCCATTTCTGCTGCTTCTCTTGGCCTGATGGGTCTGGCACTTGCTGGAGGTCTCGCTGGTATGAAAAAAACGTTATGAATAGTATTGATGCTTGGCATTGATTAGCTTCCTAAGTCTTAAAACAAACAGACTCCTAAAACTTTATGATCGATGATTTAGGATTATCAGTGTCGAGTGAAAACGGCTCACGATTAATTTTGATCGTGAGCCGTTTTTTGTATGGATTAAGTAGACATCAATTATATTGATCTTGTGTAACCTTTATGGTTGATGATCGATTAGTTTCTCAAGCATCACCTGGTTAATACAGTGATTCTTCATTGCCGATAAATCAAATGAAAATTTTGTCTATAGTTATCTGTCTATATAGATATGTATAGAGAAATGACCAGATGTGTTCTATCTTAAGTCGAGTCTCTTGGCTTGGGATGGGCATATTACAAGGTTTGCCAATAGAACTACTAACGAATTGGTATCCTAATACGCCATTAAACTTTTGATGGTGAAAATGTGAGTCTGAAGATGAGGCATATAAAGACCCTGAGTAAAATTATAAAGTGCAATTTAATAAACAAAATTCCAACGTATTTTAAGGCAATTCAAATCATACAGTTTTCTCGGTGTTTTTTATATGATTAGTTATCGCTAAATAGGCAAAGTGTTTTTTCATTAGTAATAAAAAATAAATGGTTGATAGTTGAAATGGGGACGACTATTACTACAATAGCGAGAACAAAAGCAGTATCGACAAGCAAATTAAACGTATGAAAAAATAATCATATTTAATTAATAATTAAAATTGCTAGTTTATTTATTGTTACGTGATGGAAAGCTGGCTTATCGGTGCATTGATGGATTACTAATTTTTATATAACCATTAAAACATTAATCTATTACTTGTTATAAAAAATATTTTTAATAAAATATAAATTGTATAACAAGTCATTCTAATCATGAAGCTACTTTAAAATTAACCATGATGTGGAGTGCTAAAGTTTAGGGGGATTGGTATTTATGGTTTCAAAGAATAATCATGCGATGAAACAAGCTCAGATAGCCGAGCGTGAAGTGCCGCACTATGGCTTACGGAAGCTTGGAATTGGGGTTGTTTCTGTTTTACTGGGAACTACGATGTATTTTGGTGCCAACAATATGATTGCCGATGCAGCAACGATTGACGATAACGGTAGTACGACCAGTGATGCTGCGAAAACGACTGCATCACAGCCGGCAGTTACCAATAGTGTCGTTCCCTTACATACAGATGTAGCTACCCATAATTCGGCAGCTTCACAACCAGCTACAAGTGATGCTAACACTACTACGTCGTCTTCATCAGCTGATTCGACCAATACAGTTGCATCAAATCAAGTAAATCAACCTGTTGTTGCACAAGACCAGAGTGAAAGATCAACGACCCCGTCGGATCCGACTACAAATGCTGGGTCAGTTATCCTATACAGTTATAATGAAGGAACCGCCTATCAAGGGGAAAACTACATAAAAATTCCTTATAAATATAACGCAGCAACCGGTAAATATGATGTTATTAAGTTAGACCCTCATAGTAACCAGATACTAAATAATAAGGATTGGCAGCTTACAAGTACAACGGACAATCCAGGGGAAATCATTTATCGAAATAACCATAATCAGGTTATCTCAAGCTTTGATCCAAACACATTGGTTGATAAGTCGGCTAACACCGCCGTCTTTGTCGACATATCTGGAGATGGTATGGGCAAAAGTATAAATTCCTTTCAGCAGCAATTGGACAAGCACCCAATTAAGCTAACTGATGGAATGTGGACGGACCAATATCAGATCAATGATTCTAATGCCTACCTTCTAACTGCTGGTCCACTTTCAATTAATGGACCAGCAGAACTCATGCAGGCCCAGACTAAGGCTGGTATGTCGTATTCCTATCCTAAAGATAATTTCGTGTTTAATAATTTACCAAAGGATTATTATAAGCCTTTTGTGAATTTGGGGACCCTTTCGACTGGTGATGGGGTTAAACTTAAGGCCGATGGAACTTATGATTTGAGTGGCTTGCCAAACGATGAAACTGTTAATTTATACGTTGATCCGATTAATCATAGCGGTGATCTTTTAAATGAGGAACAGCTTCAACATGTGGTTAACCTAATGGCTGACGCAGCCCAAGGAAAGAAGGCCCAGTGGGTTCAGGTCTCTAGCGGAAATGATACCGGACAGGAAGAATTCGTTAATTTGACAACTAACGAAAAAGTGGCTATCGATAGTGACGACTTGTTGTCTTCGTATTTTGGCAATAGGGTTGTAAAAACAAGTGACTCGGCAGATGAGACACTTAATAAGATTGCTGATCCTTCCTTATATAATGGAGTTTATGAATGCTCTAGTCAGGTTTTACCAATTTTTGGCTATAGTCAGACTGGACAGCGGGACTATAATAAGCCGGTTGCCTTAGTAGGTATTTATCCCACATATGATGGTAAGGTATTGTTAGCTTCTCGGATGATTGACCCAAACTATCAAGGGCAATTAGATAGTATTTGGTCCTATGTAGTTGGTGGGTCTAGTGATGGATCAATTGGTTTTCTTTACATGCCAGTCGTTAATGAACATACGACTGGTCAAGTTAAGTTTGTTGATGTGACTGATCCACAGAAGCCGCAGCCGCTGAAAGTCGATAACCTTAATGGCATGGTTGGTACAATGATGGATCTATCGACAGCGCAGAAACAGTTAGATGACTATCTTTCCACTAAGGGTGGCGGGTATATACTCGCTGATGATAACAGTGCGATAAATCGCAATTCTCAGATTATTTCAAAAGAGTTTACTGATCAGGTTGAAAAGAATGTTATTACAATTAACTTGATGCACCTGCAGAAGGCAACTTTGAAATATGTCGATGATAGTGAAGGAGGCCAACCAATTGATTATGGTTACTATGATGAAGATGGCCTCCAAGGTAAAGCTGGGCAGGCAATTACCTTTACCACTAATCCGGTAAAAACGATTGCACTATTAAAAAAACGTCATTACGTCTTTGCTAGTGCAAGTGGGAATGCTGTAAAACTTAAGCCGGGAGTAGACGATAAAGCAGGGCTTAACGATTATATAATTGCTAATTACAATACTGCTACCGATGATGTACAAAATATTGTTATACATATGAAGCATGCCTATGATACAGTCTCGAAGTCTAAGACTGTCAAAGAGACAATCAATTACTTGTATGCAGGTAGTAAATGGCCAGCTGCATCAGTTTATCACGCCAAAGATATCACCTTTACGGGAACCCAGAGTAAGGACGAGGTCACAGGAGAAACGGTTGGCGACATCAAGTGGACACCAACTACTAGCGACTTTCAAAATGTGGAAAGCCCGAAGATCAAGGGTTACACGGCTGACCAGCTTCAGGCAGGTGCCATAACTGTTAATCCAGATAGTCAAAACGTGGTTATCAATGTTTACTACAAGGCTGACCAGCAACCGCTAACCTACACAGTCATTGATGATACGACGGGTAAAACGTTGGAAGATCATCAAGATTTGGCCAAGGGTGATACTAATAGCCTGATTCCTAATAGTGTGGCCTCCAAGTACGACCAAATTCGGAACGGCTGGATTGCCAAGGGTTACCAGCTGGATTTGAACGAAGCTAATGGTCTCGGTTACGATTTCCTACCGGATAACTTCGGGACTGGTGCCCAGAATGTCACGGTTTACTTAATTCATGGTCAAAAGACAGTTCCTGCTAAGGATACAGCGGACATTACGGAGACAATCCATTATGTTTATGGAAATGGTCCTAAGAAAGGTCAGCCAGCTGCCAAGGATTATGAAAAGACGTATCACTTCACGGCTACAGAAATTGTGGATGCCATCACTGGTGACCCAATTCTGATAAATGGTCAGCCGCAGCTTACTTGGAGCTCTGATCAGCATGCTGATGCCGTTGAGAGTCCAGTAGCTTATGACCGTAACTACACGCCAGAACAGATAATGGTTCCAGGACAATTGATCAGCCATGATAGTCAGCCAATTAAAATTACTGTTTATTATTATGTTGGTGATCAGAACGTTCATGTTCACTATATTGACGTCAATAATGTACCAGCTGGCAAGAATGGTTATCAGCCAACTGATGGTAACGAGTTAATTAACCACGAGCAGAACTTGAAGGGTGAAGCTGGCGATCATTACAGTAACACGCTGTGGAACTACGCTGGTGCGGGTTATCAGCTCGCTCAAGATCCAGATCCAGCAGCAAAACACGGGACATTTGATGATGACTCCCAGTCGGATCAGGATTACTATGTCTACCTGACACATAAGCTGGACGATGTTACATCGACTAAGCAAGTTAGGGAAACGATTAATTATCTCTACAAGAATAATAATCAAATTGCCGCTCCAGCTCACCACGCCAAAGCCATTAGCTTCACGGGAACTCAGAGCAAGGATGAGGTCACCGATGAAATGGTTGGCGACATCAAGTGGACACCAGCTACTAGTGACTTCCAAAATGTGGAAAGCCCGCAGATCACTGGTTACACGGCTGACCAGCTTCAGGCAGGTGCCACAACTGTTAATCCAGATAGTCAAGATGTGATCATCAACGTTTACTACAGTGCTGACCAACAACCGTTGACCTATACGGTGGTTGACGACACAGCTGATAAGACGTTAGTTAATTCCCAAAACTTGGCTAATGGTGATACCAACAGCCTGATTCCAAATAGTGTAGCATTCAAGTACGATCAGATTCGGAATAGTTGGTTGAATAAGGGCTACCAGCTGGACACGACCAAGGTTAATGGCCTTGGTTACGATTTACTGCCGGACAACTTCGGGACTGGTGCCCAGAATGTCACGATTTACTTGGTTCACGGCCAAAAGACAGTACCGGTTAAGGACACTACAGCTGGTGACGCTACTCAAACGATTACCTACATTTATGGCAATGGTCCAAAGGAAGGACAGACGGCTGCACCAACCAAGGCAACGACCTACCACTTCACGGCTACGGAAATTGTCGATGCGGTTACTGGTGATCCAATTCTTAAGGATGGCCAGCCGCAGCTGACTTGGAGTCCAACTCAATTGACGGATGTGGTTACGACACCAGCGGCTACGGACACCAATTACACTCCTGATCAAACTAATATTCCAGCTGAGCGGATCAACCATGGCGATAAGCTAAACCACGTTGTTCGCTACTATATTGGTAATCAGAACGTTCATGTTCACTACATTGACGTCAATAATGTACCAGCTGGTAAGAATGGTTATCAGCCAACCGATGGTAACGAGTTGATTAACCACGAGCAGAACTTGAAGGGTGAGGCTGGAGAAAGTTATACCAACGCACTGTGGAACTACGCTGGTGCGGGTTATCAGCTTGCACAGGCTTTGGATCCAGCAACAAAACACGGAACGTTTGATGACGACTCCCAGATGGATCAGAACTACTACGTCTACCTGACACATAAGCTGGACGATGTTACATCGACTAAGCAAGTTGGGGAAACGATTAATTACCTTTATAAGAATAATAATCAAATTGCTGCTCCAGCTCACCACGCCCAAGCCATTAACTTTACGGGAACTCAGAGCAAGGATGAGGTCACCGGTGAAATGGTTGGCGACATCAAGTGGACGCCAGCTACTAGCGACTTCCAAAATGTGGAAAGCCCGCAGATCACTGGTTATGAGGCTGATCAACTTCAGGCAGGTGCCACAACTGTTAAGCCAACCAGTCAAGACGTGGTCATCAACGTTTACTACAGCGCTGACCAACAACCGTTGACCTACACAGTCATTGATGATACGACGGGCAAGACTTTGGAAGATCGTCAAGAATTGGCCAAGGGTGATACGAACAGCCTGATTCCAAATAGTGTGGCCTCCAAGTACGATCAGATTCGGAATAGTTGGTTGAACAAGGGCTATCAACTGGACACGACCAAGGTTAATGGCCTCGGTTATGATTTCCTGCCGGATAACTTTGGTACAGATGCCCAGAATGTCACAATTTACCTGGTTCACGGCCAAAAGACGGTGCCGGTTAAGGACACCACAGCTGGTGACGCTACTCAAACGATTACCTACGTCTATGGCAATGGTCCAAAGGAAGGACAGACGGCTGCACCAACCAAGGCAACGACCTACCACTTCACGGCTACGGAGATTGTCGATGCGGTTACTGGAGAGCCGATTTTAAAGGATGGCCAGCCGCAAGTAACCTGGAGTCCAACTCAACTGACGGATGCAGTTACGACACCAGCGGCTGAAGATACCAGCTACACTCCTGATCAAACCAGTGTTCCGGCTGAGCGGATCAACCATGGTGACAAGCTGACCCACGTTGTTCGCTACTATGTTGGTGATCAGAACGTTCATGTTCACTACATTGACGTTAATAATGTACCAGCTGGCAAGAATGGTTATCAGCCAACTGATGGTAACGAGTTAGCTAACCATCTGCAAAGTCTGCGCGGTGCCGCTGGGGAAAGTTACACCAACGCGCTGTGGAACTACGCTAGTGCTGGCTATGAGCTTGCACAGGCCTTGGATCCAGCAGTAAAACACGGGACGTTTGATGATGACTCCCAGATGGATCAGAACTACTACGTCTACCTGAAACATGGGTTGGATAATGTTAAAACGACTAAGACTGTTAAGGAAACAATCAACTACTTGTACGCCGATAGTAATCGGCTGGCTGCACCAAGCTATCAAGCTCACGATATCACCTTCACGGGAACTCAGAGTAAAGACAAAGTTACTGGTGAAATGGTTGGCGATATCAAGTGGACGCCAGCTAAGGGCAATTTCCAAGATGTAACAAGCCCGCAGATCACTGGTTACACAGCTGATCATGCTAAGGCTGGGGCAAAAACCGTTATGCCAACTAGTCAAAACGTTGTTATCAATGTTTACTACAAGGCTGACCAACAACCGTTGACCTACACAGTCATTGATGATACAACGGGCAAGACTTTGGAAGACCATCAAGACTTGGCCAAGGGTGATACGAACAGCCTGATTCCAAATAGTGTGGTCTTCAAGTACGATCAGATTCGGAATAGTTGGTTGAACAAGGGCTATCAACTGGACACGACCAAGGTTAATGGCCTTGGTTATGATTTCCTGCCGGACAACTTTGGTACTGATGCCCAGAACGTCACAATTTACCTAGTTCACGGCCAAAAGACGGTGCCAGTTAAGGACACTACAGCTGGCGATGCTACTCAAACGATTACCTATGTTTATGGCAATGGTCCAAAGGAAGGACAGTCGGCTGCACCAACCAAGGCAACGACCTATCACTTCACGGCTACGGAGATTGTCGATGCGGTTACTGGAGAACCGATTTTAAAGGATGGCCAGCCGCAATTAACTTGGAGTCCAACTCAACTGACGGATGCGATTACGACACCAGCGGCTGAGGACACCAACTACGTCCCTGATCAAACCAGTGTTCCAGCTGAGCGGATCAACCATGGCGATAAGCTGACCCACGTTGTTCACTACTATGTTGGTAATCAGAACGTCCATGTTCACTACATTGACGTTAATAATATCAAGGCTGGTAAGAAAGGCTACCAGCCAACCGATGGTAATGAGTTGATTAACCACGAGCAGAACTTGAAGGGTGAAGCTGGAGAAAGTTACACTAATACACTGTGGAACTACGCGGGTGCGGGTTATCAGCTAGCGCAGGCCTTGGATCCAGCAACAAAACACGGGACATTTGATGATGACTCCCAGACGGATCAGGATTACTATGTCTACCTGACACATGAGCTAGACAAGGTTCCAACAACTAAGACCGTCAATGAAACAATTAACTACTTGTACACCGATAGCGATCGGCCAGCTGCACCAAGTTATCAAGCCCCTGCAATCACCTTCACAGGAAGCCAGCATAAGGACAAGGTTACTGGTGATTTGATTGGCGATATTACGTGGGAATCGGCTAATGATAAATTTAAAGATGTGGCAAGCCCGAAGATCACGGGTTATACAGCTGATCAACTTCAGGCGGGAGCCGTAACTGTTACGCCAAAGAGTCAAGACGTGGTCATTAATGTTTACTACAGTGCTGATCAACAACCGCTGACCTACACAGTCATTGATGATACGACGGGCAAGACTTTGGAAGATCATCAAGGCCTGGCCAAAGGTAATACCAATAGCCTGATTCCAAATAGTGTGGCCTCCAAGTACGATCAGATTCGAAACATTTGGCTTGCCAAGGGCTACCGGCTGGACCTAAGCAAAGCTAATGGTCTCGGTTACGATTTCCTGCCAGATAACTTCGGTACTGGTGCTCAGAATGTCACAGTTTACTTAATTCATGGTCAAAAGACAGCTCCTGCTAAGGATACCGCAGACATTACGGAGATAATTCATTATGTTTACGGAAATGGTCCTAAGAAGGGCCAGCCGGCTGCCAAGGATTATGAAAAGACGTATCACTTCACCGCTACGGAAATTGTCGATGCTATCACTGGTGACCCAATTCTAAAGGATGGTCAGCCACAACTTACTTGGAGCGCCGATCAACATACTGATGCTGTTGAGAGTCCAGTAGCTTATGACCGTAACTACACGCCAGAGCAGACGATGGTCCCAGGTCAACTAATCAGTCACAACAGTCAGCCGATCGAAATTATCATTCCTTATTATGTTGGGAATCAGAATGTTCATATTCACTACATTGATGTTAATGGCGTCAAAGTCGGAACTGGCAGTTACCAATCAACTGATGGTGTTGAACTAACTAATCATGAACAGAATCTGAAAGGTGAAGCTGGCGATCATTACAGCAATACGTTGTGGAACTACGTTGGCTCGAATTATAAGCTTGCGCAAGCTCTGGACCCAGCAACGGAACAAGGAACGTTTGATGATGATTCCCAGACGGATCAAGATTACTATGTCTACCTGACACACGAGTTAGACAAGGTTACGACGACTAAGCAAGTTGGGGAAACAATTAATTACCTTTATAAGAGTAATAGTCAAGTTGCCGCTCCGGCTTACCACGCCAAAGATATCACCTTCACGGGAACTCAGAGTAAGGACGAGGTCACCGGTAAAATGGTTGGCGACATCAAGTGGACACCAACCACTAGTGACTTCCAAGATGTGGCAAGCCCGAAGATCAAGGGTTACACGGCTGACAAGCTTCAGGCTGGAGCTGCAAGCGTTAATCCAGATAGTCAAGACGTTGTTATCAACGTTTACTACAAGGCTGACCAACAGCCGCTGACGTACACAGTCGTTGATGATATGACTGGCAAGACTTTGGAAGATCATCAAGACTTGGCCAAGGGTGATACCAACAGCCTGATTCCAGGTAGCATAACTACTGAATATGAACAGATTCGGAACAACTGGATAAACAAGGGCTACCAGTTGGATACGGCTAAAGCAAGCGGCCTCGGCTATGATATTCTTCCAAATACCTTTGGTACGGCTCCACAAAACGTAACAATTTACTTAATTCATGGTCAAAAGACAGCTCCTGCTAAGGATACCGCGGATATTACGGAGACAATCCATTATGTTTATGGCAATGGTCCTAAGAAGGGCCAGCTGGCTGCCAAGAATTATGAAAAGACGTATCACTTCACCGCTACGGAAATTGTCGATGCTATCACTGGTGATCCAATTCTTAAGGATGGCCAGCCGCAGCTGACTTGGAGCCCTGATCAACATACAGATGTCGTTGAGAGCCCAACAGCTTATGATCGCGATTACGTACCAAAACAGACGATAGTTCCAGGTCAGCTAATTAGTCATAATAGTCAACCGATCGAAATTATCATTCCTTACTTTGTCGGTAGCCAAAATGTTCATATTCACTACATTGATGTTAATGGTATTAAAGCCGGCAAGAATGGTTATCAACCAACCGATGGTAATGAGTTGACCAATCATCTACAAAGCCTGAAGGGTGAAGCTGGGGAAAGTTATACCAACACACTGTGGAATTACGCTGGCTCGAGCTATAAACTTGCTCAAGCATTGGATCCGGCAGCGGAACAAGGAACATTTGATGATGATTCTCAGATAGACCAGGATTACTATGTCTACCTGAAGCATGAGCTGGATAACGTTACAACGACTAAGACTGTCGAGGAGATAATCAGCTACTTGTACGCTGACAGCAATCGACCAGCTGCACCAAGCCAAGTTCACAACATTACCTTCACGGGAACCCAGCATCACGACAAGGTTACTGATAAACGAGTAGGTAATATTAAGTGGACACCAGCTAATGGCAACTTCCAGGATGTAGTAAGCCCAAAGATCACTGGTTACACGGCTGATCATACTAAGGCTGGGGCCGCAACTGTTACTCCAGCCAGTCGAAATATTGTTATCAATGTTTACTACAAAGCTGACCAGCAACCACTGACCTACACAGTCATTGATGATACGATCGGTAAGACTTTGGAAGATCATCAAGACCTAGCTAAGGGTAATACCAATAGTCTGATTCCAAATAGTGTGGCCTCTAAGTACGATCAGATTCGGAATGGCTGGCTTGCTAAGGGTTACCAGTTAGATACAACCAAGGCTAATGGTCTCGGATATGACTTCCTGCCAGATAACTTTAGTATTGGCGCCCAAAACGTCACAGTTTATCTGGTTCATGGTCAAAAGACGGTACCGGTTAAGGACGCTACAGCTGGTAATGCTACTCAAACGATTACCTACATTTATGGTAATGGCCCAAAGAAGGGACAGACAGCTGCACCAACCAAGGCAACGACTTACCACTTCACGGCAACGGAAATTGTTGATGCGGTTACTGGAAAGCCGATTTTAAAGGATGGCCAGCCGCAAGTAACCTGGAGTCCAACTCAACTGACGGATGTGGTTACGACACCAACGGCTGAGGACACTAATTACACCCCTGATCAAACCAGTATTCCAGCTGAGCGGATCAATCATGGCGATAAGCTGACCCATGTTATTCACTACTATATTGGTGACCAGAACATCCACGTTCACTACATTGACGTTAATGGCGTTAAAGTGGGTAAAGACGGGTATCAATCGGCTGACGGTAACGAATTAACCAGTCACTTGCAGAGCCTGAAGGGTGAAGCTGGTGCTAAGTACACCAATGTACTTTGGGACTATGGTGACTTTGGCTATAAGCTTGTCCAAAAAGATTCAGGTGCTACGGCCGGAAGTTTCGACGGTGATTCTAAGACGGATCAAAACTATTACGTTTACCTAACGCATGACCTTGATACCATTAAGACCACTAAGCAAGTTGGCGAGATAATCAACTACCTTTACAAGAGTAATCACCAGTCCGCGGTTCCGGCTTATCATGCCAAGAACATCATCTTCACTGGAACTCAGAGTAAAGACAAAGTTACTGGTGAAATGGTTGGCGATATCAAGTGGACGCCAACTACTAGTGACTTCCAAGATGTGGAAAGCCCGAAGATCACTGGTTACACAGCTGATCATGCTAAGGCTGGGGCAAAAACCGTTATGCCAACTAGTCAAAACGTTGTTATCAATGTTTACTACAAGGCTGATCAACAACCGCTGACTTATACGGTAGTTGACAGCACAGCTAACAAGACGTTGGTTGATCATCAAGACCTAGCTAAGGGTAATACCAATAGTCTGATTCCAAATAGTGTGGCCTCTAAGTACGATCAGATTCGGAACGGCTGGCTTGCGAAAGGCTACCAGTTAGATACAACTAAGGCCAATGGTCTCGGATATGACTTCTTGCCGGATAACTTCGGGACTGGTGCCCAGAATGTCATAATTTACCTGGTTCACGGCCAAAAGACGGTATCGGTTAAGGATACCGCGGCTGGGGACGCTACTCAAACGATTACCTACGTCTATGGCAATGGTCCAAAGAAGGGGCAGACGGCTGCACCAACCAAGGCAACGACCTACCACTTCACGGCTACGGAGGTTGTCGATGCGGTTACTGGAGAGCCGATTTTAAGGGATGGCCAGCCGCAATTAACTTGGAGTCCAGTTCAACTGACGGATGCAGTTATGACACCAGCGGCTGAGGACACCAACTACGTCCCTGATCAAACCAGTGTTCCAGCTGAGCGGATCAACCATGGCGATAAGCTAAACCACGTTGTTCGCTACTATGTTGGTGACCAGAACGTCCACGTTCACTACATTGATGTCAACGGCATTAAAGCCGCCAAGAATGGTTATCAGCCAACCGATGGTAACGAGTTGATTAACCACGAGCAGAACTTGAAGGGTGAGGCTGGAGAAAGTTATACCAACGCACTGTGGAACTACGCTGGTGCGGGTTATCAGCTTGCACAGGCTTTGGATCCAGCAACAAAACAAGGAACGTTTGATGACGACTCCCAGACGGATCAGGATTACTATGTCTACCTGACACATAAGCTGGACGATGTTACATCGACTAAGCAAGTTGGGGAAACAATTAATTACCTCTATAAGAGTAATAACCAGGTTGCCGCTCCAGCTCACCACGCCCAAGCCATTAACTTTACGGGAACTCAGAGTAAGGATGAGGTCACCGGTAAAATGGTTGGCGACATCAAGTGGACGCCGGATAACGGCAGCTTCCAAGATGTAGTAAGCCCGAAGATCACTGGTTACACGGCTGATCATACTAAGGCTGGAGCTACAAACGTTAATCCGGATAGTCAAGACGTGGTCATCAACGTTTACTACAGTGCTAACCAACAACCGCTGACTTATACGGTAGTTGACGGCACAGCTAACAAGACGTTGGTTGATCATCAAGGCCTAGCCAAGGGTGATACGAATGGTCTGATTCCAAATAGTGTAGCATTCAAGTACGATCAGATTCGGAATAGTTGGTTGAACAAGGGCTATCAACTGGACACGACCAAGGTTAATGGCCTCGGTTACGATTTACTGCCGGATAACTTCGGGACTGGTGCCCAGAATGTCACAATTTACCTGGTTCACGGCCAAAAGACGGTGCCAGTTAAGGACACCACGGCTGGGGACGCTACTCAGATAATTACCTACGTTTATGGCAATGGTCCGAAGAAGGGGCAGACAGCTGCGCCAACCAAGGCAACGACCTATCACTTCACGGCTACGGAGATTGTCGATGCGGTTACTGGAGAGCCGATTTTAAAGGATGGTCAGCCGCAGCTGACTTGGAGTCCAACTCAATTGACGGATGTGGTTACGACACCAGCGGCTGAGGATACCAACTACGCCCCTGATCAAATCAGTGTTCCTTCTGAGCGGATTGATCATGGAGACAGATTGACGCACGTTGTTTACTATTACGTCAACCAGCAACCGACGAGTCCAACGCAGCCGACGAACAAGCCAACGAGTCCGACGAGTCCAACGCAGCCGACAAATAAGCCAACAAGCCCGACGAGCCCAACGCAGCCGACAAATAAGCCAACAAGTCCGACGAGTCCAACACAGCCGACGAACAAACCAACAAGCCCGTCGACCAAGCCAGCACCACAGACAAAAACGCTTAAGACTGTTCCGACTACACAGCAGGTTAACCTTCACCGGGGCACTCCTGTATCGCAACGGCCAGCTCGACAGAATAGTACCAGATTGCCACAGACAGGTAATCAAGATGCTGTTTCCGCTGCTTCTCTTGGCCTGATGGGTTTGGCACTTGCTGGAGGTCTCGCTGGTATGAAGAAGCGTCATGAATAGAGTATGAAATCTTGGCACTGATAGATCCTAAATTTTAATGTAAAGTTGACCCCCTAAACCATAATTGATAGTTTAGGATTATTGATGCCGAGTGAAAGCGACTTATGATCAGTTGATCATGAGTCGTTTTTTTATTGGGAGAGGTAAATAGCAGTGGTACAATTAAGGAAAACGGAAGATAGGGGAAATAACAATGGCATTGACAATAACCACTGTGCGGCAGTATCTTGATTGGCCGCTGGGACAGACGATTAATCAGGAAGATCTTAAACGCCAGCTCGGAGTCCATGTGACCGGTAACGATGGTGCAGATTTAACGGATAAGGCCCTGTTTAACCTTACCCAGGTTAATATCGACCAGCAGGGAGAGTATCCGGTGGTTATCAGCGTGATGGATGCCACCGGCCAGACCGCTCAAACAAGTGTGACCCTGAACGTGCGGCCGATGCGGACGCAGCCGACCATGCCGAGTCAGCCGACGCAACCGACGAATCCAACCCCGGCACCGAGGAAAAAGCGTGGCTGGCTTTGGGGTCTGCTTGCGGTGATCGTAATTATCTGCCTGCTGTGGGGCTGGTCGAGTCATCGACGCCAGCAGCAGGATCAGGCAGCCAATAATGCTCAGCAGAGCAGCCAGATTGCTAACAATTCCAGCAGCGTGTCCAAGCTGAGTGGTGATAATCAGAAGCTGGCCAATCAGGTGGCTGAGCTCCGTGGGGCTGTTAAACAGTACCAGCATGACAAGGACCAGGAAGCCCTCAACCAGCGTCTGGACAAGATTGAGAATCAGAACCAGCAGCTAACCAGCCAGGTTCAAAACGACAACACTAAGAACCGTCTAAACCAAGTCACCAACGTGGTTGAACAGGTACGTCAGAACCCAGATAACGGGGTCCAGATTGTCAACGACCTGAAGAACCAGAGTGGTTTCAAAGACATCTGGAACAACATCAGCAGCATGGTTCAGAATTGGATGGATAAGTTTGCGGAATAGCAGGGTTTGACAGGGGTCGTTTTGCCCCGTAGAATGAATATAATTACCTTTAATATGGTTCCGTGAGGCCATCAAGGGGCGGCAGAAAGATGACAGCTCTTCTTTATGGTAATTAAAGAAGGGCTTTTTGAAAAAGAAAGAGGAGTGGCGAACATGGCACATGAAGTCGTTGATGGTTCAAGCATGCAGCGGGCACTGACCCGGATTACCTACGAGATTATCGAACAGAACAAGGGGGTCGAGAACCTGGTCTTTGTTGGTATTAAGACCCGGGGTGTTTACCTGGCCAAACGTCTGGCCAAGCGGCTTAATCAGCTGGAAAACGTTAGTGTGCCGGTTGCGGCTCTCGATGTCTCCCTCTATCGGGATGACCGTCATGTACCAGACCACCACCGTGAGCCCACAGTCAATACCGACCAGTTGGACATCGATATCACCGATAAGCACGTTATCCTGGTTGATGACGTGCTCTTCACTGGGCGGACGGTTCGCGCCGCCCTGGACGCTCTGATGGACATGGGGCGGCCAAAACGGATCTCCTTGGCTGTTCTGGTTGACCGGGGACACCGGGAACTGCCAATCCGGCCTGATTTCGTCGGCAAGAACATTCCGACGGCCATGAACGAGACGGTCCATGTGGCGGTTGAGGAGTACGACGGCCACGAAGACGTCACGATTGATCATAAATAATTAAATATAAGTAAAATAACGACGCTGATTTTGATAATTGTCAAAATCAGCGTCGTTTCTTCATATTCATGTGTTATTCTTTCCAATATCGGGCCCGGGCCAATAGCTCACGTGATCGTTGGTCGGCGGGGTGGTAGCCCTTGTTGAACAGGTGCTTGAAGTACATCATGTTGTAGAAAAAGCCGAATGCAATTGACGGCCACGGAAACTCAAGCAACTGATTCCAGCCGAAAAACATCGTTACGAGGACATAGTCCATGTCCAGAACGATCATTAGAAGAAAATTGTAGTAATCTCCCCGGAAGAGAGCCGGGATGGGGCCGAACCAGAGGGTTGTCCATGAGAAGCCAACCTTGGCGATGCGCAGATCACCCTGGTTGTTAACAATCTTGGCGTAGTTTGGTGGTAAGGGGAGATTATTGAGGTTAAACGGGTTTTGGTCATTATTATTGTTATTGCCAAATGGGTTTTGCATATCTCTGCCACTTCTTTCTATATAATAATGATAATAACACACTCGGCCGTTTCCTCCCACATATCAGGCCCTCAGGATCGCGAAAAGTATGCTAAACTCAGTTTGTGAAATAGAAAAGGGGGATGTCTATGCTACTGTTCTTAAATGATGGCATTCAGGAAAATAAATCGGGAATTGAGCACGCCCAGATGAAGCGGCTTAAGTTGTTTAAGCAATTTCAGCAGCCGGCTAAGATTGTTACGCGCCAGTACTCAAATGAGCTGCACTTGGTGACCAGGCACGCTGGTATTGCGGACGCGGATTTTGTGAACCTGTTCGACTATTTTCAAGACGCCTGTACGGTTGTCCCCCGCGACGTCACGATTCGCGACCTAAAGATCGATCCGTCATGGCGGCGACAGGCGGATGGCATTAACTATTCTTACTCACGCAACGGCCACCGTGTACTCTACGTTCGGCGGCGTAATGATGCCAAGAAACATATTATCAACCTGCAGTATTTTGACCACTATGGCAAGCTTCTTAATGTCAAATGGTACGACGTGCGGGGATTTCTCTCTGTGGAACAGGTTTATGACTGGCAAGGCAATATTGCCACGGAAAATTACTTCACACCAACCGGCAAGTTGACCCTCCAGCTCGTCCACATGAAGGACAAGCGGAGCAAGGAGATCAAGACCTACCACCTTTTCGACTATCACGGTCAGGACTATCAGTTTACCGGCCTTGACGAGTTGACCCGCTTCTTTTACGACCAGCTGGTCACCGACCGGTCGGTTTGCGGATCTGGTCCCGTCGGTCTGGTTGTCGACCGGGTGTACGAGGTTGGCTGGGCGGTTCTCCATATGAAAAATCGAGTGTCGCGCTATATGCAGCTGCACAACGACCATGTCAACAACAATGACGACATTCTCCACTCGACATTGAATTACAACTATGAGTGGGGGCTGCGTCACCTCACAGACTGGGATGGAATAATTGCCCTGACCCCTCAGCAGCAAGCTGATCTTAAGGCCCGCTTCGGCCAGGCCGGAACCCCAATCTTCCGGATTCCAGGACCAATCGTGCCGGATACGGTCCTCGCTAAGCCAAAGGTACCGTTTGCAAAACGTAGCAAAAATCAAGTGGTTATGGTAGCGCGGCTGTCTCCCGAGAAGCAGCAGGACCAGTTGCTGAAAGCCTGGCCGCAGGTGCTAGCCAGTGTGCCCAATGCACGGTTAGACTTCTGGGGCTATGCCAACAACAATTTTGATCGGCAGCTTAAAAAGATTGTGGTGGATGAAGGGATTGGACACTCGGTCACTTTCCATGGTTACACCACCGATGTTAATTCCGTTTACGAAGATGCTCAGCTTCTGGTGTTGCCAAGTCGGGTCGAAGGGTTGCCCCTTTCCTTAGTCGAGGCCCAATCACACGGCTTGCCGATTGTTGCTAACGACATCAAGTATGGTCCTGCTGATGTGGTGATCGATGGCCGCGATGGTCTGTTGACTAAGAATGGCGACATTGCTGGCTTGGCCCGAGCAATCATTACCCTGCTGAGTAACCAGGACCAGCTAGCGGAGATGAGCGCAAATGCTTACGTGGACAGCGAGCGCTACTCGGCACCCAATGTTATGAAACTCTGGCAAGAAATCATTGCTGACGTGGAGAAAAGGGAGGCTCGGAAATAGTGTTTTTCTTTGTGAATCAATATCTATTGAGTAGCAATTCGAGCGTTGAACATGCGGAGATTAAACGGGTTAAACTCTTTACAAATCATAATGCAGCGGCCAAACTAGTTACTCGTGACTTCGATCCGGTTCTTCACCACACCATGCCGCGTTTTGGCCTCAATGATCATCAGCTAGTCAACATGTACGACTTCTTTGCCGGGACGACTGCCTATCGGGGCCAGCCTCGGCATACTGAGGACCTGCACCTTCCAGCTGATTATCAGGTTGGCACTGGGAATAATTCTCGTGAAGTGAAGGATGGCCAGCGTCTGGTTGCTGAGGTCTTCTTTGCCGGGGGCACGGTCGGCGAGGTCAACCGGGTTGACTGGTATGATCCTGCCGGCAACCTGACCTTGCGCCAGCGCTATGACCTGCGTGGTTATAAGGCCGTCGATGCCTTCTTTGGTCAAGATGGGCAGGAGTTCTTTGAGCGCTACTACCGCCCGGATGGTAGCACCTATCTGGAGCGTTACTATGTTCAGTCCGTCCAGAACACACCGATCAATTCGTTGAACGTCCTGCGGGGCTACCAGGGTAAGGATTACTACTTTGACACCCTCGACGACCTTTTCATTTTCTTCCTCGATGAGTTGAATCGGACCAATGGCGGGCACAACATCTTTATTGCTGACCGGCCGGCAATGGCAATCCAGCCGGTGCTGCAGATGGCCAGTGATGCCCGGAAATACCTCTGGCTGCCAATCAACCATGTCGATGACGGCCAAGACCTGGGGAAGGGACCAATGAACGGGATGCTCCAAGGACCATTAACCAGTGAACTCAAGAAGTGGGACGGTATCATTGTGATGACGCCGCAACAGGCCCGTGACCTGCAGCAACGCCTTGGTAAACAAGTGCCGATTCTGGCAATCAATGGGGTCCCGGTCGAGCGGCCCGCTGCACAAGTAGCAATGGCCGCCCGGACACCGGGCCAGCTGATCTACGTTGGCCGGCTGGGTGAGGATAAACAGGTTAGCCAATTACTGACGATGTTTGCTGCTATCCACAAGCAGGTACCAACCAGTCGTCTGACCCTGTATGGCTACGGGGCGACCGCTGATGTTAAACGCTATAAGGATCAGGTCAAGGAGGCTGGCCTCGATACCGTCGTGAACTTTGCCGGCTATCAGATCGACCTTGCACCGATCTATGATCAGGCACAGCTGTTTGTCGACGCCAGCCGGATCGACGCCCAGCCGCTGGCGATGGGCGAGGCCTTAAGCCACGGGGTTCCGGTGGTCAGTTACGACTACCGGTACGGCCCGGCCAGCATGGTTAAGTCTGGAGTCAATGGTGAGTTGATACCGCTTGGCAGTCAGGACCGATTCGTCGATGCGGTTGTGAAACTCCTGCAAGATCCGACAGCCCTGCAGCAGTTGAGCACGGGTGCCTACACTAATCTGGACCCGATCAGCAATGCAACGACCTGGACGCAGTGGATACCAGTCGTGGATAAGCAGTAATCAAATTAGCGGTAGTCAAAGGCTGGCTACCGTTTTTCACAAAGAGAGGTTTTATAAATGAAAAACAATCATTGGTGGAAGAATGCGGTGGTCTACCAGATCTACCCGAAGAGCTTTCAGGATAGTAATAATGACGGGATTGGTGACCTTCAGGGAATCATCAGTCGCCTCGACTACCTGCAGAAATTAGGGGTCGATATTCTCTGGCTCAATCCGATCTATGAATCACCCCAGGTTGATAATGGCTATGACATCAGCGACTATCGAGCGATTAACCCAATCCTGGGTACAATGGCCGACTTCGACCAGCTCCTGGCCGCGGTCCACCAGCGGGGGATGAAGCTGGTTATGGACTTGGTCGTCAACCATACCTCTGATCAGCATCGCTGGTTCGTAGCAGCTAAGCAGGGACGCGACAATCCTTATCGTGACTTTTATATCTGGCGGGATGGTAAGGACGGTCATGCTCCTAACAACTGGGGTTCCTACTTTTCTGGTCCGGCCTGGAAGTACGATCCAGCAAGTGACCAGTACTACCTTCACCTTTTCGCCCCTGAGCAGCCGGACCTCAACTGGACCAACCCCAAGGTGCGAACGGCCGTCTATCAGATGATGAATTGGTGGGCCGACAAGGGAGTCGACGGCTTCCGGATGGATGTTATCAACTTGATTTCCAAGCCGGCAGGGCTCCCAGATGGTCCCCAGAGCGCCGATGAAAAGTACGCCACCGTGGAGGGCTTCGTGCCCAACGGTCCCCGCGTTCATGACTATCTGCGTGAGATGAATAAGAATGTCATGAGCAAGCACCGGATGATCACAGTTGGTGAGACCCCTGGGGTTACCCCAGCCGATGCTAAGCGCTATGCAGACCTTCACAATCAAGAGCTGAACATGGTATTTCAGTTTGAACATATGAATTTGGATACCAATCCGAACCCAGCTTTGGGTAAGTGGTACGACCAAAAGCCGCGCCTGACTGATTTGCGGGCTAACCTGTCCAAGTGGCAGACTGAACTGGCAGGAACAGCATGGAACTCCCTCTACTGGAACAATCACGACCAGCCCCGGGTTGTTTCCCGTTTTGGCGATGATTCGACGGAAGACTACCGCGTCAAATCGGCCAAGATGTTGGCGACGATGACCCATTTCATGCAGGGAACTCCTTACATCTACGAGGGCGAAGAGATTGGCATGACCAATGCTGGTTTCACCAAGCTGTCAGATTACGTGGATCTGGAGTCGCGCAATGCCTACCACCAGCTAGTGGAAGATCAAGGATTGGTCGACGGGCCGACGATGCTGAAGTACTTGGGAATGCACTCGCGGGATAACGCCCGGACGCCAATGCAGTGGGACGACAGTACTAATGCCGGATTTTCTCATCACCAGCCGTGGGAGAAGGTCACGGCCAACTATCGGCGAATCAACGTTGCCAATGCCCTGGCCGACCCCAACTCGATCTTTTATTATTACCAGCGCCTGATTAAATTTCGGCACACTATGCCAGTGATCACCGACGGGACGTATGCCCTGGTGCCTGGTAACGAAGACGATCAGGAGGTTTTCGCCTATACACGGCATGATCAGGATACAACCCTGCTGGTTATTTTGAACTACACTGACCAGGCCCTTGAGCGACACTACGACGTTCCGGGGAATGCCAAGGTCTTGATCAGCAACTATTCTGATGATCAAGGCAGCACTCTCCGGCCATATGAAGCTAAGGTTTACCAATACTAGAGAATAAAAAATCAGCAGCTAGCAAGTTTTTTCGCTAGTTGCTGATTTTAATTTTGACTATGAATATCATGCGTGCCAGAGGTGGGTACCGACCCGTTTGACAGCACCAAGATCCACATCCTTGTTGATCATATAGATCGAGTCGAGGTCGATGAAGCGGATATTGGTGTGGGCGTTGGCGAAAGCCACGGCAGCCGCGATACTCTCCGGAGCTTCGATCATACAGCCGACCATGCAGGGCACGCCAGCCGCTTCGCAGATCTGGTTGATCTTAGTAGCCTGATAAATTCCGCCGCACTTCATCAGTTTGATATTGATGTAATCAGCTGCATGGGCACTGACTGCCCGCAGCGCATCCGCCGGGGAAAAGACACTCTCATCCAGCATTATCGGCAGGCCGCTCTCCTGGCGCAAAACAGCAAGGTCGTGCAACTGGTCAGCTGGCAGGGGCTGCTCAACGAAGGCGATGTTTAGACCGGCCGCCGCCAGTGAGGCCAGTCCCCGGCGGGCCTGCTTATAGGACCAGGCCTGGTTGACGTCCAGGCGCAGGCTGATTGCCGGCCCGACCGCTTGAGCAATTGCCGTGACCGTGGCCACGTCCTCTTCAACCGGGTTGTTGCCGATCTTGATTTTTAGGGAAGTGAAGCCCTTCTTAACCAGGTCCTGGGCGTCAGTCACCATCTGGTCACGTTCGCCGATGCTGATGGTATAATCGGTGGCCATTGATTGCTTGCTGCCACCGAGCAGGTGGTTTAACGAGACATGGTAGATCTGGCAGAGAAGGTCGTAGACAGCAATGTCAAAGGCCGCTTTGGCCCCGGAATTGCCGACGATACAGCCTTGGAGCTTGTTTTCCAGTGGCTCAACGTGGGTGAGGGACATTCCGGTCATCTGAGGAATGATGACCTCATCGAGGATTGCTTTCATACTGGTTAAGGTATCGCCGGTGACTACCCGGTTGGGGGTAGCGGCGCCAACACCGACCATTCCGTTAGCGAGGGTGACTGTCAGCTTGACCGCGTTGATTGCCGTGACTGTATGCAAGTGAGTGACAAATGGGCGTTTGAGGGGGATCTTAACAAGTTGTGTTGTTGCGTGGTGGATGATGAGACTATCTTTCATTATTAGCCATCTCGATTCTTTCCTTTTTCCCATTCTAACATTTTCATTGGGCTGGGGTTACTCCCAGTAGTCCTCGAATTTCTGCGAGGCGGAGGTGGTGGCGTCGATCGCCGGGGCTGTGGGCTCACTTGCCGACTTGCTTGTAGCGTTCAGCTGCTCTTTGGTGAAGGTGAAGTGTGGCTGGCCAGCGTTTGGCTGGTAGTCGACCGTTGTCACTAGGCCGGAGAAAAACCACTCGTCGGCGAAATTAATGTGGTAATTGATCCCGTCCTTAGTAGTCGTTAAGACGGCATCACCGAGGTTATTCTCGGTGGCAAATCCCTGGTTGGGGGTGTGTTCGACATGGCGAGGCCGGATAGTCGTGCCAAAGAGCTTGACCCCTTGCCCGCTGGTTAGGGCCAACTGTTGTCGGAACCACTGACTGGCACTATCGGTGATAATTAACTTCATTGCAATCACTCCTTTGTCCCCAACAATACTATTGCCGAGGTAGCCGATCAATGATTGTGCTCGCTGAGTCGTTGATGTTATCAAAAACCCGTGGGTGATCGCTGAATGATCGCCTACGGGCTTTGCTTATTACTATTTACTTGCGCAGGGACAATTTGACAACTGCCTCACAGCGGGCTGTCTGGGGCATCATATCAACTGGCTGGATGTAGTCAACGTGATAGACGCTGGTTAGCCGCCGCAGGTTGCGGGCCAGGGAAGCCATTCCGCAGGAGACATAGGCAAATTTGCGTGGCTTGGTCTTGAGAATTGCCTTGATCAAAGCATCGTCGAGGCCAGCTCGCGGTGGGTCAACTACCAGGGCATCAAAGTGAAGGCCGTCCCTTTGCCACTGGGGCAGAATCTCCTCAGCCTTGCCGACTACGTACTGGGCGTTGGTGATCCCGTTGGCCTGCGCGTTTTCGTTTGCGTCGGCCACCGCCGTTGGAATGATCTCCATCCCCCGGACTGCCTTAACTCGGGAGGCCAGCGACAAACCGATGGTCCCAATCCCGGCGTAGGCGTCGATTAGGGTATCATCTGGTGTCAGTTCAAGTGCTTTGGCCGTTTCCTCATACAGGGTTTCGGTCTGCTCGGGGTTCAGCTGGAGAAAGGACCGGGCGGAGAGCTTGAAGTCCAGGCCCATTAAACTCTCGGTGATCTCCTCTGTCCCAGTCAGGTGGATCATCCGGTCACCCCAGATAAGCGGGGTGTCGCCGGGATTGACGTTTTGCATGACCGAGACAACCTCGGGGAGTTTGACGGCGATGGCGTCGAGCAGCTGGTGTTTGTGAATCAGTTTTGGGGTATTAGTGATGATTGTCAGCTGTACTTCACCGGTTGTCCAGGACTCGCGCACTACCAGGGTCTTGATGATTCCACTGTTGTGATCTTCATCATATACCGGGATAGCTAGGTCCTCAATCAGTTTGACCATCGTTCGGATGACGTGCATCGTTTGCGGCATCTGGACCGCACACTCCTGCATATCGACTAGGTCATGGCTGTCCGGTTTGTAGAGTCCGGCGGCTACGTGTCCGTCAACTATTCTTACCTGAAACTGAGCCTTGTTGCGGTAGTCGTACTCCTGCGGTGCAGCAATGGTTGGCCGAACGTCGTAGTTGCGGTAGCCATAGGGCTTGAACTTGGCTAGACTATCGATGACGACTTGGCGCTTAAACTTCAGTTGTTCTGAGTAAGCGAGGTTTTCAAGTTCAAAGCCCCCGGCCACATCGGCGTAAGGGTCACGCGGGGTAACCCGGTGTTTGCTGGCACGACGGAGACGATGAATCTTCGCCTCCAGGTAGCGGGGCAGTACCTTAGTGACCTCAGCAACAACGACTTCTCCCGGCAGGGCTCCAGGGACAAAACAGACCTTGTGCTTGAAGTAGCCGATCCCGTGGCCATTAACCCCGAGCCGACGAATCGTCAGTGGGAAGCGTTCCCCCACGTTAATGGTGACATCTTGTTTAGTACGATTCTGTGCCATGATGATTTCTCCGATCTATTGTTTGCTTTATTTTATCATATTAGGCCAGGTCGATTGGCTGGTTCGTCTGTCTGATTACTTTATTTTTATAATCAAAACGTTGAAAATCTTCTGACTATTTAAAAGATTACTAATAATTAGTTTTTATCCTTACTAAAATATTGTAAAATAAGAATGTGAAATGTTGCATAAAATAATAAAGGAAGTGACACCTTTGAAGATTGCTGCAATTGCCGGATCAAACGCCAATCATTCCTACAACCGGATGTTGTTGGAATTCATTGCCAAGCAGTACCAGGATACTGACGAGGTCGATGTGATTGATATCCGAAAGGTTCCGATGTTTAACGAAAACTACAAGGGGCGGGCACCCCAGGTTATCGCGGACCTCGACCAACGGATTAGTGCCGCGGACGCCGTGATTATTGCTAGCCCAGAATACAACCACTCCATCACCTCAGCGCTGAAGAGCGTCGTAGAATGGCTCTCCTACGAGGTGCACCCGCTGGAGAATAAGCCGGTCATGATTGTTGGGGCCTCTACCCACGAGCAGGGTTCATCCCGTTCGCAGGTCCAGCTCCGTGACATTTTAATCTCACCAGGAGTTAACGCCCAGGTATATCAGGGAAGTGAGTTTTTCATGAGTGATGTTGCCAACGTTATCGATGAGAATGGCAATATTACCGATGAGATGTCGGTCAAGTTCCTTGATAAGTGCATTGATGACTTTAAGATCTATGCCCGTTCGATTAACCGGATGGTTGCCGAAGCCACCGCGGAAGCTAAAAAGAAGGAGGCGGCAAAGGACTAATGAAGAAGATTCTTGCACTAGTTGGGACCAATGCCAACTTTTCATACAATCGCCTGTTGCTTAAGTTTATGAAGAAGCACTTCAAGCAGATGGCAGACATCGAGATCTATGAGATCAGTAAATTGCCAGCCTTCAGCGTTGATGTTCCCCTCGAAGAACAAACCGAGGTCTGGAAGCTCAAGCAGAAGGTCAAGGCTGCCGATGGGGTTGTCTTCTCCACCCCGGAATATGACCATGGGATCCCGGCTGCCCTCAAGAGCGCTGTAGAGTGGCTCTCTTACCACACGACTGTCTTGAAGCACAAGCCAGTCATGGTTGTTGGGGTTTCTTATGGTCGCCAGGCGTCGGCCCGTTCGCAGGTCCAGATGCGGCAGATCCTGATCTCACCAGACTGTGACGCCAACCTGCTTCCGGGCAACGAGGTCCTGATCGGGGGTGCCACCCATGTCTTCTCTAAGGATGGCCGCCTGATTAATGAAGAGATGCGTGACAACCTGGAACAGTGTTTTACCCACTTTATTGAATATATTCAAGTCTTTGAAAATGCGGATGAGGAGGAAGTAGAAATGCCAATCAAGCAGCCACGGATCAGCGAGGCTTACATCAAATTCCCGACTGGTCGTTTATCGCTGAAAGAAGTTCAACAGATCTTCAGCACCATTCCATTCGAAGTTGACCTGGTTGATAGTACCGACCACTTTGCCTGGTACTCAGACAAGCCAAACCGGGAACACGTTCGGGACGTGGCTTCCCTAGGTGAACCAGTAACGGAGTGTCACCCACCAAAGGCCGTTCCTGCAGTTATGGCCATCATTAATAGTTTCCGGGATGGTAAGCGGGACGTGGTTACGCGGCCACTCTGGATGAACGGTCACCGTTCTTTGATTCAATACTACGCCCTGCGTGATGTCGATGGCCATTATCTTGGTACGATCGAGTTCACCGGTAGTGTGGAGTACATCTTGAACCTCTTTGAAAAGGGTGCCTGGAACAAGGGGGCGGATGCCTCTACCGGAGCTTCTAAGCACGAGGATGCCGCACCCGCTGCGGGTGATGATAACGTAGATGCATCGACTGGGGCCTCCGAGTCTAGTGACGACACCAGCGCTGCTGCTACGTCAACCGGATCAGCAACCAACGAACCGACTGGGATTGAGGAGACCGATGCTGACACCGGTGCCTCCGAATCCGGCAGTGTTGATGCCGATGACGATGCCGCGGATGCTACAACTGGTGCTTCCGAAGAAGATGACTAGTTACCATGGCGGAATTAAGTGATCAGCCGCATATCCTGACCCACCACGCCTTAGGGACACGGATCGTACTGACCGTTTATGGTGATAGGGCTGCTGATGTTCTCCAGCCCTCAATGGACCTGATTGACGGCTATGAAGACCGGCTGACAGTCAACCGTGACCAATCGGAGCTGATGGATGTTAACCATGCTGCCGGAAGCAAACCGGTGGCGGTGTCGCCGACAAGCTACGATCTGATCAAGATGGCGGTTAAGTACAGCCGGGCCGACTTCGGTTTCAATGCCTTAATCGGTCCCCTGGTCAAGCTTTGGAAGATCGGTTTTAAGGGCGCTAACGTCCCAGCCGATACCGATATCCAGGAGCGGTTGAAACTGATTGACCCCTGGCAGGTGGAACTCAATGACTCGGCTCGTACGGTCTACCTTAAACAGGCCGGAATGGAGCTGGACCTCGGCGGAATTGCCAAGGGCTACATTGCTGACCGGATCAAAGACTTTTGGGTCCAGCAGGGCGTTACCGCCGGAATCATCAACCTTGGCGGCAATCTCCTCTTTGTTGGCCGATCGCCACGCCGGAGTGATGGCCAGTGGGTGATCGGAGTTCAAGATCCGCAGCTTCATCGGGGCGAGAACATCGAGGTTGTACGTAAGCCGGCTTGCTCAGCGGTGACTTCGGGGATCTACGAACGTTTTCTGATCAAGAATGGCCGTCGATACCATCACTTGATTGACCCGCGGACGGGCTACCCGCTTGATACCAAACTGAGCAGCGTGACCGTCTTTACCGACCAGTCAGTGATGGGTGAGATTGAGGCCAAACGACTCTTTTTCAACGGTCAGCCGATCCCCGGCTGGCTAGACCGGCCTGGTAATCGGGGGGCCGTCTTTATTCATAATGATGAGTCGGTGGAAAATGTTGGCGTATAAAAAAGAGACCATGCAAAAATTTTGCACGGTCTCTTTTTGTGTTTTGTCGGCGGCTACTTCCAGTCCAGGGCCAGTCCCTGTTGCCGGAGGGCGGCTGCCAGCTTGTCCCGATCCGTCTTATGGTTGTCAAGCTTAGCGCCAGCAATCTGCTTGGTGAAGGAATCAATTCGGCGATTGGCGTCACGGAGATCATAATATTGGCTGACGGCCTGGTCATAGTCTTTGAGGTCACTGGCCTTAAAAGCGCGATGATAGTTATTTTCCATCACTAGAGTATCCAGCGGCAGCCGAGGCTTGAGCTGAGGAGCCTGGTCGGGAATGCCAACCTGAAGGCCCAGCAGTGGGAAAGTCATCTTCGGCAGGTCAAGGACTTTGATCAACTCGATTGGATCATTTTTGATGGAACCGAGGATTACACCGCCCAGATCCATGCTTTCGGTAGCGAGCAGAGTATTCTGAACAGCCAAAACTGTGTCCTCAACGGCTTGTTGGAAGATGTCCGTAGTGTGCAGACGACCGTCATCCTTACCCGCGGCCTGGCGGATCTTCTGATTACGGTAGAGGTCGACTAGAAAAATTAATAGGTCGCCATTTTGACCGATATAAGGTTGTCTGCCGAGGCGTCGGATTGCGGCTCGCTTGGCGGGATCAGTAACGTGCAGAATACTAAATTGCTGCATAAACATACTGGTTGAGGCATGGCGAGCGGCCTCATACAGAGTGGTCAGTTGGTCATCACTGAGGCTTTGGGGCTTAAATGCCCGGATGGATCGATGGTTGAGCTGGTAATCAATGGTAGAATTATGAATCATGATGGCCCTCCTTACTTTTTATTAGTTATATTTTAACATAAATAAGGCTCAGTTAACGGTTGCTAATTGTGTTCAGATGTAATATGATAATGGCGATAAGAAACACGGATGCATTTCAAGTAGACTACGTAGAGAGACCGCGGGTGGTGCGAGCGGCCAGTCGAAACTCCGGTGCAGAAGATGACGTGGGCGGGTAATGCCGCACGGCCGATGACCGTTATCCATCACGAGGGTGGTATTTAATACCAAACTTGGGTGGTACCGCGGAACTAAGAGCCATTTCGTCCCAAAATTTTTGAGACGGAGTGGCTCTTTTTATTGGAGGTAATCATATGCTAGACATCAAGAAGATTCGCAAGGACCCAGAATTCTTTAAGCAAAAGCTGGCGACCCGGGGTGTCAAGGCCGAAGAGATCGATGAGGTCTTGACTCTTGACCAAAAGCGGCGGGAACTCTTGCAACAAACCGAAACCATGAAGGCTCAACGCAACGCCGCTTCTAAAAAGATTGGTGAAGCTAAGCGCAATGGTGAATCCGCTGATGCAGCCATCAAGGAGACCCGGGAGCTTGGTGATAAGATTAAGGAACTCGACCAGCAAATCGAGGCCAACGACGAGCAGCTTCATAACAAGATGGCCCACTTGCCGAATATTCCGCACGATGGAGTGCCAGTCAGCCTGATCGAGGAGGGTGCCGTTGAACTCCGCAAGGTCGGTAAGATCCGCGACTTTGACTTTGAGCCAAAACACCACTGGGACGTTGGTGAAAACCTGGGGATCTTAGACTTTGACCGGGCCCGCAAGGTATCTGGTGCTCGTTTCGTTTACTATTTAGGTATGGGTGCCCAACTGGAACGAGCCGTTTATAACTTCATGCTTGATGAACACATGAAGGATGGCTATACCGAAGTTCTGCCTCCGTACATCGTCAACGCTGATTCCATGTACGGTACTGGCCAGTTCCCAAAGTTTAAGGAAGGGGTCTACCAGGTTAACGGCGAGGACATGACGCTGATTCCAACCGCCGAAGTGCCATTGACTAACTACTACCGTGGTGACGTTATCCCAGCCGAGGAATTGCCGGTTTACGTTACTGCCCTGACCCCATGCTTCCGTTCAGAAGCCGGGGCTGCCGGTCGAGACACCCGGGGACTGATCCGGATGCACCAGTTCAACAAGGTTGAGATGGTTAAGTACACTAAGCCTGAGGACTCATGGGATGAACTCGAGAAGATGACCGCTAACGCCGAGAACATTCTGAAGAAGCTGGAGATCCCATACCACGTTATTACCTTAACGACCAGCGATATGAGCTTCACTGCTTCAGAGACCCATGACATCGAACTTTGGATGCCGGCGCAGAATAAGTACCGTGAAGTATCATCATGCTCGAATTGCCTAGACTTCCAAGCCCGGCGGATGCACACTCAGTACCGGGATGAGAATGGCAAGCTACAATACGTTCACACCCTGAATGGTTCCGGATTGGCTGTTGGCCGGACGGTTGCCGCCATCCTGGAAAATTACCAAAACGCTGATGGCTCTGTTACGATTCCTGAGGTATTGGTCCCATACATGCACGGGGTAACCAAGATCACCAAGGAAAATGCGGTACCGTTCCGTAACAAGTAACTTAAGGCATTAATTGAAATTAACGGACCCATGATAACCAAGCTGGTTGTCATGGGTCCGTTGTGTTTTAAATAATAGCAATAAGATGCCTTATTACGTGACTATTGTAAATAATACGAATTCCTGAGAATAAGTAAACGAGTTTAGTGCAGTAGCCACTGTACCTTTTTAGAAGGTAAATCAATGGTTTTATCAAGATTATGCTCTTAGCAATTAGGGTCATAGCAATCGAGCAGCAGATGAAAACCAATGTAATGATCATAATAGACTGAATGTTTAGATTGGTTACCCAGGGAATATACACGGCTAGATTATCACCACCCAGGCTAATGCATAGGAGAAAGATAGAGGCAAATCCAGGCTGATTCAATTGCCTAGTGGTGGTAGTCGCTTGTGGCCTAATAACCATCCATAAAAGGAGGAATCCCATGAAACCAGTGATCCAGGTTGGAAAAACAATTGTAAAGGTTTTGCCAATGATAATGCCTGTTACCCATAGGGTGATGTCGGATAAGACAACACTATACAGCGCAGTAGTTAACTTACACTGATTAATAATAAAAAGGAGGGCAATAAGCGTATCGGTATTAATACCGATAAAAAGTATTACTAATAAAAGTATATTTAACAAGATTTTAACCTCATTCTTTAATCTTTCTAAAGGGCATTAAATCTTTATAAAACACGCACAGTTATGTTTGTCTGATTAACGCTTGGCAATTAAATTAGGGAGTGTGAAAAGGAGACTTGTTATTTATGATTCAACAATGGAATAAGCGTCATACTGCCCAGGCAAGGGTTTTGGGGGCAACAATATTAGCGTATGCTAGTTACCATATCGTAAAATTGAACCTTACACAAGCCAGTCCAGCTCTGATTGAGTATGATGGATTTAGCAAAGGGACAATCGGTTTATTATTAGCAATACTAGCAGTTTCTTACGGCAGTAGTAAATTTATCCTTGGAATCGTGGCCGATCGAATTCGCCCGCGGCTGTTAATCAGTATTGGCCTATTTTTGTCGTCAGTTGCCGACCTTTTGTTAGGACAAACCCATAATCACTATATTATGGCTGCTTTAATGGCTGCACTTGGATTAACCCAGGGATGTGGAGCACCGTCATGTCAAAAATTGATTACAGAATGGTTCCAAAGAAAACGATTGGCAACAGCAATTAGTTGCTGGCATGTTTCTCATAATTTGGGTTCTGGAGCAAGCGCAATTATTGTTGCTGTTATTATTTCTTATTATGGTGGTCAAAATACTAAAAATATTTTTCTAATTCCGGCCATAATATCAATGGCAATGGCCGTGATTGTTTATTGGCTTGGTAAAGACGCACCGATGCATACCGGTAAGGTAAAAGATAATGGACATCTGTTTTGGAATGAATTTGCAAACCACCTATTAAAGAATCCATTGATGTGGATCCTAGGTTTTCTAAATGCTTTTTCGTATATTTTACGATATGGGATTGAAAATTGGATACCGACCTATCTAGAGTTAACTAAAAACTTTACCGTAACTCAGACAGCAACTGCTTTTTCATGGTTTGAATACGCCGCTATTCCGGGTACGATTTTATTGGGATTAGCTAGTGATCGCTGGTTGAAAGGCCGCCGTCTTCCTCTCGTAATCGGGACTGCTTTATTGGTTATTTTTACGTTGCCATTGTATGTTGTGACTGCGAGCTCATTAGTTGTCAATATGACTGTCGCTGTTATGGGGATTTGTGTCTATGGACAGCAGTCATTACTGAATATTATGGTTCTGGATATATTACCAATACGATACGCAGCAAGTGGAATCGGTATGTTAGGCTTTTTTGGTTATGCATTTGGCCAAGTGATTGCATCATACGGAATCGGTGAGCTGGTGGAAAAGACAAATTGGCAATGGGGCTTTGCTATTATTTTTACGGCAGGTATTATTTGCGTAGTAATTTTTAGCTGGCTAGAAATATATAGTAAACACCAATTATAAAAATGAGAATTCACTTAGTAAAGCGGAATATAGCATAATTGCTGCTTAACAAAATTAATCATAATTAGATATAAAACTTTAAAATTATTTACTTCAAACGTTATAATTCTTTGATTTATACACAGTTAGCTTCAAAGTATTCACTTCTTTTGAACGTAATGCTAAAGTATTAGCAACGTTAAAATTTGATTAAAAAGGAGTCGGTTATAATGCGGAGAAGAAGTTGGAAAAAGATATTTGCCAGCTGGCTTGCAGTGCTTGCCATTGCAGTTGGGTGGCTATTGATCGAACCACAGTCTGTCTCTGCTGATGAGCCAACTTACACGATTGCTACGAACAATACCTTTGAACCTTTTGCAATTCAAGATAGCAAGGGTGGTTATTCCGGCAAGAACCCCGGGATCGAAATAGAAATGCTTCGTGAGATTGCCAAGCATGAGCATTTCAAGTACAAGCTCAAGCCGATGAGCTTTAATGGTGACCTTCAAGCTTTGGAAGGTGGTCAGGTTGATGCCGTGATGGCTGGGATGAGTGTTACTGATGAGCGTAAACAGAAGTTTGATTTCTCCGTACCATACTATACGGACGGGGTTGAAATGGCGGTTGCCAAGGATAGCAACATCAAGTCCTTAAAACAGTTGAAAGGTAAGACGGTCTCCGCCAAGTCTGGGACCAGTGCATCTCTCTTTCTGAAGAAAAACCAGAAGAAGTATGGTTATAAGATTAAGTATTTTGATTCCTCCAACACAATGTGGAATGATGTCAAAATCGGTAACAGTGTTGCTACTTTCGATGATGGTCCGGTACTCGAATACGGAATCAAAACCGGGGTGCCACTGAAGATCGTCACCAAGAAGCCAATCGATGCCCAGCCGGTCGCCATTGCTTTCCAGAAGGGTAAGAACTTGGAGATGCAAAAGAAGATCAACGCTGGGATTACCTGGATGAAGGATACCGGCCGGCTGCAGAAAATCATCGACAAGTATACTAAGGGTAACAAGACTGCCAAGAGTACTACTGCCGACCGGACAATTATCGGCCTGCTGAAGGCTAACCGGGAAGCCCTGCTGCGGGGCCTTTGGATGACCGTTGAATTGACAATTGTTGGGATCATCTGTGCCATGATTTTCGGGTTGATTCTTGGAGTCCTCGGGATTATGCAAAACCGGGTTGCCCAAGCTATCTCCAGTGTGATCATCTATATTTTCCGTGGTCTGCCAATGATCGTCCTGGCCTTTTTCATCTATATGGGGGTACCAAACGTCATCGGCCACAAGGTTCCACTGTTCGTTGCTGGGGTTATCACGCTGATGCTGGATGAGGGAGCCTACATCGGAGCCATCGTCAAAGGTGGCTTCGAGGCTGTCGACCCGGGCCAATGGGAAGCGGCCCGCAGTTTAGGACTGCCATACCACAAGGCTCTGGTTAAGGTCATCGCGCCGCAAGGTCTGAAGATTATGGTACCATCGCTGGTCAACCAATTTATCATGACTCTGAAGGATACCTCGATCTTGTCCGCAATTGGGGTCATGGAACTGACCGAAACCGGGACTGTTATCATTTCGCAGAACATGGAAGGGTTCAAGATGTGGCTGATCATCGGAACCATCTACATTATCATCATTACCCTGCTGACTTGGTTATCAAACTATATTCAAAAGAGGATGGCTTAATATGGATAAACGATACAAAGTACAAGTTAAAGACCTCCAAAAGAGTTACGGGAACAATGAAGTCCTCCAGGGAATCAACCTGAACGTGGCACCCAATGAAGTGGTCTGCATGATCGGGCCATCTGGTTCCGGAAAGAGTACCTTCTTACGCTGCTTAAATCGTTTAGAGGTGCCGAACGGTGGTCATGTCTACATTGATGGTTACGATATTGCTGACCCGAAAGTCAACATCAACAAGGTTCGGGAAAATATCGGAATGGTATTCCAACACTTCAACCTCTTCCCTAATATGTCCGTTCTGGAGAACATCACCCTGGCACCGATTCAGCTGGGCAAAGCCAGCAAGGAGGAGGCCGAGCGCGACGCCATGCACTACCTTGAACTGGTCGGTCTGCAGAGCAAGGCCAATGTTAAACCGCAAACCCTCTCCGGTGGGCAGAAGCAACGGGTGGCGATTGCCCGTGCCTTGGCGATGAAACCGGATGTGATGCTCTTTGATGAACCGACCTCGGCCCTGGACCCTGAAATGGTCGGTGACGTACTTGAAGTCATGAAGCGGCTGGCCAAGAAGGGAATGACCATGATTGTGGTTACTCACGAGATGGGCTTTGCCAAACAGGTGGCCGACCGGGTTGTCTTCTTTCATGATGGGAACATTCGTGAACAGGGGACACCGGAGGAAATCTTCGACCACCCAAAGGATCCCGATACCAAGAATTTCCTGGATAAGGTACTGAATGTCTAGGGTGATGGGAAATGAGGATAATCAGGAAACCGAATTATCCGCTTTCAATATGACTTATTGTTTGACATTTATGCTGAGGCCGGTATAATGGTCAATAACTTAACATGGCTGGTTGCCAGAGAACCCGACAGGTGCTGAGAGTCGGGCCCAGCCTCATGGCATGAACGATGAAATAGGGTGGTTCCTATATCGACTCAGAGGTAGTTCCCGTAATGGGGGCTATAAAGATGGGTGGAACCGCGTTGCATAAAACGTCCCTGGTACGATAGCCGTACCAGGGACGTTTTTCGTGTCATGCCTAATCGTAATATTCAAGGAGGGAAAATTTATGGACAAACAACAGCAAAAGAAACTGAAACGTTCACTGAAGAGTCGCCACGTCACCATGATTGCCATCGGTGGGGCGATTGGAACGGGACTATTTCTTGGTTCTGGATCTGCGATTCATAAGGCCGGCCCATCGATTATCCTCTCATACTTAATAGTAGGGATCTTCTGCTTCTTCATGATGCGAGCCCTTGGTGAGTTAATCCTGGCCGACACAAGCAAACACTCTTTCATTGATTCGGTGAAGGAATATCTGGGCGACCGGATGGAATTTGTGGCCGGGTGGATGTACTGGGCCTGCTGGCTGACCCTAGCGATGGCCGACTTGACTGCTACCGGTATCTACCTGCGCTACTGGTTTCCAAGTCTACCCCAGTGGGTGGGACCACTAGTGATCGTGGTTCTCTTAATGTTGGTTAACATGGTTAATGTTGGATTGTTCGGTGAATTAGAGAGCTGGTTCTCAATGATTAAAGTACTTGCTATCTTGGCACTGATTGCGGTTGGTGTGATCATGCTGCTCTTCCACAGTTCCGTGGCAGGGCGGCCGGTTACCTTGACCAACCTGGTCAATCATGGTGGCTTCTTCCCGACCGGACCGCTGGGCTTCCTGATGTCCTTTCAGATGGTTGTCTTTGCCTTTGTCGGTATTGAGATGGTTGGCCTGACTGCTGGGGAGACCAAGAACCCCAACGAGGATATTCCTAAGGCAATCAACACCCTGCCAGTCCGGATCGGTCTCTTCTACATTGGATCGATGATCGCTATGATGGCAATTTATCCCTGGTACCAGATTAAGACTAGTTCCAGTCCCTTCGTTCAAGTTTTCGCAGCCATCGGGGTACCTGGTGCAGCCGCCATTCTGAACTTCGTGGTCCTAACCGCAGCGATGTCAGCTACCAACAGCGCCATCTTCAGTACCAGTCGGTCCCTCTACTCACTGGCCCGGGGTGGCAATGCTCCACAGCGCTTCGGCGAACTGAGTGCCAAGGCAGTGCCAAATAATGCTCTGACTTTCTCATCATTGATTCTTTTCATCACGGTGATTTTAAACTACATCATGCCAGCGGGAGTCTTTGATATGATCGCCAGCATCTCAACGATCACCTTCATCTTCACATGGTTGATTATCCTCTGGGCCCATATCAAGTACCGTCAGCAGCACCCATCTGGAGTGACCTTCTTCAAAATGCCCGGCTTCCCACTGACCAGTTGGCTCACAATTGCCTTTTTCCTGGCTGTGCTGGTAATTTTGCTATTTATCGATAGCACCCGACTGCCACTGGTTATTACGGTAATCATCTTTGCTCTGCTAGCGGTGAGTTATAGTTTTCTACCAAAAAATAAAGATTAAAAATTTGGGTAAATATAGTACGCAAATCAAGCAAAAAGAGTTTAAAATACTGGATCAAGCGAAGAAATGTTGGGTAAATGTCTAGTTATTGAAACCGTCACCAAGCCCGACACAGCGCGGTTAGTTTGAACTTTTAAAAGCGATCTACTATACTAAGGGTGTGGAAGGGAGATTGGCCCGTTGATACGAACATCTTCTCATAATAAACTACTTTGAAGCTAGTTAATTAAAATGGCTTTACATGATAATTAACAACACCCCACTCCAGACGAAACATATTAGTTTCCTTGAAAAGTATGTTAGCTAAAAATTAGTGGCCATATCTACAACCTAAATGATAATAAGCTAAAGTTCTTCACGGAAGGCGAAAGAACTGCAGATAGAGACACAATAACGGATCTTGATACAATTAATAGCGGCCAATTCCTTTCCATACGGAAGCGCGGAGACATTAAGTTGTCTCCGTTTTTTAGTTTTAAAATAAAGCAACGGTTAGACGTGGAACGCCCAATCGTCACCTTTGATTTCCCGGGAAATATCGCCTAGTCGGGATCGGCTAGAGATTTTCCGCTTGTTGTATTCTTGAAAACATCGAAGGCTTGTTCAATCGCTTGGTATTCCGTATCGGTCAGGGTAATATCGAGAGCACGAGCGTTAGCTTTAACTTGTTCAGCGTGCTTTGCCCCCGGAATAACCACGGAGATCAGCGGATTCTGCATATACCAGGCCAGAATCACCTGAGCGACAGTTGCCTGGTGGGCTTTGGCGATTGGCCGCACAATGTCAACGGCCTTGAGAATTTTGCTGAAGCGTGGTTCAGTGAAGTCCACAATTTGACTGCGGATATCGTCGGCCGGGAAGTCGATTTGGTGATCGTACTTCCCCGTCAGCAGGCCAGAAGCTAGTGGGAAGTACGGTACAAAGCTGATCTGGTGCTCATGCAGGTAATCAAGCATTCCCGCGGTCAGGTGGTCCTGGTGGAGGAGACTGAACTCATCCTCAACCACGTCGACATAGCCATCCGCGTTAGCCTCCTTGATCTGATCCAGACTAAAGTTGGAAATCCCAATGGCCCGAATCTTACCAGCCTCTCTCAATTTTTGAAGGGCGCCAACTGCCTCGGCCTTAGGTGTATCATGATCTGGGAAGTGAATGTAGAAGATGTCGATATAGTCGACACCTAATCTTTTTAAACTTTGATTAACCTGGTCTGTTAAGAACTTTGGGCTATTGTCGATGACTTGTTCACCGGTCGCAAAATTCTGTGCCCCCTTGGTGGCCAGGACAATCTTTTCTCGGTCGTATTCCTTCATAACTTCACCGACTAATTCCTCGGAATGGCCTAGCCCATAGACGTAGGCTGTATCAAGCAGGTTGATCCCGTTGTTCAGGGCGGCACGAACAAGATCCCGACCGTTTTGATCCTTTAGGTTTGGGAAGAGATTATAACCACCCACGGCGTTGGTTCCAAGACCAAGTGGAGTTGCGTAGACATCTGAGTGACCAATTTTAACTAATTTTGACTTATCCATATCTTCGTAGCCTCCTTGGTTAAAGCGCTTACTATTTCTGACTCTATTATAGCTTTTTTTATGCAAAAAATGAACAAAATTTCTATTTTTGAATTTGATATTGACCATTTTGGGGGATCAAGTATAATTATAGTTCCTTGGCAGGGGCGGAGAAATGGTTACTGAAAAGCATACTATTTCTCTATTCTTTTGTTACTATTTGTCAGCGCTTCCAAAAAATCGAAATTCTTTGTGAAAAAGTAATTTTATGAGCTTTGGCCAGTAAATATATAGAAGGTAAAACGTTACAGCGCTTTCCAAAACGATGTAAACGCCCTCATTTCACAAAGAAAATAATAATTGGTGCTTTACAGGTGGGAATTTTTAAGATATTCTAAGTATGTCGTAAAGTTAGCCCACCGAACAAAGCCATTATTTATATCGATTTAAGTAGTCGGGCTAACAATTACCTGTATTTTTTTATTAAGGGGTGTAAATATGTATCTCGCAATCAATATTCTTGGACTGATTGTCTTCCTCGCTATTGGTTGGCTGTTCTCTAAGAACCGTAAGGCCATCAACTGGAAGACGGTTGGGATTATGATTGTTATTAACCTTATCCTCGCATGGTTCCTGACTGGTTCTTCCGCAGGTCGTGCCGGTGTTAAGGCTGCTGCTGACGGTTTCGTTTGGATCGTTGATGTATCTGCAAAGGGGACTGTCTTTGCATTAGGTGACTGGTACAATGTTAAGAACTTGAACTTCATCTGTTCTGCATTGATGCCAATCCTGATGATTGTTCCGCTGTTCGATATCTTGACTTACATTGGTTTCTTGCCATGGATCATCAAGTGGATCGGACGTGGACTTTCATACATCACTGGTCAACCAAAGTTCGAATCTTTCTTTGCTGTTGAAATGATGTTCTTAGGTAACACTGAAGTTCTGGCCGTTTCTGGGATGCAGATTCGGAAGATGAGCAAGGAACGTAACCTGACCTTGGCCATGATGTCAATGTCTTGTGTTACTGCCTCAATCCTTGGTTCATACATTCTGATGATGCCTGGTCAATACATTCTGACCGCGGTTCCAATCAACATTATGAACGCATTGATTGCGACGAGTATGTTGAACCCTGTTCAAGTTACGCCTGAAGAAGATACGATTGAAAAGGTTGGTAATACTGATAACGGTAAGAAGGAACCATTCTTCAGTTTCTTGGGTGACTCCATCCTGGGTGCTGGTAAGCTGATTCTGATCATTATCGCTAACGTTGTTGCCTTCGTTGCATTGGCTGCCCTGATCGACAAGATCTTAGGTCTGTTCTGGAAGCCACTGTCACTGGAAAGTATCCTTGGTGTCTGCATGTTCCCATTCTCCTGGCTGCTCGGTCTGCCAGTTCACCAAGCATGGGACTTGGCACAAAACATGGGTATGAAGTTAGTTACTAACGAATTCGTTGTTATGGGTAAGGTTACTGGTGCCATTGACCACTACCCAGCTCACTTGAAGGCTGTTCTGACTGTCTTCGTTACCTCCTTCGCCAACTTTGGTACTTTAGGTATGATTATCGGTGCCTTCAAGGGCTTGGCTGGTAAGGAAGATAACGACTACATCGCTCACAACATTGGTTACCTGTTACTTTCTGGTATTCTGGTATCACTGCTGTCCGCGGCCTTCGTTGGTCTGTTCGTTTGGTAAAACTAAAAAGCAGCTTGTAAAGGGCTGCTTTTTTTAACCCAACATTCGTAAACGCTTGCATTTCTCGAGGAGGAATAAAATATGACTACTAAGATTATTATGGATACCGATCCTGGTATTGATGACGCTGCTGCATTGACGATGGCAATTAACGACCCATCAATTGACCTGAAACTGGTCACGGCGGTTGCCGGAAACGTTACGGTTGACAAGACCACTGCTAACGCTTTGAAGATTATCCACTTCTTTGGTAAGGACATTCCAGTTGCCGCCGGGGCCGAACAGCCGTTGATCAAGCCATTTGAGGACGCCGCCCGGATCCACGGTGAATCAGGAATGCCTGGCTACGACTTCGGTGACGATTATGGTGAGCCAATCAAGAAGACGGCGGTTGAGGCTTTGCACGACGCCATTATGGCCGAAGACGAGGTTGTCTTGGTACCAACCGGATCCTACACCAACATTGCCCTCTTATTCAGTGAATACCCAGAGGTTAAGAGTCATATCAAGAAGATTGTAGCCATGGGTGGCTCAATGTCAGGTGGTAACATGACCAGTGCCGCTGAATTCAACGTCTTCACTGATCCTGACGCTGCCCGGATCATGTACAACGCTGGTATTCCGATCGTTACGGTTGGCCTGGATGTTACTCTTAAGGCCCTGCTTACTAAGGACACGATTGAGAAGCTGGGCAAGATGAACAAGACCGGTGAAATGCTTCACGCCTTGATCACCCATTACAATGATGGGACAGATGAAGGACGTCCAATGCACGATGTTAACACTATCTTCTACCTGCTTCACCCAGAGGCATTTACCACCAAGAAGATGTGGGTTGACGTACAAACAGATGGTCCCGCCATTGGTGCCACGGTCGGTGATATCCGTGGTGCTTACCACGATGGCAAGACCAATGCTGAGGTTTGTCTGGATATTGATGCTGAATACTTCAACAAGTGGTTCCTGGATGAAGTCAGCAAGATGAAGTAAATATTAAGAGTGCGGAAGTCGACGGAGCTGTTGGCTTCCGCCTTTTTAGTTGCTTTTAGCTAGCTGTAGAATATGGATGATATCAGACATGTCGGCCAAGAGTCGGGCGGGGCTTATATCGCTACCCGCACCTTGAGTTGGAGGTAAGGGGATAATTTTTAATATAAGAAAGGGGGGTAGCACTGCCGTAATAAAGCGGTGCCGCCCTTTTTTGCGTCCTGTTGGATAAAGAATTCTTTAACGCGATATTTCCCGGGAAATATTTATAGAGGGAGCCGGGGTTGGCGGTTGAAAGTAGGCTAGTTTTACGGTACAGTAGTAGGGTAACGTGAAACAATTATCTGTTTCACGAAAGGAGAATCTGATGAATCCAGAACAATTTCAACAGGCATTGGCGGATCACGGGATTACGCTGGATGCTGAACAATTAAAACAATTTGCAACCTATTATCGGATGTTGGTTGAGAGCAATAAGCACGTCAATCTGACTCGAATCACAGATCGTGACGAGGTTTACCTGAAGCACTTTTATGACTCCATCACTGGAGCGTTTGCGGATCCCCGTCTGCAGACGGTTGATTTGACGCTTTGCGATATCGGAGCCGGGGCGGGTTTTCCGTCACTGCCGCTGAAGATTGCCTTCCCTCAGCTCAAAGTAACGATTGTTGACTCACTTAATAAGCGGATCGCCTTTCTGGAAGATTTGGTGGCCAAACTGGGGCTGACTGATGTGACCTTGATTCATGATCGAGCCGAGACCTTCAGTGCTAAAAAGAGTATTCACCGTGAACAGTTTGACGTGGTGACGGCCCGGGCGGTGGCTCGATTGGCTGTTTTGAGTGAGCTGTGCCTGCCTGCAGTCCGGGTTGGCGGTGAGTTTATCGCCTACAAGGCCTTAGCAGCGCCGGAAGAATTACAGGATGCCGCTGGGGCAATTGCTAAGCTGGGTGGTCAAGTTCGACAGACAGTTCAGTTGACCCTGCCGAGAACGGACGACGAGCGCAATATTATCCTGATTGATAAACAAGCGCCGACACCACAGAAGTACCCGCGGCGACCGGGACTGCCAAATAAGAAACCAATTCAATAGCGTCAGGGGGAGAGAGTATGGCATTTTCACTATTTAACTTTGGCAAGAGTGATTCAGACAATAAAAATAAGGTTGTAAATATCAAGTTGGATCAGATTATTCCGAACCGCTACCAGCCGCGGAAGGTCTTCAACCAAGATGAGATTCGGGAGTTGGCTCATACGATTGAGGAACACGGCCTTTTGCAACCGATCGTGCTTCGGGAATACGAACCAGCTAAGTACGAAATCATTGCTGGTGAGCGCCGTTACCGGGCTATGAAAATGCTCGGTTGGTCAACCACTCCAGCCATTTTGAAGAAAATGACGGATGAAGAGTCGGCCTCTCTGGCTCTGATTGAGAACCTCCAGCGGGCTCAGCTGAGTTCCGTGGAGGAAGCTCAGGCCTATCGGCAACTAATGGATCTCAATCACTTGACCCAGGCGGCCCTTGCCAAGGGGATGGGAAAGAGTCAGTCCTTCGTTGCTAATAAACTCCGTCTGCTTAAGTTGATCACGCCGGTACAGACGGCTATCTTGGATCACCGAATCTCAGAACGTCATGGGCGGGCCCTGCTCGACCTTGATGAGGCTCAACAGCGAACCATGCTGATGCGGATTGTCAATGAACGTTTGACGGTTCGGCAGACCGAGGACGAAGTTGCCAAGGTTCTCGGGCGGCCGTTACCGTCTGAGGTGGCTAAACAGAAGAAGTTGGCTAAGGAACAGTCAGCTGGGACATCCTCAATTACAGCTAGCCCAGTTTCCGAAGAAGCGCCAACCGTGAAGCCGACAAAGAAAGCTGCCAAGAAGGCAAAAACGACCAAGCGCAAGCGAGGTCAAGAGGCCAAGGCTACGGATGGCCGTTTAGCGTTGAACACAATTAAGAAGTCAATCAAGATGGCCACGGAGAATGGCTTTACGGTTACGACCCACGAGAAAGATACGGGGAGCAGCTACGAGCTGACCATTGAGATTCCGAAGAAACAGTAAGGGGGCAAGTAAGATGGGCACAGTAATTGCGTTAGCAAACCAAAAAGGTGGTGTCGGCAAGACCACGACAAGTGTGAACCTCGGGGCCTGTCTCGCCGACCTGGGAAAACGAGTGTTGCTGATTGATCTTGACCCCCAAGGCAACGCTACCAGCGGCCTGGGTATTGAGAAACGGCAGATTGAGCAGAGTGTCTATGATGTGCTGATTGATGAGACAACGATGCTGACAGACGTAATTAAACCATCCAGCCATCCGGGATTAGACATTGCGCCGACGACAATTGCCCTGTCCGGGGCAGAGGTTGAGCTGACCAATCTGATGGCTCGGGAGACCCGTCTAAAGGATTCCTTCGGTGAGGTTCGCGATAATTACGATTTTATCTTGATTGACTGTCCGCCATCCCTGGGCTTACTCACGATCAATGCCTTTACAGCTGCTGACTCGGTCCTGATCCCTGTCCAGAGTGAGTATTACGCGTTGGAGGGACTGAGCCAGTTACAGAACACGATTAGCCTGGTCAAGCGTCACTTCAACCCGCAAATGAAGATTGAAGGGGTTCTGCTAACAATGTACGATAAGCGGACCAACCTTGGCCAGCAGGTCAATGCCGAGGTCCGCAAGGCCTTTGGCGATCATGTCTATGAGACGGTGATTCCCCGTAACGTCCGCCTATCGGAGGCCCCGAGCCATGGTTTGGCGATTGTCGACTACGATAAGCGGTCGACGGGGGCCCACGTGTATGAACAACTAGCAAAGGAAGTGTTGGCAAAACATGGCAAAGCATAGAACAGGTGCCCTGGGTCGTGGTATTGAGGCTCTCTTTGAGGAAAATACTATTGCAGATCCAGATTCAACAGAACAAGTTCAAGACATCAAACTGACGAGCATCCGGGCCAACCCTTACCAGCCCCGGCGAACTTTCGATCAGGCGGCGCTTCGGGAGCTGGCGGCCTCAATTGAGAAGTCCGGCGTCTTTCAGCCAATCATTCTCCGTCAGCCCGATCCGGCGGTGGAACGCTACGAGCTGGTTGCTGGTGAGCGACGTTTTCGGGCGTCTAAGCTTGCCAAGCAAAAGACGATTCCGGCAATTGTTCGGACGATGAGCGATGAGCAGATGATGGAGGTTGCCGTTTTAGAGAATCTTCAGCGTGAGGACCTGACGCCGCTTGAAGAGGCTCAGGCCTATCAGACACTGATGGATAAATTATCGCTGACCCAGGCTCAGGTAGCGGTCAAACTCGGTAAGAGCCGTCCATACATTGCCAATTATCTCCGTCTGTTGGGGCTGCCAGCGCCAATTAAGGAAGCCTTAAATGCTGGTCAACTGTCGATGGGCCAGGCACGGACCATCCTGGGATTGAAAAATAAACGTCAGTTGACTCCGCTAGCTAACCGGGCAGTTAAGCAGAACTTAACAGTCCGTCAGCTGGAGAAGATCGTTGCTCAGATGAACGGTACCGCCAAGGCAAAGGACCAGCATAAGCGGCAACGTAAACCGGTCTATATTCGTGAGGCAGAGGACCAGCTGCAGAGCAAGTTTGGTACCAAGGTGGCGGTTTCTCAAAGCCGGAAGCGGGGTAGCGGGAAGATTGAGATTCCATATACCTCCAACGACGATTTGACGCGGATTTTGGAATTGCTTGATATTTCGCTCGATTAGGAGGGGTGCAAGATGGCAAACTATGATAAGGGTGACATTGTCATGATGAAGAAGGCCCACCCGTGTGGCACCAATCGCTGGGCGATTACCCGGGTTGGGGCCGATATCAAGATTCAATGCCAGGGATGTGGTCACGTGGTAATGATGACTCGACAGAAGTTCGACAAGGGACTCAAGAAAGTCATCGAAAAGGCTCACCCGGCGGAATAAATATGGTTAAAGTGGTCACAAATCGTGCAATATAGCTTAAAATAAGAAAGATTAACGAAAAAAGGAAAGTGAATTATTCATGTCATTAACTGCAGGAATTGTCGGCTTGCCAAACGTCGGTAAGTCAACGTTGTTTAACGCAATTACCAAGGCGGGGGCTGAAATGGCCAACTATCCGTTTGCTACGATTGATCCAAACGTGGGGATGGTTGAGGTTCCAGACAAGCGCCTGGACCGGATTCAGGAACTGATCCCGGCCAAAAAGATCGTACCGACGACCTTCGAATTTACCGACATTGCCGGAATCGTTAAGGGGGCCAGCAAGGGTGAAGGACTTGGTAACAAGTTCCTGGAAAACATTCGTCAGACTGATGCAATTGTTCACGTTGTTCGGGCCTTCGATGATGACGACATTACCACGGTTTCTGGAAAAGTTGATCCAATTGAAGATATCGACACGATTAACTTGGAGCTGGTCATGGCTGATCTGGATGCCGTTAATAAACGATTGAGCAAGGTACAGCGTGCTGCTAAGGGTCGCGACAAGGATGCCCTGGCTGAGTTAGCAGTCTTAAACAAGATTAAGCCGGTCCTGGAAGATGGCAAGAGCGTGCGGTCCATTGACTTCTCCGATGATGAGAAGAAGATCGTCAAGGGCCTCTTCCTGCTGACCAGCAAGCCGGTTCTCTATGTTGCCAATATTGCCGAGGATGATATGGCTGACCCTGACAATAGTAAGTACATGGCAGCTATCAAAGAACACGTCAAGGGTGACGGTGAGGTAATCGGGGTTGCCGCTGCCGCTGAGGAACAAATTGCCGAGATGGATGACGCTGATAAGGCCGACTTCCTGGAAATGGAAGGGGTCAAAGAACCAGGGCTGAACCGGCTGATTCGGGCTGCCTACAAGCTACTGGGCCTGGAAACCTTCTTCACCGCTGGTGGTCCTGAAACCCGGGCTTGGACCTTCAAGAAGGGGACCAAGGCACCACAAGCTGCCGGGATTATTCACTCTGACTTTGAGCGGGGCTTCATCCGGGCCGAAGTCATGAGCTTTACCGACCTCGACCAACTTGGTTCCGCGGCTGCAGTCAAGGAAGCTGGGAAACTGCGGCTTGAAGGTAAGGACTACGTAATGCAAGATGGTGACATCGTTGAGTTCCGCTTCAACGTCTAATTTAAAGCAGAGAGGAGTTTATTCGTGAGCGAAGAACAAACACATAATCAGGCACGTAACGCGGCGGCTGGCCAGCGGCAGAAGGAGCACGTCAAGGCCCAGCGCCAAGCCCAGGGGAGCGCGTTTGGTCAGTATCATTTAACTCGTAAGAATGAAGAATTTATGTATCAGCTGAATAAGCAGCTGGACCGGCAGGGGGTTGCTAGTGATAAGAAGCCGGCAATGCTGGAAGAGACTGCTCAGCAACTGGCGGCTGGCCAGAAGAAGGGGAAGACAGCTAAAGCCCTTTTTGGCACCCCAACTGCCTATGCCAAGGAGTTGAAGAATCCGAAGAAGACTCCTGAACACATGACTAAGAAATCGATCTGGATGTTAGCAATCGATAATGCCCTGATCTTTTTAAGTATCTTCACCTTTATGTTTGGCCTGATGTTCTGGCTGTCACCACTAGCCATGCGCAGTAGCCGTGCTGGAAGCAGCGGTATTACAGCCATCCTGTTGGTTGCAATTCTTGGTGGGGTCCTGTTTGGCTACGTTACTACACAGCTTCAGCCGACGAAAAACAAGGATGGCAAGTGGGTGCAGACCAAGCCAATGTGGTTCCGGGTTCTGACCGTCGCCTTTGGCTTGGTGGCTTGGCTGGCAGTCTACATGCTGGCTTCTCTGCTGCCAAACGTTATCAATCCACGGCTCAACCAGTGGGCATACCTAGCGATCGCTGTGGTAACCTTTGCGGGGGACATCTACTACCGGCGGAAGTACCATATCACTGGCGGCTTCTACGGTGGCAACCGGCGGCGTTAATCCTAGCATAACAAGCTGCGTGGCTTACCGCGGGGGAGCGCTGCTTATTTGTTGCTTCGTATGCTTGGCACTAATAGTCTCAGTTGCAATTGGCCTTTATAACAATTAGAAACGAAAACTAACGAGGATGACGAACCACGATTTGTCATCCTCGTTTTTATTTGCCTAAATTCGCTACTGAACAACTAATTGTTAATAAATTATGATTATTTTGATGAAATTATCTTAATGAATTTGTGGAAAAATAAAAATTGGTCAAATGTTCAAAAAATCGCTGGACAAATGTACAGGAGCTTGTTAAACTATAAACGTAGTCGATTGAAAACGCATACATATTTTCAAAGGAGATTTCAACTATGAAGTTAACACAAGCACAATTAGCTAAGTACATGGACCACACGATGCTCAAGCCAGAAGCCACTGCCGAGATGATCGACAAGACCGTTGCCGAAGCTCGGAAGTATAATACTGCTTCTGTCTGCATCAACCCATACTGGGTCAAGCGGGTTCATAAAGGTTTGGAAGGAACCGATATTAACACTTGTACTGTGATCGGCTTCCCTCTGGGGGCTACTTCAACAGCCAGCAAGGTGTTTGAAACCAAGCAGGCCATTGAAGATGGTGCTGACGAAATCGACATGGTCATCAACATTGGTGAGCTGAAGGGTGGTAACGACCAGGCAGTTGAAGATGATATCCGGGCCGTTGCCGAAGCTACCCACGAAAAGGGCAAGCTCCTGAAGGTCATCATCGAAAACTGCCTGCTGACCGACGAAGAGAAGACTCGGGCCAGCAAGCTGACTGTCAAGGGTGGTGCCGACTTCGTTAAGACTTCCACTGGATTCTCCACTTCCGGTGCCAAGGCTGAAGACGTTAAGCTGATGCGCGAAGCTGTTGGCCCTGACTTTAAGATCAAGGCTGCTGGTGGTATCCACAGTCTGGATGAGGCTTACGCTATGATTGAAGCCGGTGCCAACCGGCTCGGGGTTTCCGCTTCTGTTAAGATCCTCGAAGAAGCTGCCAAGCAAGACTAGTTTGGTATAGTTTTAGCTAATAAAATTTTCAAGATGGAGGGGTTAACATGTCATATAAACGTGTATTTGTTATTGTAATGGATTCAGTTGGTACTGGTGCTGCACATGATGCCGATAAGTTTGATGATCTTGGTTCAGATACCCTTGGTCACGTTGGCGAATTTTATAAGGGTGACTTAAAGCTGCCAAACTTGGGCAAGATGGGTATTAGCAACCTCCGTGATACTCCAATCGAAGGGGTTCCAGTTGCTGATCCGGCAATCGGTGACTATGGCAAGATGGAAGAACTTTCTGCCGGTAAGGACAGTATGGATGGTCACTGGGAAATGATGGGTCTGCCAGTTACTAAGCCGCTGTCCACCTTCCCAAACGGCTTCCCACAAGAAATCGTTGACAAGCTGGAGAAGTTCTCCGGCCGGAAGGTGATCGTCAACAAGCCGTATTCCGGGACCGAAGTTATCCACGATTACGGTGAGCGGCAAATGAAGACTGGAGAACTGATTCTCTATACCTCCGGAGATTCTGTAATGCAGATTGCGGCACACGAAGATGTTATCCCAGTCAAGGAACTATACAAGATCTGTGAATATGCTCGGACTCTGGTCAATGGTCCTGAATACACTGTTGGACGGATCATTGCTCGTCCATACGTTGGCCCAGACAAGGATCACTTCACCCGGACCGCTAACCGGCATGACTTCAGTCTGAAGCCGATTGGCAAGACTGACATGGACCGCTTGCGTGAGGCTGGCTATGATGTCATTGGAGTTGGTAAGATCAATGATATCTTCTCCGGTCAAGGGATCGACCGTGGCTACCACAACGAGAGCAACATGGACGGGATGGACCATGTGGACGATGTCATGAAGCAGGACTTCACTGGCTTCTGCTTTACTAACCTGGTGGACTTTGACGCCATGTATGGTCACCGGCGTAATCCAAAGGGCTTCGGTCAGGCATTGATGGACTTTGATAAGCGTTTGGGTACAGTGCTTAAAGAAATGAAGCCAGACGACCTGCTGATGATTACTGCCGACCATGGTAACGATCCTGGTTTCCGGGGTACCGACCACACGCGTGAAAACGTGCCGTTGCTGGTTTACTCTCCATCAATGAAGAAGACCAACCAGTCACTGGGTCTGCGGAAGACCTTCTCTGACCTTGGAGCAACGATTCTGGACAACTTTAACGTTGACTCTGTCCGGGGAACCAGCTTCTACAAGGAAATCAGCAACGACTAGCTATTAAAGTAAAACGAGAGGAGCGATTGTGATGCGGATGGTTGACATCATCAACACCAAGCGAAACGGGGGAACCTTAAGCGATGAACAGTTACAGTTCTTCGTGGACGGAGTGGTTGACGGGAGCATTCCCGACTACCAGATTAGTGCCCTGTTGATGGCGATCTACTTCCGGGGGATGACCAGCGTCGAGCAGACCAGCTTGACCATGAAAATGATGCATTCTGGGGAACGACTCGACCTGAGCAAGATCCCGGGGGTCAAGGTTGATAAGCACTCTACTGGGGGTGTTGGTGACAAGGTCAGCCTGCCGCTTGCCGCAATGGTGGCGGCCACGGGGATCCCGGTTCCGATGATCTCGGGCCGTGGTCTGGGTCACACCGGCGGTACGCTAGACAAGCTTGAGGCGATTCCGGGCTTTAAAGTGGAGCTGAGTGAACAGCAATTCATCGACCAGGTTGCCAAGGAAAAACTGGCAATTGTTGGTGCTACCGGGGAAGTTGCCCCTGCCGACAAGAAGATCTATGGTCTTCGGGATGTTACGGACACGGTAGACTCAATTCCATTGATTGCCAGTTCGATTATGAGCAAGAAGATTGCTTCGGGAACTGATGCCCTGGTAATTGATGTTAAGACCGGGGCCGGCGCCTTCATGAAGACGCTGGACCAGTCTCGGGCGCTCGCCCATGCCCTGGTGGACATCGGTAAGCAGGCCGGCTTGCAGTGTATGGCAGTGATTTCTGACATGAACCAGCCGCTAGGCAACAAGATCGGCAACGCCCTCGAGATTGAGGAATCAATTGATGTCTTGAAGGGTAAGGGGCCAAACGATTTGACCGAACTGGTCTTGACCCTTGGCAGTTATATGGTAGTAATGGGTGGCAAGGCCAAAACTCCTGCAGAAGCACGACAATTGCTTGAACAAACCATTACTGACGGCACTGCATACGATCGCTTCAAGGCGATGGTGGTTGCCCAGGGCGGTGATCCACGCGTAATGGATGACTATCAAGTTATGCCTCAGGCGAAGTACCAGATCTCGTATCCGGCAAAGCGGGCCGGGATAGTTACCAAGCTGGCCGCTGATGAGATTGGTACTGCCAGTATGCTGCTCGGCGGAGGCCGACAGAAGGCTGATGATAAGCTAGATTATAGTGTCGGGATCGAGCTTCACCATAAGCTCGGTGACTCTGTTGAGGCGGGCGAGCCGCTTCTGACGATCTATAGCAACCGCCAAGATATCAAGGATGTTGAACAGCTGTTAGACGAAAGTATCGAAATTAGTGACCACGGCGAGAAGCCAACGCTGATTCATGAGATCATTGAGTAATTTGAGGAGGAATAGATAATGAGTACACATATTGGCGCCAAGATGGGCGATTATGCAGATGTAGTATTACTGCCGGGTGACCCGCTGCGGGCAAAGTACATTGCAGAAAACTTTTTGGACAACGTAAAGCAGGTTAACTCCGTCCGGAATGCCTTCGGTTACACCGGTGAGTACAAGGGCCACCGTGTATCCGTTCAGGGCTCCGGGATGGGGATTCCATCGATGTCTATCTATATTAACGAACTGGTTAAGTTCTTCGGAGTCAAGACTATTATTCGGGTTGGCTCCTGTGGGGCCATCGCACCTGACGTTCACCTGCGGGACGTAATCCTAGCGCAAGGTTCTTCCACGGATTCAGCGGTAACGATGAACACCTTTGGCCCGGGCTTCCACTACGCACCGCTGGCCGACTTCAAACTACTGGACACCGCTTATCACGTTGCTGAAAAGCTTGGTATCGACACGAAGGTAGGGGATATCTTCGCTGCTGACCGGTTCTACAACGATGAATTGGACATGAAGAAACTTCGTGACTACGGTATTCTTGGGACTGAAATGGAATCTGCTGGCCTGTACCTGCTGGGTGCCAAGCTGCATTTCCGTGCCCTCTCTGTTCTGACCGTTAGTGACTTGATCTTTGGTGACGAAAAGACCACGGCTGAGGAACGTGAGAAGACGTTCAACGATATGATCAATATCTCGCTGGAGACGGCAATTGCCGGTAAATAGCGTAATCTGTTAGAATTTAATGCAACAGCAAAACAAGGGCCTGGAACAGTGATCCTGTGACAGTTCCCTTGTTTTTGTGTATAAGGGAGGAAAGACAATGGATGGTGAAAACAAAAAAGTCGCCCTGGCGCTCAAGGTTGCAACCCTTTACTACCGGGATGGCTTTAACCAGCAAGAGATCGCCAGTGAACTAAATATCTCCCGGGCAACCGTTTCTCGTCTGCTTCAGTATGGCCGTGATCAGGGGTTAGTAACGATCAAGATCCACAACCCCCTGGCACCACTTCACCAGTTACAGGATGACCTGATAGCCAAGTACCCAAGCCTTAAGCAGACAATCATTGTACCAGGCAAAGACAACCCGCTTGAGGAGGTTGGGATCGCCGGCGCCCATTATATTGAGAGGATCGTTAAAAATAATGATGTTATCGGCTTGGGCTGGGGAAAGACGGTCTATCAGGTTGCCCTTCACATTACCCCCAAGGACGTTTCTGGAATCAAAGTCGTTCAGATGAAGGGATCGATGGCCAACACTGAGACGCGAAATTACGCCTTCGAGACGGTCAACACCTTTGCCAGTGCCTTCAATACCCTGCCTCAGTACTTGCCAGTGCCGGTCATCTTCGACCACGCCAAGACCAAGGAGTTGGTTGCCAACGATACTCATATCAAGTACATTCTTAAGCTGGGACAGCAGGCTGACATTGCCATGTTTACGGTTGGCACAGTTCGTGATTCCGCCCTTCTCTTCCGCTTGGGCTACTTTACCGAACGTGAGCAGAAGATTCTGCAACAAGAGGCAGTCGGGGACATTTTTTCCCGCTTTATCGATGTCAAGGGCCAGATTGTGAATCAGAACATCAATGAACGGACAATTGGGATCCGGCTGGCTGAGTTGAAGAAGAAGAAGCATAGTATTCTAGTGGCGGCTAATGTAGCCAAGGTTCCGGCAATTCACGGTGCGTTGGTGGCGGGATACGCCAATACCTTGGTGATCGATCAGGAAAGCGCGAACGATCTCCTGGAATTTTCCTAATAATTTTCACTTTTTTACTATTGACCTTGGCGTCGATTCCTAGTAGAGTTGACCTAATCAAAAACTAAGGAGCGTGTTTGATCGATGTCAAGTTGGGAGACAAAGTTTGCGAAAAAGGGTTTGACGTTTGATGATGTTCTGCTGATTCCGGCAGAAAGCCATGTTTTACCAAATGAAGTTGATTTAAGTACTCAGTTGGCTGACAACTTGAAACTCCATATTCCGTTGATTAGTGCCGGAATGGATACTGTCACGGAAGGCCCAATGGCGATTGCCATGGCCCTTCAGGGTGGCCTAGGAGTTATCCACAAGAATATGTCGATCCAGGCCCAGGCTGGAGAGGTAGCTAACGTCAAGAGCGTCGTGGTTCCCGCCAGTGCTACCAAGGCAGCAGTTGACGACCAGAACCGTCTGCTTTGTGCCGCTGCCGTTGGGGTTACCAGCGATACCTTCGAGCGAGCTGAAGCCCTCCTAAAGGCCGGTGCCGATGCAATTGTCATTGACACCGCCCATGGTCACTCCGCGGGTGTACTGCGCAAGATTAAGGAGATTCGCGACCATTTCCCAGACGTGACCCTGATTGCTGGGAATGTTGCTACCGGAGAGGCCACTGCGGCTCTTTTCGATGCTGGTGTTGATGTGGTTAAGGTCGGTATTGGCCCCGGCTCCATCTGTACGACTCGAGTAGTTGCCGGTGTCGGTGTACCGCAGATCACCGCAATCTATGACGCTGCTACGGTTGCTCGTGAATATGGCAAGCCGATCATTGCCGACGGGGGGATCAAGTACTCCGGCGACGTGGTCAAGGCTCTGGCAGCTGGTGGGAATGCTGTTATGCTCGGTAGTATGCTCTCTGGGACAACTGAGGCTCCTGGTGAGGTCTTCGAGGACCACGGCAAGAAGTACAAGGCCTATCGGGGAATGGGTTCTGTCGGTGCCATGGCCCAGGCCCACGGTTCCTCTGACCGCTACTTCCAGGGCGGGGTTAATGAGGCCAATAAACTGGTTCCAGAAGGGATCGAGGCCCGTGTCGAGTACAAGGGTGACGTTTCTGACATTGTTTTCCAAATTGACGGTGGCCTACGCTCCGGAATGGGCTATGTTGGTGCCCCAGATATTCCAACCCTGATCAATAAGGCTCAGTTCGTTCAGATTACGAATGCTGGGCTACGTGAGTCTCATCCTCATGATGTACAGATCACCAAGGCTGCTCCTAACTACAAATGATTATTAAACTGGCTGAGACTGGGAGAAAACAGATTTTTCTCCCAGCCTCAGCTTTTTTGTTTTTTATATAGTGAAGCCTGCTGGTTAATGCTGATAAACAAAAGTGGACATGTCAATTCATCCTGGAATAGTCGCATGGCAAGCTGAGAAGCTTATTTATCGGCCGTTTTTATTGTGTCCGGGTTCGCAGAAACTGGTACAATTAAAGAAGAGACTAAATTGACTAAGATCCGTTAAGAGGGGTGAGACACATGAATTATCAAATACTGCTAGCGAGTTTAGCGGGATTAGGAGTGTTGCTGTTTCTGGTACAGTGGATCCGGCAAACGCGTCACGCCCTGCACGGGGGAACACGGCCTCTGGCAAAGACCCATCCGACGCTGAATTGGTGTCTGCTGCTCGTAGCTATTTTGGCCGGAGCTGGGGCCAGCGTTAGCAACATGCAGACTGAGGCTGCTACCAGCCAGGCTGCCGAATCGTCATCAGTCAAGGCTCAACGTGCGGCACGAGCATCTAGCAGTTCAGCTAGTTCGGCCAGTGCCAGTTCGGTTGCTAAGGAAGCCGCCGCAAACAATAACCGTCAGGGCGAGCAGAAGATGGATGAACTGCCGACTCCGGACCATCAGAACATCAAGCTTGATCAGAATGGCCGCGCCGTCTTGAATAATTTCGCGGTGCCAGCCAAGAACCAGTTGCAGATTATCGATGCGGGTAGCGGTAATGTTCTACAGACGTTTTCCGCTCAACCCAATGCGGGCGCGGTTAACTATACCTTTACCAAGGTTGGAAACTACTATCTGATCTTGACTGATGGTCAGCAGACGAAGACCATTGTGCTCAACGTCAGCCGCTAAGATTTTCTTAAGGTCGGGGGTAAAAGCCGGCCTTAAGAATAAGGATTGATTATAATTGATAGGGATTTAGAGACAGCCGAGAAGGAGTGGCCGTAAATGAAGATTTTAGTTGTCGATGATGATAAAGAGATTGTACAGTTGCTGGAGATTTATATCCGCAACGAGGGCTATGAGCCGTTAGCTGCTTATAACGGCAAGGAGGCCCTAACCAAGCTGAATACCAATCCGGACATCGCATTGGTTATTTTGGACCTGATGATGCCTGAGATGGACGGGATGGAAGTTATCAAGCAGGTACGTAAGGACTCCGACATTCCGATCCTTGTCCTGTCTGCCAAGACGGCCGATATGGATAAGATCCAGGGCTTGATCAGCGGAGCAGACGATTACGTAACCAAGCCATTCAACCCGTTAGAAGTTATGGCCCGGGTTAAGTCGCTGTTGCGGCGCAGCCAGGGAGAGGTCACCAATGATCAGCCAGACGTCCTCAATGTTGGTCCATTGATTATCAACAAGGACTCACACGAGGTGAAAACAATCAAGGGGGATACGATCCAACTGACGGCCCTTGAGTTTGGGATCCTCTACCTGCTGGCCAGTCACCCAAACCGGGTCTTTTCCGCTGATGATATTTTTGAGCGGGTATGGCAACAAGAGAGCGTGGTCTCCGCCAAGACGGTGATGGTCCACGTTAGCCACCTGCGGGACAAGATTGAAGAGGCTACCAACGGTGAAAAGGTGATTCAAACCGTCTGGGGTGTCGGTTACAAGATCGAGAACCACTAGTTTATTGAGGGGGTTCAAGCGTGAAGCTTACTGGACGTGAAAAAAGTTCACTGATTTTTGAAGGGGTTATCACGGTCATCCTGTTGATCTTACTGAATATGGCTGTTTTGACCATTATTCAGGACGTCATTCAGTCTAATCCAGGGGTCACCAGTGGGATTTTTATGATCAAACAGTCATTGAAGATCGGCCCGATGCAGGCCCAGATCTGGAGCTACCAGCGGATCCTGATTATCTTCCTGGTCCTGATTGACGTTTGGGTTGTCTGGTGGCGTTTGCGTCGCCGCTATCACCTGTACCTGATGAATCATATTATCGGTGAACTTCATTACATTGCCCAGGGCCACCTTGACCACCGGATCCCGTTTCGTCTCAAGGGTAGCGAGCAGCACGTGATCACTAGCGTTAACGCCCTGGTTGACAGCGCGGTCCAGTCGATGGATGATGAGCGCAAGATCGAGAAGTCTAAGGATGAGTTGATCACCAACGTTAGTCATGACCTGCGGACCCCGCTGACCAGCATTATCGGCTACCTGGGCTTGATTGAAGATAAACAGTACCAAAACGAGGCGGATATCCTCAAGTACACCCACATTGCCTATTCAAAGGCTAAACAGATGAAGAACCTGGTAGACGACCTTTTCGAGTACACTAAGGTCCAGCAACATGGAGCTCCGGTCAATATTATGCGGGTTGACCTCGACCAGTTGTTAGAGCAGCTGACCGCCAGTTTTGCCCTAGAGGCTGACCGGCGGGGGATTGAGATCAGCTCGAAGGTGGTGCCCAACCCCTTGATGATTGAAGCTGATCCCGAGAAATTAGGGCGGGTATTCAACAACCTCGTCGCTAACGCCTTCAAGTACGGCAACGGCGCCAGCTACATCCGAATTACCGCCCATCAGGAACAAGATCAGGTCGTGGTCAAAGTCGCCAATGATGGGACCCCGATCCCAGAGGAAGCCCAGCACCACCTCTTCGAGCGCTTTTACCGGGCTGAGGCATCTCGATCTCGGGCCACGGGTGGTACCGGTTTAGGACTGGCAATCGTTAAGAGCATCGTCGACTTGCACCATGGCAAGGTAACAGTGGCCTCCGACGCCAACGAGACGGCCTTTATCGTCACCCTGCCCCTCAAGCAGGAACAAGTTAAACAACTTTAATAAAGAATGAAGAAGTTTGTCGCAAATTCTTCATTCTTTTTATTTCGCTATATTCATTAAAATTGGAGTGTGTTAAACTGAAAGAGCATTGTGTCGCTTTATTTTGATAAAAGATGACGGTAATTGGAGGAAATTCTGTGGCTAAAGCGCAAATAAATCCAGAAAAAGCACGATGGCTAGAAGTCTTAGGCATTGCGATGCCGCTCTGCCTTAGCTATATTCCAATCGGATTAGCTTGTGGAATTTTATTACACGCAGCGGGCTTTAACTTTATAATGACCCTTGTGGTATCAATCGTGGTTTTCTCTGGCGGGGCTCAGTTCATTCTGGCGTCGTTATTGACAATTCATGCACCGTTGACATCAATCTTTATGACTCTATTCTTCCTAGAACTGCGGTATGCTCTTCTGGGGTCGAGTCTTTCCAAATACATCAAAAATGAATCACAACACTTCATTTGGCTGTTTGCCGTATCGATGAACGATGAAAACTATGCGGTGAACTACCTGAAGTTTGCCACCGACAAGAAATGGACCCCCAAGGACGGGTTATTGGTTGAACACTACTCCCTGATTTCCTGGTCGGTGGCCAACATGGTCGGCGGTTTGATTGGGAGCACGCTTTCTATTAACCTGGAAGTGGTAGACTTCGCCCTGACGGCCCTCTTCCTGTACATGGTTGTGATGCAGGTCCGTAACCACTTGACCCTGTTGATCTGTCTGCTTTCGGCGGTCCTGGCAGTGGTCTTCCTGGTTCTTACCAAGAGCACGCTGGGGATTGTGATTGCCACCCTGATTGCCTCCTTTATTGGCTTCTTGATTGAGAACACGGTTCGCAAGCACAGTAAGAATCCCGACAGCAATTGGTTCCTGACTAAGATCTTCCGACCGATGGCCACCCGGATCACGGTGGAAGATCAGCAGGAGCGACGTGAGCTGAAGAAAGTTAAGCAGCAACTGGATGCGGATCAGGAGCAGACCCCATCTGAACATGATGATTAGTGGAGACTAGGTATGGAACAACTATTTAGTAATTTGCCCTTATTAATTTCCGACACTGGCAACAGTAAAATCTTGTATCATATCATTGTCATTATTTTTGCGGCGTTTGCGGCATTTATTCCCCGCTACTTCCCAATTCTGTTTTTCTCTACCAGAAAGATCCCGGAGTGGTTTAACGAGTGGATGAAGTACGTCCCGGTCAGTCTCTTTACCGCCCTGATTGTGAAGGGAATTTTCGTAACAACGGCCGGTTACCACTTTGTCCCATTCGGTCACGTCGAGCAAATCTTGGCAGCCCTGGTTGTAATGGTGGTTGCCTACTTTACCCGTTCGATGGCGATCTCAGTCATCGGTGGCCTGGTCGCGGTTTGGCTATTGAGTATGGTGATTTAAGAAAAAGAGGCTAGGAGAAAACTTTGTTTTCTCCTAGCCTCTTTTTCAGTTCCGAATATTATAAAGTAAGGCTAGCTACGGTCAATTGCTGGCCTGTTCCGTGCCAACAATCGTCCTAGGCTAGCCTTATAGTTCCTAACCGAACTCCTTTAGTTTAAAATTATTAATGGTGATGGTGGCGGGCACGCTGGGCAGCTAAGGTGTTGCGTTCCCAGAACACCCCGTCTGTATAGCCCTGAATGCTGTCGCCAGCGTCCGTCTGCTGTAATCGGTACTCACCCCAAGCAGTATAGAGGAGACTCTGCTCGATGCCGATGAAGTGGCGGTTAAGTTTCTTGGCAGTAACCAGGCTTGATCCGGCACCGGCGAAGGGGTCGAGGATCAGATCGCCAGGGTTGGAGCTGGCCAGGATGATCTTGGCCAGCAATTTCTCAGGTTTCTGGGTTGGGTGACCAGTGTTTTCGGGCATCGACCAGTAAGGTATCGAGATGTCGTCCCAGAAATTGGAAGGCATCGTATCCCGAAAACGGCCGGCCGCGGTTTCCTTCCAATCGCGGGCTTGGCCAGCGATACGGTAGGGGGCGATCACCTGTCGTCGCTGCTTAACCCGGTTAACATTGAAGGTATAGTTATTCGGGTCGCGGGTGAGAAACCAGATATCTTCCATCCCGTTCTTCCAGTTAGTTAGGGCACCACGTCCCTTCTCACGCTGCCAGGTGATCCGATTCTTGATGGTGAAGTTTTGCTCCAGGACCGGGGCCAGGGAAATGCTGGTCTGCCAGTCAGCGAAGACGTAGAGGCTGGCCTGAGGTTTGAGTTTAGGTAGGAGGGCATCGATCCAACGTTGGGTGTAAGCTCGGTAGTCCGAATCGGTCATTTTCTTGAAGTCGAGGCCGTCATACTTCTTGTTAAGGTTGTAGGGCGGGTCGACAATTGCCAGGTCTGCTATCTTGTCAGGGAGGCGGGGCAAGACATTAAATGCGTCCCCGTTGATGGTCTGGTCGATCACTGCTGCCCGGTGCTCCAGCTGGTCGTCCTCGTGTAGGATCTGATTGAGGACGCCAGCTGGGGCGTTGGCCAGGGAGAAATCGATGGTCTTATTGCGTGGTGATTTTGACATACGAGCCCTCCTTACAAAATTATTGCTAACTAAGATCATACCATATCGGGACACTGGAAGAAATTTCAATCAAGGTGTTGACAACTTTAGGGAAATCATCTAGTATTATGAGCAATCGAAATACCTTTAACTTAGTCCAGCGAGGCTAGGAAGGATTTAACTGAGCGTTAGAATAATTCGACCTTCTTAGTCACTGCTGAGGAGGCCATTTTTTATGCAGAATTTCCCGGCCAAATCGACAGTGGCGGCGGGTCCTCGCCCACGTAATCAAATAGGTATTTTTGAAAGAACTGAGCCATTTAATTGTCTCCTGTGAGAGCAGAATCGGTGCAGTGTTTTCAGCCTATCCACATAAGCAGAAACACACCAAAAGCAGCGTGACCGCAAACCAGGAGACTGGATCGGTTGACGCTGCTTTTGTCGCTTATGCAAAGAAAAGGAGATCTATTTGATGATTAGCACTGAACGTATTCAACCAAACGTTGTCACTGTCGCCGACATGGATGCCGCCGATGCCTTGGATCTGATCAGTGAGGCCGAGGAGTACAAACACGGCAAGAAGGCGGAACTTACCCGCCCAGCTTTTGCCGCCAACCTTTTCTTCGAAAACTCCACCCGGACCAAGACCAGTTTCCAGATGGCGGAGATGAAGCTCGGCATGCACGTCATGCAGTTTGAAGCGGGGACCAGTTCGGTCAAGAAGGGGGAAAGCCTCTACGATACTATCAAGACGATGGAATCGATCGGGGTTGATATTGCCGTTATTCGTCACCCCGAAAACGAATACTACAAGAATCTGATCAAGCACCCAGATCTCAAGATTGGGATTGCCAACGGTGGTGACGGAAGCGGCCAGCACCCGTCACAATGCATGCTCGACATGATGACGATTCACGAAGAGTTTGGTAATTTCATTGGCCTCAAGGTCCTAATTATTGGTGACCTATCCCACTCCCGGGTGGCCCACTCTAACGCGATGATGCTTCACCGCCTCGGTGCCAAGGTTTACTTCGCTGGTCCCCAGGAATGGTACGATGACGACCTTAACCAATATGGAACTTTTGGCGACTTTGATGAATTTCTGCCACAGATGGACGTTGTCAACCTCCTTCGGGTCCAGAATGAACGGCTATCCGGCGCGGAAAACGGCGCCTTTGATGCTGAAAAGTACCATGAACAATACGGCCTAACCCACGAACGCTACAACAAGATGAAGAAAGGCGCCATTATTATGCACCCGGCACCAGTCAACCGGGGTGTGGAAATCGCCAGTGACCTGGTCGAGGCGCCCAATTCCCGAATCTTTCAGCAGATGCAAAATGGAGTTTTCGTCCGGATGGCAATTCTGAGTCGGATTCTCCGCTACAAGGGCATCATGTAAGACGGGGCCGCAATTATGAGTCAAACCCTATTGAAAAACGGTCGTCGCGTGGTCGATGGACACTTGACAGCCGGTGACATTTTGATTGAGGACGGCAAGATTGCCGCGATCGGGACCAACCTCAGTGCCAATGATGACGCGATAGTATATGATCTGGCCGGTAATCTGATTACGCCGGGCCTGATTGATATCCATGTTCACCTGCGTGAGCCGGGTTATACCAATAAGGAGACAATCGCCACCGGCAGCCGGGCCGCGGCCCATGGCGGCTTTACCACCATCGCCGCGATGGCCAACCTGAAGCCGACTTGTGATACGCCGGAACGTTTCCATGCCCAAGAGGCCCGCAACGTCAAGGATAGTGCGATCAAGATCATCCAGTATTCCCCCGTTACCAAGGGTCGTGCGGGAAGGGAGCCGGTCGATGTCGCGGCCCAATACGCTGCGGGAGCACGCCTCTTCAGTGATGATGGGGCCGGCATCCAGGACGCCAGTGTTGTCTACCAGGCCATGCAGGAGCTTGCCAAGTACGATGTCCCGATGTGCGATCACGCTCAGGACAACCAGCTGACCAATGACGGGGTTATCAATGATGGACCGGTTGCCCAAAGAATGGGGCTGCCGGGAATGCCAAAGATCAGCGAGACGGCACAGATTGCCCGTAACATAGTAATCGCCCAGGCCACTGGAGCCCATTATCACGTTTGCCATGTTTCGACTAAGGAAAGCATTGAGCTGGTCCGTCACGCCAAGCAGCTGGGAATCAACGTTACCTGTGAGGTTACGCCCCATCACCTCTTATTGGCCGATGCGGACATTCCGGATGATAACGCGGAATACAAGATGAACCCGCCATTACGCAGCCGGAAAGATCAAGAAGCTTGTTTGGCCGGCCTGCTCGACGGCACCATCGACTGTATTGCCACTGATCATGCACCACACACTGATGTTGAGAAGGGGCAAGGGTTCTTAGCCTCACCAAACGGAATCGTCGGTAGCGAGACTGCTTTTGCCCTCCTCTACACCCGCTACGTCAAAAACGGGATCTTTACCCTAGGGCAGTTGATTGACTGGCTGAGTGGGGCACCAAAGCGGGTATTCAAGCTTAATAAGGCTGGTGGATTAATGGTCGGTGACCCGGCTGATGTCGCTGTCTTTGATATCGACCACCAGACGACGATCAAGCCTGATCAGTTCTTCTCTAAGGGCCATAACACCCCCTTTGTCGGTGATCGGGTCTATGGGGCCACCGTTAAGACCTTCGTTGATGGGAAACTCGTCTATGACCGGGAGGATGCAAAATGAAGGATGAACAACGATTGGCAGTCGAACTGCCGGGCTTATCCCTGAAAAATCCTGTGATCGCCGCTAGCGGCACCTGCGGGTATGGGCAGGAGGTCGCCAGAAATTACGACCTTAATCGCTTGGGTTCCCTGGTGATGAAGTCCACCACCATGCACCCGCGGTCGGGGAACCCGCGCCCTCGAGTCTGTCATACAACAGCCGGCTGGCTGAATGCTAACGGTCTGCAGAATGTCGGTGTTCAGCGAGTCGTCGACGAGAAGATCCCTTGGCTTCAGGTCAACTATCCCCAATTACCGATAATCGCTAGTGTGGCTGGCTTCACCAACGACGAGTATGTTGCGGTCGCCGATCGGCTGACAACCGGCGGCGGGGTCAACGCCCTGGAACTAAACGTTTCCTGCCCGAATGTCAGGCACGGTGGCTTGGCGATGGGTACCGATCCGGCGGTCCTGGAACAGCTGGTCAAGCAGGTGGTTGCCATGACCCATGGGGTGCCGGTCTACGTCAAATTGACTCCCAACGTGACCAATATTGTGCCCCTGGCCCAGGCAGCTGAGAGTGGTGGAGCCAGCGGGCTGACAATGATTAACACTCTGACCGGGTTGAGCATCGACCTCAAGACCCGGCGCCCCGTTTTGGCCAACGTAACTGGCGGCCTGTCGGGCCCAGCACTAAAGCCGATGGCCTTACGAATGATTCATCAGGTTCGCCGCGTTTCCGCGTTGCCTATTATCGGGGTGGGTGGCATTGAGAGTGCGGAAGATGTCCTGGAGTTTGTGATGGCCGGGGCCAATGCGGTTGAGGTTGGCGCGGCTAGTTTTCACGACCCCCTGGCCCTACCGAAGATCATCGCAGAACTGCCGTTGACGATGGATAAGTACGGGATTGAGAAGCTGACGGACCTATGGGAGGTAAGATTTTGAAACGTTATGTACCAATGGTTGCAATAGATGTGGCGACCAAGGAAGCGGCGGTTAAGCTATTTGACGAGCTTGATGTGACCCCTAAGCCGATTGTCAAGATCGGAATGGAGATGTACTACGGACTGGGTCAAGAGATTGTACACGAGGCCCAGAAGCGTGGATTTAAAATCTTTCTCGACCTGAAACTCTATGATATTCCCAATACAGTGCACCGAGCTATGGCCGCCATCGGCCGTCTCGGCATCGACTTTACCACCATTCACGCGGCGGGCGGAACAGAGATGCTGACGGCGGGACTGGCCGGGCTGGAAGAGGGCGCGGTCGAGGCGGGGGTCCGTCCGGCCAAGCTATTGGCGATTACCCAGCTGACCTCAATCGACGATAAAATTCTGCATGAACAACAGCACGTCGACCTTTCCCTGATTGAGTCGGTGCAAAATTATGCCCAACTGGCGGAGAGTGTCGGCTTAGCTGGGGTAGTCTGTTCGGCTCACGAACTGCCAGCAATTCGGCAGGTGACCCGGCCTGACTTTCTCTGTATCACCCCTGGCATCAGACCATCGCTTGCCGTACATGATGACCAGAAGCGGGTAGTGACCCCAACCCAGGCTTGCGAACTCGGCAGCAACGGAATCGTGGTCGGGCGGCCGATTACTCAGAGCAGCGATCCAGTTGCGGCATACCAGCAAATTCAACAAGCATTTCTCGCAGATTAGGAGGAATTAACCATGACTTATTCACAAAGTGTTGCTAAGGCATTATTAGACATTCATGCAGTAACCCTGAGCCCCGACAAACCCTACACCTGGGCGAGCGGGCTGAAGTCGCCTATCTATACGGACAATCGCCTGACGATCTCCTACCCGGACGTGCGCCAAGCAATTTATAACGGGATGGAGGAACAGATCAACCTCCACTTTGCGGATGCCGATGTGATCGCTGGGACCGCAACGGCGGGGGTTCCCCACGCCGCATGGGTTGCTCAGGAGATGGGGTTGCCAATGGTCTACGTTCGGTCCAAGCCCAAGGATCATGGTCAGGGACACCAAGTTGAAGGGGTTCTCAAACCGGGACAGAAAGTCGTGGTGATTGATGATTTGATCTCCACTGGCGGCAGCGTCCTCAACGCTGTCCGGGCGATCAATAATACTGGCGCCCAGGTGATCGGTGTAGTGGCCGTCTTTACCTATCAGCTGCAGGCTGCGGAACAGAACTTTCTGGCTAACGACCTGAAGTATTTCGCCGTTACCGACTATTCGACCCTAATTGCGGAAGCGAAGGCTAATCACCAAATTAGTGCCGACCATCTTAAGTCTCTCCAACTATGGCGGGAGAACCCAGTCAAGTGGAGCGACGACCATAAGTTCAACGCGGCTGGCTAAGGGACAAGCAGAATAGATCTCAAAAAAGTCACCATGATTGGTGGCTTTTTTGCGTTCTGGACCCTGCAAGGGTGTATACTGTGAGCGTTTAAGCGATTCGAACAGATTACAATGATTGGGAGATTAAAAATGGAAAATGAAAATGGGCAAAAGGTCACTTACCAGGATGACTACTTCGCCCGACGGCACTGGGGCCGCAAACTCTGGCAGACCCTGGTTGCGATCTTCTGTTGGCTGGTTCTGCTGGTGCCATGCGTGGTTACCATCGGTACTTACCTTGCTTACATTACTGACGGTCGGCAGGGATTTTACTTCTGGCACTACCGCGAGGGATTTAGTGAGCTGGACCTTCTGCTCATCCTCCTCTTTATTATCGGTCTCGGGATGGCGGTCTTCTGTCTGTTGGTTGGTGGCATTCAGAACCGGCGACGCAAGCGGGTCCTGGAGAAGACTCCACAATACGATATCCAAGAGAGCAATCGGCAGGTGGACAAGGCGATGCAGTTGGCGGCTGACCGTTTTGGTTCCCGCCATTTCCGGCATACGGTACGTTATTACGTCGTCAAGTCAGAACAGAACTTCACCAGGGATGACCTTAAGAACGCAATCAAGTATGACGGGGAGGGACAGAAATGATTTCAAACATTGTCAATGGTATTCAGTTGGGCCACGACCCCTGGCTGATCGTCCTGCTGGTGGTAAACCTGATCCTGTGCATCTATCCAATTATCGGAGCGATGTACTGGTTCTGGGGTGCGGTTGCCTATGCCCTCTTCCGCAAGCACGACGATGAGCTAGCGAGCCGGGAGGAGCTGAAACGCCACCCCTTTATCACAATCATGGTGCCAGCTCACAATGAAGAAGTCATCATTGAGAGTACAATTAACTACCTTCTCCACGACCTAAATTATGATCATTATGAGGTTTTGGTGATGGACGACGGGAGCACCGACGAAACGCCAGCAATTCTGGCCCGTCTCCAGAAAGTCAATCCGCGTCTGCGGGTTGTCCGGATTGACGACAATCAGGGTAAGGCCCATGCCTTTAACGTCGGGATGTTCTTTGCCCGTGGTGAGTACATCCTGAGTAACGACGCTGACACGATTCCAGAGCCTGACGCCCTAATCAAGTACATGCGCTACTTTGCGAGTCCACGCGGGATCAACTATGCGGCAGTCACTGCCAACATGGATGTCTATAACCGGACGACCCTGTTGGGCAAGTCACAAACAGTTGAGTTTTCCAGTATCGTTGGCATCATCAAGCGTAGTCAGACGGCGATCAACAACACTATGTATGCCTATAGCGGTGCTAACACGATGTATCGCAAGCGTTTCCTGATCAATGCCGGGGGCTTCCGCCAGGACCGGGCTACTGAAGACATCAGCATTGCCTGGGATCATACCTTCATGAATGTGGTGCCGCGTTTTGCCCCGGATATCGTCTTTCATATGAACGTTCCTGAAACCGTCCGCGACCTCTTCCGTCAGCGGAACCGCTGGGCACAAGGCGGGACGGAGGTCTGGCTGACCAACTTCGCTAAGACCTTTGCTCACCCCTGGCGCAACCGCTATGTTCTGCCGATGGTACTGGACGCGACCTTATCCTTAGTCTGGTCCTTCTTCTTCGTCGTCACAACAGTTGTTTTTATCCTGCTGATGCTCTACTACTTAAGTGTCGGCAACTATGAGCGGATCTACCATGGAATCGTGATGAGCATGATCTTTGTCAATTTCCAGCTGATCGCCGGCCTCTTTCAAGTACTCGCAGCCTTGATCCTCGATTTTCAGGGGACCAAGCTGAAGTACATCCTTTTTTCGCCCCTTTACCTGCTCTTCACCTGGATTGTCAACCCGCTGACCATTATCATTACCTTTCATAAGGCCATTAAAACCATTCTGGGCTTTGGAAAAGGGACCTGGCAGAGTCCCAAACGGCGGACCAATTAAGCATTAAAAACGACCCGTGCGGATTTGAAGTGCCTCATAATTGTTAGACAAAGTTCTAACAGTTACGAGGCACTTTTTATATGACTCCCGAAATGTCAATTTAAATTAGAAAAAAGCTGAAAGTTGTTCATCTGTGACATAGCTTAAGAATACTTCAAGTGGCGTGCGATAATTGAGTGACTTACGAGGAATATT